>CAZUZS010000104.1:0-5509 GCA_964624795.1 uncultured Calditrichaceae bacterium
TTTTTCTCCCACCACTCCCAAACCTCATCCGGCGAGCAAATCCACCCATTCCTCTCAACTGCCCAATTTAACATTTTTTCGTACAATTGGGTATAGCCGGTTAAATCTGCTTTGTTCAGATTATTGTTGTGCCAGTTTACAGTCAGGCAGCCGCCCAGCCGATTCGCCTCCTCCAGGTACTCTTCAACAATCTTCCACGCATCGTTGGCAGTCAAGAACAACTTGTTCTCCAACAGAAGAACGGTATCCATCAGGATTAGCGGGATTTCCAGGAACGGGTATGTTTCTTCGGGCCCAGGATTAAATGGATGGAATGGCAGCATCGTTCCGCAGCGATAGCCCAGATCGTTGGCAAATCCCAGGGTGGAATCGTAGCCAAAACCTGCAGCGGAGATGATGCCTGGCGTGCTGTCTTCCACAAACCGCAGATAGTGCTGACGGTTGCCTCGGACTGTCTGACCGGATGCCTTTTCAAGCTGTTCCTTTTCGTTCTTCAGAATCGCTTCATTTTCAGCGGATTGCAGCGTGCCGTGCAATCCGATGTGGCAGCCGGAATTGGCGAGCTGGGAAAGCCCTTTTCGAATCCGGCGCGAAGCCAGCCGGTAAGCCGGGTCGCCCGGCGTTTTGGGCCCAGCCGCAAAAAAGAAAGTTGAGTGGCCTCCGAGTGATTTTTCCAATTCACTGATAAATTTGGAATTCCCCGTCCAGTTGGATGGCAGGCCGAAGGAATAAGCAACTTTCAGAGATTTAGCCAGCAGGCCGGCAAAATTCCTATCTTGGTTGTTCTCTTTCAGCGCCCGTTTGATTTTGGCAAAAGTCCAGGTGCGGATGCGGTCCACGTCGTGGCTCAACGCCAGCGCAAACCGGTGATTGTCTGGCCAACGGGTTCCGGGCTTGATATTCAATCCCGCCCGACTTGCTGCCAATTGAAGGAATTGAGAAAATAGCTCGCCGATAATATCAACGTAAGGCCTGTTATAAATTGCTGCTCCCAGCGGACTGTATTCCTTGTGGTATCTTTTAAAAGAATCCCGTTGTTTGGTCTGCCGCTCATTTTCCAGGTTCAAAAAATAAAATGCAGTGGCGATCAGATCGGCGGAACAGCGGATTCCTTTCTCATTCATTGAAATAAGCGGCTCACCGTTCTGTTCATCAGAATATAAAACAGTCTGGAGTGGTGCTCGCCTTCCCGAGAAAAGGCAAAGCAGCTTGTCCGGAAATTGGCTGAAGCTCTCCGAGCCTTCTGCCTTCTTCAGCCATCGCACATCATCTAAAGAAAGCCCGGCCAATTTTTCATCGTAGCCGGATGGCATAATCCGAACAACAAAAGCGTTTTCTGGCAAACCGGGATCGCCTTCTCCATACTGGAACAAAATCAGGGGAGAAGAAGAATCCAGCCGCTGTTCATCAATCTCGTAAAATGAAACGCCGATGTTGGTGAAAAGCGTCTGGAATACATAACCCGCCTGTTTCCGGAAGTCGCATGCGGGATCGATGTAGATGGCTATCTTTTCCAGTTTAGTTTCAGTCATTCTCAAACTTTAAGTCTGCAATTTTTTGACTTCGGCTGTTTTTGAACGTGCGCTGCGGTACCAGAGCAGAACAAAACAAAGAAAATATTCAAAGCAAACCATGCAAAAATAGTGAACAAATCAAATAAATAAAAGGGAATAAGAATTCATGACATGAGCTCTCTGTTCAAAGTCGATTGACATCGTTTCGAACGAAGTAAGAAATCTTCGAATGTCTCTAAAAAATCTCTCATCGCATGCTTCTCGAAATGACACCTTTCGTCCCCGACGAAATGAAATTCCTGTCCGGTTGTTTTACGGGCGGCATCAGCATAAATTTCAGTTTCTTTGATTGCGGGTTCCGGAATGCATGAAATAATAAAACTGGTCATTACTGTCTCGCTCTGCGATTTTCAGATTTCAAGGGCCTTAGCAAAGCAGAAATCCAAACCTTCAACCAGGTGACAGAGGAAATGACTTTTCCCCAGGCCTTCATAGACACAATAGAGCAGGAGATTGATTTCATCGGTCAGATCTATGTGGAGTGGGAGCAGTTGGCGACTTATGACGACATCCTGATTTCACCCGAAAATTTGCGTAGTCTGGCCAGCCTTTTCCATGATTTTGCCGACCGCCTGTTCCGCGTGGTAAGGCTGAAGAACGAGCTTCTTGAACCCGGCAGCACCGCCGGCGTGGTAATAATTGCGGATTCCCCCGCAGAAATTCCGGGTTCATGGGAATCTGTTTTTCGGGATGAAACCATTCGATTATTGCAGCCGTTTCTCGATTTTTATCGACAATACAAAAATATCTACCCGGATAAGATAATTCGCGAACAGGTTGATGCGCTTTTCCACGCCTTCCCCGATGCCAGTGAAAAAAGTGCGGCAGATTTACGAAATCTGCTGAAAAGCCAGAGAAAACCCGATGCCCAATAAAATCCAGAAAGCAGCGTTCATGCTGCGAAAATTTATCAAGGATGTGACCCGCGACCGCCAGATTTACGAACTATCGGACGACCTGCATTCTCCCGAATTGGGGGAATATTATTTCATCATGACTGAAGAGCAGATGCTTAGTGGCCACAGCCAGCAATACCACTTCGATGAAAAAGGCATCCCGATCATTCCTTCCTACATCGATGTGGCGGAGCAGAAGATGACCTACTATCCCATTTCCATCGGGCAGTACGGGTTGGCCATCTGGCACACCTACCTGCGAACCAAATCGGATGCGGATTGCGAACGTTTTTTGAATATCGCCCGGTGGTTCCACGAAAATGCGCTTCATGACGACAAACTGGGCGCTTACTGGCTCACTGATGTGGACAAGCCCGCTTACCGCATCAAAAAGCCGTGGAAATCCGCTTTCTCGCAAGCCCGGGGAATCAATATTCTGCTTCGGGCATACCAGTTGACCGGTGACGAAAAATTTGATCAGACTGCCCGCCAAGCGCTGCTGCCGTTCACTTTTTCCGTGCAGGAAGGCGGGGTGGTCACATTTACGGATGCCGGGCCGTTTTACGAAGAATATCCGGCGGATTTCCCGGTGCTGGTTCTCAACGGGATGATCTTTTCGCTGTGCGGCATTTATGATTTTGTGCGGACCCACAAGGAAGATGCGCTTGCCAGCCGTCTTTTCTCGGAGGGGGTGGAAACGCTGGAAAAAATTCTGCCCCGCTACGATATGGGGTTCTGGAGCAAATATTCGCTCTGCGAACAGGACTTTCACCCGGCGGTGGATCCGTCCACCATCGGTTACCACCATCTCCACATCATCCAGTTGGAGCTCATGTTTGCGCTGACCGGTTCGGAGATATTCCGCGAATTTGCCAATCGCTGGAAGGAATACGCCACGCTGAAAAACATGGTCAGAATGTATGGGATCAAGTACGGGGCGTTAAAGAAGATGAACCGCTTATGACTTCTTGCTTGTAAAATACGGCTTCAGAAATTGCCCGGTGTAGGATTTTGGAATTCCGGCAATTTGCTGCGGTGTGCCTTCCGCCACAATCTGCCCGCCGCCTTCTCCGCCTTCCGGACCAAGATCGATGACCCAGTCCGCATAGCGAATCACGTCCAGATTATGTTCAATGATCAGTAGAGATGCACCACGTTGAATGAGGATATCGAATGCATTCAGCAGCTTGGCGATATCATCAAAGTGCAGCCCGGTGGTCGGCTCATCAAAAATGAAGAGAACATCGCGGTGCGTTTTGCGGCTGAGGTGGGCTGCCAATTTGATGCGCTGCGCTTCGCCGCCGGACAGGGTGGTTGCGGGCTGACCAAGCCGGAGATATCCGAGACCCACATCCTGCAAAACCTTCAATTTCTGAACAATCTTGGGACTGTCATGGAAAAAACCAACCGCCGCATCCGTGCTCATTTCCAGAATGTCGTGGATGTTTTTGCCATGATAAAATGTTTTGAGTATTTCCGGCTTGTAGCGCTTGCCGTCGCAAGCATCGCAGCGGATATAGACATCCGCCAGAAATTGCATTTCAATCTTGATCTGCCCATCGCCCTGGCAGGTTTCGCAGCGGCCGCCCGCCACATTAAATGAAAAATGCCCCGGCTTGAAACCGCGCCCCCTGGCGTAGGCGGTATTGGCGAACAGCTTGCGGATTTCATCAAAGCCCTTGATGTAAGTAATAGGATTGCTGCGCGGCGTCCTGCCGATGGGAGATTGATCCACCAGTTCCATCCGGGAAATGTTCCGGGCGCCACGGATTTCATCGTGGTCGCCAACTTTCCCGTTAAACTGTCCCTGCATTGACCGGTATCCGCGGTAAAGCACTTCTTCTACCAGGGTACTTTTCCCGGATCCGGAAACGCCGGTGACACACACAATTTTTCCCAGTGGAAAGCGAACCTCGATGTTTTTCAAATTGTGCTCGCGGGCACCGATTATGGTGATTGCCGAACCCGATCCCTTGCGATACGTCTCCCGAACCGGAAGGTGCTTTTTTCCTGCCAGGTATTCGGAAGTCAGGGAATTTCCGTCTTTCAGCAGGCGGGAAAACTGTCCTTCAAACATGATCTTCCCGCCATTCTCTCCTGAGCCCGGCCCCAGGTCGATGATATGCCCGGAATTTTCCATCACCGAGCGGTCGTGTTCCACCACAACGGCGGTATTTCCCGCTTCCACCAGCGATTGGAGGATCCGGATCAACCGGTAAGTATCGCGTGGATGTAGGCCCACCGTGGGCTCATCCAGCACAAATAGAGTGCCGGTCAGCGCCGATCCCAAAGCGGTGGCCAGATTAATTCGCTGAAACTCGCCACCGCTCAATGTGTTCGCCCGGCGATCCAGATGCAGGTATTCCAGCCCCACATCTTCCAGATATTGCAGTCGTTTTTTGATCTCCTTTAACAGTTGGTCTGCGATTTTAATCTTGTGCTCCGGCAAATTCAATGTTTTGAAGAAATGCAGAAGCCCGGCGACATTCAGGTTAACCAGATCGGAAATGCTCTGTCCGGCAATTTTCACCCCCAGCGCTTCCGGACGCAGCCGCTTCCCGTGGCACATGGTGCAGGTGAAATAGCTGCGGTAACGGCTGATCAGCACCCGCACCTGAACTTTGTATTTCTTGGTGTCCAGCCATTTAAAGAAACCGCGAATGCCCGCAAAATCGGGTGCGCCGTTTATCACAATATTTTTCTGCTCTTCGGTGAGATCCTTGAACGGCTTGTCCATTTGAATCCCGTAGCGGGGCGCGACATAGGCAAGCCGGGTAACGAGGTGCCGGTAAGCGGGCGTATCCCACACCGCGATCGCCCCTTTCCGCAGGCTCTTCTCCGGGTTGGGAATGATTTTGTTCAGATCGATGTCCATCATATCGCCAAAGCCCTGGCAGCCCGGGCATGCGCCGAATGGATTGTTGAATGAGAATAACCGAGGTTCAGGTTCGATCATGTTCGTGCCGCAGTTGCTGCAAATAAATTGCTGGCTGAAATGCCGGACTTTTCCGTCCCCGGTGATCAGCTCCAGTGAGCCGT
>CAZUZS010000104.1:5609-12422 GCA_964624795.1 uncultured Calditrichaceae bacterium
GGGATTTCCGCAATTATAGCAGTAAACGTCCCCGACGCGGGCATAAAGCAACCGGATATAATCGTAAATTTCGGTCACCGTTCCTACGGTGGAGCGCGGATTTCCGGAAGGCGCCTTTTGCTGAATCGCGATAGCGGGGCAGATGCCGGTAACGCTCTCCACTTCGGGCGTGGGCATTTTTTCCAGGAACTGCCGGGCGTAGGCGGACAGCGATTCGACATAGCGCCGCTGCCCTTCGGCGTAAAGTGTGTCGAATGCCAGGCTGGATTTTCCCGAGCCGCTCGGCCCGGTAATCACCACCAGGTGCTGGCGCGGAATGGCTACATCCAGATTTTTCAGATTGTGCAGCCGCGCGCCCTTGATGTAAATCGTATCTTTCATTTCAGCAATGTATTAAAACAACAAAATTTACATTGAGTTCACCGCAAAGACAATGTGGGGAAAAAGTGGCGGTGGGAATCCCTTCAACGAATGCGGCTCACAATCTGTTTACGAATTCAACATTACGGAGTCGACGGTGGAATACCTGGCACTTATATTAATTGGCCTGGAATGGGGAAAAATGAATGCAAAATTCCAGGAAAAAGTTATTATGGACTTGTTGATACTAAATCTTAATATTAATTTAAATCGTTCGATAATTAGATTGCGCATAAAATGGAGTTGGATAAGAAAGTTGGATCTGCAACGGCGTTTCAGGATGGCTTATTCTTATTTCTTAATTGAAGGCGGCGTAGGTGAGAAATTACAAAATAAAGATGTCACAAGTAAAGGAGAATCGCTGAATACCAGATGAAATCCTTATTGGAAATTCCGGCACATAAATCGGTGAAAGTTGTGAACATTTCCGGCGGGAAAAATTCCCGAACAACGCTGGCGCAATTGGGAGTAGGGATTGGCAGTACGATCCTGATTCGCAGAAACGCCCCGTTTTCCGGACCGCTGCTGATCGAAAACAACGGAACGTCGATCGCGATTGGGCGTGGGATCGCCGCAAAAATTATGGTAGAAGATCAATGAAAATCGCCTTGGTGGGACAACCCAATGCCGGCAAAAGTACCCTGTTTAATTCGGTGGCCGGTTACAAATCTGCGACCTCAAATCTGCCCGGAACCACGGTTAAATACACCCAAAGCAGGGTGCGTTTGAATGGCGATGTTCACGAATTGGTCGACTTTCCCGGCACTTACTCGCTTTCGGCAACCAACGATGCTGAAGCTGAAGTGCGCAAATACCTGATGACCGGCAAGTTCGATTTAATCATTAA
This sequence comes from uncultured Calditrichaceae bacterium, assembly GCA_964624795.1. GTDB lineage: Bacteria > Calditrichota > Calditrichia > RBG-13-44-9 > RBG-13-44-9 > CAZUZS01. The sequence continues at coordinate 6,877 of CAZUZS010000104.1, forward strand.
CGTGCTGGATGCCTCGCAGTTGGGGCGCAGCCTTCCGCTGACGCTGGAGCTGCTGGAGCTGGGTATTCCAATGATTATCGCGCTAAACATGATCGATGAAGCGCACCGCAAAGGGCTGGAGATCAATGTTGAAGCGTTAACAAAAATCCTGGGTGTGCCGCTTCAGATTACCATTGCCAGTAAAAACAGTGGGGTGCGGGAGCTATTTTTCGTTGCAAAAAAGGCAATCAAAGAAGGTCAGCCCTCAACCGCCGGAAAGATATTATGCCAGAGAGATGTGGAAGAAGTGATCGGTGAAATGGAGAAAGTGATTCACCAGGAAGTGCATTCCCCAATGCCTTACCCCTCGCGTTTTCTGGCAATGAAGCTATTAGAGGATGACGATTATTTTCTGCAAAATGTCACCGGGCAGAATGGAAGACACCTTATCGCCCGGGTGCAGGAATTGCAGCAACAACTGGTCGATCTCCGCGGAAAGCCGCAGGACAGCGTGCTGGTGCTGGAGCGACATGCCATCGCCATGGAAATCTACGACCGGGTTGTGAGGGTTGGACAACCGCAGCGAGACTGGCGAGAGAAGATCGATGATGTCATCATGCACAAGTATGCCGGCTATGCCATCCTGCTAGCTGTCCTCATGGGATTCTTTTACGTTGTATTTGAATTTGGCGCAGTCATTGAAGGGTTTCTGCTTTCCGGGTTCGACAGAATAAACCTGCTGCTTCCAACTTTTCTTCCGGCAGGCGGATTTTTATTTCACCTGGTAAAAGCCTTCTTTTGGGGAATCAGCGGCGGCGTGGCGATTGTACTTCCATATTTAGTGCCGTTTTTGATCGGGCTGACCTTATTGGAAGACATGGGATACCTGCCCCGGGTGGCCTTCATGATGGATGCACTCATGCACCGCATTGGGCTGCATGGAACGGCCATCATTCCGGCGGTGCTGGGATACGGCTGCAATGTTCCGGCGGTGATGGCGACCCGAATTTTGCCTTCGCGGCGCGATAAAATTATCGCAGCGGTGATTTCCAGCATGGTGCCGTGTTCCGCCCGATCGGTGGTTATTTTCGGGCTGGTGGCATTCTACCTGGGGCCGATCTGGGCGTTTATGATTTACATCTTCAACATGATTGTGATCGCGTTTTCCGGAAAGATCCTGTCCCGTTTAATGCCGGAAGTTTCGCCCGGTATGGTGCTGGAAATTCCGCCCTACCGTCTGCCATCGTTCTCTGTGTTGAGAAAGAAGACATGGTTCCGGATCAAAGAGTTTATCGTGGTTGCCTGGCCAATTCTCATCGCCGGCAGCCTGGTGCTGGGAATGCTGGAATATTTTCACCTGGACCAGGCAATCAACATCGGGCTCTCACCACTCACCGCGTTGCTGGGACTTCCCCTGGTAGTTGGCTCTACCCTGATCTTCGGTGTGCTGCGGAAAGAGCTCTCGCTTATCATGCTGACCCAGGCCATCGGTACCACCAATGTTTTGGCAATAATGTCCACTACCCAGATTCTTACATTTACGGTTTTCATTACATTCTATATACCATGCGTGGCCACCATGGCGGTGTTGTCCCGCGAGCTGGATCGCAAGTGGATGCTGGCGACCGTCGGTATCACGCTGGCCCTTGCCATCGCCATTTCATGGATGGTGAAAATCTTTGGCGGAATTGTTGGGTGAGGTTTTTTACCGGCAATCTATTTTTTAAATGCTTTTGGTTCCCACTACATTTCTAAATGAAATTAAACTTCATCGGAGGTGCAATTAGGTTTAGTTGGTTAACTGAGGCTTCTTCACAGGAAACGATCGGATAAAATTTCTGCCGGTTTTTAAATTATTGTATTCCTACCAAAAGCTGATTACTATATTTAGAAAAAGAAACAGAGGTGAGGTGAAATGACTGATGTTGCAAAAAAACTGGCTGAAGAAGCGCTTCTTCTTCCCCGGGAGGATAGAGCCGAGCTTGTCGATAGACTTCTGCAGAGCCTCAACATTCCAACTCAAACGGAAATTGATCAGCGGTGGAAAAAGGAAGTAGAGAAGCGGGTAGAAGAATATGAATCGGGGAAGGTTGAGGGAATAGAGGGTGAACAGGTTTTTAGTGAGATAAGGAATCGTCTTAAGAAATGAAATATGTTTTTCATCCCCAGGCCCGGATTGAACTTAATAATATAATCGATTATTACGAAGCGCTTCAGGCAAGACTCGGTTTGGAGTTTTTAGAAGAAGTCTATTCGACAGTGTGCCGTATCATAGAATTCCCAAAAGCATGGCCTTCGTTTTCCAAAAGTACAAGAAAATGCTTACTCAACAGATTCCCATTTGCTATTATCTACCGAATTCGGAAAGATGAGATTTTGATTGTGGCCATAGCCCATTTTGCACGAAAACCGGGGTATTGGAAAAATCGAGTTTAATTGAAATTTGAGACATTAATGTCATAAAAGGAAATATTCAAGATAAATTCACCCAACCTGAGCATTCCAAACCACACCCATTTCCACTTTTTCGATTTCAATAAATATATCTTAACATGGTAAAATCAAGTTTATATGTTTGATTTTTGCCTTCTAATCCCTTAAATTAAGAATAAATCAGGGAAGTGATGAATGACGGACAGGACTTATTATGAAGATGCCTACCTATTTGAATTCCGGGGGAATGTTGTCTCTACAGTTCAGGAAAATGGCAAGTTTGGCGTAATTCTGGATTCCACCTGCTTTTACCCGGAGGGAGGCGGACAGCCTGCGGATCATGGCTGGCTGAATGGCACGGAAGTTTATGATGTCCGGAATTCGGGTGCGAATGATGTGGTGCATTTTGTAAAACAGCCGCTTCGCGAAGGCCCGGTCGCGGGAAAAATCGACGCCCGGCGACGGCTGGATTACATGCGGCAGCATACCGGCCAGCACATTATCTCCCAGAGTTTTTTACAGATTGGCAAGTATCCGACCATTTCTGTTCACTTTGGTGAGGACTACACCACCGTTGAATTTGATGCGGAAGAAATCCCGGAAAATGATTTAACAAAGGGAGAAACTCTGGCAAACCAAATCATAAACCGAAACCTGGCAGTGAATACGTTCTGGATCGATCCGGAGGATGTAGGCAAATACAATATTCGCCGGCCCCCGCCGGATGTGGACAGGATTCGGTTAGTGGAAATCGATGGATTTGACGTTTCTGCCTGTGGGGGAACACATGTTTCTCGCACCGGTGAAATCGGTTTAATCAAGATTACCGGTAAAGAAAAATTGCGCGGCCACACCCGCCTGTATGCCAAAATTGGTGACCGGGCGATCGCGGATTACGATCGCAAAAACCGGCTTGTTCAACATTTGATGCAAACGTTGACCTGCGGAGAGGATGACATTGCGCCACGGATCGACGATCTGCAGCAGCAGTTAAGATTCGCGCAGCGGGAAGTTGGCAAATTGCAGGCGGATAAAATGTCTGCGCAGGCGCGTGATGCAATTGCTGCAGCCGGGAAAGTTGCCGGCATTACTTATGTTGAGCAGGTGTTCGAGAATGCTGACAGCAAGATGATGAAAGTTTTCGTTGACGAGGTAATTTCCCGGACAGATCATTTAGCGGCAACTGTAAGCCGCAATGGAAACGATATTCGTTGGATTGTTGCGCACTCGGCGGGAGATAAACTTAATCTGCGCACGATGGTCCTGCCGCTGCTTCACTTAATGGAAGGAAAGGGCGGTGGCTCATTTGACATGGTGCAGGGCGGCGGAAAAGAGGCAGGTGGAATTTCTGAGTTTCTGAAACAGTTACGGCATAAAATAGCACAGGAGTTGAATTCATGAGTGACATTAAGGGATTGGTGATTCAATCGCGTTTGGACTATCTTGAAAGCATGGCGGAAAATAATGCCTACCAGCAGATGATGAAAAAACTGCCGGATCCGGTGAGACAGGCGGTAGGAGAGCAGGTTTTTCCTTCCAATTTGTATCCGTTTCATTTGTTACAGAATATGGACAATGCGCTGGGAGCGTCCGTTAGCCAGCCGCTGGAAAATATATTTCGGGAAATTGGGGCCCGCCATGCGGAAGGGATCATTGATCGATATTTTTACAATTATGAGGAAGCACGAAATCCTCAAAAGTTTTTGGAACAGTTTGGCAGATTGTATTCCTATCTCTGGGATTTTGGAACCTATTCCTATCAAAAAACCGGGGATCGAAATGCGCAGGTAACATTTGGCTATGATGAAGATATTCATAAGTCTTATTGCTGGTTTATGCAGGAATTTTTAAAGAAGGGAGTCGGGATTTGCGGGGGAAACGCCGTCAAGCTGAATGAGAAGGAATGTGAAGCGGAAGACGGTGAATCCTGTCTTTACGAGCTTCAGTGGTCTTGAATATATGTGAATTGATTAGATTGCAATAAAATCGCCGGATCGCGAGCAAAGAAGCTTGAATGATCCCGGAAATGGTGAGTGTTGATTGGCTAAAAGCGACTCCGGGTTGCAGCGATTGGGAGCGAGAATTTCTATAGTTTTTTAACCATTTGCCGATTATATCAAACCTTCATGCGTCACACCCGGCGAAGCAGGGTCAGAACAGGCTTCTTGAAAAATGAAGAGCATTCACAACCGTCAGAAAAAGATCGTTATTCCCAGGCGAGCCAAATGGGAGCGGATTCAGGATAAACGAGCAGCAAAAGCGACAATCCGGAACGGAAGGGAAAAAGCACGAAAGGCTTTTTGATGTTGGTAGCTATACGGCGCAAGGTTACCGGCTTTGCTATTTGAAGAAATAATTAGGGGCATATTTATGGATGAGAGTGAAATATATACGGTTTTAATTGGCGATGTTAGTGGTTCAAAGCGTCTGAGTGGCATGGATCGCTACCAAACGCAGCTTTTTATGAAATCCGCTGTGGTCCAGATTAACGAACAGTTCAATCCGTATGTCGAAGCACCCATGACCATCACCAAAGGTGACGAGTTCCAGGGATTGATTGATTCTCCCGGGCATGCCTTCGAAATTATTCAATCGCTGCAAAAGATGGTGTTTCCGATCAACATCCGTTACGGATTAGGGGTGGGCACCATTTACCGCATGGGCGGTGTGCTGCCTATCGAAATGGATGGTCCGGCCTTTCACCGCGCTAACCGCGCGCTCACATTTGCCAAGAAGCGAAAAACCGAGATTTGGTTTCTTTCCGAAAATGATGCTACCGATCAGATGCTGAACACCATTTTCTCACTGCTCAGCGCAATCAAATCGCGATGGAATGAACGTCATTTCAAGTTGTACTGGAGCTACCAGGAGATGGGGACCTACCGTGAGGTGGCGGATATGGAAAATGTCACGCCGCAGGCTATTTGTGACATCCTGAAAAACTGCCGGGCAACCGATGTCATTAACGCCGAGCGCAACCTCTCGGAAATTCTGCATCAATTTGCCGGCGATTATGTCACTGCCGCGATTTAAACCGGGGGAATTTCCTGTCCGGGCGGTGTGCCGTAATAGCGGTAAAAAATCCTAATCCCAAAAACCAATCCCAACACAGCCAATATAAGAAAGAGCGGGGA
>CAZUZS010000105.1:0-11704 GCA_964624795.1 uncultured Calditrichaceae bacterium
ACGATCATGAAAGAACAGGATCTGAAAAAACTGACGCTGGACTGTTTCTTCAATTATATTTTAGAAAATTTCGCGCCGAATAAATCGGTGTCCTATGTAAATGAGGAACCAATTACCTACGAAGAATTGGGCCGCAAGGTCAAAATTCTGAGCATGTTCCTCCACGAGCGGGGAATCCGCAAAGGCGACAAAGTGATCATCCTGGGGGACAATTCTCCCAACTGGGCCGTCGCTTTTCTGGCGGTCACTACCATGGGGGCGGTTGCGGTGCCGGTGCTCAGCGAATTCCCGGAGTCCGATATAAACCACATAATTGCGCACTCCGAAGCGAATGCCGCATTTGTGGATGAGAAAATCCTGACATCGCTGGATTTGACGGCGCTGGAGAAGGTGCCGGAGGTTATTTCCCTGACCTCATTCTATCTCGTAAAAGAAACCGCACCGCAGGAGGAAAATTTTCTGGACAAGATCTCCAATATTCCGGAAAAAGTAGGTGAGGCCATCAAAAGCGGAAGAAACCTGTTTCGAACCACGGGCGGTGAAATCGGGGAAAATGACCTGGCCGAAATTCTCTACACCTCCGGCACTACCGGCCATTCCAAAGGTGTGATGCTGACCCACAAAAACCTGGTGACCAATGCGTTGGCCGGGCCGGATGCGCTGGGCGGTGTTACCACGGACAGCGTCATGTTGACCCTGCTGCCGCTGGCCCATGCCTATGGATGCACAACTGCCTTTATGGGGGCCATTTCCTGCGGGGCCTCGCTCTATTTTCTATCCCGCAAGCCCTCACCCAAAGTGCTGATGGACGCCATGGCGGTCGTCCGTCCCACGCTGGTTACCGGTGTGCCAATGGTTTTTGAAAAGATATATCACAAGAAAGTGCTGCCGGAAATCACCACCCGGAAAGCCCTGCGCTTTCTGACAAGATTCGATTTGAGCCGCCGGCTGCTGTATCGCAAGATCGGGCAAAAGGTGCTGGAATCCTTTGGCGGGCGGCTGCACAGCTTTATCATTGGCGGCGCCAGCCTGAATGGAGAAGTGGAACTGTTCCTGCGGGAGGGTAAAATTCCCTATGCCATCGGCTACGGATTGAGCGAGTGTGCACCCATCGTCTCCGGCGATTCGCATCACCATTTGAAGCCGGGGTCGGTGGGACGTGCCATAAAGGGTGTGCAGATTAAAATTGATAATCCCGATAAAAAAACGGCTGTCGGAGAGGTCTGGGTGCGCGGTCCCAACGTGATGAGAGGGTATTACAAAAATGATGACGAAACCAAAAAAGTGCTGCTGAAAGATGGCTGGCTGCGAACTGGCGATTTGGGCTACCTGGATTCGGACGGTTCTCTTTTCATCAAGGGAAGGTCCAAGAACGTGTATGTAGGCGCCTCCGGTGAGAATATTTACCCGGAGATCATTGAGGATAAGTTGCGCGAATCGCTTTTTGTGGAAGAAGCGCTGGCCTATGTAGAGAACGACCGGGTGGTGGCACGGATTTATATGGACTACGACTACATTCAAACCCTGCTGGATGCGCCGAAACACACCATCCGGCACGAAGAGATCGATGAAATCCTGGAAAAAGTGCGCACAGAGACCAACTCGCGGCTGCCGGCATTTTCGCAAATTGGCCGGCTGCTGGAACAACCGGAGCCGTTTGAGAAAACACCGACCAACAAGATTAAGCGCGTTTTGTATGTGCCGGATTACCGACAGAAGTAGGTGGTGTTTATTGCATTTACCACGAAATGCACGAAAATCACGAATAGTAGTTTAGTGGGCGCCCCAGCGTTTACGTGAAAATCTAATCACGGAAAAATAGCAGAAGCCTCGTAGAGACAGGATGCTTATAGAACAGATAAATCCTAAAGAAGAGTCCAGTCCCATCGTGACGGGATGTTGATGTTGTTCCGATGAGAGGGCTTTTCTGTGTGTCGTCCCTGACGGGACTCCGTTATCTGGGGAGGATCATCCATTCTATAAATATTTTGTCCCTTCGGGACTTCAATCATCGTGTATTCGTAATCCTGCCTTAAATCGAAAAACCGCACTAATTTCTTTTTCCATCTTTCGAGATGCTCCCAACCTCCGTCTGACATCATTTCGTGAAACTATTGTTAGAAAAACGTGATCTTCGGCGTGCAACTATTTCCCTGGCTGTATGTTTACGTTAGGTAAACAAAGTGAGGTGAATATGCACTTAATTGGACGAACTGTCTCAGCAATTTTGCTGTTTCTCTTTTTTCTCAATATAGAAGGGGTGAATGCCATGCCACAAAGTCTGGACAAACAGGAGGTCCGGGAGCGCCTGCGGGGCGTACGGGAACGCTACCATATCAAAGCGCCGGATCTGCCAACCAATTTTACCTGGCTGAATGTGAAGCGCCCGCTGACTAATGATGATCTGCGTGGAAAGGTGGTGCTGCTGGACTTCTGGACTTACTGTTGCATCAACTGCATGCACATTATTCCGGATTTGCACTACCTGGAAGAAAAATACAAAGACAAGCCGTTTGTGGTGATAGGTGTGCACTCCGCCAAATTTACCAATGAGCAGGACGCCGACAATATCCGGCAGGCCATTCTTCGCTACGAAATCAAACACCCGGTGGTGGTCGATCAGAATTTTCAAATCTGGCAGGCTTACGGTACCCGCGCCTGGCCGACGCTGGTGCTCATTGATCCGGACGGCTACATCGCCTCGGTTTTCTCCGGCGAGGGAAATCGCCAGGCGGTGGATACTTATGTGGATGTTCTGTTGGAGGAATTCGGAAAGCAGGGCAAGCTCGACCCTGCCCCAATCCCCATCGACCTGGAGATGACCCGCCGCCCGTTTTCCATTCTCAATTACCCGGGGAAAGTGTTAGCCGACAGCGCCGGTCAGCGGCTTTATATTTCGGATTCCAACAATAACCGCATTCTGGTAGCCAGCCTGGACGGGTTGCTGGAGAAGATCATCGGCAGCGGCAAAGAAGGCTTCCGGGACGGCGATTTCAGCACCGCGGAATTTCGGCACCCGCAGGGAATGGCAGTTTACAAGGACAAATTGCTGATTGCCGATACCGAGAATCATGCCATTCGTGAAGTCGATTTCGGCAGTCAAACGGTTCGCACCATTGCCGGTACCGGGATGCAGGGATTTGACAGGGAACCTTCGGGGAATGCTCTGAACATAGCGCTCAGCTCCCCCTGGGATTTGCAGGTGGTGGGGACTAAACTCTACATCGCCATGGCCGGTCTGCACCAGATATGGATGTTAGATTTGACGAGCCACCAAATTGAAAACTACGCCGGGAGCGGGCGGGAGGCGCGCAAGGACGGCGACAGGCTGGATGCCGCATTTGCCCAACCGTCCGGGATCGCCTCCGACGGGCGTTTCCTGTATATCGCGGACAGCGAGGTCAGTTCGGTGCGGGCAATCGATCTGCAGCAAGACGGCGAGGTAAGCACACTGGCCGGCGGCGACCTGTTTGAGTATGGCGACCGGGACGGGAAGGGCGAGCAGGTTCGCCTTCAGCATCCGCTGGGAATCGAATATCGAAAAGGGAAGCTTTACATAGCTGATACCTACAATCACAAATTAAAAATTCTGGACTTGAAAACCGGCAGGACCGCAAGCTACCTGGGTAATGGAAAACCGGGATATGAAGACGGGAAAACAGCCCAATTCTATGAGCCGGCCGGGATCAGCGCGCTGGGCGATAAACTTTACGTGGCGGATACAAATAATCACCGGGTGCGGGTGGTGGACGTTAGCTCGGGCGACGTCGGCACATTGAATATCAGCGGATTGTCCAAAATTGCCGGCAAGCAGAAAAATGCCGCCATGCTTACCGCCGGATTGCCTGGCACCGTAGTGGTGAATCATCCGGAGCAGAAAATTTCTTCCGGGAAATTCACGCTGCAGGTAAACATCGACCTGCCGCCCGGGGAAAAATTCAATCCCGAATCGCCATTCCAGTATTTGCTGGTTGCCGATGCGGGCGTTTTCCATTCGCCGCAGGCGAATATGATTCAATCGCTGGAACATGGCAAATCGCTGCTGGAAATCCCGGTAAGTGTGGCAGGAGCATTCGGACGGCAAAACCTGCGGCTGGAGATGCTCTACTATTTCTGCGATGACGCCGAAACCGGGACATGCAAAATCAGGTCGGTGGTTCATAACATACCGGTTGAGCTGAACGGTTCCGGGTCGACAGTGCTCACAGTGACCGATAAGCCAGGAAACGAACTGCCGTGATTGGTGGGAAAAATTTCCTGGTTCTTATTGAATCTGTGAATTCGTTTTAAATGGAAACCAGGATTAGATTTATGAATGTGAGCAAAAATTGGTTACATTGCCTCTGGAAATTGACATGGATATATTGAATTATGAAACCCAAAATATATCTTGAGACAAGTTTTGTAAGTTACCTTTCATCCCGTATAAGCCGGGACATTGTTACAGCAGCTCATCAGCAAATAACATGGGAATGGTGGGATTTAAGAAGACAAAATTATGATCTTTTCATATCGCAATTGACTGTGGATGAGGCCATTAAGGGAGATCCCGATGCCGCAAAAAAACGGAATGAAATGATATTTGAATTGCCAATCCTGGAATTAAATGAAGCCGTACTTATATTAGCGCAGGATTTCATAGCCAAGAAGGTCATTCCTCCCCTGTATATTGATGATGCGTTTCATGTTTCAATTGCTGCAATTCATGGGATGAATTATTTATTAACATGGAATTATAAACATATTGCTAATGCGGAAATGAGGGATAAAATCGAGGAGATATGCTATAATAGTGGATATATAAATCCAATTATCTGTACACCCGAAGAATTAATGGGTGAATAGATTGCGTAGCTTTAATAAAAAGGAGCATATGACATGTGGGAAGATGAGATTGTGAAGGAAATAAGAAAATATAGAGAAGATCATGCAAAGAAATTCAATTTCGATATCAAGGCCATTTACGAAGACTTAAAAGAAAGAGAAACCGAAAATCGATCAAAGAAGATCACTTTGCAGCCAAGGAAACATTTAAAACAGACCAAAGTTTTTTCCGAATAAATCTGTTATCAAATCACCCAATTTATGAATTTATCGCGCTACGCTCTTTACACCATGCGAGATTCCAAATGGAATGATTACGATTTGGAGCGTGGCCGCAAGTGATGTTTTGAAGCGCTCCGGATTTTCTGCAATTGACATTATAACTCATTGTGAGTATCTTGTTTGTCAACAATTGCCGGGAGAAAAAACGGAGAAATCCCGATGCCAAAATTTGGAATATTTGCCAATCCATCCAAAGCAATTTTATGGAAGAAACTTCCTGAAATTTTTCAAACCTTGAAGAATTCCGGGGTGTCACTGGTTTGTTCGCCGTCTGTTCTCAGGGAATCGCTCACAGATTTTTCAGATTGCCTGGTTCTGCCGGACGAAGAAATCGCCGCCAATAGCAACATGATCATTGCTTTTGGCGGAGACGGAACCGTACTGCGCTCGGTTAAATTGGTCGGGCGCTACCAGACACCGATTCTGGCAGTGAATGTCGGCGGCCTGGGATTTATGACCGAAGTGCTGCTGGAAGATTTTGGGAAAATTTTGCCGCACATTCTGGATGGGAAATACACGGTGGAGAAGCGGCTGATGCTGGAAGGTGTGGTCGATGGCGATCCAACACCGATGTATGCATTGAACGAAATTACCATCGAAAAGGGACGATCCACGCGGGTCATCGAGGTGGCGGTTGAGATTGACGGCAAATACTTCAACACGTATGTCGCGGATGGGCTTATCGTTTCCACGCCCACCGGTTCTACCGGCTACTCGCTCTCCTCCGGCGGCCCGATTGTAGTGCCAGACAGCGATTCCATTATTCTCAACCCGATCTGCCCGCATTCGCTGACCAACCGGCCGGTAATCATATCTCCAAAATCGGATATCGAAACACAGATTTTCACTGATTATCCCAAGATTGTACTTAGCGCCGATAACCAGGATGTGCGGGAGATATCCAGCCGCACGATTCTGAAAATTCACCGGGCACCCTTTGACGCGCAATTGGTAAAGCTGCCCGAAAGCGACTACTTTGCCCTGCTGCGCAATAAACTGGGCTGGGGAGAAGATTTCCGGGATAAATTGCGCTGGTCCTACAACCGCTGATGGATGGCCTGCCAATGTCTTTCTTTACGGGAGTTGTGTTGCTTGTTTACCTTTCTTATCTCACGTGGCTTTGGACCGGTTTAAAAAGTGCTGCTTGCGGACAGCCGGCATCAACATCTGAGAGATACACGCCATTTTCAATTATCATCGCAGCGCATAATGAGGAAGAAACGATTGGTGAAACGCTGCGAAGTTTGTCAGGTCAACAATATGCGCGGGAATATTTTGAAATCATCGTTGTTGCCGACCGCTGCACCGACCGCACGGCGGAAATCGTGCGGAATTTCACGGCGGAATTCAGTGTGCTGAATTTGATCGAAATCGATGACGTTCCGGAAGGGATCTCGCCCAAGAAAAACGCCTTGCAAAAGGGATTGGCAGCTGCAAAGTTTGAAAATCTAATCCTGATGGATGCCGATTGTATTGCCGGCAAAGATTACCTGTCCGTTTTCAATTCCCATTTTTTTGGCGGTTCGCAGTTGGTTGTGAATATTCCGAAGGTCCGCTTCTCCCAAAGCCTGTTGCACCGCTACCTGCTGCCGGAACGCCTGGTTACCTGGAGTATCGCCGCTGCCGGGGTAGGTCATCGCCGGCCTTTTCTGGCATTTGGCGGGAGCTGGGCTTACACGCGCGAGTTGTTTACGGCGGCGGGCGGGATGGGCGAAATCGCCAAATCGCTGAGCGGGGATGACGATCTGCTGATTTATAGAATGGGGCGGCTGCGGCCAAACATGGCAGTTTGCCTGGATCCCCGGGGGTGGGTGACAACCGGTTTGCCTTCGACCTGGAAGGAATTCTTCTTCCAGCGGCGGCGGCATCATTCCGCCGGAAAATTCTATTCGACCGGTGTGCAAATCGGATATGCCGGTTTCCACCTCAGCAATCTTCTGCTGTGGCTTATTCCGATATTCGCTCCCGTCGCGGCTTTTGCCTTGCTGGCAAAATTTTGCGCAGACTTTTTTGTATTGAAATCTGCGGGCAAGGTCTTCCGGGAACCGGTTCATTTTACCCACTTCGCGATTTTCGAGATTAGTTACCTGGTCCACAATTTTCTTATCGCGCCGCTGGGCTTTATCGGGAAGGTACGCTGGAAATGAATTGGAAAATCCGGTTCACTGGAGAACGGTTCTTTGGCCGATGTTTAAAGGGTGAGCGGTCGTGACAGACGGAGCGATTAAGAGAGTGTCGCCAAATCGGCTGCGTCAAGAATAGGAACTTAATCGCCGGTTATCCATTTTATTCCAAAAGAGCTGATGAACAACCGCAAATCGAAATTACCGGGGGAATTGCACAATTGTCCGTGCAATCGCGTGTCATCCGTTTTTTGCGATAATCATCTCAGACAATCCCTGGAAACGGAAAGGAAAGTTGACCATGCCCGATTCTGCAAAAAGAGATCATGAACATACAAATCGGCTGATCCATGAGAAAAGCCCGTATCTACAGCAGCACGCCCACAACCCGGTGGACTGGTATCCGTGGGGGGCGGAAGCATTCGAAATGGCCCGACAGGAGAACAAGCTGGTTTTTCTGAGCATCGGCTACTCCGCCTGCCACTGGTGCCACGTGATGGCCCATGAATCGTTCGAGAACGACACCATCGCCCAGATTATGAATAAGAATTTTGTGAATATCAAAGTGGACAGGGAAGAATACCCTGATGTCGACCATCTCTATCAGACTTTTGTGCAAATGACCACCGGGCGCGGCGGCTGGCCGCTTTCCGTTTTTTTGACGCCGGACCAGGTTCCGTTTTATGGTGGAACTTACTTTCCCGCGGATCGCAAATACGGGATGATCAGTTTCACGGAGCTGCTTTTCAAGATAAGGGATATTTACAAAACGGAGCCGGAGCGGATTGAGAATAGCGCGGCAGAAATTAAGAATGCCCTTACCAGATTAGACGAACTGGAGGGATCGCAGGAGTTGCCGGATCCCGATCGGGCAATCGGCAATCTTTACAGCCATTTGGAGAATTCTTTTGATGCCCGCTTTGGCGGATTTAGCAGCGCCCCCAAGTTTCCCAGCGCAGCGGGAATTGATTTTTTGTTGAGTCACTATTTCCATACCGGTAACTCGCAGGCGCGCCACATGGCGCTGTTCACCCTTCGCAATATGGCGGAGGGCGGCATGTACGACCAGGTTGGCGGCGGTTTTCATCGTTATTCCACCGATGCTTTCTGGCTGGTTCCTCATTTCGAAAAGATGCTGTACGACAATGCGTTGCTCATCCCGGTTTACGTAAATGCCTACCGGCTTTCCGGCGAGGATATTTTTCTTCGCGTTGCGAAAGAAAGTGCCGATTTTGTGCTGCGGGAATTGCGGGATCCGAAGGGCGGATTTTATTCCACACTGGATGCGGACAGCGAAGGCGTGGAGGGAAAATATTACGTCTGGAAATATGACGAAGTTGAGGAATTGCTGGAAACAGATGAGTTCAGGCACTTCTGCGCATATTTTGATATAACGCCTGACGGGAATTTTGAGAGTGCCAACATTCTGCATATTGCCCAGCCGCCGGACGAATTGGCTGAAAACAATTCAATGACCCCGGAGCTTCTCAGCGGGAAGATTGAATCTGCCCGGCAAAGGCTTTTTGCCGCCCGCCAAAAACGGGTTCGTCCCGGCCTTGATGATAAGATTTTGGCCGACTGGAACGGGATGATGATTTCAGCCCTCTGGTACGTTTACCAGGCAACCGGGGAAGATGAATATCGCAAAGCAGCGGAAAAGGCAGTCGCGTTTATTCAAAAGAATTACATTCAGAATTCCACAATCCTGGCGCATTTTATAAAGGGGAAGGATGATGCGGTAATCGGTTACCTGGATGACTACGCCTATTTTATCCAGGCATTAATCGACGGTTTCGAAACTGTTCAAAATCCTGCTTACCTGCAACAGGCAATTGATCTGGCAGATCACGTCAACAAGAATTTTCGGGATGAAAAGGATGGCGGATTCTACTCTGCCAGTGCGCATGGGAACACGACATTTACCCGCATGAAACAGCAGTTTAATGCGTCCACGCCACCAGGCAGCAGTATTTTCTGCTTGACCCTGCTGCGACTGCATGCCTACACCGGCAATGAGGTTTACCTGCAACAGGCGGAAGAGATTTTCAAGCTTTACAAACAGGATATCGAAGCCCGCGGTGAAGCATTGCCTTCCCTGGTGCGCGCTTATACCTACCGTCACTATTCACCGGTGGAGATCACGGTTTCTTTCCCGGAGAATGGATCGCAGCGGGAATTTGATGATACGCTTTTCAGCCTGTTCGTGCCTGACCGGGTGGTAGCAAGAATTTCAAAAAACCATCAACCAGCGGGGATAGACCCCGGTTTATGGAAAGACCGGCAGGCAAAGGACAATAAGCCGGCGGCATTTGTTTGTTACCGGCAAACCTGCTCGCTTCCGCTGTCCGATCCCGAAGAGATTCGCAAAACCATAGAAGAATTAGGTTTGAACATCACCTGATTCGGCGCAAAGCAAGCCGACAATTCGCAGCAGTTGCATTTTTCCATGATTTCCTCCCCATTATGGGGCCCCACTCCTAATTGAGCAAAATTGCTCAATCTGTGGCCTTAATCACAGATTAATTCAATAAATTTAGTTATTTGGTAATAATGTTTTGAAGTACCAAAAATTTTGTTATTATATTGCGTACAAATCAATCGTAGAGGCTGAATATGAAATATACCTTAAAAATATTTGTATTGGCTTGCCTCCTTCTTCCCAATTGGTTGTTGGCAGAAATTATTTTGACCCTGGAGTTAAGCCCGGCAGTGCAAAGTGCCCAGATATTTTATGTCGGTGATTTTAATTTTACACAAACCGGATCGGCGCCCAATATTTTTAATCTGCGGATTAATAATGATGGAGATTCAGCGGAACGAATCTCGATTCGTTTCAATATGACGTGGAACAATGAGATCGTCGCAGATGCGCAAACGAACATTTTCGAAATGCCCGCGCATAATGAGGTGACTATTAATTATCAGGATCTAAATGCCGGAGCTGCCATAATTCTCAACAGCCAGGGCGCACCTCAGCGCATCGAGTTTGACAGGAATGATTTTAATTTTAACGAATTGCAGAACCAGGTGATTGCAACCGGCAAGCTGCCTTCCGGCACTTACGTTTTTCGCCTCGAAGCCGTTCCCGAGAATAATCCCGGTGCGGTTGTGAACAGTGCGGTACAAACAATTACCATCACCAATCCAACTACCCTGGAGCCGCTTTATCCCGGAAATCGCGTGAGCGAAAAAATGTTGATAGAAGTGCCCACCCCGTTTCCAAATTTCCTGTGGCAATCCGATGCGCAGTTGTTCGACCTCTTCGTTTATGAAAAATATGCTGAAGATGAATCCATCCAGGATGTGCTGAGCCATGATCCCATGCTTCATATTGAGAATTACCCCAACCAGGTTTTTCAATATCCGGCGGATCCTTCTCCATTGACATTTGATTTGACTGGAGGCGGTAGCGTGGGGCCCATCCGGCTGCTGGAGCCGGGGCATATTTACTACTGGTATGTGCAGGCCATCATTCCGGCATCTTCAGGAAATGTCGATCTCAACAGCGATGTTTACCAGTTCAAGCTCACCGATTCCCAGCAAGACCTGTCCAACAGCAACCTGATTCTCGTCTACCTGCGGCAAATATTGGGAGACAGATACGAACAATACATGAGCGCGCTGCAGGGCTACGAGCCCGACGGCACGATTCTATTGAACAAAACCCCGGTGGACCCGGAAACGCTGATCGAATTCATCACCAAAATAAATCAGAATAAAATTGATATTCAGAGTATTCATATCGACTAAAAAGGCACAAAGAGGTACCTATGCAAATCACTTACAGGATCTACCGGAATGTTTTGCTTTTTATTTTGATCGCGTCCTTTGCGTATGGGGCGGACCCGGTGGCGGTGATTGTAAAAACAGCCGGGAAGGGAGAATTGACACGCAGCAGTGCGCCCACCAAAGTGATAGATCTCTCCAAAGGCACTGTGCTCTACGATGGCGACAAAATTCATACATTCAAAGGATCGTTCTGCGCGATCAAGTTTATCGATGATAAGAGTCTGTTGCGTGTTAAAGAAAATTCTACCTGCGTCATCGAGGGTTCTCGCGAGAAAGACTATATAAACAAGAATATTATAGTTGAAGTCGGGAGTTTCTTTGCCAGCCTGTTCAAGCAGCGCGGGAAATTCACGGTCACCACGCCAACCTCTGTGGCATCGGTGAAGGGGACGCAGTTCTGGACGGTGCAGTTTTCGGACGGTCATACGATGTATATCGGAATCGAGGGGCTGATTGATTTAACGAATGACGCCGGCCGTGTTCTCCTCCGTTCGGGGCAAACTGCGGTTTACACTTCCCGGAACCAGTTGCCGGAAATCAGGCTCACGCGGGACGGCGAGATTCCCTCCGATGAGGAGGGATTTGGATCGCAGAAAACGCTGGAAATCGAATTTAAGGATGCCAGCGGGCAAACCAGAAAGCTGATGATTGATTATACCGAACAGTAATTCCCGGAACCGCTAAGC
>CAZUZS010000106.1:0-11386 GCA_964624795.1 uncultured Calditrichaceae bacterium
AGCCCCGGTCTCCTGGCCGGGGCTTTCTGATTAGGGGCAGCTTGCTGCAAAAAAAATAAAAAAAGGACAGCATTGATGCTGTCCCGTGGTGTTATGCAATGTTTTTGGGTTTCCCGCTACGATTTAGATATTGTTGAAATGGCCTAATCCGCCGTACATAACGATCCGGCAAGATCGTCCACCAGACGTTCGAAAGTTTCCAGGGTCATCTGGGAGGTAATTTTTTCAAACCGCCGATGCGTCATGGAATACTGGTAGCGTTGAAAGTGCGCTTTGGTGCCTTCATCCAGCACAATTTCATAATAAAACTTTGAATCTTCCTTTTTATGAGGCGGATAGCTGCGCAGTTGAGCGCGTTTGTTCATCTTATCCAGCTCGATCAGTTTGAAATCTTCCAGGAGATACGTAACGGTTGTCTGAACTTTTTCAGCCTGGAACTCTAACTTTTTATTGATGATTTCTACATCCATTACCGGGATGCCACGGCTGATGGAAAAATAGTCAAGTACGATACCGTATTTGTCAATGTCCTTGAATTTAATCTGAAACTGGCAATCATCCATCTGCTGAGAAAAATAAATGAACTTTTCTTTGCTCTCCGAAAGTTTGTTTTTTTCTTCTTTTAATTTGTTGACAACAATATTTCCAAATTTCATTGAACTACTCCTTCTGCAAATTTATGCGGCGGGAATAATTTGCTGATTAAACTCCTCGCCATCATAAGTAAGAATCACCGGATTTCCCTCCATTAAGGTCTCCACATGGACGGGACGCGTCCATAACGAATGGAGATTATGAAGCGTATCCGCTGCGTACTGCCGCTCCAGTTCCACCCCTTCGTACTGGTGAACCAGGTATAACTCGCCTCGATTTTCATGATTAGCATTTGTTACTGAGATGATTGGCTGACCTACATTTGTAAGGCTGTGCAGCAGGCGTTGCTTCACCATTTGAAAATCCCTGGATTCTATTTCGTACCTCTCCTTTTCTTTATTATAAGCGAACGAAAATAATTTATGTTCCCTGCTAAATTCCTCGGTCAAAAAAGTATCAAGAAAATTGACATCGTTGTACAGTTTGCGAACCTCGAATATTTTCTCACGTCCCAATCCCAGCTTTTTATCCCAGTTCCTCTTTTCTTTAATGTCGTCGCATTCCTCGTACTCTTTACCAAACCGGCCCTTGTTCCAGCGCTCTTCGATGTCTTTGAACAGCAAAACACCCAGCCGGTAAGGATTAAGCCTGCCCGGATGATTGGCTACCGTTCCGGAATGGTGTTCGGCGTAATCGACGACTTCATCCGGCCCCACCACCTTCTGGGTCATAATTGTGGAATGCCAGTAGGTTGCCCACCCCTCGTTCATGATTTTTGTCATTCCCTGGGGGGCGAAATAGTATGCTTCTTCCCGGATGATCCCCAGAACATCCCGCTGCCAGTCTGCCAACGGCGCGTATTCAATCAGAAACAGCAAAATGTCTCTTTCAGGACTGTCCGGCACAGTAAATTGGGCCGATTGATTCTTCTCAAGTTCTTTGACCTGCTGATCGATAAATTCCGGCGGATTGATAAACTTGTCCATATATTTCTTGCTGCGCAGGCGTTTGATTTTTGGTGAGGTATCCTCCGAGCTTCCGTTCCTGCCGCTGCTCCGCTTTATATAAGGTGCATGGTAATCGATTAAATTCTCCAGAGTGAGGCAGGTGTCGATAAAGCTCTCAACCGTTTCAAGCCCGTATTTGTCGATGTACCGGCTAACCCGCGTCGCATGGTTTGCCATTTCATCGATCATCTTTCGGTTGGTTTGTGCAAAATAATAATTGTTCTTGAAAAAATCGCAATGCGCAAAAACATGTGCCATCACCAGTTTCTGATCCACCATCGAATTCACATTCATCAGGTATGCATAACATGGATTGGTATTTATGACCATCTCGTAAATTTTCTGTAAACCGTAGCGGTACCCTTTTGCCAACTGATCATACTCCATGCCGAAGCGCCAGTGCGGATAGCGAACCGGAAATCCGCCATAAGCCGCCAACTGGTTCATTGTGTCGTAGTCCACCAGCTCGAAGACAGTGGGAAAGAAATCCAACCCAAAGCTTCGGGCATGCTCTTCAATTTTCGGTTGCTCTTCGATGATTGTTTGCTGCGAAATCATTTTCCTTTTCCTAAAAAGTCTTTTATTGATTCTAAAATCCCTTCTTTGTCCGGAATATGCGATAGCACCAGGGTTTCATCCTCACTCAATATGCGATCCAAAAAATCGTAAAACTCGCCGCTGCCGTAAGTGCTTTCCACCTGTCCGTAGCCAAATAGATTCATTGCAGGAAGCATGTGGGTATTCAACAAATCGACACAGTAGGCATTGTCTTCACGGGACCAGTTGTCACCGTCGGAAAAATGAAATCCGTAAATGTTCCATTCGTCCTTTGGGTAATCCGCTTCCATGATTTTTATGCAGAGCTCGTAGGCGGTGGAAATCACGGTGCCCCCGCTTTCCCGGACAGTAAAAAATGTTTCCTTATCCACCTCCTGAGCCTGAGCATCGTGGATGATATAGCGTGTTTCGATTCCCTTATACTGGTAGCGCAGCCAGGTATCAATCCAGAAAGTCTCCAGGCGGACGATATCTTTCTGCTCGTCCCACATGGAGCCGGAAACGTCCATCATATAGATGATAACCGCATTGGTCTCCGGCTGTGCGGTTGTTTTCCAGGAACGGTAGCGGTAATCGTCCCGGATGGGAACTACCCGCGGCTTATCGATATCAAACTGCCCCGACACGACTTGCCTTTTCAACGCTTCGCGAAATGTTCGCTTAAAATGGCGCAGCGATTCCGGTCCGGTTCGCCGAATCCCGGTATATTTATCTTTCTGGCTGATGATCTGTTTTTTTCCACGCGGCTGAATATTGGGAAGCTCCAACTCCTCTCCGATTATTTCGGCAAGCTCGTCCAGTGTCAGCTCGACCTCCTTCAGGTGGTAACCGGGCTGATTTCCTGCCTGTCCCTCGCCTTCTTCGCCGTCATCACCATCCAGCGGCTGACCGGGTTCGCCATCGCCCTGGCCGGTGCCGCCGTTCCCGTTATTCCCAAAACGAAAGCGCGGGATATCCACCTGGGGCAGGGGAATGCTCACCAGATCTTTCCCCTTCCGCCCGATCATCTCCCCGCTGGAAATGTATTTTCGGAGGTTTTCTTTTATTTTTCCTTTGATAATCTGTCGAAAACGATTGTGATCGTAATCGATGTTTAACAACGGCATTATACTTCTCCTGCAATTTATTCCTGGATATCGCCTCTGGCGAAAATGCTGGCGACGTAATTCAGAACGTCGGTAGCACAGGTCTCGCAGTATCCCTGATTATTGATGAGCCGGCTTTTTACAATATCGATCTTCTCCTGCGTCGCCTTATCAATTACCGAGGAGACCAGAGACGACAATTTGATGCTGTCTTTCTGATCTTCAAAAAGCTTCAGCTCGAGTGCCTTCGCAAGCCGCTCGTTGCTTTTCCAGTCGAATTTCTTGTTGTCCAGCGCCATTGCCCCAATGTAATTCATGATCTCCCTGCGGAAATCGTCTTTGCGGCTTTCCGGAATATCAATCTTTTCCTCAATGGACCGCATCAGCTTTTCGTTGGGTTCTTCATCCTCGCCGGTGTACTTGTTCTTGACCCTTTCCTTCTGGACGTAAGCCTTTACATTGTCGATATAGTTCGCAAACAGCCGTTTGATCGCATCTTCATCAGCGCTTATTGCCCGTTGCACCTCGTTCTTTACGATCTCGGAATATTCCTTCTTTACGACACTTAGCAGCTCGCGATAGCGTTTCTTGTCTTCCTCATTTGTGATGAGGCTGTGTCCGTCCAGTCCACTCTCCAACTCATTAAGGACCATGAAGGGATTCATGCACGGCTCTTCGCTGTCTTTTACCAGGGCATTGGAAATTTTATCCTGAATGTAACGAGGCGAGATTCCTGCCAGCCCTTCGCGAAATGCCTCTTTCCGCAGCTCGCGCACATTGTCTTCGGTATAGCCCGGAATTGCTTTTCCGTCGTACAATTTCATTTTTTGAATCAGTGTCAGGTCTGCCTTCTTTGGTTCTTCCAGTCTGGTGAGGACCGCCCACATGGCCGCCATTTCAAGTGTATGCGGTGCGATGTGCTTTCCCCGAACTTTTTGTGCATCATAATCCTTTTTGTAAATCTTGATTTCCTCACTCCATTTCGTGATGTAAGGGATATCCAGCTTCACAGTTCGGTCCCGCAACGCTTCCATGAACTCGTTATTCTGCAATTTTTTGTATTCCGGTTCATTGGTGTGCCCAATAATCACCTCGTCGATATCAGTCTGCGGGAATTTCTTGGGTTTGATCTTATGTTCCTGGCTGGCGCCCAGCAGGTCATATAAAAATGCAACATCCAGCTTAAGCACCTCGATAAATTCGATCATGCCGCGGTTGGCAATATTGAATTCCCCGTCAAAATTAAATGCGCGGGGATCGGAATCGGACCCATACTCCGCGATCTTTCGGTAATTGATATCGCCGGTCAGTTCGGTGGAATCCTGGTTCTTTTCATCCTTGGGTTGAAACGTACCGATTCCAACCCGGTCCTTTTCGGATAGCGGAATCCGTTTAATCTGGATGTGATCCATGATCTGATTCCAGTCGCCGTTATAAATCCGACCCAGTTCGCGGTAAATCTGCCGGCAAGATGGGCAAAGATCGCCATCAATCTGGTACTCCTCGGCCTTTTTGCCCAATAAATCCTTCATGAAGTCGGCACGGATTTCCGAAGGAATCAGATGCAGCGGGTCCTCATGCATGGGGCATGAGATATTTTCCTTTTGGGAATTTTCAGCGTCGCTAAATGTCTTGGGAACATTTAGCCATTCAAATGAATAAAGCGATCCGTTTTCCGTCCGGGAATAATGCTCCAGACCCTTTTTCATCAATCGAACGATGGTGCTTTTTGAGCTGCCAACCGGTCCGTGCAGCAGAATAACGCGCCGCTCGGTGCCGTAGCGGTGGGCCGCCGATTTGATGATGTTCATTAATTTCATCAGATACGCATCCAGCCCGAAAATGGCATCCTTACCGTTCTCGATGGGATCATCGAAAAATTTATAGTGCGTCATCTTCTTGCGCGAATCTTCATATTCGACAGTACCGAATGAAAGAATCATGTCGTAGAGTCGTTGGTAACTGGTGCGAATAATGGCCGGGTTCTTCTTTACCAGTTCAAGATAATCCGGAAAAGAACCTGTCCAGGTTAGAGCCCGGTATTCCTTATCAAAATACTTCTTCTGGAATTTTTCCAGCAACGGATTGGGGGCAGTCATGATATTCCTCCTGCATTGAATACACTTCTTCTTCACTAAATATTATCGTCATCCTTTTCTGATAGTTCATCTTCCATGATCGTAACTGTTATTAGGAATTTTGATAAGGACAGGTGACCGAAAACCAAGAACAGCAAGCAAAATAACCGCAATCATTACTTTAACTCTAAAACCACAATCTCTAAAGCCTGAACTAATATAGATTTTTAAAAGTTCCCTGTCAACGAATAAATAAAACGATTTATACAAATTCACTGCATATTATGCAATATATTACTATAATATTCAACTTTAGGCGTATATTATACTAAATCCGAATTTGGATTGTGACAGAAGGCCATTATTGAGAAATCGTTTTTGAACAAAGGCGTATATCGCAGGACATTATTTGGTTCATTCCTCAGAATTATCGGTTTATTGGCGAAGTTTGACACCAATTAGGATTGCTGCTGGCGATAGCTTATCGGTGGCGAATGTGCCTTAACAAAGTTTACCCCCGATTCCGTAAGCACTTGCGCAATATTCGGCTTAGCCGGAAAAATTCTCTTTGATTATGTACTATTTTTCATTATAATTTTGTGGATGAAATATCAAAATAAGGAGGGTTCAAATGGCTTTCGTTTCCAATCATTTCAAAGCTGCTCTGGTTTTTGCAGTAGCAGTACTTGCGCTTTTTTTTATGATATCCTGTTCCGGTCAGAAACAGAACGATAAGACCCGGACGGATCTGTCCTCTGCCGACCAGGATCTGGTGTCACAGGCTATGTCGATCATGTCGCCGATCCCTGACCAGATAGTCAGTACGACGAATCCGCTAAATGAGGCGAAAGTAAAACTGGGGAAAATGCTTTATTACGACACCCGTCTATCCCGCAGCAATACAATTAGCTGTAATAGCTGCCATAATCTTGCGACCTATGGCGTGGACAACAATCGCACTGCCATGGGCCACGGTTGGACACGTGGGCCTCGGAATTCTCCCACCGTGCTGAATGCTGCCGGCCAGGTGGCACAATTCTGGGATGGCAGGGCCAAGGATGTCGAGGAGCAAGCCCAGGGGCCAATCATGAATCCCATTGAAATGGGTGGCATGGACAAATCGCAGCACGAGGTGGCAGTCAAACGCATTTCCGATATTCCGGAATACCGGGAGCTGTTTGTGCAGGCATTTCCGCCCGACAAAAACGAAGTCAGCCTGGAAAATATTGCCAATGCTATCGCTGCGTTCGAGCGTACGCTGATGACCCCCTCACGGTTGGATAAATTTCTGAAAGGAGATGGCACCGCGCTTACGGCGGAGGAAAAGAAGGGACTCAGCACCTTTATTTCCACAGGCTGCACTTCCTGCCATAATGGAAGCCATGTAGGCGGCGCCATGCTTCAAAAATTCGGCCTGGTGAAGGGGCCCTACTGGCAATATACCGGCGACAAGGAGATCGATAAAGGCAAGGCTGCAGTCACCGGCAACGCATCCGATGATTATATCTTTAAAGTGCCGACGCTGCGTAATATTGTCCACACCTACCCCTATTTCCATGACGGCAGCGTGTGGAATTTGCGTAAGGCAGTTGTAATCATGGGTGAAACCCAATTGGGCAGAGATCTCTCCGAAGGCCAGGTGGACGAGATCATGGTTTTCCTGAAATCGCTGACCGGTGTCGTGCCCGAAGATGCTTTGGTGCTCCCGTTGCTGCCACCGTCTCCGCCAGACGCACCCAAACCGGACGATGTTGTTCTTTAATTGAATTCAGGATGATATATTTTTACACCTAAACCGCCCGGATTTTGTCCGGGCGGTTTTATTTAAATTACATTCAGAAGCAACAATCGCTTTTACTACGGGCTTTATTTTCCAAATAGATTATTTTGCATATCCGTAAAAAACCCCGATAAAAGAGGCTCAGAATAAATTTTCAAAAGGCCTAACATTGTCATCTGCTTTCTAAACCGAACGAAATACTCGGAAATAGAAAATCTATGCGGGTTTTGCGGCTTTGAAAGTTTCTTATGATTGCTTTAATTTATGCTTTGATCTCGGCCGCTCCTGGCTGGGCCACAGCACTCCTGTTCCGGTCCACCCAGTAGCCCCAGGCTACGATGAGCCATTGCGACAATCCCACGATACCGATGGCTTCCTGGTTGGGAGGAGGGGAGCCAAAAAGGTTGAGAAAATAGACGACTGCCAGGAATGCCAGCATGCTCCACAGCACGACCTTCCCTTTGGTATTTTCAGCCTTTGTGGCTTTCAGGTAGAGATAAGCGCCGCCCGCGAAAATAAGTCCCTCCACTATCACGGTGCCGATTACCGAATTCCACAGTCCGAATCCTACCCGGATGCTGCTCCACGGCACCAGCGGTAAATCGGGCCGGTGAACGATGAGATCCAGAAACCAGTGGCTCAGGACCAGACCGGCCAACAGCAGGGACGTTTTTGGCTGCTTTTTGAAAAAATAGTAAACTCCACCGAAAAGCACTGACCACAGCAGGGCGCCTAAAAGGCTGTGGGTAATTGGGTAGTGGGTAAAGTCCAGCGGCGTGACGGCGGTGATGCCGGGCTCGATTTTTACGTTCTCCCAGCCCAACAACAAAAAGAGCGGCCACAGCAAGTCCACCCATTGCGCTGCTAAAAAGAGGGTGCCCAGCGACGGCCGACGATCTATTTTCTTGGCGGCCAATCCGGCGCCAAAGTGTCCGATAAACATAATCTATCTCCTCCAATCCGGTTAAAATTCGCGCAAAATTAAGGAGAAGACGGGCGAGATGCAAATGGAAACCGGGCTGCAAGTGGTGCTAACGCCCACTTAATGCGATGCCACCGCGCTCATTGACCGGTTTTCTATCTTTGAATTCAGATCGTTCAGCGTTTTCTCACTTGAACTCAACTCACTCAGGATGGTCGATCTTGTATCTTCGGACATATTTCCCAAGCCGCTGAACAATCTGTAATAATAGCTGATCCCTTCCTGCAGGTTTCTCACAAAAGTAAGCAGGTAATTTTCCTCTTTGTCGGATATGGGTACCGCGGTTTCCGCTATCTTATTTTTAAGAAAATCGATATAGATGTTCAGCTCATTTATGAACATATTCGGACGATCGTTCCTGGTTATTATATTTGATCTTCCGTAGATATGATCGGTGATCTCATCCAAGCTCATTATCTTTGAAAAATAGGCCATATTCGGGCCGGGACAAACCGAGACACCCTTACCTTCAATTTTGGTATTCAAATTATTTACCAACAGAACCGAGGTTCCCAAGCCAACACAAATGCACGATTTCTCCACAATTTTATCAAATCGGGCTTTATGCACCTCGGGCGGAAGATTTTCTTTATCCAGTTCTTTTAATTTGAAATACTGGTATTGCCGCGAGGCGGTGCAAATGCTCTTTTCGGTAAACTCCCTGTTATTCAATTCAACATATTTCCTGGGGCAGGCGCTGCCGGGTCTTCCTTTCGCAATCCTTGCTAATTTCTCGGCATCTTTGGTGTTGCCTTTTAGACTGTTGAAAGGCACGCCCAGGGGAGAGATGCCGCTTAAGTACAAATCATCTTCCTTCGCCCCGGCCAATTTATCGAGGGTGGAATCGTCAACTGAAGTTGCTTCGGGGACCAGCAGGAAAGGAGTACCCCAACCAACCGAATCAAGCTGGTAATGCTCAATAAGAAATTGATGTTCCTCGGCGGTGCCGACCCCGCCCTGTGCGGTAACCTTCAGCGGTAAAGCTGCATTGGGGATGGTCCGTCTCTTCCCGGATAGCGCTTTTACAAGAATTTTATGAAGCAACAGGATTAACTCCTGTCGTTTATCGCGGAACTCAGCCAATATGGGGCCCAGAAGATAACCGTCGGTTGCAAAGGCATGTCCGCCGCAATTGAGCCCGGATTCAACCCTGTATTCCGAAACCCACAATCCTTTTTTGGCAAGGAACTTTCCCTGGATAAGGGCGGACCGGTAATCGCTCACCTTCAAAACGATCTTCTTTCTTATTTCCCCGTTCTCATCGGGATAAAAATCTTCAAACTGTTCCAAATAGCCATACAAACGAGGATTCATTCCTGCTGAAAGCACGATGGAAGAGTGCAGATCGCTGTTCGCGTAGCCCCTGAGCGCGGCATGGGCATCATTGTATTCCACCGGTAATTTTTGGTCTTTCCGGTAATTATCCTTATCCACTTTGGTCATAATATTGACATCGATACTGCCCATGGACAGGTTGTCTTTTATCCAGTTGCCGATTTCAACCGGGTTAAAATACTTTGCCGTCAAATTGCTGAATTCCTGCTTCAGGCTCGAACTGTCCGGCAGCAGATTAAAGTATTTTTTAATCTCATCGCTTTTATCTGCCGCAGCATTTTTTAATTCCTCAAATTTCTTTTTCGCCAGGCTGTTTATTAAATTCAAATAGGCTGTAATCCTTTTGGCCCTGGAATCTTCAATTTTCGCTGTGATCTCCTGGTAAGGGAGCCGGTATTTCCCGCAATACATCTTTCTTAACTTTTCGAGAAGGATGTCATCGACCAACGAGATTACCGAATCGATCCCGTATTGAGATACCTTTAACGGTGTATCGATAGTGTACCCGATTCCCATTACAGGAATATGAAATGAGTGTGCATTTGTCATAAATCAATAGCTTTCCCAATAATTATTGTGGTTATGGTCTGCGCTTATCGCATTCCCGCCTGCTATATTCAGCCCGTCTGATTCTGGAGACACAATTCTGTCTCTCATTATTGCTTATTTTCAGGATTCAATTACGGGGTGCTTGTTTTAAAAGCCGGCTCTGGGAACCGGGGTAAAAACGGAGCGGAATGACCTTCAACAAACAATGCGGTATGATGCATATACACACAGAAAATGATGCCCGGATTGGCGGACCTGCAATTCCGCCGGGCGCCTTGGCAGGCGGGCAAACAGACTGGTGATGCAGGCAATATTTAACATATTTTGATCTACAATTTCAATAACCTGTTGCAGCCTTCAACCATGCCGCAGGATTCAGGCTCAATTGTATTATTTGACCTTTCCCTTGTTTCTAACATAAATTAATTTAAATCGCCCTTTTGGACTTTCACGCTGGTCAATTTCGAAATTCTTGATTGACTTGATAAGCGGCGTCAGTTTCTGGAAACCGTAATTTCGTGAATCGAAATTGGGCTGCTTTTTCTGCAGCAAGTTTCCCACATCGCCCAGAAACGCCCAGCCATCGTCATCCGCCAGATCGGATATGGTGGTCGAAATCAGTTTGATAACCTTTGGTGTAATTTTATCGACATCGCTTTTTTGTGAAGGTTTGTTGCGGGTCGACTCCGATTCACCACTCTCGGACTGGTTTTTGAGAATTTCAATATAAATGAATTTATCGCAGGCAACGATAAAAGGTTCCGGTGTTTTCTTTTCGCCAATTCCAATCACATTCATTCCCGCTTCGCGAAGGCGGGTGGCCAGGCGGGTAAAATCGCTGTCGCTGGAAACCAGGCAAAAACCGTTGACCTGGTCCGAATAGAGAATGTCCATCGCATCGATTATCATTGCCGAATCCGTGGCATTTTTGCCCGATGTATAGCCGTACTGCTGGATGGGAGTTATGGCATTTTCCAGGAGGACATTTTTCCATTTCGACAGGGCAGGGGTTGTCCAGTCGCCGTAAATTCTTTTGATGGTCGGGTTGCCATATTTGGCAATTTCCTCCATCATTTCCTTCACATACGCGGAAGGAATATTGTCACCGTCTATCAATACTGCCAGTTTTATATCCATTTAGTTTCCCAAGCAACTTGTTCCAGTAAATATACAAACAAATCAAATAAAATGTCCCGGAAATAATCTTCCGCCGTGGAAATGATGACGATTCGGAAAATAAAGCCGGCGAATCCGGAATCTTTAACCCTGCGCCGTTACTACTTTTCAATTGCCAGCCGCAGCGATAATAACGACAGCAAAATTGTAAGCGGGGCAAACAGCAGGTTTTCGAGTGCAACGCTCGATGCCAGGTTACCAAAAGTATTCAGCACGAAATAAGCAAAAATGACCCAGATGCC
>CAZUZS010000107.1:0-11374 GCA_964624795.1 uncultured Calditrichaceae bacterium
ATACAGCTCCGCCGCTTCCATCATGGCGTTGATATTCTCAACCGGCGTGCCGGGCGGAATGTTATTGCCGTCCTGTAGAATAAAACCGCGGTAAGGCGCCAGTTTTTCGATAACCTCCCGGCAAGCCTGCCGAATTTGATCGGGTGTTCCTGTTTGTACGAGCATCGGATTCACATTCCCGACCAGCACCACCTTGCCGCCCATTACCTCAGCGATGTAATCCAGATCCACCTGGTAGCCGAAGCCCTGGAGCTCATTAATCTGCAAATCGTCCCGAAAAATCTTCAGCAGATGATCGGATTTGCCGCACATGTGCAGGCTAAGGTAGCCGTCGAAATGAAATCGCAACTGCTTCTCAAACGGAAGCACAATATCGCGAAAGGTCTCTTCCGACAGCGATACAGCCAGATCGTCTGTCCAGGCGAAATCCCTGGGAACCGCAAGTTTCTCTTCCTCCCAGCAAAAATCCAGGAATTCGATCAGCTTGGCGGTGACGATACGCAGCAGCTCGCGTACAAAATCCGGCCGTTCATAAACCGCGGTAAAAATTTCAGTGATGCCCATCAGGTCTCCGGCTACGCCGAAAGGCCCATCGGAGGTGTGGGTCAGTGCAGGATTGGCACCGGGAAAAAATATCTCACCATCTTGAAATCGCACCGGGTATTTCTCAGCGATCTCCATCATCCTTTGCCGGAATTCGATCTGCCGGGCATTTATGCCGCTGTGAACGTATTCCATCTTCTCGAGGCGCTTCAGATCGTCATCGGTCCTGACCCACGCTTTTCCCACCCATGGGATGTCATCTTCCGGGAATACGACTTCGCAGCCCAGGCTGCCGGATTCGAACGTATTCTGGAAATCCGTCCAGGCACCCACCCAGGCGCCGGTTATTGAATAAGCGTCAGTCCGGATGTTTTCCATGAGCCACTTCTGGGCGAGGATTTGGGTCCGCAGCATGGTTTCCGGATCGCTGTAGTAATCCCGGAATTTTACGCCCATCTGGGGAATGAGGAAGCGGTGTGCAATGGCCGGCACTACCGGCACGCGGTCAGGCGTCTCAAATCGCTTGGTCTTTTCGATCCTCTCCTGTCGCTTTGCCAGCTCTTCCGCCGGAACAGCTATCTCGATTATGTTTTTCATATTCATCCCTGGATACAGATTTTACGAATGCCACTGATTGTCACAGATAAAAAAGCCGGACTTAAAACAGTTGTTTGAACTGTTCATCATTTAGATAGCTTTTTATTGTCTATAACTTTACTTCACCTATTCGCGAAAATCAGTAAAATCAATGTCATCAGCGATCTATTTAATTTTGTGCCTTTCGTGTGTTTTGTGGTAAATTTTAATAGACACAATGCCGGGCTTCATCCGCGAAGGCCCGAATCAACTCCGGTTCGGCATCAAAAAAATGGTCGGATGGCGAGAGAATGTAGCCGCCGCCCTCTCCTGCTTCTTCAAAGCAGCGTCGCACTTCCTGCCGGGTTTGTTCCGGTGTGCAATCCTTGAAAAAATGAAACTGGTCGAAGCCGCCAATCATACACACCTTATCGCCAATTCTTTTCTTGGCATCCTTTAAAATTGTATCGCCTCCCATGCCGGCCGGAGTAAAAGTCTCCATGGCATCCGGTTTCATTTCCGCAAGTTTCTCCAGGAAAGCCATCATTCCGCCGCAGGTGTGGTAAACTACTCTCTGACCGACTTTCTGCGCCTGTTCGGTTAATGGAGCGTCGTAGGGAATGACAAATTCCTCCAGAATTTGCGGCGAGATCACCGTGGAAGAGGCATCGCCGCCGCCGTGTTCAATCACATCAAAGCGGGCGCCGGCCATCGAATCGATATAGACCTCTTTACGGTGCTGCAATATTTTAAGAAAAGCGTTCACCCATTCCGGATCGTAAAATGTCTCCATAATCAGATTTTCGACTCCAAACAGCACTGCCGCATCCTGCCAGCAGCCGGATTGCCCGTAGATGTCGAATCCCGGAATAAAGCCGCGCACCAGCCCGCGTTCACCGAAGGCGTCCGCTTCGCGATTTACTAAATCCACATCGCAAAGCGGGATGGGCGCATATTTAGCGATGAGATCAATATCCGATTTTTCCTTTACCAGGCGCTCCGAAACCCAGGCAGTGTACTGATTGCTCTGCAAACTCATGGAGAGCGTTTTCTCCGGTGTGACGATTGAGTAGCGCACCGTCCGGTATTCGCCACCGGGAATTTCCTGCGGCTGAATTCGCCAGTTGTCCGAGCAAATTCGCTGCGGTTCCAGGAAACCGGGCGCAGTCTGCATTGGATCGAAAAAATCGCCTTTCGCCTCATCCGGCTTTTGCGCCACCACCCAATCGATGGGGTCCAAGGCGAAATGGTCAAAAAACTGCTGGTAGCCGATGCCATCCATATAGGTTTCGAGAAAAAACGGCATCACATGGTGAGTGGTTACCGGCAGCCGGTCCGGCTCTTGGCGGTTCAGGGCAGTTAAAAATCTTTGTTTGGATGTCATTGTCATAAATAAATATCTCTTTAAATA
Organism: uncultured Calditrichaceae bacterium; assembly: GCA_964624795.1. Taxonomy (GTDB): domain Bacteria; phylum Calditrichota; class Calditrichia; order RBG-13-44-9; family RBG-13-44-9; genus CAZUZS01. Next base: position 2,531 of record CAZUZS010000107.1, read on the forward strand.
TGTAAACTAAATGAGCTGTCAGATACTCATTCGATCACCGGGAGGCGCACAATGTTCGGATCGGTGAAAATGTCATTCTCATCGGTGCTGGTCGAGGAAAATTCTGAAACAATAGCTCCTTCATCTCCTGACTGGAACCAGTGTTTGGTATTGGGCGGGATTGTGTACTGCTCGCCAGGTCGAAGGATGATTTCTTTCCAGACTGTAAGGTACTGGCGATATTTATCCGGCACTCTTGCTTTTGGATTCGGGGCAGGATCGCCTTCCACATAAAGATACACCTCACCCCAGCGACAACGGAATGTCTCCCGTTTCCCAGGATTATCCGCGCTAAGCGGCGGATGGTGATGTTCGGGACAAAACTGCCGGGGGAAAAGCATCAGTTCTTTCCCGCAGTAGCGGTCGGTATTGATGTAAGTGACTAGCTCCAGGCCGAGGTGTTCGAGATCGTCCAGGCCGAAATCGGCAATTTCAATATTTTCGCTCTCTTCCGGGGTGAGGACGATGTTCGCCATTCGAAAAAATTCAGCAGTCCTCTCGCGGTAGGCTTTCACATCTTCCAGCTTCATCGAATCGCTCCTCCACTTTTATTTTTTTAAATAGATTTTCAGGGCGAATAATGCCGGCCACGAAGGCCATAACAAATACGAAGTCCTAAACTTCCCTCAAATTCTACTATTTGCTGCGCCGACGAAAACAGTCCTGCATATCGCACACCGCGCAGGGATAATCCTTTCGTTTGACCTCCTGCCCAATCCCGATTATACCGCTCACTGACTTGACGGGCACCATCAGCGCCGAATCGGTTAGCGTAATTCCGCAGAACTTTGGCGGCAGCAGCGAGAATAGTTTATGCTGCTCATGAACGCTCCAGCCGCAGTACCCGGGACTGAACCGGTTGGTCATGCGCAGCCCACCGTCGGCTAAATCGGCCTGAAGTTTCTCCTCCATCCGGTCCGCGGCCCGCTCAACCATCTCAGAACCAAGCGTATCGACAATATATCCACCAGGGTAGTCCCCTTCAGCAAATAATCTTTTCGACCAGGTATCAAACACCTCCCCTGCGGTGCCTGCAAATATTGCTGCCGTGGTGCTCTTTTTCATTTGCAGTGCGATTATTTTTCCGGTACTGAATTCCACATCGCAACATTTGACGCATGTCCGCGCCCACAGAAATGATTCCGTCGGAAGCAGGCGATAGCCGATTCGGAGGTGAGTTTTTCGGGATGCTTCATCCAATATTTGCGCGATTCTATCAAGATAGAAGTCCGGCGCATTCTGCGTTTTGTAGCCAATCAACCCCGCAATGGTTTGCACGTCGATCTTCAATTCTTCCAGAGGAATAGAAAACTCAGAAACAGGCGGGATCGATTCATTTCGCATGTGAAGAGTAGTTTTTTTAACTGTATCCGTCAAAGATCCCATAGTCGTATTTTTTCTTGTTTTTTGTTTTATCAAACGAAACGATTGAAAGCTTGAAGATTGTTCCTTATTATCAAAATGACATTTTGTTTGAAAAACCGGAATATAGCGCAATGTTCGGCAATATGGGGTCTTATGATGTTTTCCCATCCAGGTAATCCGGAAGCGGATGCGGTGAGGAGAAATAAGCATCCGCACCGATTTTCTGACGAAAATCATCCGTTACCGGTGCGCCGCCAATAATAATTTTTACTGCCGGATATTTCAATTTTATCGTTTTCACCGATTTCTCCATGTTCAGCATGGTAGTAGTCAGGAGCGCACTCATACCCACAGTGGCGGTGGGATGCTGGTCAACTGCCGCCAAATATTTCTCCGGCGAGACATCCGTGCCGAGGTCAATCACATTCCAACCTGCGCCTTCCAGCACCATTTTAACAATGTTTTTGCCGATATCGTGCAAATCTCCGGAAACAGTACCAATGATAAACGTTCCCTTGTGCTGCGCTTCGCCGGAACTGAAAAACGGTTTGATCAAGACCATAGCGGCGGTCATCGCTTTCGCGGCAATCATCAGATCCGGGACAAACGCTTCTCCACTGCCGAACTTGTCACCAATCTTGCGCATCCCCACCATGAGGCTCTTATTCAGGATTTCCTGCGGCGGTATGCCGGAATCCAGCGCCTGTTTGGTTAATTCTGCCGCACCCGGCTGCCCTTTCATGTCCGGTGGGTAAGGTGATTTTTCATCCACTTTGCCGCGTTCTACGCACATCGCCAATCTGTCAAGAATTTCTTCCATCGCTTTCCTTTCGTCATCCTCTCATCCGGTTAAATATGTTGAAGGGATCAACCTCGCCGGACGATTTCCGGACCCGGCGGCTGACTTCCCTAAATGCCATTTTCATTTCACGATAAACTTCCCTGTTCTGCGGATATTTCCGTCGTTCATTTTCAACTTCAACAAATTTCGCAGTTATTTTTTGCAGCGTCATTTCAGCGCGATGCTCTTTGTGATACACCCAGGCAGCGTGGATTGCAGCTCCCAGAGCGGCTCCCTCACCCTTCACCGGCACTGTTTCTGTTTCGAAAATATCGGCTATCGTCTGGCGCCAGGCATCGGAACGGCTCAACCCGCCGGTGAGTCGGATCTCTTTGGCTGAAACCGGCATCCGCCGGTAGCCGTCAAACAGATTCAACACATGCCCTTCCAGCACTGCCCGGCAGATCACCGGCTGGGTAAAATCTGACAAATCGAATCCCCAGTACAGCGGGGCGGCTTGCGGCAAATCGGGCGTTCGCTCCCCCATGTACCAGGGAAAAAGCATGCGACCCTGGTTCCCGGCAGGCGTTTCGGACATCATCCGGCTAAATTTCTGATGGTCAATCCCATAAATTTCCAGCACCTTATTGTACCCGTTTGCCATGTTGGACACGCACAGCAGCGGCATGTATTTACCGGTGCTGTCACAGAAGGAAGCGATTTCTCCCTGCGGGTCAATATATGGCTCGTTGAAAATGGTGTAAGCGGTGCCGCTGGTGCCCAGGCTGATGGTAATCAGGCCGTGCTCGATATTTCCGGTGCCGATGGCGCCGTACATGTTGTCGCCGCTGCCGGCGTCGATCAGGCACTCTGGTGAAAATCCATACTGCTCGATCCACTGCCGCCCGATTGCGCCGATCATTTGATCGGATGGCCGAACCGGCGGCAGTTTGTCGATCAAATCGGGGGAAATTGCTTCACAGACAGTGCGTGACCACTGATCTGATCCGGGGTGTCGCAGCGCCATTCCCGAAACGTCGCCCGGTTCCATTACCCGAACGCCGCCTTCCCTGCCGCCAGTGAGGTGCCAGTTGATAAAATTGTGAACCAGGAAAAAAGTCGCGGTTCGTTGAGCGGCGTCTGGTTCATGGCGATACATGTGGTAGATCTTTCCCGCCGTGTAGCCGGGACGCTGGGTGTTGCCGACCTCCGCAATCATCTGCTCCGCCCCGCCCACCTGCGAAGTGATCAGCTCGCACTCTTTCTGCGTCGAATAGTCGTTCCACAGCTTGCTCCGTGAGCGGGTCAGATTGCCTTCGGCGTCCAGCGAAACCAGCCCGTGCTGCTGACCGGATACCGAAATGGCTTTGATCCCGCCAAGCGGAAAACCGTTCTGCTTCATCCGGCGAAACAGCAGGTGCAGCGCTTCGATCCACATATTGGGATCCGCTTCCGATAAATTCTTTTGTTCGGCTTGGATAACGCCGTCTCTGGTCTGGTATCGGGGCAGATCGAGGTCATAATTTACCGCATCAACATATACGGACTTTCCGGAGTCCGGCTCAATACACACCACTTTTGTCCCTTGTGTGGATGAATCAATTCCCAGAAACAGTTCCTGCATTTCGCCCCTGTGCCTTTTTGTTGGTATTAAAATGTTACCGATAACATGAAGAAATCAAGTGTTTTTTTGATATTTTTTATTTGACGGATTCATACAATTCCTCCCGCCTTACCGGATCGATTCCGGCCCGGTGAAATTGAAGCGTTCCGGCCAGAATAGCCATCTCAACGGATTGCAGCAGACTCATTCCTTCCGCCAGACAGGCCGCCGCGATAGCGGTTACCTGGTCACCGCAGCCGGTTTCATCCCGCACTCCCACCTCCCCCACTTGGGGTACAGCAATATGCCGGCCGGTTTCACCATCAAAAAAATAGCCGCCCTTGTCACCATGTGTAATCAGGACATTTTGAACGCCCCGTTCCAGGATATTCCCGGCAGCTATTTCCGCTGATTTAAAATCGCCGATTGTCAGACCGGTAACGATCCTGGCTTCATGTTCATTTGGCTTGAAAAGGAAGATCCTTTCGTTCAGCAGCTCATCAATAGGCTCGCTAATGCCGCCTGGATCCAGCACCACCCGGATTCCGCTTTCCGCTGCCTTCTCGATAGCATATTTGGCGGTTGGGATGGGAATTTCCAGCGCCAATATCATGATCTTCTTCCCGATGGAATTCGAAAACAAAGTGCTGGCATTGTCAATATCCTCCCTGCTGAAATCGGCATTTATGCCAGGGAGGACGTAAATCTGGTTTCGCCCGTTTATATCCACCGGAATGAGCGCAATTCCCGGATGTTTCTTCCCGGCAGCCTCAAAATCCAGGATATTCACAAATGAAGTGTCAACCCCCGCTTGTGTTAATGAATCCAGCGGAATCTTCCATAGTCCGAAAGGATCCCGGCTACTGCGGCCAATCATGGCTACCGCGTTCCGACCAAGATAGGCAGCCGCCATTTGCGCCATGTTGCGGGCCTTTCCACCCGGCCCAATCCTCAACTCGCCGCCCAGGGTGAGTTCACCCGGCGCCAGCAATTTATCCACTCCCAGGCCTACAATATCAGTATTCAAACCGCCGGGAACAATCACAAGATGCTCTTTCATTAGCCAGTCCGATTCCTAATTGATTGTTTCGAAAACAACTGCAAAACAGTCAAATATATTATTTCGCTGCCTCTTTATCAATTTCATTTCTTAAAAAAAACTTACAACCAGCTATCTAACAAACTCAAAACAACCATATTTAATTTTCGTTGATTTCAGTCATTGCATTTCCTATATTCACGTGCGGTAAGTTATTAATTTTATGAGTGTTCCATTGCATTCTGTTACGACTTTATGAAGAACCAGTTCACTTCACGGATTTTCTATCTTTAAGACCTGATTTTTAGTTAATCCCAAGACAGATTTTTTCAGTTAAACACAATCAAGAAGGTTTTCTCTGTCATTAAATCATGAATTCGAATCTTTAAATGCGAGGTTTTTATGTTTAAGCAAATTATCCTTTTCCTGACGATTGCATTGGGGATGAGCACATTCCTCAGTTGTCAAAAGAATGCAGAGAGCAAAAAATATGTAATCGGTTTTTCGCAGTGCAATAGTGCGGAGCCGTGGCGGGAAGCGATGAATAAGAGAATCCGGGATGAGGCAGCCCTGCATCCTGAAATCGAGTTGATCATTTCCGACGCGCAGCAGGATAATTCCAAACAGGTAGCAGATGTGGAAAACTTCATTGTGAACGAAGTGGATATGCTTATCATCTCGCCCAACGAGGCCCAGCCGCTCACTGCCGTGGTTGAGAAAGCGTATAACAAGGGAATTCCGGTTATCGTGCTGGACCGCAAGATTCTATCCGATGCCTACACCGTTTTCATTGGCGCGAACAACGTGCAGATCGGCGAAGCCGCCGGACAGTATGCCGCGAAACTGCTGAACGGAAAAGGAAATGTGGTAGAGATCTGGGGATTGAAAGGCTCTACTCCGGCACAGGAGCGTCATGAAGGTTTTATCAAAGGAATCTCCGGCTACCCGGATATAAAAATTATCTACGAGCAGGACGGTGCCTGGCTGCGGCGCAAGGGACGGGAGATCATGGAAAATGCCTTGCAGCGCTTTGAGAAAATCGACATGGTTTATGGGCACAACGATCCCATGGCGATGGGGGCGTTCATCGCTGCGCAGAATGCCAACCGGCAGAAAGATATGTATTTCATCGGAATTGACGGACTGCCCGGTCCGGAAGGGGGCGCACAGGCGGTGCTCAACGGCGAGCTGAATGCCACCTTCCTCTATCCCACCGGGGGCAGAGAAGCGATTCAGACCGCAATGAAAATCCTGCAGGGTGAAAAGGTGGAGAAGAATATCACGCTTAAAACCGCTACCATCGATTCGTCGAATGCAAAGGATTTTATCTGAAACTCCTTTTTGGCAAAAGTCGATATTCCGGCAATCTTCCCGGAAGCCAAAATACTGGGATATTTGCACAAGAGAATCTGGAAAGCTTGCGGGGAGTTGGGGCGCTTAAGTTCTGACGCATGAAAAAACCTCAGAAAGCGGAGACTGCACCATGGAAAAAATGTATTCCTTGGGAATCGATTTCGGAACCAATTCCGTCCGGGCGCTGATCCTTGACCTGGGCTCCGGAGAAGAGATCGCTTCGGAGACGGCGGAATACTCTTCCGGCGAGAAAGGGATTTTACTGGAAAACAGCAATCCCCATCTGGCCCGACAGAACCCGGCTGATTATCTGGCCAGCATGGAAAGGGCAGTCTCACAGACGGTTTCCATGGCAAAAGAAAAGAGTGTTCCGCCCGATCAGATCGTGGGAATTGGCACCGGCGCCACCGGCTCCACTCCCCTGCCAGTGGACAAGAACGTGCAACCCCTTGCCTTCCATCCCGAATTCAATAATAATCTGAATGCTCAGGCGTGGCTGTGGCGGGATCATACTTCCGTAGAAGAAGCGCAGGCAATCACCTCGCTGGCAGCGGACATCAGGCCGCAGTATCTGAAGAAGTGCGGTGGCGCCTATTCGCCGGAATGGTTCTTCTCGAAAATATTTCATTGTTTTCACGCCGACCGCCCGGTTTTTGACGCCGCCTATTCCTGGATTGAACAGTCGGATTACATTTCGGCTGTGCTCTGTGGCATCAAAGATATCAGAAAAGTACAACGGAATGTCTGTGCGGCGGGGCATAAAGCTATGTACAACCTGAACTGGGACGGGCTGCCCGACCGAGAATTCCTGGCTCAATTGGCGCCGGAAATGGGCGACTTACGGGAAAGGCTGTATGAACAAACCCACACGGCCGATATGCAAGCCGGGAAGCTGTGCAAGGAATGGGCGGAGAAATTCGGTTTGCCGGCAGGAATTCCGCTTGCCGTGGGCGCAATTGATGCCCATGTTGGAGCCATCGGTTCAGGGGTCGGGAAGGGAATTCTGGTAAAAATAATCGGCACCTCCACCTGCGATATCATGGTGTATCCCAATAACGAGAAATTGGAGGATATTCCCGGTGTTGCCGGAATTGTTGATGGTTCGGTGCTTCCCGGTTACACCGGCATCGAGGCCGGTCAGTCGGCAGTTGGCGATATTTTCAACTGGTTCGTTTCGCGTGTTTTGGATGAGGGCGACGCATATCACGCCCGGCTTACCGAAGCCGCTGCCGAATTAAAAGCAGGACAAAGCGGGCTTCTCGCGCTGGACTGGAATAATGGCAACCGCAACATTTTGGCAGACCACAACCTGACCGGCCTGCTGGTGGGTCAGACGCTTCACACTGCTGATTTTGAAATCTACCGGGCACTTATTGAAGCTACCGCTTTTGGCGCCCGTAGAATTATCGAGCGCATGGAAGAATATGGTGTTAAGATAGACAAGGTAATCAACTGCGGCGGAATTGCCGAGAAAAACCCGTTGGCCATGCAAATCTATGCGGATGTAATTGGCCGCCCCATGGAAATCGCCCAAAGCGCGCAGACGGTGGCATTGGGAGCGGCAATTCTGGGTGGCGCTACTGCCCTGAAAGGTAAACCGGGATTTGGCAGCGTCGAAGAAATCCAGCAGCGTGTGTGCCGCGTGAAAGAGAAAATTTACCAGCCGGAACGGGATGCAACACTGATCTACAATCAGCTATATGATATCTATAAAAAACTGCACGATGCTTTCGGAACCAAGGATTCTCCAATCTCCCTCTACCCGGTGATGAAAGAGCTGTTAAAAATCAAAAGATCAGTTTGATGGATTGTCAGAATTCATTCTGACAGGAATTCGACTAAACAAACTTTTTTTAAAATGAGGCCTCTCCAATGCATCATTCCAAGCTCGCAATATTAGTTATGTTCTTTTTAATCTCGCAGCTTTTTCCCTACACCCGTCCCGATGCTGTCTCCTTTTCCGGGCAATGGTCATTTTTGGCGGTTCCGCCGCTGCACGACATTGTGAAAGATCGTTCCGGCTCCTTCGATCCTCCGCAATATGACCCCACGGTGGAGGAAGTAATCCCGGAAGCTGCCCGCAGCGATCCGAATGCAGCAATCCCCAAACAGGCGGAGTGGAAGCCCATCGCTGTTCCGGCGGCGTGGGAGCAAACCGCCGGAATCGATTTCAACGGCGCCGGCTGGTACCGTAAGGAAATTACCATTCCCGATAACTGGCTGCAGGGCGAACAGAGGGTCTGGATTGAATTCGACGCAGTTGCCACAGTCGCCGGGGTTTGGCTGAATGGCAAATGGCTGGGCGGCCACGCCGGAGATTATGCACGCTGGCGGCTGGAATGCGGTTCTGCTGCACAGCCTGGCAAAAATGAATTACTGGTTTATGTGGACGAGCTGCCCGGCCATATTTTCCAGGGATTTCTCAGCGTTGTGGCGCCCCACCACGGTGGCATCTGGCAGGATGTTCGGATTTACCGAACCGGTTCGGCTGCAGTAAAACCGGATGGCATTCATGTACAGGCAAATCCGGAAAATGGCAAGATCACAACGACGGTTGCGCTTGATGGAAAGCGGAGCGAGAGCGATCCCGCACCGGAGCTGATCATCCGTAATTTAGGAAAAAATTCGAAAGTGGTGATGAAAACCTCCAAATTTGCATTTCGC
>CAZUZS010000108.1:0-4012 GCA_964624795.1 uncultured Calditrichaceae bacterium
ATTTACGCCTATCGCATCACGCCGAATTTATATCCCATCGCGCCAATATGATTTTGAAGTACTATTAATGGTAAAGCCTAACCCGCCTGAAGGTATTTACCACAAGATAGTCTGAATGCTGCAATAACCATGATTTTTATTTAAACATTCCAATCGAGTCAAGCCCTTCAGGTCGGGTAGAGACGGATGTTCTCGCATATCAATATATATTTCACTCTTCAAATGATGGTAAACATTCCAAATCGGAGTATTCTTTAATCAGCCGGACAGGTTTTATGATTAGGAACGTAAATAGGAATGAGGAAACCAATTCCGACTTCTGCCTGGAATGAAATATTAAAAGTATTGTTATTAAAATTATATCGAGGTGTCAATGTTATATTTATTGGAACTATAAATAATGATAGTGCAAATTTTGTTTTTAATCCCAACTCAGATTTTCCGCTTAAATTAAACTCCGGTCCGATGCCGGCAAAGGTTTGAAGCCACAATTCAGATCCACCTTTACCATATAGGGCATAAATATATTTACTTACATTCTCAGAATAGCCAACAGATATAGCTTTCCAGCGATGACTGTCGTCATCCCATCCGGTACAGTAACCTAATGGATAGATATCAATTGAAAAAGATTTTCTCTTAAAATTCTCTTTGCCTAATGTGATTGTACCAAATGGAAAACATTCTGTTAGTAAAAATAGAATCAAGAAAATTGTAATTAGGACCGTTTTCATTGTATTATCCCCTTAACGCCCGGTTTCAGCCGCCGTCCTGGTGAACTGTCGATAGCAGATTAATATCATTTGAACCACCCAACAATCCAAAACCACTGCGCTGCTCATGGTCGGCCGCAAGTGCTAGTTAGTCCTTGTTTTATTTTCTTTTTTAAACTGCGATTTGGATTTACCTAAATTTTTAATATGTGAAATAGCATCTTCCAAAGATTCAAATTCCCTAATCTTTTTAACATCATGTCTTTGAAGCATTATGTCATAAGGAATTTTCATGAATTGAGGCATGCAAAAATGATATACATTTCGACCACCATTTTTCTGGTATTCTTCTCGTAAAATATGAGTCTCTAATCCCATATCCCCCAAAGATGTCACTTCGGAAAAATCAATAACGATATCTGTAGATCCTCGTAAGTAATTATCTCTTACCAAATCCAATAATTGACCCCATATTCCACTGTAATATTCTTCTGGTGGTAACTCAATGATCACAATTGTGTCAATCCAAGATATTTTTAAATCACCGATAAATTTGTTCTTCATAAGAAAAAAGGCTAACGACGCGCAGAAGGTGCGGCTGCTTTTTGACGTCGTCCTTAATGCCCACTTTATACCGCGTAGAAAGGAAATTCCCAGTTATTGGTTAATGTCGTGAATTAGCCCGCAAGTTTAAAAGCCCCGTGCAGTCCTGTTACCACCATCTGCGTCCCAATTACGGCGAGGATTAGGCCCATCATACGCGTGACGACTCCCAATGCACTGGCTCCGATGTAGGTAACGAATTTCTCTCCAAAAATAAAAAGTATATATGTTACGACACAAAGAACACCAAACATAATAATAGTCACGCCCATTTCCATAAAGCCACCACCTGCCGAGAAATTCATCGCAGTGGCGATGGTCCCCGGCCCGGCGAGTATTGGCATCGCCAATGGAGATACAGCGACACCGAGCGCCGCTTCACGGGATTTCTGCTTGTCCTCTTCACTTGGGTGTTGAACACTCGAGTGACCACCTTGCAGCATATGAAAACCGATGAGAAAGACTATCAGCCCCCCGGTAATTTGAAATGCTGGCAGAGTGAGGCCAAATAGCTCAAAGATCACCTTGCCAGCCACCGAAAATAATGTAACAATTATAAATGCCAGCGATAACGATCTCAATGCCACTGCCGCAGTTGTCTGTTCATCGTCGCCACTTGTTAGACCAAGGAAAACCGGGACATTTGCGATGGGGTTCATTATGGCGAAAAAACCCATAAATACGGTTACGGCGTGGAGCAGGATGTTTTCCATTCTATATCGGATTCTTCTTAATTATTGGGGTGCAGTATAACGATTTGTTTCAGCCGCCGCTTTCAGCGGTCGGCTGGATTTACTTGTTATGCGTTTTCTCATATTTATTAGAACCGGAGATGCAACAGACCAAACTAGCTCTTTACTACCTCTATATTTTTCTCTAGCCCAATCCAATAGCACAGGACCGTGAATTGAATCTTTTTGCTTTGGAAATTCGCTTAAGAATTCATCTGTGATTTTTTCTGTTCTCGGAAATACATGAAAATGCAAATTTTTTCCTTCTTCACCAAATTGTGCACAATATATTTTGTGAGGGGAAATCGTTTCCTCAATTAACTCAGTGGCTAAGGCTAAACTCAAACCTAGCTGATCTTGATAATATTTCGGGAGATCATTAAGTGATTTGACGGGGATATTCGGTGATACTATTAAATATCCAGGAACTGCTATAGTGTGGCAGTGTTCAATTATAAAACACTCGTTTTGGTAAATTAGAAAGTCCATACTTTTTTACGCATAACATAGTAATTAGCTGCCGGTACCCCACTTCAAACGTTTTTGTTATCAACCGTTTTTCAGATCTTCTCACACGATACATTCTGTCAATCCCAACGATACTGCTCCTCACCCTGCTCCTGTTTATATAAAAAGAAAAAAAGCCTAAAAGAGATGTTTGAACAATCCTATGGGATTCTTCCGTTCGCAATATCCAATATTAAAACTGAGAATAAAATAGGTTTTGTGAATGAAAGAATCAAGAAAAAATTGGAAAAATGTTAAACCTTCCTCGTGCGTGGGCAAGTACAATAAACCCAGTTTGCAGGTTCTGCATTTTAAACCTCATCCCCATCCCCGATTGACCCGTTTTCGCTCAAATCATTCCGGCGCCCCTTCCCCTTCTCCAAATGGAGATGGGGAAGGGGAATAGGCAGTCCTGCTCATTTTCTGAATTTGCGGGGGAAGGGGTTGAGGTTCAACTGAATTCAAAACAGATTGGTAAATCGCTGGCATTCCCACCGTTTAGTGAGGTGTTACACAAAATGTCAGATCTCACTGGTCTCCCCGGCGGCAAGTCGGGACAAGGTCAAGGTTTTGCTTTTGCATTCACGCCGCTTTCTGCCGGCTCAGCCTGTCCACCAGCGAATAGACGCAGGGAATCACGATCAATGTGAGGAAAGTGGATGTCGCCAGGCCGCCGACCACTACGGCGCCCAGCGGCTGCAACGCTTCGCCGCCTTCCCCCAGCCCCAGCGCGATGGGCAACATGCCGAAGATTGTGGTGAGCGATGTGATGAGGATAGGCCGCAGACGGGTAGCACCGGCTTCCACGATTGCTTCGTTTTTCTTCATTCCCCGGCTTCGTAGCTGATTGATGTAATCAATAAGCAGGATGCCGTTATTCACCACGATCCCGACTAACATGATCATTCCCAGCAGGGCATTCATGCTCAGGCTGGCGCGGAACAGGAACAGTCCCAGGAAAACGCCGATAAGCGCCAGCGGGATGGTAAGGGTGATGGTAAACGGGTGCAAATAGGAATTGAACTGGGCGCCCATTACCACGTAAACCAGGAAAATGGCGATAACCAGCGCCACCAAAAGACTTTTGAAGGAATCAACAATGGCGCGGGATTGTCCGCCGTAGGTAATGAAATAGCCCGGCGGCAGTTTGATGCGAGATGTGATCTCCTTTACTTCGCCGGTGACCAGACGCTGCGACCTTCCGGAAACGTCCGCTTTGACCTCCAGGACCCGCTGCTGGTCGAAGCGTTTTATTTCGCTCGGTCCCTTTTGAAGGGAGATGTCCGCCACCGCCCGCAGCGGAACCACCTGGCCTTTCATGGTGGTGAGCGGAACGTCCAGCAGGTCGTTCACATTTCGGACCTGGTTTTCATCGGCTCGAACCGTGATATCATATTCCTCGCCATAATTGCTGAAACGGGTGGTGGAAGCCCCGAGGACCGCCAATCGCACCGCAGT
>CAZUZS010000108.1:4112-10619 GCA_964624795.1 uncultured Calditrichaceae bacterium
GTCAGGTTGGAAGCGGTAACTGCCAGACCGACTTCTTTGGTGGCATCCACCACGGTCTGAAGGCGGTTGCCGGAGTGAGCCATTTTCAGGTGCCGGTAAATATTCTCCAGCACCACGATGGAAGAATCGACGATCATGCCGACTCCCAACGCCAGCCCGCCCAGCGAGATGGTGTTGATGGAAAGACCGAATTTGTCAATCAGCACGAAGGTACCGATGATGGAGATGGGAATTGACAGTGCAATAATGAGCGTATTTCGCAGGTTGCCTAAGAAGAGCAGGATAATCAAGGCCGCCAGAATTGCTCCAAGCCCGGCATTGCGCAGCACATTTCGGATCGAGCTTTTTATGAACAAAGACTGGTCCCGCATGATGCTGACCCGAATGTCGGCCGGCAGCTCCTTGCGGATGTCGCTCAGCTCCAGCTTGACCTCGTCGCTCATCGCCACTGTGTTGCCGCCGCTTTTTTCCCGGATCGACATGCTCACTACCGGCTTGCCGTTCAGGCGGCTGATAGTCTGGCGCTCTTTGTTTTCCAGCGACACACTGGCAATATCCCGCACGCAAACCGGGGCCCCATTTTTGTTAGACACAATGAGATTCTCAATATCATTCAGATTTTCAAATTTGCCCAGTGTGCGAACGAAATAATTTTTATATTGGCCGCTCAGTTTCCCTGCCGACACATTGATGTTTTCCGAAGCCAGAACGGCGTTTATGTCATTAAGGCCGATTCCGTAAGCGGTCAGCCGGTCGGGGAAGACGCGGATAGCGACGTGCTGTTCAACGCCGCCGGCGATCTGCACTGTCGCTACATTCTCCAAACGCAGGAATCGGTTTTTCAATTTCTTATCCACATAATCGCGGATTTCATTCAGATCGCGGCGGTCGGAATAAAAGCCGAGCTCGATGCCGGGCGGGATAAAATCCTGCACCTGCAGCACCTGCGGCTCCATCACGTCGCGTGGGAAACGGCTTCTGGCTTTGTTGGTGCGGTCCTGCACATTGAGCTTGGCCTTGTCGAAATCGACACCCCATTCAAAACGGACAACGATCTGGCAAAAACCTTCCATGCAAGTGCTTTCGATTTCATCCACGCCGTCGATGGTGCTCAGTTGTTCCTCCAGCGGTTTGGCAATCTGCTCTTCCACCTCTTCCGGGCTGACGCCTGGGTAGGGAACCGACACAATGAGGGCGGGAGCCACAAATTCCGGCCAGAATGAAACCGGAATTCCCGGAATGGAGAAGAATCCCAGCACCACCACTGCCAGGATTATCAAAACCGTTCCCACCGGTTTCCGGATGCTGATCTCGGTAATGTTCATCGGCTATTCCTCCGCCAGCCGAACGGGTGTATGATCCTCAAGGAGATTTTGTCCCAAAACCACTACCTCGTCGCCGGCCTGCACGGCGCCCTTCACTTCCACAAGGTCGTCCATAATGGTTCCGGTGTGGACCATTACCTGGTTGGCGAAGCCGTTTTCCACTCTGAACAAATAGCGGTTGGCGCCAAGCGGAACAATGGCATCCAGCGGGGCCACAAGTCCGCGGTGCTGCCCGATTGTTAATTGCGCAGTAGCAAACATTCCCGGTTTCAGCCCGGCGTTCTTATTTTCAATGATGATCCTGATTTCCCCCATGCGCGTCCGGGTGTCCACCTGCGGATCAATTTCACTGATTTTCCCGCGAAAAATTTTGCCGGGAAAAGCGTCGACCTCTACGTCGATGATGCTGCCGGGTTTCACCGAATTCAGGTACTCTTCGACTACTTTTCCTATCATATACACATTCTGAATATTCTGGATGGTGTAAAGGGCTTGCTGGGGTGAAATCCTGCTGCCGCTCTCCACGCCGTCCCTGGCGATCTCGCCATCGGTGGTGGCTTCCACCTTAACCGGCGTGAATTCCATTCCGGGGATGTCCTGTTGAACTTCCGCCAACACCTGTCCTTTGGAGACCGTTTGTCCAAGTTTCACCGATTCCGAAACCACCAACCCCGCAACCTTCGAGTAAACATCAACCCGGTAGAGAGGAGCGATTTCGCCGGTAATTTTTACTTCATCGCCAATCATGGTTTCTGTTATCGAAGCAACTTTCACCGAAACGGCCTGCTTATTCTCTGCGCTCTGCGATGGTGGTGCATCATTTTTTGAACCGCAACTCAGGATAAACAGAAAGCCGAAGAGCGACATCCAAATTCCTTTATTCATCGATAAATCCCCGTCATTAACATTTTTTACAGAACTCCCCGAGATATTGATGTTGAACCGATTTATGGCTTCAGATCCGGTTCAAACCAGGAATAATCTTCCATGGCGCGGGCCAATTCCAGTTTTGCCATAATATGATTGAAGATCGCCTGCAGGTGCATCGTTTCACTCTGCGAAAGGGTCTGGTTGGCGTTCAGCACATCCAGCGATGAGACAATACCGTAACGATACTGATCTTCTGCAACCTGGAGGGCCTCTTTTGCCAGCCCGATATTTTCTTCCTGGGTCGCGATCTTCGATTCCGCCTGGCGGAGCGTGGTAAATGCCTGCTTTACCTGCAGCCTGATGAGATCCCGAATTTCCTGCTCCTGCAAATCCAGTCGCTGCACTGCCAGTTTTGCATTCTGAACCTTGTGCGATGTGGCAAAGCCATCGAACAGTGGTATAGCAATCTGAACACCGGCATTCCAGTTGTCCACCAGTTTGTCGGGATTGGTGGGATCGAAACCGTTTACAACATTATAACCGGAAAAGAGGATCACGTTCGGTTTGTTGCCGCTGCCAGCCAGGTTAACCTGTCGCAGGCTGATTTCTTTCTGCAATTGCAAAATATTCAAATCGGACCGCACCGCAAGCGCTCGCTCAATAATTTCCTGCTCATCGGCCGTTACCGGTCGAAATTCCAGCTCCCCTTTTACCACCGGAGTGCCATCCTGCTGGCCAATGATGTTGGCTAATAGGAGCTGACTTTTTTTGAGATTGCCTTTTGCCTCTTCAAGTAGGCTCTCGCTGTTCTTTAGCTGAACTCGGTTGCGCAGCAACTCCAATTGCGGAATCCCACCGGCGGAATATCTTTCCTCTGTTATTTTGGTCAAATTTTCGGCTCTTGCGACACTCTCCTCGTCAAGCTGAATAATTCTTTCATTCAGCAGCACGCTGAAAAAGGCCCGCAAAAGCTGGTCGGTGGTACTCACTCGATCCGATTTTTTTTGAGTTGCGGACATTTCCTTCCCAACCCGAGAGATGGCGATAGTATTGGAAATCCGTCCCCAGGTAAAAGCAGACCATTGCAGCTTGGCGTCAAAATTCAGCCGGTTGGATGTGCCAAATCTAAAGGTCTCTTCCCTGTTTCCCATCGGGATTGTAAAGGAGGTTACTTTTCCCACCCGGGTGTAAACGGCGTTGAGGCCAAAAGATGGCAAACGCTGCGCTTTGCTTTCCCCGATTTGTTCCTTCGATTGTTCCACTGCAATATCGGCCATTTTTATCCGGCGGCTGTTCCCGAAAGCCAGATGCAGGCAATCTTTCAGGCTAAGCGCATTTTGCGCCAGGATCAGGTGGGGCAAAATAAAAAGAAATATCAAGGCAGCAACCGGAAAAATACCGGGGGAATTCCGTGTTCGGGGCACTTGCATTTTTCCTTCCAGGTTAATTTTTAGTCAGTTTAGTGATGTCGAGCTTAAGTGTTTGCAGGAGTTTCCTGTCTCGCTTTGCTCTGCTGCATGAGAAACAGCACCGTTTCAAATGCTTCCACGAGCTGTTTCTGTTCTTCCTCGGAAAGCGGCTCCAAAATTTTCCGGTAGATATTTTCTATGGACGCAAGATGGCCTTGCAGCACTTTCCGGGTTTTGGGTGCGAGCTTGAAAATGGTGATTCGCCGGTCCTGTGCACTTTTCTCCTTCAGCAATAGATTCTGTTGAACCAGCCTGTCAATCATCTCGCTGGCGGAACTCTGTGCAATATTCAGACTGTTTTTTAGTTCATTGATGGACATTGACTCGCGGCGGTGAACCAGCATCAGCACACGGTATTGCGCCAGCGAGAAATCGGTGAGTTTGACAACTTCGCCGGCCAGGTGGTGAAACATGTGCATAATTGGAAGAAAAGCGCTCGAAAAGCGGGAAAGGTTTTCGTCGAGATTGTTGCTCATTTTTCATCCTCAAAATATCGCTAACCGATACATCGGTTTCCGATAAGATAAGCCGTAGCAGGTTTGCTGTCAAGAAAAAGATTCGAATTTTATATTTTATTTGTATGGGCATTTTGGTTGAGGATTTAGCGCGTTTCCAATTTGGCATTGTAACCCGCACCGCCGCGCCAAAATTGATGCTGCTAACGAAAAGACAATGTCAATTTTTCCAAAAGGGTGTTCTAACCTATGCGGGAGAGAGGATCTCTCTCCTCTACTTCTGGGAAGGGGAAGGATTCCGGGAATTGTGAAATCGCAAAGAAAAATATTGTAAAATGCTGATTGAGGTGATAAATTTCTGATGGTTGGTCTTTGATGTCTCTTTGATGGTTGAAACTGATACCAATTTCGGATTTTATTCCATATGAGAATGAGTAGTCCGGTAAGAAAAGAACTTCAAGCCCCTCGTCATTTTTCTGCTGTTTTACATTACTTTAATTCATGTATTCCTTCAGGCCAGGAAGATCCGAAGCGAACGCCTGGTCTTTCATCAGCAAATTCTTTAAGAAATCACAATTGTGGATTCCGACTTCAATCCAGGTCAAATAATTCGGTGAGCATTCTCCCGAGTCGAATACAGGAATCCTGAAAATTGATGGTTACGGAAATTTAGAAAGGATCTGGGAGCAGGATCTAAAGGACGTTTCTTCACACCGATTTCGCAGTTTGGCGTTTTGGTTTCGAATCAAATTAACTTGATTTTGTTCAACCCAATAACTGTTCAGGAGGTATTATGAGCAAATTTTTATGTCTTCTTGTTTTGGTTCTGGTGTTATGTTCTTTTGCATTCGGTCAGGAAAAACCAAATTTCGATGCGGGCTCCAAGGCACTTCTCTTTGAGTGGAGCGGCTTCAGCGATCTGGGTGCAAACGCTTACATGGGCGGGATCGGCGGAAAATACTTTATTTCGCCTTTAATGGGCGTGCGCGGTGCGCTGCAATTCTCCCACATGAAGATGACTAATCCGTTCAACCCTGTGCCCGGCACAAATCAGACCGGCAAGGATGGGGAGTCCACGGCCAGTTTGTTCGGCTTAGCCGGTGCCGTTGAAGTACACTTGTCCGCACAGCGGGTGAGTCCGTTTTTTGGTGGCGGCATCAGTTTTCAGACGACCTCAACTGAAGAGAAGGATATGGTGACCGATCCCAATCCGCAAACCACGACTAAAAATGCCAATGGGTATAACGAGTTTGCAATTTTCGGATTAGTGGGCGTTGAGTTTTTTCTGTATAAACAGATGATAAGCCTGGCGGCGGAATACGATATCGGTTATGCCAAACGCTCCTATAAAGATGAGGAAATCACAAGCGCCAGCACCACGGTAACTTACAAGCAGGGATCCGGCAGTTTCTATGGTATTGAAAATTCTGGGATGATCACTCTGGCGGTCTATTTACCGTAGTTAAGTTACCTTCCATTTATTCCCCGGGAATGGATTGCAAAATCAGCCTATCTCCCAAAAAGTATCAATATCGGGCACGGATTAGCTTAAATCTGCCGTGCCCCGATTTTTGGTAGTTAGCAATTTAGCCCTGGTTTTCACAAAAAGGTGCCTCTTTGAAAATTCACCTATACCGTTGCGAAGCTCCCGATCAATGTTCGGCAGGCGGAGAGTTGGCTGGTTATCTCCTGCAATTTTCATCATCGACTTCTTCTGCTTATCTCCGGATTCTCGCTTTAGAATGCCATGCACTCAATTTCGCCATTTACTCTCGTGCCAAATTGGAGTCTGACAATTCTTATGTTTTGTATTGGATATGAGGACATATTCTATTAAATTGATTGTGCTAATTGGTCAAATTAAGATATTAATTAATCAAGCTAAACCAACATTTCAGGAAGCCATTTAAGCCGATCTGCAAAGAATTTATTTTTTTTTGCCAGCTCAAATTTTGAGTGATCACTTAATTGTGCCGTACTGCAAATTCCAAGTCTCAAGGAGGTAGTTATGAGGAAATCTTTAAATCTGTTGGTTGTATTGTTGGTATTGTGTTTCGCAGTTTCAGGTGCATTTGGCCAAACTTCTATCGAAAAAGGTGCTATCGCAATGCTTAATTTTGCCAAATTACATGGAAATGATGTAACGGGTGTAGATACCCGCACAACCATCGGAGGGGGAATTTTTCTGGGTATTGCCGCCAGCCCCCTTATCACTATTCAGCCGGAAGTGCTTTATATGATGAAAGGAGCCAAGGAAAAAGCTCAAGAACAGGGGATGACCATTACGGCCACATACAAACTTGATTATATAGAAATCCCCTTGTTGGTCAAATTGAATATTCCGGTTCAAAATTCCGATATTAAGCCAAATATATTTGTTGGGCCTGA
>CAZUZS010000109.1:0-1590 GCA_964624795.1 uncultured Calditrichaceae bacterium
CCGTTATTATCAAAATCACCCATAATTCGGGCCTTATGTCGGACATAAAACTCGTCCCGTGAATTGGGGTAAGTGAAGTTTTTTAAACGTTTCGCACTGCTTTAGCTCAATTCGTCACCCCCAGGTAAAACCTAAATACCAACTCCAATTCGAAACCATTAAGACAAAACATTTTGACAATTAGAAAAAAATAAGAAACACCAATCGCGCAATCCTTACCTGACAACTTTGTGCTTTTCCCGGTTTTGGGCAACCCAATCCAAAACCTTCGAAGGAGGAATGAAGCACTTGTCCTTTCCGGCCATCTGGCAGGCAAAAAGCGAGCGCCACCTTTGCCAATGCCCAAATTGCTTAACCGCCTTATGCTCTGCGCCTAACGCCATGCACCATGCTCCGGACGCTACGCCCCCAGCAGCTGCGCGATTCGGTCCTTGATATACTGCTCGTCGCCCGAGCCAACCTTGAAATCCGCAACATTTCCCTTTTTGTCGATAAAGATCATGGTCGGGATGCCGCTGACGGAGTAGGTTTCGAAGCCGGTCTTGTCATCCGCGATGGCGATGGGGTAAGTCATGTCAAACCGTTTGATAAAGTCGCGGGTCAGGCTGATCTCTTTTGCAGGATCCACCTTGCCGAGCCGCTGCATATCGTCCCGGTAGGTACCGTAAATTCGGGTGTAGCCGATAGCAACCAACCCTTTGTTCTTGTTCGCCTTGTATTCCTCCACCAGGGTGGGAATTACTGCCCGGCACGGCGCACACCATGTTGCCCAGAAATCGACCACCACTACCCTGCCCTTCAAGCTGGACAGCTTCAGCGGCCTGGAGTTGATCCAGGTTTTGGCAAACAGCGGGGGTGCCGGTTTGCCAATCAGATCAATCATATTCAGATCCGATTCCAGCCCGCGGGTTTCGCCGGTGCCTTCCATTGCCACTAGGCCTTCGTTGAGAATTTTTTTGGCCCTTTCCACATCACCCTGCCGGCGTACGATGTCGGCCAGGTTTTCATACATGTAGGCTTTATAGCGGATCAGATCCGGCGGCCAGTTTTCCATCGCGATCAGCTTGCTGGAAAAATCCGCCCGCTGGTTTACATCCGGCGCCTCATAAGCAAAGTTAATCATCACCTGGTAATAATCGGGTGTTTTCTCCACCTTATTCTCTATTGTCTTAAAGAGCTCCAGCGCGTCTCCCATCATATTTTCATATTGCAGGATGCGCACCACCTGGAACTTGGCCTCGTTGGAGAGCGGCGAATTTTTGGCAATCAGCTCATTAAGCTTTGCATTCGCCTGGTCATATCTTTCCAAAGAGATCAGGATGCGGCTGCGCAAAAGCTCTATTTGATCGGTAGGTTTTGCATCAATGTATCTGTCCAACACTCCCTGCCGGGCTTCTTTCCAGGTGTTCATAACGCTGCGGTAAGCGGAATCGCTCTTCGCGGTCTTTAATTCCTCTTTGTATTTGGCATTGACAGCGTCATATTCAGCGGACATCTGCCGGTAGGCTTGGTCGCTGTTGGTTCCACAGGAAAGCAACCACAGCGTCAGAACAAGTAATATTCCCAGTTTTGTTTTCATTTTTTCTCCTT
>CAZUZS010000109.1:1690-9162 GCA_964624795.1 uncultured Calditrichaceae bacterium
TTCTTACCGGTTGCCGAAGGGCCATTCTTTCTGGCGTTTCAGGCGGTCGTCCAGGTGGAAAGTTTTCAGCATCTCCACGACTTCATCTTCGCTTTTGCGATGGAATTGCAGCTCCCGGTTGTTGGCCAGCTCGTAAACCAGCACGCTCACCACCGCTGCCGCATCGGACAGGTATTTCTTGTTCACTTTGTCGAAAGAATCGCCGGCCGAGTGGTAGTATTTCACCGACTCCTCATCCAGGTGCGCCATCAGCCCAAAGGTGGGAATGCCGTGCAGCATGAACGGCTGGTTGTCGCTGTTGGTCCAGGGACGGCTTTTCACGCCGTCGCTGAGATCGAACCCGTTCAATCCGCTAACCAGCTTTTCCAGGAACGGCACAAATTCATCGGAGCCCATGGAGTTAAATCCGGTTGGTGAGCCGGTCATATCCATGTTCACCATGGCAGCAATATCGTCCGCGGCATGCATTTCAATGTATTTCTTTGAACCCCACAAGCCAAGCTCCTCGCCATTAAACCAGACGAATTCCAGCGTGTAGTTGTTGTGCGGACTGTATGTTTTCATCAGGCGCGCCACATCGAATAAAATGGCGGTTCCCAGCCCGTTGTCGATGGCACCCTGAGAAAGGTCCCAGGAATCGAAATGGGCTCCGATCACGATCTTTGTCCTCACCTCACCCGGAATCGTCAAAACTAAGTTGGCCGTTTCAATCTCCTTGCAGTAGGAGCGAACGGTCATTTGCATCTTTACATCTTGTCCCTCGTCCAGTAACCGCTGCAGCCATTTCCCCTCTTCGTAACTGATGCTGAATGCCGGAATGGGTGTCGTTACACCCTGGAAATCGCCAGTGCCAGCCAGCCGCAGCGTTCCCGGCTTGCTGTTGATAAACAGGATTGCTTTTGCGGAATGCTTCGCGGCGATGGCAATCGCTTCCTGCCGAAGCAGCGGTTTCCCCGCTTTTGGTTTTTCGGAAGTTACCACCACGATTTTTCCGGAAGCATCGATTTTCTGAAAATCTTCGTCGAACCCGTTTTCCGCAAAAACCGCTTCCGCCTCGAACGCCGGTTTGGCATCCACATACCCCAGGGCGATGCCGTGAATCCTGCGGGTGGCAGGCGCCGTCATGATTATCTCATCATCCCCACGCACCCAACCGGGAATGCGAAATTTTTCTTCCCGCGGCTGAAAACCTACTTTCTGCAATTCATCGACCAGGATTTGCATCGCTTTTTCATTCGCTGTGCTGCCCACCAGCCGTCCGCCAGCCTCATCGCACAGCTTCTCCAGCAATCGGTAAGACTGATTCCCGGTGTAAGCCGATCCGATGATATCATTCCATTTTTCAGAATTTTGCGCCCAGAGAGATGACAGAAGAATTCCGACGAGCACAATGGACAAACTTTTGGCTAAATTCATTTTCACTCCACTCTACCAATATATGGCTTTTTCAATTCACAAAACAGAAAATAAGCGGTTTGCAGGAAAAATGGAAAGGATAAAAATATTTTCCATTTCCCAAATATGGTTAAAAATGAAAAATAATCTATAATGAAACGACCTAACAAAATCGAAAAGGCACTTGCTTTTTGGACCACATTATAAGATATTCAAATGTCACTGTTTTCACATTCCTTTTACCTGAAACAGTGATGATCCATTTCGATGTAAATCAAGCCTTCAATGCAAGATGTTGAAGGCGGTCAAGGATAGTCAGCAAAAAAGAAAATTTATACTTTACTCTCCGCTGCATGTCCAGCCGGGTGAGGACGGCAAATGTCATGCTTATTGGCATGACATTATTAATTGAAGGAATATTCGGGAATAAAGAAGGGAATTCAGGCTTTCCTACTTATACAATTCATGAATTGGTGTAATTCATCCTGTTAATCCGTTCATTAAATCAAGGAGAGATTCGTTATGAAAACGAAACCGATTTTTTCTTCACCCTATTTCTTTCTATTTCTGTTGGCCGTGCTTTTTCTGTTGCTGGATTCAACTTTTGCGCAGACCGTGACAGACACTACTGCTGCGGCTGCCAAACATAGCAGGGGCGGCGCTAGCATCTTCGATATTGTCATTGTCACCGGTTACCTGTTAGGTGTTTTTATTCTTCTGCCCTGGGTCGTCTATACCAATATGAAAGAGGGGCTCAGCCTTTTTGAGCCGCAAAATATGGCGGCGGGTGCTTCCGCGACGCAATTGAGCGAAGATGAAAGAAACAGCATATCCGCGAGAATTTTGGAAGAAATTGAAGGCAAGCTCACCCCCATGCAGGATGAAGGGGAAGCAAAGATTACCATTACCAAAGGCTCTCAGGCACGGTTTACCCGGCGGGGGATCGATTACATTACCAAAAACCTGGTGCCCACCGATCCGCAAATTATCGAGCGGGTAAATGAGATCGTAGCGCTTTACAACGACAGGACAAAACGGGTGTTCACCGGCTCCAAATGGATTATCGGTTGTTCTGTAGGGCTTGGCCTGTTCTTTCTTTATATGATGGGGATCAAAACTTTTATCTTTATACATGCGCTGGGCATTGTTTTCTACATCTTGTCCAGCAGAACTCCGATATACCTGCTCGAAAAAAGGATGAATTTGTTCGGCCGGTTTGGCGGCACCTTCGTCGCTTCTATTTTTACCGGGTTGTTTGTGGGAGCCGGCACTAAGTATTATAAGGTATATTCCGACGGACACCGAGAGCGCGATTACGACTCGGAATTGACCTCGGGATTTGCAGTGTTGATGATTATGCTGGTAATCGCAATGATCCTGGGCTTCCTGGCGGCTGCCCTGGGCGTGGTTAATTTCCTCATGAATTACATGAACAATGCCATGCTTCCGGTCAAGCCCGAATCCTGGTATCAGAAGAATATTGCCGCACCGGTTCCGGCGTAATGATCCGGAGTTTGGAACGGTGAATAATTTAAAGATCTAATCCAAAAACGATTCTTTAGATTACTCATGAGTAATTAACAAAATTATCAAAGGGACGGTGCACGAAGATGTGTCGTCCCTTTCATATATTTTAAGAATTTTGACCAGCAGGTTTGGAACACGACTGAATTTAATCTTCCGGGACAAAATATTTCACTTAAAAAGCAGGTCGGCAACAAGAAACCTTCCTTGGTACCCCCGGCTAATGGCACCGGATTCCAGCATTGAATTTATCCGGTAAATATTGTTTATCCCGTCAAAAATTGATAATAACCAAATCTTCTAAACCTCCAGCAGCATCCGGGCGGGGTCCTCCAGGTATTCTTTCACTCGCACCAGGAAACTGACCGACTCTTTACCATCGATGACACGGTGATCGTAGGACATCGCCACATACATCATGGGACGGATGACAATCTGCCCGTCGACCACCACCGGCCGCTCCTCGATCTTGTGCATCCCCAGAATGGCGGACTGCGGCGAATTCAAGATGGGTGTGGACATCAGCGAGCCGAATACGCCCCCGTTGGTGATGGAAAAGGTGCCGCCGCTCATCTCTTCGATGGTCAGTTTGTTGTCCCGCGCCTTCTCCGCCAGGCGGGCAACCTCTTTCTCGATTTCTGCCAGGGACAGCAGGTCGGCATCGAAAATCACCGGCACTACCAGGCCTTTGGGCGCTGCCACCGCAATGGAGATGTCACAATAGTTGTGATACACAATTTCGTCTTCCTCCAGCCGGGCATTAACCCGCGGGAACTCGTTCAGCGCCAGGCAGCAGGCCCGCACAAAAAACGACATGAATCCCAACCGGATGTCGTACCGTTCCTGAAAATCGTTTTTATATTTGTTGCGTACCGCCATAATGCCGCTCATATCAACTTCGTTGAAAGTGGTGAGCATGGCAGTTTCGTTCTTTGCTGCCACCAGCCTTCGGGAGAGCGTTTTGCGCAAGGTGGACAATTTGTCCCGCGTTTCGGTTCTCTCTCTCTTTCCGCGCCCTGCCTCAGCAATTCGCGAGACATTCCCCTCAACTACCTGGGGTTGCGGTTTCCTGAGCGGCTGCTCCGGAACCTCTCCCTTTGCCTTCTCCCCGGTCATTTCTTTTTCCTTGACCGCGGCTTTTTCCTCAACCTCAGATTCGGTTTTCGCAATCGCCTGCTCCGCATCCGCTTTGGTGATCCGTCCGCCGGCGCCGCTTCCCTCAACTCTCCCCTGATCTATCCCGGCTTCGGCCAAAAGTTTTGCCGCCACCGGAGAAACGCTCACTTGCTTCTTCTCATCCTTTTTCTCGTCTGCTTTGGCTGGTGCCGGCGCCTCTTCCTTAACCTTAGTCTTCGCCTCAGTCTCAGTTTCGCCCTTCGAATCCGTATTTATCTCCGCAATCTTCGAACCCACCGAAATGGTTTCCCCCTCCTGTACCAATATTTTGAGCTCGCCCGCCTGATCGGCCCGCAGTTCCAGTGTAGCCTTCTCAGATTCAATTTCGCAGATGACGTCATCCATTTCAACATGGGCGCCATCTTCCTTCACCCACTGACCAATGGTCACTTCGCTGATCGACTCGCCAACTTCAGGTATTTTGACATCCGATTTCATGATCCTGCCCTTTTTATTTAGCCCAACTGATTGTTCACTCTGAAGAACAGCTTACCACATTTTATTCATCACGATGACTGACCGCTAATTGGTCATATTTCCAAATCCGGACAAAACGGAAAATTTCAGGAAAATGCCTCATCCAGGATTTCTTTCTGATCCACTGCATGTTGCCTGTAAAATCCCGTTGCAGGGGAAGGACTCTCTTCACGCGCAATGAATTCCAGGTTATGGGAACCAAATTTCCTCACCAGGAATTGCAGCGCACCCATGTTTTCCGGTTCTTCCTGCACCCACACAAATTTTTGGGCATTTTTATATTTTTCAACCATCTTCTTCAGCGCCTTCTCCGGCAAAGGATAAAGCTGTTCCAGTCGCACAATGGCAACATCTTCCCGCTTCTCCTCTTCCTTTTTTTCCAGCAGCTCATAAAAAATCTTGCCGGTGCACAACAGCACTTTCTTCACCACTTCAGGTTTGGCGTCAGTATCATCGATCACCGGTTGGAATCCGTTCCGTGCAAAATCTTCCACCGGACTGACACACCGCGGATGCCGCAGCAGACTCTTGGGAGTGAAGAGGATTAGCGGGTTGCGAAACGGCATCTTCATGTGCCTTCGCAGCAGATGGAAAAAATTGGCCGGCGTGGTGCAGTTGGCAACCACCATGTTGTTCCTCGCGCAAAGGTTCAAGAAACGCTCCATGCGAGCGGAAGAGTGATCAGGCCCCTGCCCTTCATAACCGTGCGGCAGCAAAAGAACAAGGCCGTTCATGCGCTTCCATTTGACCTCCGAGCTGGTGATAAATTCGTCGATTATCACCTCCGCCCCATTGGCGAAATCGCCGAATTGCGCCTCCCAGACAACAAGGTCGTTGGGAGACGCGCAGGAATATCCGTATTCGAATCCCAGGCCGGCGTATTCCGAGAGCAGCGAATTGTAAATCTCGAATTTTGCGCCGTTGCGTTCCATCTGTGCAATTGGCGTGTATTTTTCCTCGGTCTCCTCCATAAGCAGTACCGCATGGCGATGCGAGAATGTTCCCCGTACCGAATCCTGCCCCGCAAGGCGGATCGAGACCCCCTCATCCAGCAATGTGCCGTAGGTCAGGAACTCGCCGACCGACCAATCCGCTTTCTTTTCTTCCAGAAATTTTTGCTTCTGGGAATCGTACAACTTCCTTAATTTTCGGAAGACCTTTACATCCTCCGGGATGGTCAAAATTTTACTGCCGATTTCAACAATTTTCTGCTCCGCCACAGCGGTTTCCAACGGCTGCTCATAATCGAATCCGGGGATTCGCTTCGATTCATCACAGGTATCACCTACCGCTTGTTCGGTGAGTTCCTGTTTTTTCTCCTTCAATTGCTCCAGACGGTGTTGCAAGGTTTCCCGGAATTTCTTTTCCATTTCTTCTGCCAAACCCTTCTCCACCTCACCGCTTTGCAGCAATTTCCGGTTGTAAATCTCCCGTGGATCGGGATGTTTGGCGATAATATTGTAAAGTTTTGGCTGTGTGAAACGCGGCTCGTCCCCCTCGTTGTGTCCGTATTTCCGGTATCCCAGCAGGTCGATAAAAACATCGGTGTGGAAAATTTGCCGGTACTCCATAGCCAGCCGAATGGCAAAAACCACCGCTTCCACATCATCCGCATTCACATGGAACACCGGCGACAAAGTAACCTTCGCCACATCCGTACAATACGTGCTGGATCGCCCTTCCAGGTAATTGGTGGTGAAACCCAACTGGTTATTGACTACCAGATGAACGGTGCCGCCGGCGTGATATGCCGGGAGTTGCGACATCTGGATCACTTCGTACACCACGCCCTGCCCGGCCATCGCCGCATCTCCATGAATCAGGATCGGTGCCACGCGAGTGTAATCGCCCCGGAATTTCTGATCCAATTTTGCGCGCACCATTCCCTCCACCACCGGGTCCACCGCCTCCAGGTGGGAAGCGTTTGGCGACAGGGAAAGCTGAACCTCCATGCCGTGGCGGGTTTTCACCCTGCCGGTGTATCCCAGGTGGTATTTTACATCGCCCGCGAAAACGGAATCGGCGTATTCCTTGCCCTCGAATTCGGAAAAAATTTCCCGGTACGATTTATTAAGAATATTTGCCAGCACATTCAGCCGCCCGCGATGCGGCATTCCAATCACAAATTCCTCGATCCCCATCTCGGCCCCCTTGTCAATAATAGCATCGAGGCCCGGAATAAGGGTTTCGCCGCCCTGCAATGAGAAACGCTTCTGCCCTACATACTTGGCGCCCAGGAAATTTTCAAAAACAACCGCCTGGTTCAATTTTTCAAGGATGCGCCTCTTTTCCTCTATGGTAAAGTCCGGCATATTTTTGCTGGATTCCATCCTCGTTTTGAGCCACCAAACTTTGGCCGGCTCGCGGATAAACATAAATTCCGCGCCAATGGACCGGCAGTAGGTCTGCTTCAGGTGATCTACAATTGTTTGCAGCGTGGCAGATCCAATGCCGATTTCCGTCCCGGCATGAAAGACAGTATTCAAATCCTGATCGTTCAAACCGAAATTTTCCAGGTCGAGGGTTGGCTGGTATTGCCGGCGTGTACGCACCGGATTTGTCTGCGTAAAAAGGTGTCCGCGGGAACGATAGGCCTGTATGAGATTCAAAACCTTTATCTCTTTTTGAATATGCTCGGGGGCCTGCTCCTGCCGCCCGTCGGTAGAGATGGCAAAATCGAAACCTTCGAAGAATTGCCGCCATCCCGAATCCACGGATTCGGGATTTTCCCGGTAACTCCTGTAAAGAGAATCGATATATTCGGCATCGGCATTGTGGATGTATGAAAAATTTCCCATTTCAGATCAACACCCTATTTATACACAATATCTTAATTATCTTTAGAAACTTATGTAAAATTACATTATAAGTTCCCCGGAAACAAACCGCAATCCAACAAT
>CAZUZS010000109.1:9262-10564 GCA_964624795.1 uncultured Calditrichaceae bacterium
CTTCTAACTTCTAACTTGACACTTTCCTACAATCCGTATTCGCTGATTAAATATACCAGGACTGCCATCGAAGCCGCGCCCAGCTCAAACTCGCGGGGATCAACAGTTGCAAAAACATCATTGTCCGAATGGTGATAATCGAAATACCGCTGACCGTCGGGAACATAACCGATCTGTGCAATTGCCTCCTTTATTCGGGAAATATCCGTGCCGCCATGCCCGCTCCGCACCCAATCGATGCCCGCATTTTGCAGAACAGGCAGCCACCCGCGGATTTTTTCCAACACCAGCGAATCACCGTGTACCGTAAATCCCCGCGGCGTCGCGGCACCGCGATCCGACTCAATCGCGGCAACATGCTCAAAACCGGTAGTATCCGCATATTGCCCGTAATACTCCCCGCCTCTTGTCCCGTTCTCCTCGTTGATGAAAAAGACACATCGGATAGTGCGCTTTGGCCGGATGTTCAGGCGGTGAAACAGATCAAGCACCTCCATGGACTGCATGCAACCGGCTCCGTCATCCTGTGCCCCCTGCCCTTTGTCCCAGCAGTCGAAATGGCCGCCCACCAGGACGATCTCATCCGGCTTCTCGCTTCCGGTAATTTCCCCGATTAAATTATAGGATTGCGTATCGGGAAGTGTTTTGCAGTCGAGAGTCAGATGCACCTGCAGTTGCGGATCGCACTTCAGCGCCTCACTCAGAAAGTCGGCGTCCTCCAATCCGATTGCCACCGAAGGCACTTTGGGGATGCTGTCGTTGTAATACATCACTCCAACATGCGGCACGTTATCGTAGCGGGTGGTTACGGACCGAACTATCGCCCCCACTCCGCCGGCGCGGGAAGCCTCGATTGCACCCTGCGTGCGCTGGTTTACCGCTTCGCCGTAAGCGCGGAAGGTGTTTATTTCACCAATGTCCATCGGCCTGTTAAAGAAGAT
The DNA here is from genome assembly GCA_964624795.1 of uncultured Calditrichaceae bacterium. Taxonomy (GTDB): domain Bacteria; phylum Calditrichota; class Calditrichia; order RBG-13-44-9; family RBG-13-44-9; genus CAZUZS01. The sequence goes on from CAZUZS010000109.1 coordinate 10,204, forward strand.
TATCTTGCCGTTTGCCCGCGATCCCGCTGATTTCAATTCTTCGAAAGAATGCACCTCAAGCACACCTGCGGTTATGCCAGCCGGATCAGTGCCGATGCTTCCGCCCAACGAAGCCACATTCAACGCACGCCCGTTGAAGCCGCGGGACTTGCTGATTTCGGCTTTCTCCACATCACCCCGGACCCAGTGGGGAACCATCACCGGCTGCATCCATACCCGGTTGAAACCCAGCTCTTTCATTTTCCTTTCCGCCCAGCGCATAACGCGGATGGAATTGGCGGAACCACTCAGGCGCGGTCCCATTGTGCACATTTCGCCCAACAGCTTATAGCCCTTTTGTTCGGTGAGTGCACTGCGAACA
>CAZUZS010000110.1:0-10533 GCA_964624795.1 uncultured Calditrichaceae bacterium
ATAAGAATTGTGCAGAATACCCATATTGATTTCTGCAAATAATTTTGCTATGTTATTATCAATCAGTTTGGATTTCAGCTTTTAGTAAGAATTTATTACTAACAAGGGGATAGACTTCCATGAAGCGGCAGGAAATCAGCCAGGCATTTGATGAGTTGAAAAACATCCAGAAAAAAATTGACGCCCAACAGCAGATTGAAACGCATCTGGAAGCGAAACGTCTGTTAAAGATGATTGATGCAGAGCTAATGGACGCACTTCACAATATGCAAGCGCTGCTGGATGTAGCTGACGAGTAAGCAATGGATGATACCTTCGTACGTGTCAAACTCGAAGCTGCCAAACGATTCAAGAAAGGGGGTCATTTTTACGAAGCCGAAAAGGAACTGCGGGAAGCGCTGGAAGTTGCTCCCGCAGACCTGAAGGTAAGAACAGCTCTCGCTGATGTCTTTTATCACCTGTCGCGCTACCATGAAGCGGAGAAGCTTATAAACGAAGTGTTGTCCGTAAAACCGGATGATACCTACGCAATTTATCTCGCCGGCCTGATCGCATATAAACAGCAAAAATTCGGCAGGGCCCTGCAGGATTTCTCCGCTGTCCTGCAAATCAAACCGGATCATTACTATTCCCAAAAAATGGTTGTACTCCTGCTCTTGAAACAACAGAAATGGGATGAAGCACATGCCATGATCAACAAGGCCATGATGCAAAATGAGGACGATCCGTTTTTGATGAATCAATTGGCGCGCGTTTACCGGGCTAATGGCGACTATGATAAGGCTATCGGCATTTTAGAAAATCTGCAAAAATTAAACAGAGACAACGAATTTGTCCGCAAGCAATTGCTGGAATTGAAGGCGCTGAAGGCGAACAAATCGCCCGACCAAATCTCGACCGAGATTTCGGCTTTGCTAAATATTTCCAGCCAAAAGAACCGACCCGAGTTGTGGCAAGTTCGGGCGGAGAACCTCAGGAAAGCAGGCAAATTTGCAGAAGCAATCGACGCCTACCAGGGGCTTTTGAAGCTGGATCCCGAAAATTCTTACGCTCGCCGCCAGGTCGCTTTCATCTACAAGAAAATGGGGGATGCGGAAAAGGCGGAAGAATTTCTCACCCCGCTTTTTCTGGAAAACCCATCCGACATGTATGTCAGGAACACGTTGTTTTCCATCTTTAAAGAGCATTTCGGATTATGGCAATGGATAAAACTTCTGCAGGAAGCGCTTGTCCGACATCCCGACCAGGTGAATTTACACGGCATGATCAAAAAGTACCGTTCGCAGTTGGATTCGCTAAGGGGTTTCGATTGGACATCGGAAAAATTCGAAGAAGAGTTGGCAGGGATTGAGCATCAAAACTATTCCTACAATTTGCGCCAGGATTCTTTTCTCCCGCTTCATCGTTTCTTGTTACGATATCTGAAGTCCATCAAAGAGATTCCCGGGCTTACAGAACTTATCGAAAAAGCAAAGAAAGATCAGCGGGTTGCGCGTACGCTTCACAAAACTGCAAATGGAGGAGAAATTCGACCCTTTTATCAATCCTGGCTATTCTGGATTCATTTCTATGTTTTGAGTAAACAGAAATCCGGGATTGAAGAAGTGCTCTATCGCCCGGCCGCACACGATGATGGCGGCCCTGTTACCTGGATTGTCCGGAAAAAGGAGTACTACCTCAATATTCACGATTATAGCGACAGGGCGGTTAAAAAGGTGGTCAGGCGAGGGAAAGGGTGGACAATTCGCATTCCGGTGGATTTGCCGGGGACCGGACAAGCAGGAGCATGGCCGCTGGCTTCTCCTTCCGATATCGTTAAAATTCTGAGCTGGCTGGACTGACAGCCGCCACTTCCTTTTCAAAAGGTCCTACCCATAAAACGCCGTCGAATCTCCAATCGAAATCGCATCAACTCTTGTATAGTCGCCCCAATTGCGCGATAAATCGAAAACCCCGCAATTGAGTCGCCCGGCGGCGGGCCTCATAAAATAGCCGCCTCCAAATCTCTTTTAAAAGGATTTGGCAAAAGAGCAAAAAATATTTAAGTTTCTTGGCAAATAGAGTAGTGTCTTAGCGCAATATTCTGTTGTTATAACGTTTTAACTAGGAGATTCCAGGCGTTTTAAATAGGAAATCCGGATTTTGTGCGGTGGAACGTTAAGGCATCACTGACGTTAGTTATTTTCTCAGTGTTTGTCTCGAAAAGGTAAAGTTTTTCTAAAAAAATTCGATTTTATATGAGTATGATTTATGGAATTTTTAATAATCTTTGGTCTTTTATAATGAATAGATTTAAAATAATTTCGCCTTACCTGCTGTTGTTCGTTCTCGCCTCTTTTACCACCGTTTTAGCCCAGGATCAGCGGTTTATTGCCATATTGCCTTTTACAAATACTGGTTCAGCCGAATCGAATTGGGTTGCACGTGGGATAGAGGAAATTTTATATGACAAGTTTACGAACCTGCACTCAGCGACTGTATTTGAAAAGGAAACATTAGACCGAATTCTGTTAAAAAATGGTATCAGGAAAGCTTCCGATCTTACTGTCCGGAATGCTTTTTTGGTGGGGAAAGAAACAGGTGTAGATGTCTTGCTTACCGGCGATTATTTGGTAATGGGCCAGAACCTGAAGATCCATTTCAGGGTGGTCAGTACATACACCGGGGCGGATATTTTTAGTGATTCGTTCGAAGGCAGATTGTCAGACATTTACCGTATCCATGCCGAGGCTATTCAGGAAATATTACAGGTTATGGCAATTCCGGTAAACGATGCCGATCGCCAAATGTTGGCAAAATCCTCCACCAAGTCCATCCAGGGTTTTGAATACTACTGCAAAGCCTATACTGAGTTTCAGCGCGGTTCCGGTATGGAACTGGTTGCCAGCCTTTTTATGCGCGCCTTGCAGCAGGATCCCGATTTTTGGGAAGCGCAGTACAATTTAGGTGTCATCTATTATAATTTTGACCAATACCAGAAGGCGCTTGCCCAATTTCAGTCAGTTATCCAGAAAAATCCATCATTCTATAAACCATATTATGGCATCGGGGTAATCTATTATTTGCAGAGAAATTACTCGAAGGCCATTGGAAACTTCGATAAAGTGCTCGAGCTCAACCCCGACCATGATCGCACACTTTATTATCTTGGACGGGTTTATGTTAGACTGGATTCTGTAAAAAAAGGTTTGGAGTATCTCGAAAAATCTGCACAATTGAATCCCAACTATGCGCCGACACAATATCACATGGGTTTGGCGAATATGAAGCGGGGGTGGTATAAAACCGCAGTACAGGCATTCCGGACGTCGATCAAGCTCGATCCCGACAATTATCTCGCCCACAATGCCCTGGGTGAAAGTTACTACAGCCTGCAGCGGTTTGATGATGCTGTCTATGAATATCAAAAAGCGATTGAACTACGAAAGGACTTTTCAACGGCATATTTCAATATCGGAAACACAGTTTACAAAAAAGGAGCACTTGAAGAAATTGTCGATGCCTATCTCGAAATTCTGGAGACACGCTACACCCGGAATTCCGATAATAATGGGAATTCGGAAATCCTGGGTGATTTAAAACAGTTGAAAAATCAGAATAAATTGCAATCGGCGGATGTGTATAACAAGATGATTCACTCCTACCGGGATGCATTGGAGTATGAACCAAGCTTTTTTGAGGCTGCTTTTAACCTGGCGCTGACTTACGAAAAGATCGGCAGAGCGGACAGCGCCGAATTTTTCTATAAAAAGACAATCTCCACCAATCCGGATTTAGTGCGTGCGCACATGCGCCTGGGACGGCTTTATGAAAGCCAGCAAAGGTTTACAGAGGCCTTGCAGCAGTTTAAAGACGTTGTGAAAATAGAACCTTCCTATTTTGCGGCAACTCCACGATTGGGAGAAGATTACCGCTACATCAATATTATTGAGGAAGTTTTACAGGAATACCAGAAAAAACGGGAGCTCCGGCCCAACGATCCGGAAACGCTGATTGTTCTTGCGCGTATCTTTAACAGTCTCGGAAGACTGGGGCAGGCGGAACAATATTATAAGCAGATAGTGCAACTCGATCCCCAGAACCGGGAAGCAACCAAAGAACTCAATAATATTCGCCGGCAGTTGAAAAAAATGTAAACAGTATTAGATCAACTTTTTTTGAAGCCTGTTCTTGAGCAGGCTTTTTTTATGTACTTGATCTGTTCTTCTGTCCGCTCACCGAACGGCCACTAACAAGTGAAAAAGCAACTTGAAATGCCTTATATGCCAAATCAGGAAGAAAATGAGAATGTTATTCGAAAGGGATTACAGCTTTGGATCTATTCGTTTCCTGATGGTGGCGCCAGAAGCTGCCGCATGAGATCTGAGAATGTAGGTGCGGCGGACAGTTCGCCTGACGGCTCAGCTACAGGTTCTCCGGCTTCCATCTCCTGGATAATGCGAACGATTTCGTCCGGGCTTCCGGCGATTGCCATTGGCAGCTGCCCCCGCTTTGCGGCTATCTTGGGCCAATCGCCGATTTTCTCCAACGACTGAAAATATAGTTTTTCCTGCTGGTTTTGCGGAAAGAAACCGCGAGTTCCTGTCTCGAAGCGGGCCTGAATGGTTGGCATTCCAAGCGCTTTGGCTGCTGCAATATCGCTTTCCAGGCGGTTGCTGATCAGCACAGTTTCAGACGGCTCGGACCGGGTTTTGGCTAATATCTTTTGGAAAAATTGCCGCCCGGCGACTTTCTGATTGTCACTTTCACTGGTGGCATAGTAAAACAGGTTTGAAAGCCGATATTGCCGGAGGGCAAATAGCAGTCGTCTTTCATCGCCAGCAAATATGGCATTCTGATAATAGTAATTGGTGGTTTGAATGACCGTGCGGATTCCCGGAACCAACCTTGAATAGAGCGAACTATGCTTTCTTCCGAAATAGTCAATCTGTTGTTTGTATTTTTCATATTCCCGTGGAGAAAGATAATGTTCGGCGATTGTCAGGAAGAGTGAGCCGCCCTGGTTGTTAGATGCCAGGAAGTCCCGGATTTTCATCAACTGCCCGAAGTCTGACCATTCTTTTTCCCTTCGCAGATAATACCAGAGGATTTCATAGAATTTGAATCGCAGAAGTTCCTCATTAAGGATCACGCCTTCCAGGCGATAGAGTATTGTTTTTATCATCATTTTCCCCCAGGATCTGGGTAAACATTTCGCTGCTTGCCTTGAATTCGGGGTAGGTAGCCATCATCTCAATCGCTGTTTCAGACGAGCTTCGAATGTATCTCAGATAGTCTCTGTTTTGCAGAGACCGGAAAGAAAAGATAAAAGCCCCCGCATCGTGCAGCTTTCGCTGGATCACAGTGTAATCCACACTCTTTTTAAAATGTTCGAAAGAAAAATGTTTCCGCAATTGCACTTGCTTATCATAAAAATCGGACAGGCAACGCTGCCGAACGGTATCGGGAATCTCGACATAAGAATCCCACAGCAGCGAGACCAGATCGTAAACATAGCTTCCTGCGCGAGCGTCCTGAAAATCAATTATCTGGAAGGGAGTTTTTTTGACGCTGGTTTTGTAAAAGATGTTACTGCTCTGGAAATCCCGGTGAACAAACACCGGCTGTAGGGAATCCAGGAAGTTGCTGATCTTTGTTGAAAATTCCTGAAAGATCTTTTCTTCCGCGGGCGTGAATCGATGCTGCACGAAATGCTCAAACAAGTTCTCTTTCACATGGAATTGGAATTCGTAGAGATATTTTTCAGCATCAAAATATCGCTGAAAAGCCGGGCAGTGTTTCTCGAATTTTGCCCTGTGCTGCATTGTTACCAGAAAGTCGATAAGCTGCGCGTATATGGAATCGGTTTGTCCCGGATTTTTTTGAAGATAAAGATTAAGTTGTTCTCCGGCAGCGGGTGCCAAAAAAATCCAGCCATGTTCGCGGTTTAACTCGAACAACCGGGGCCGGGGAATTTTATTTCGCCGGAGGTAGTAGCTGATGTTCAGGTAATCGTCGGCAATCTGCAACTGGTTGAGGGGAATGTGCATCAGAACGACCTTTTTCTGCGGAAAGTAAGTCTTGCCGGAAAACGTGAGCATGTAATATTTCCTGACCGAAGCCCCATTATTGATCGGCGCAATCGAGAAATTATATAAATTGAAAAACAGGCTTAACTGATTCCGCAACTGCTCAATTTCTACCCGCTTTTCTGCTTCATTTTGTATTTTCATTTCTGCTGATTCTCCCGGCAGTAATGTCATTTCAAATCGCCCAACTCCCAGTCGCGGTTAAATAGGTGCTTTTCCACCCATTGAAATTCAACCCGCATTTTATAGCCCTGATGCTTCAGCTCCCGTACGCTGTGCCCCTCGCGTGGGAAAGCCACAAATTGAACCGGGCATCCGTATCTTTTTAGGCCGCGGTACATTTCCAGGCTTTGCGCAAAGGGAACTCGGCGGTCTTCCTCACCGCAAAGAATCAGGGTGGGCGTTTTCGCTTGCCGCACGTAGGTCACCGGAGATTTTTTCATGTAATAATCCTGGTTTTCGTATGGCGGACCGAGATGCCAGATTTCCCGGATATATTGCATGTCGGTTTGTGCATAGAATGAATACCAGTTGGCACCGCCGGCTCCGGAGCACGCGGCTTTGAATCTCTGAAAGTGGGTAATAAGCCAGTTGGTAAGATGGCCCCCGGCACTCCATCCCATCACTGCCATTTCCGCAGGATCGGCGATTCCCTGATCTACCAGGTTATCCACACCGCTGATGATATCGTCAATATCTTTTTCGAAGTAGTGCCCGATGATGGCTCGCATAACTTCGTTGCCATAACCGGTGCTGCCCCGGTAATTGGGTTGGAAAACCGCGTAGCCGTGCGCTGCCCAAACCTGGGGGTATGTAGCCCAACTGCTTCCGAAGTAATTCCGGTAGGAAGATTCCGGACCGCCATGTAGCTGCACAATTAGCGGGTACGGTTTTTGGGGTTGGCCTGCCGGCAGAATTAACAGTCCTTCAACAACATGCCCGTCTGTGCTGGTCCAGTGTATGGTTTGGTAAGCTGCCAGTGGCCGCGAAACCAGCCAGCCGTTCATGCTGGTGATCTGTTCCCCCGGTAATTTGGAGGGATTTGCATAAAGCAGGTCGTAGGGGCGGACGGGGGTGGATTCCAGGTAAACCAGCCTGTCCAGCGCCGGGTTGTAATCAATGCCGCGCAGATCATGATCGTCAGACGTTACCTGGGCAACGCCTCCCGCTTTGCGATTTAGCCGAAAAAATTGGGTGTTTACCCCGGTGTTGGCAATGAAATATACATCTCTTCCTTTTGAGGTCCAGAAATATTCCATCACCTGAAAATCGAAATCGGGCAGGAGGTCCACCACCATTCCGGTATTCAGGTCCAGAAGGAAAATCGATTCCTGATAATATGACTCCTCCTGGCTGTTGGCATCCGAGACAAATGAAAGATACGGACCTTCCGGCGACCATCTGATTTGCTGCTCGCCAATCTTGTTGTGTGTTAGTTGCTTTACAGTGCGCTGATCAAGATTTAAAATATAGATTTCCCGCTTAAGATAATCGTCACGCCGCGGCGAAGGGGCGGCAACAAACGCGACTTGGTGGTTATCCGGCGAAATCCTGAATTCATTTATTGAAAATTCCCCTCTGGTTAATTGCTGCTTGAACCCAGAGGCGATTCGGTAACTCCATAATTGAACGGCCTTATTATTTTCATCAAAATAATAAGCGTCGTTCTTCTCCATCTTTCTCGATTTTTCTTCTGCGGAAAGGCTGTCGGCAGACATAAAGAATATTTGCTCACCGTCGTTGCTAATTTGAAAATCTGTAATGTTGGCGGGATGCAAAAACATGCTGTGTGCCTCACCCCCGCTGTTGCTGATTTTGAATAAATTGCGATGTTCTCCCTTGTCCGAAAGAAAAACGATAGATTGCCCATCCGGTGACCAACGTGGATCGGTTTCGTTATTATCTCCCCGAGTAAGCTGGATAGTTTCGTGGCTTAGGATATCGGTCCGCCAGAGGTGCGTAATCCATTTGTTCGCGTGCGAATCCGCTTCTGCTACTTCAAAAACGGAAAATTGCCCGTCCGGTGACAGGCGTGGTGACCTCACTTTCCGTATTTTGAACATGTCATTGAAGCTGAATGTTGAGGACAGGGAGTGGGTTTGAGCGAGTGGGAAATTGAAGGCGAAGACGATATAGAAAAGGATGATGCCAAGTTTTCTCATTCTTTATTTCTCCTGGTTCACAATAAATGCCGGCTTATTGATTTGCTGACCAAATCATCAATTTACATAATATTCCTAATGGTTCAGGGAACCCTGTTCACTGTAACATGAGGGTGCGTTTCCCTTCCGTGGATTCCTTACCCGGATTCTGCTCGGAACCCAATTTTTTCTGAAATCTCATATAGCCTCTGTCGCCTTGTGCAACCAGGCCAGCACATCTCCCTCCAAATGAGGCGATAATAATTCTCTGACAGTACGGTGATATTCGTTAAAAAAACCAATTTCTATTTCGCTCAAAAGCGATTTCTCAATCAGCCGGGTATCGATGGGACACAGCGTGACAGTTTCAAATTTGTAGAATTCCGAATCAGGAGAGGAAAATTCCCTGTCTTCGACAGTAACAATGAGATTCTCGATACGAATACCGTAATCGCCGGATTTGTAATAGCCCGGTTCGTTGGAGATGACCATCCCTTCTTCCAGCGGAACGCCGATTCCGCGATAGAAGGAGATGGCGTGCGGTCCCTCGTGCACGTTCAGGTAAGAACCGATGCCGTGCCCGGTGCCGTGGCCATAATTGAGCCCTACATCCCATAACGGCTTGCGGGCGATGGTATCCAACTGGTTTCCCGCAGTTGTGCGCGGAAAGCGGGTCATTGCCAATTGGATGTGGCCTTTCAGAACCCGGGTGAACAGTTCTTTTTGTTCGGCAGTGGGTGTGCCCAGAGCAACTGTGCGCGTGATGTCCGTGGTTCCGTCAAGGTATTGCGCGCCGGAATCAAAGAGGAAGATACCTTCCGGTTTTAATTCTACATTAGTCTCCTCGCTGGGCTCATAATGGACAATTGCGCCGTGTTCATTGTAACCTGCAATTGTGGCGAAGCTGGGCATCTGGTAAAGTGGTTGCTCTTTGCGAAATTCTTCGGCCTTCGCTGCTGTCGAAAGCTCTGTCTCGCCGCCGCGCGGAACCGCATTCTCCAGCCAGTGGAGAAACTTTGTCATAGCTACCCCGTCCCGGATGTGGGCGGATTTCAAGCCGGCCAGCTCCACCTCATTCTTTATCGCCTTGAACAGAATTACCGGGCTTTGCTTAAAAAGCAGTTCGCACTTTGGGCGCAACAGATCTACGATGCGGCGGTTGACAGCGTTCGGGTCCAGCCAAACCTTTGGGCTGGTCTCTCCAATCCTTTGCAGCTCTTCTTCAAAATCATCGTACCCAAAAATATCGACGATTCCATCTAATTGTGATCTAACCTCTTTTGTTATCTTATTCATTGGAGTGAACATCATCGCTTTTTTATTTGTGATTATTGCGTAGGCAATGGCCACCGGATTGAATTCAATGTCCCTGGAGCGAATGTTAAACAGCCAGGCGATGGAGTCGAGGGTAGTTAGGATATGGACACTGGTATTCTCATCTCGCATCTTTTCCCGCAAACGCTCTAACTTACTTTCAATCGGCTCTCCCGCGTATTTCACCGGGTGAAGAGTAATTGGGGCACCGGGAAATCCCGGCCGATCCTCCCAAAGTTGATCGACAAGGTTGGTCTCAATGGATTTCAGGCTGATCTTCCATTCCTTTAAATGCGCTTCCAGTTTCTGCGATTCGCCATAGGAGATCACCTTCGGATCAATACCTACGCTATCGCCAGCTTTCAATTTTTTTGCAAGCCATTCCTGCAGAGTGGGAACATCCGGTAAACCGATTTTGAAAAGCCGAATCCCGCTGTTCTGCAATTCCTGTTCTGCCTGAAGAAAATAGCGGGAGTCGGTCCACAACCCGGCATCATCGGCGGTAACTGCCAAATCGCCTGCTGAACCGGTAAAACCGCTAATCCATTTTCGCCTTTCCCACATCTGTGGAAGGTACTCGCTCTGATGCGGATCGGTGCTGAACACCAGGTAAGCCTGGATATTATGTTTTTTCATCAAAGCACGCAATGATTCAATCTTTTGTCTGGTCATTTCTTGTCCCCGATTTTTTAAATTTGCGCTTCAAAGTCTTAAATATAAGGCACCGAAAAGAGAGGTGAAAACAATTTTCGAGATTAAAGAAAAGCACTTGGTATTGCAGAAATGTACGATGTCCCTGTTTGCCTGCTAATTCGGCAGATATCTGACAGCTGTCTGCACATTGTAACTTATCTGCCTGCTGTACGGATATTACTATTGCTTGCTGGAAATAAAAAAAGCGGCGCTCCGGAAAGAGCGCCGCCATAAAACAAGCTACAGGAATGTATCCGGATGGATTACTTCATGAGGATCATTTTTTTAGCTTTCACGAAATCCTTACCGGCCTTAAT
>CAZUZS010000111.1:0-10499 GCA_964624795.1 uncultured Calditrichaceae bacterium
TGAAACGGGCCGGCGCCACTACCTGGTTTCCATGATGCTCGTATTGAACAAACTTATCCATTTGCTTCCTCCTTTATTTTATCATTGATCTGGGTCGATTCCTGGTCAGGAGTACCACTGTGGTACTCCTCCGTTTCCTCATTCTTCGTTTTGGACCTTTCTTTGGCTTTGTCCACAATCAAATTCCAGTTCATTTCTTCAAACATCACTTCAAAGATTGTATTCAGGCTCAGGTCATAATCCACACATGCATCCTTCAGGCTCTCCATTTCATCACGGACCTTTTCATTCATCATCACCCAGGTATGCGTCTTTCCCCCAAAGGTGAAAACCATAAAGCCATGCTTAACCGTGTCTCCATACTTTTTGAACAGGTTGTTCAAAACAGCCGATAGAGTCTGGACGTTATCAATCTCTTTTTTGCTGTCCTTGAGTTTCTTCTTTATGTCGGGTGGAACATTCTGCATAGTCCGATCGAGAACCTTTTCGAATTCCTTGCGGTCGGTAAAGGCCATCAGCTTGCGGGTGACTTCATCACCGTATTTCCGGGCCAGTTCATTATACAGATTCCCAAACTTGAGCGGGTTCAGCTTGCCCTTGATCATGTTGAACCGCATGGTCTGGAACTTCTGCATATCTTCATTCCATTCACCATGCACGATGCAGGGCACCTTTTCATATTTCAAAACACGTCCAGCCTGCCAGCGATGCTCGCCGTCCACGATCTTATATTCACCGGGCTTGTCCGGGTGAGGAGCCACGCCGCAGGGATCGACAAATCCGTTCTCCCGGATATTTTCTACCAGCGAATTGAAAGTGTCATCGGTCTGCTCAAAGGGATTCCATTCATTGGGATGAATCTTGTCGGTCTCTATCCAGACAATCTCCTTTACATCGTTTACGTGTTTCACTCAATTCTCCTTCCGTCTAAATATTGGCTGTGGTGCATTGCACAGGTCCCGATACCCATTCTCCTGCAGAAACCTGTATATCTGCCATTTGGTTATCATTCGCTGTTCATGGAATCCGCTTTTCCGCTTAGTCATCTTATCAATCAGAAACACATGATTCTTGGCAATCTGGACAAAGGTGTCCAGCGAAAATTCATCCACATCCTCGAACTCTGAAATCAGGGCTTTCTTCAATAGTTTTTTCATGAATCCTACCACATTAGAACCGACCTCTCCCTTTGTCGTTTCAACAACATTCCGAATGTGATCGAGTATTTTCTTATCATTCACCCGGTAATCATAATGCTCGCGGATATAACCAATGTAAGGTTCAAACTTCTGATAGGCTTCCTCATAATTGTCCAGAATCCATGTAATCAGGTTGTAGGCTTCCTGATTGCCACGGAAAACAAACGGGTAATCCCTGGGAATCATACTCCACACCCAGGCCCGGTCCGGAACCACGCCGATCACTCCCAAATACATCTGTTCGATCAGAAAGTTGGAGGCCATCTCATCCCGGGAGTCCGTCATGAATACATGACTCCTGGCAGCTTCCCGGAGATACGGTTCCTTTTCATAGCCCATTCCAAACAGCTTTGTGCAATTTCTCAAATATTTCTGGACAAAACCCTTATTCATCACCGAGTTTTCGGTATTGGGAGTGGTGATAACGATATCGATATCCCGGCCGGTGGCATACACCTGATCATATACCTTGAAAACATTCTCCACTTGCTTCACTTCACTGAAACGGGTGCCATAGAACAAGGTCAATTTGGGATTCTTTTCAAACCGGGTTCTCAACAGATCCAGCTTATCAAATTCAAGTCCCAGGTGTGTATTGAGGTTGGTTTCTTCAAAATGCTTTAACATCGCCGGCGACAGATAATTCCGGACATATTCATAGTGATCTTCGTAATCGTATTCGCCAAAGGTTACATAGTAACAGAATGCGGCGGAAACGGCAGTCACCAGATTGTAATACGGAATCTTCCATGAACCATAGGACCAGGTGGAAGCACTTCTGGCAATTACGGGGATCTCCTTGCGTACCCGGGTGTCGACTAAAACCTGCCCAATGTGCGGAGCTGCCCACAGACGGGAAGTGAACACGGCATCAATGGGATAGAGCCCACTATTCTGCGAGAACAAGTCCCAATAGTTAAAACGAACCGAAGCATAGCGGCTCATATAGTCACCCGGTTCATCCACGAAAATATATTCAAGATTCGGATATTGCGGAAAGTCTGCCCTCTGGTCCTCATAAGCCTTATCAATCACGCAGTAGAAATACATATCATCGTAAAGCTCTGCAGCCAGACGCGCCAATCGCACGTGCTCGTAGAAATCACTGTCACCAACAATATTCGATAAGCCCCAATTGGGAAACAATGCGATTCTCATAGCTCCTCTACTTCCAGATTTGCCAGCATCTTGTAAGTAGCCACCCAACCAACATTGAACAACGGATCCAATATAGACAGATTGGGAATGAAGGCTCCCTTCCCCTGCCGGTATTTCGGACACTTCCAATTCTGCCCCAGGAGCCGAATACCCGCCCCGTGGAAATCATCCGCATTCAGATACGGCTCTTCCTTTTCATCACCCACAACAGAAACCTTGCCACACAGGTATTCGGTCGCTCCAAGCTGTCTGCACACTTCCAGAATAAGGTCCGCTTTCCTGAACTTTTCCCGATCAATATTCAATGAGGACAGGCTTAAGAACGGTGCAGTAACTCCCAAATGCCTTCCAATTTCAGCGATTGCTTCCAAGTTAAGTGAGATAAGGGTGATACGCCGATAATGGTGCCATTCGAAATACTTCTTGAAGATCTCCTCAAAATACGGCTGTTTCCCATAGGCATGACGCAAGGTTGTGACCAGACTGCTGATCCATAATCCCGAATTACCAATCACCGCCTCATCAAGCTGCTGCCGACTGCCCCCCTTAACTGGAACCGTCAGATAATACTTCTCACCATTCAGCTTGATCGGCGTCTTTCTTTGAGTGGAGCGCCTGTTCATCTGAACATTGTCCATGACCACAATCTTGTCCACGTTCAGCATCCGGTTCCACAGATACATCTCTGGAAAATAATGAGGCTGCTGTATCATAATTCTCATATCCAAATCTCCCTTTTCAACATGAATGCTTCCGCTGCCTCCAGATGTACCGCCATCCCGCGGTAGCGTGCCAATGTCAGGATTCCCGTGGTGGAACGGGGATAGGGAAAGTCATCTATCTCGGAGGGATATTCCGCCATGGCATCTATTTTCTTTGACAACCACGGCTCGATGTTTATGAATACGTTAGGGATAAACGCCCATTCTGCTCGTGGCGGCACCTGTTCTGTGGAAGATGGCACTTCGTAAAACATGACTTTCTTGACCGCTCCATTCCACAACGTCCGATAGGCCACCAAACTGGCCTCGAATATCGCCCTGTGGTCCTGGTTCACATCGTAATTGTGCGTGAATACCACCTGCGGATTGAACTTCTCAGTGGCCTTCTCGATAGGCTTGATAACTTCGACCAATGAATGATCGAGGGTTTCATCCACCAGATCGCCATGGAAAATATCTTTCACACCAAGAATACTGCAGGCCCTTTCCAATGAATAACGCAACTCTTTCACTCGCTTCATATCGAGTTCGTGGTTTTCCGCCCGATTGCTGATATTGGCCACATAGATATTGTGCCCCTGCTCAGCTAACCGCGCCATCGTCCCGCCAACTCCCAGGGTTTCATCATCACAATGTGCTGCTATCACCAGTATATTCATTCCGACTTCTCTCCATATTTAACAGCACAAACTGTAATATCCCAGGCCGCAAAATCGCTATGAATAACCACCTTGCGGGTCTTAGCGTATAGAAAACCAAACAAACGGTCAAGGGATGGAATATAAAACTGGTCAGGATTCCGGTAGCTCGGAGCCGGGGTGATCAGGTTAAATACCAATGCTTCCCGGCAAAGCTCCCACTGCTTTCGCAGACTTCTAAACATATAGGTTTCAAAATCATCAGCCGATAGATCACCTTTCCAATGGAACAGGCCATTACTGATAACTATATCAAACTGACGATAGAAATCGTGGGTCAGAATATCCCCAACGATGACTTTGTCTTTCAATTCGGGACGGTAGCGAATGGCCAGATCGACCGAATCCTGCACCAGATCGATGCCGTAGTAATCAATCTTAACATCCCGGATGCACGTCAACAGGTAACGGTAAAATGCGGCATTTCCACATCCTACATCCAATATTGAGACTTCATCGTCCAGATACACATGATCAACTATAGTGGAAACAATCGCTTCAAATTTAGTCTCTTGCTCCCTCCCATCTCGCCAACCGGTTCCTCTCGGATCACCACCAAAAGCCTCAACATCTTTCCGCGAAACCTTTCTCAAAACATTGCTGATAGCTGACAAATTATTATCTTTCACGTTCGTACACCCCCATTTTTTCCAGCCAATCAAGAAACAATTGATACTCCTCATACTTTCCTGGCCTACCGTGATCGCCGATATCCAGTCGGTAGTAGTGATCCAGAAATTGAATTCGCTTTATCTTTTCATAAGCTGCTATTTGGGCGGCAATCATGGTGCGACCAAGGCCGGTCACCGTCACAATCCTTCCACCGGCAGTTCGATATACACCATTCGTCTCATCCCATTTCACAGCCATTGGCGTCACGCCATGTGCATTTTCCAAATCCCCGTAGACAGGTGATCCCAACCGGCAAGCATTGGGATATGGATAACCACCGGCCACCATGGTTACACCAACCGCGTAGCCCGGTTTTAATCTTAATGGCCCCTGTTCAATGTCACTGGCGAGATTATACAGGTATGTCCCCAAGTCATCATCCACCTGCCAGATCAGGATTTCCCACTGCGGACTGCCGAACCGGCTGGTCACTTCCAGCAATCTCCATTGCAGATCCTCACCGATAATACCGTTCAGATCAATAAATCCGCGAAACCCGGATCGCTGCAGAAAAGGAATGAGGGGGGAAAATATCAGATCAGAAAGCCCTTGACGATCAAGTTCATCTGCTGGAAATACGGACGAGCCCATCTCAGCGCAATTCGGCCCCTGGTCACCGGCAAACACCCTTTTGTGTTCAAAAAGCACCGACATCAGATCAACCCGCTTGCCATCAAAGAAACCACCAAAACCAACCTCACAGCCTTTCAATACCCTTTGCAGCACCACCGGCTTATTCTTCACCGTCCGTTCATTGCGCAGCACCCACAGGGTGTCCATCCACGCCTTTGGCATCACCACGCCCATCGGATCGGAAGAATCGTCAACTTTTACCACAAACGGTTCTCTTTGTAGGCATACGAAATCGATAGCGTCATCGATGGAATTGAAACTATAGGAATCAGGCATTTCATAGCCCATGCTCCGGAATTCAGCCACACCAAAGGCTTTAGATCGTTCCAGATGGGCAACCTCACGACTGGCCCCGATCACCCTCATTTCTGACTGACGAAGGGCATCGATGTATCCGGAATGTGCCTGTCCAACGTGACAAAATATGAGAAGATCAAAATCAATGTTTCTCATACCTTGATCGCGGACACTTTTCCCACCGATTCGCTCAATGTAATCCGTACCAGGGTGAGCATAAACCTCATGACCATACTCAAGAAAATTTCGGGCAAGGGCATTCCCAACTCCGCCCTGGTCTGTTTCATGCAATAGCAGTTTCATGCTATCAGTACTCCTATGTTTAGTTTGCTAAACTTCCTGGGCAAAAAAAATTACCCTTACTTTAAGAACAAGAAATTTCCTATTCTAAACTTCCATGAATGTAAACACACGCCACATTCCGGGGATCTCCAGAAATGGGTATTATTGCATAACGGCTAAGTAACCGTGGACGATAATATGTAGTAATACGAAGTGCTCCATTGTCATAATCCACCACAATCACCGCATCTGTATTGCGGTCATCATAGCGAGTTACCAGCATGGTATAGGATGTTGCAGTCACTTCCTTTGCATACCAATCGGCCCTTGTAAGCATAGTATCACCATATACACCCGTTGGATGAATAATTGCAGAAGCAACACTTGTTTGCTCATAGGCCGTCCTTTCAACTGGTGCCGCATCTAAGATACTACTATGCTGCCCATCGGAACATGCCAAGACCAAAATGACAAATAAACAGACAAACACCGTTTTCATTTTCAATTGCTCCTCCCATTCTCCACACAGTGTAGGTAAACGCACAAGATATCCTGCGGTCGTGCCCTCACTTCATCGATTATAATCTCGCTTCCCGTGAACTGAAATGAGGCCGGATACAAAGTGGTGACATAAGTCCGTCCCAAAGGGCAAAGAACAAACACTGCAGCGTCGGCCCATTTTCCTTCGGGGACACCTTCAATCCCAACCCGGCAAACCTGATCATTGTTTTTGATAATCCGGAACACGGCAGGAATCAGGTAACGATCTACTCCTGGCCAGTTCAACGTATCAGCAATTGAAGAAGCACCAGTAACATTCATACTTGGAGCCTCGGGGTTCAATATCGTATCTTCGCTATGATTCGAGCAGCCCATCATCGCAACCAGAACAATCACAAATACCAATAATCCTTTTTTCATAACAGCTCCTTCTACTTTCTTTAAGGTTAATAATTTCAAGGCCAAAATTTCCACTCCATTCTCCTTTCAAGTGACCATTGTCACTCTTGTAGCGGGAGCAGGGTTCGAACCTGCGACCTCCGGGATATGAACCCGACGAGCTACCTTCTGCTCTATCCCGCCAAACCAATTACACTTGCAACCGGCTTTCACTGTGTGACATAACCGGTTCCAACATGCCATAATTCATCCGGAAATATTCCAATGCTTTCTTGACATCCCAATTCGGAATTGTTCGATAATAATCAATCGTTTCAGTCAAACCAGCCTCATAATCGCTAAATTCGATTTCCATGTGCTCCCGAAGATCTTCCACACGTGCAACAATTTTCGATCTTGTCGGTTCTCCCCGGCGCATTGGCAAGCATACAACTTCCGAGTTGGAGCCAGTCAATCGCTTAATGTCTTCTACCAATTCCAGAACGGTTTTAGCTACACCACTACCAACATCAAACACTTTGTCAATCCGTCCGGCAAACTTTCGGGTTGCGTCAATAGCAATTTTAGCAATGTCATCCACATAAATCATGTCGACTGTTTGTTGACCATCACCAAATACCTCAATGGGCAGATTCCGTAATGCCATTACAATGAAGTAAGGAACAGCCTTACGAACCGGATATAAATGCTGGCCCGGCCCATACGCATTAAACCATCTCAAAACCGTGACCGGCAAACCAAATTCGTGCTGATACATAAAACAGAATCGCTCTGCAGCATACTTGGTTATGGAGTAGGTGTTGAGCCAATCATTGGGCTTGGTGGGATGAAATACTCGTTGCACTCCACAATCCCGCGCCACTTCCAATACATTTATCGCACCTTTAATATTGGTCTCAACCGCCTTCTGGTTATCGATCAACAGTTCATGGGTTCCGAGAACGCCGGCGCAATCATAAACCTCATTGGCAGTTCGAAATACCGGCACCAAATTTTCTTTGTAGCGGACGTCACCCTCCACAAAACGAACATTATGCAGAAGTTGATACTCCGGCTTCGTCACATCCAACACCACTACTTCATGGCCCTCAAGGGCCAGCCGGCCTACAAAGGCCCGACCGATAAATCCGCTTCCTCCCGTGACGATACATTTCATTGTAAGACCTCCTCTGCCTGTGCCAGCGTTTCTTCCTGACCAAAATCCATCTCAGTTTGCATGTGACTCGCCATGTGTTTTAGACTTGGAGTCCAGGCACCATGACGCTCTACAACCCCCAAGAATTCGCTGTAATCATGCTTTCGCATAGCCGCACTGCGCAAACCATTCTTATCAATCTTGATCCGGCAATGACAGAGTTCATGGTCAATTAATGCTTTGCGCTCACCTGTATCGAGCGCATCCCACTGGTACTTGTTTACCACAATAATGAACCACGGCAATTTCTCGTCATAAACCAGCATTTCAATCGGGACCTTCCGGGCATAGGCCCACGTCATACCACCCTCACTGTCGAGCTTGGGTAGCTGATCATCAAACAAATATCCAATCTTCACATCCTGCAAGTCCTGATGTTCGGGAACATCGTTAATGACCTGGCGAGCAATCTGCTCAATCTCCTCGGCACTATCCTGGATCAATTTCCTTGCCATACTACTCTCTCCCTATTCAACCTTTTTCAACTTGAGTAATTTGATGTGCTTGCACGAGCCCTTACGATGTTGAAACGCCGGGCAGGTGCAAGTGTTAGCTCCCAGGTCCACCACATACGATCCATTTCCAGATTGGCTTTGAACATTGAACCTGCCATCACCAATCTTCTGAATCTGTGCTTCCCAATTTTCAAATTTCTTGACTTTATAGAAAACCCCCTCATCATCCGGGTGAAGTCTTCCGTATTTCTCGAACATGGCCAGCATATTTTTAATGCCCCAGGTGGTTCCGGCAAACCGTTTGTCAGGGAGCTGATCCCCGGCGCCGGCATGCATCCCATCCAGTGCCCATCCCGGAACTTTCCGCAACCGATTTGCCCTCCACTGATCCTTTACGAAATCCACATACTTCGTGGCAATTTCAACATCTTCATCCGAAATCACATTCTCCTCATTATTGATGCCGACAGTAATTGCCTGCGCCAACATGAAGATTGAATTCTGGTCACCATAGCGCACCGATTCCTCGGACAAATCGCAAATCAACTTCCCATATTCCTTCACATGCTCCGGAACATTTTCAGCCATTGCCAGAATATTGTCCGAAAGCTCCTCATACAGCATGATTTTCCGAACATTCAAAATCTCGTTGTAGATCAGCCAGCTATGCTTAAAATTCTTGGCCTGAATAGCCTTCTTTAGCGAGATAAACAGGTCGTCATCCGATTTCTTGTCTTTTCCGTAGAGGTTATACTTTTCCTTATGCTCCTCGGTGTCCAACCAATCCAGTGTGCATTGTCTTGCCACCGGATCGGCATAGAATTTTGGTGCCCGGCAAAGAAGCAGCATTACATGAAAAATTTCCCGCTCTGCCCCCTTGCCCCTGATCCCGCCCGTGAACAACGCACTGGCTTCTCGGGTTGCCTGAACATTTGGCACATCTTCATACACGCTCATAAGAAGCCTTCTCGCCAGATACCAGTGAGAAATGCCATCAGAGATCAGGAGGACCGACATCCAGTATGCCGCTTCCTCCTCCAGCCCCATGCGAATGGCCTTGATCAGCGCCGACATCCATTTCGCTCGGTTTTTCTTAACGATATCTTCGGGGATCGTGACTGGCCTTTCCACTTGCCCTTGTTCGTCCAATCGGATTTCCACCGCCCCACACTTCACACAAGCTCCAAAAACTACCCTTCCATTGTGGGAAGTAGTAAGCACTTTGACGAAGTATTGGTTGCATTTCGGACACTTGTGGGTCATTTTATAACATCCTGTTAATTTATTATTTAGTTAGTGTTATATGCGCCGGTGGATTCCTATTGTCAAGTATTGTATTAATTTATATTACTTCTACCGACAACCTTGAAAGCATTCATGAATGCCTGGGCACTGTCTTTCGAATCCAATGGCAAGCAGATATGAGAATTCGCTACCTGTTGAGCCAATCGGAAATTTCCGTTGGGATTTTTGCAAAGGAGCTCATCATGCACAAATCCGGTTACCCGGGCTCCGCGCTTGACCAAACTTTCCGCGTACTTCTTCCCTTTTCCATCCGGCACCTCCAGAACATATTTGTAAAAGGATGGGCGACACCCTAACTTCTTGTGCTTGACCGTCATGCCAAAAAACTCGGACAATCGAGCATTGTAAAAGCCGGCTATCTTTTTTCGATCAGCGATCTCTTTCGGCAGGTTGAGAAGTCGAACCAGTGCCACTGCAGCGGTGAATTCATTCGCCCGGAAATTGTAGCTATCGAACTTAAATTCTGCGCTTCCTTCCGGCTTACCCTGGTTCCGGAGTATGCGCAGGAAATCTTCATCAATGGTCTGATCAAAAGCTACAATTCCACCTTCCCCCGCATTCAGCACCTTTGTCGCATACATCGATGCACACGCAAAATGCCCCACGGTTCCCGCTAATACACCATCTTTTGATTCGGACAAATGAGCATGAGAGAAATCTTCAATCAAAAAGCAATCATTCTCATCGCATGTCCGACGAATTTCATCCATTCCATCGGGAACAAAACCAGCCGTATATACCCACACGGCAGCAGCCGGTTTGGCATAACGAATTTTATGAATGAAATCCTCCCGGTCCATATTATGATCATAGCCACAATCCACAAGCACCGGTTCAAATCCGGCTCTTTCAATAGCCCACCTAACCATCGGAACTGTCATTACGGGCATCAATACTGCTCTATCGAGAAACCGGGGGCGACCACCTTTCTGAATAATATATTGGAGTGCCAGTTCAATCGCAGTCGTTCCGTTATTGACCAG
>CAZUZS010000112.1:0-10441 GCA_964624795.1 uncultured Calditrichaceae bacterium
TTATTTTAATAGGAGGTAATTTGAAATTCTAATTTATTTTGGACAGCAATGATTTTAAATATCTCATTATCCAGATTTTTTTTAGCTGGGTTTTTGTCTCAAATTACATTTTTTCAGAGTTTTTATGATTTAAAGGTATTTATAGTGTGTTACCATTTAAAACAAAATGTTACCGACGGCTACCAACTTGGGGAAAGTGGTAACAATTGCAATATGATGACTTATTTTTATAATATATTGCAAATATTAGAATTAATAACCGCTGCTCAACGTGGTACGGCGTTCGCATTTCATGGGTTTGTCGTTTTGACGAATTCAGGAGATGCGAATGGACATATTGCTAATCAACCCCGGAAGGATCAGGCAGGATTATGTTACCGAGCACCTGGGGATTGCCAGCCTGAAATCGTATGTTATCTCCCGTGGATTTATCGCCGATACGCTGGATATGTCAATCGAAGAGCTTTCCGTCCCGGAAGGCGTTGAAATTATCCGTAAGATTGCTCCGCGGATGATTGGAATTTCTCTCCTGGATGATTCCCGGGAAAAGGGGATGACCCTGATTAAAGCCATCCGCAAAGCGGGCTTTGTGGGAAGAGTCGTTGTCGGCGGTTATTTTGCCACATTCGCAGCACGGGAAATTCTGCGGGACTTTATTGAAATTGATTTTGTAGTGCGCGGTGAAGGGGAAGTCACTTTGGCGGAGTTGATGAGAAAAGTGATAGGGGAAGAGGATATCCAATATCAGGATATAGCCGGTCTTTCATTTCGCCGGGATGGAGAAATAGTGGAGAATCCCGCCCGTCCGCTAATCCGCGACCTGGATATACTTCCACCGGTCGACCGAAAATATGCGCAGCAGATTCTTGCCAGAGGCTCTCACCTGCGAATCTACGGCACTCGCGGCTGCTGGGGGCAATGCACTTTCTGCGATATCGTTGGATTTTACCGCAGCAGTCCGGGAAAGGTGTGGCGTGGCCGGTCGGTTGAGAAGCTGGTGGATGAAATCGAACACCTGGTCAGAAAATTCGACGCCGATTTTTTCGTTTTTAATGACGACCAGTTCCTGCTGAAGGGAAAGAAGGCCGCGATACGGGCGGAAGCTTTCGAACAAGAACTGAAACGACGGAGTTTGAAAATCAAATTTGAGTTAATGTGCCGTGCGGATAGCATCAGCCGGCCGGTATTTGCCCGGTTGAAGAATATCGGGCTTCAGCGCGTCTTTTTGGGATTGGAATCGTTTGATGAAAAACATCTCAGGATTTACAATAAAAGAGTTTCGGTAAGGCAGAACCTGCGGGCAATCATTACCCTCTACAACCTGAAAATCGATGTGGTTGCCTCGGTGATTCTGGCCAATGCCTACACTACACTGGGGGATTTGTTGAAGCAGTTCCTTGTACTGTACGAAGTGAAGCGCCGCTATTTTAACAGCCCCAACTGCCGGATATCGGTTAATAATAAGTTGGAGGTGTACCGGGGAAGCGCGGTTTACAACGAATATAAAACGAAAAAATTATTGACCCGCGACGACTATCTTCATGGTTGCGATTTCAGGCTGAAACCGGCCACTGGCCTGCGGCTCAAATTGTTCGAAATAGAAGCGAAAATCAGCCGCCTGCTGTTGAGGCCGGGAGAAGTCCTCGCCGTCCTTTTCAAGAATCTTCGTTGGCATCTGGCCCATTGGTATGGGTGGCTTATTTTTGATCAACAAAATTGAAAATTTTCAATTTATTCAAAAAAATGATTTTTGTTTGATTTACCCAAACCCTTAACCAAATTATGGAGGACTGTATTATGTTGAAGAAAGCACGTATGTATTGGAAAAAAGTAGCAAAAGTTGGTTTTCTGGTTGTAACATTTCTCGGTCCGTGGATGTCTATAATCGAGAACACCAGCGGAAAGAGCATTTCTTGACGAAGAAGCTCGACCCTGTGTGTAAGTTTTTTTAAGAGGTAGGCAGTTCATTATTTTACAAAAAATGCGCATTTTTTGGTATTCAATATTTTTCATTATTCTAACCCTGCATTCCTGCGATTTCAATCAAAAATCAGAGGTCGTGAGCCAGGGCATTGAGGGTATACCGGCGGGTCTCGATCCGGCTTATAATACGAGCGGTGATGAGGTCCAGATTTATTCACAGATTTATGAAACCCTCCTCCGCTTCGGCAGCGATGGAAAAACTCTGGTTCCATTACTTGCAGATCATTGGCAAAACAGCCCGGACAACAAGAATTTTATTTTTATCTTAAAAAGTCATATTCTGTTTCATGACAAAACTCCGCTAAATGCGGATGCGGCTTGTTTTTCCTTTAATAGGCAGATTAACCTCCGAAAAACTTTCCCCCTTTTTGAAATGATCGACTCCGTTACCGCGGTCGATTCTATGACAATACGCATTCGGTTAAAATATCCTTATGCATTGTTTCCTTATACTTTAACTTCTCCTATAGGGCTTATTCCAATTTCCAGGAGGGCCCTGGAAATGTATGGCGATGATATTGCACACCATCCGGTCGGCACCGGTCCGTTTGAAATAGGAGAATGGCAGGACAGCACGCAAATTGTCCTGAATGCTTTCCCCAATTATCACCAGGGTAAAGGCAATATAGACAAGGTTGTTTTCAGAATGTATCCAAAAAAATCCGATTTTGATCGGGCGATCTTGGATCAGAATGTTGATATTGTGTATCTCGTTTCCGGTTTTTTTGTCGACCGCTTAAAATGGCTGGGGACTATTAATTATAAAGTGCTGCCCTCAATCAATACCATTTATCTTGGATTCAATAACAGTGATCCGCCATTTAATGATGCGAGATTGCGCAAAGCTGTATTACACGCAATAAACATACCCAGGCTGGTGTTTAATATCAACCGGGGCAATGCCGGAATAGCTTCGGATCTGCTGCCAACTGTCTTCGGGTTAGACTCCTGCAGTAAACAGGATGGCTTTGATCTGGAGGCTGCAAAAAATTATATGGCGGAACTGAATAAACCTCGTCCCTTAAAAGCAAAGTTCTTTTTTCCTGAAGCAGGATTCGTTCGGCAGACGATTCTCGAATTGTTGAAAGCTGATCTTGCTAAAATAGGAATAGACCTGGATGTAGAAATGATTAGCACCTGGAGCAAACACAACAATGCCTGTCGCGGCGACAGTGCCCAATTGTTCCTCAGCGGCTGGCAAAGCGATGTTCTCGGTGATCCGGAAAATTTTTTATATTCTCTCTTCTATTCGAAATCCCAATATAATATCTTACACTATGCGAATCGTCAGGTGGACCGCTGGCTGGAAAACGCACGGCAGGAGCCTGATCCAAAAAAACGGGAGAAGCTTTATCGCAGTATTGTGAATCTGATAATGGAGGATACACCGGCGGTGTTCCTTTATCATGTAAAGCCGCATTTTGCATACCGTAAGAAGAAAATAAAATATCTGCCGGTAAATCCATATGGCACTATTCAATACAATCGCATTATTCTAAATGAAAAAATCAGGTAATAATTATATTGTCCGGAAAAAAGGATTCTCCACGGGGCTAAGTTTCCATAAACTAAAGCTTCAGGGAAAATTTTTTGTCTATTTTGCCGGGCTTGTCATTGTGGTGGTCAGTTTTGTTATGATTGCAGTGTTTTATTTTCAGCGCCAGATGCTGCTCAAGCAGGCCCAGGAAAAGGCATTCAGTCTTGCTCGCTCGCTGGCCTATACCAGCCTGAACTCCATTCTTCAGGACGATTATATCGTGGTGCAGATGCTTATCGACAGTATGATGGACGATGCCGATGTGCAGTCTATCGCGATTCTGGATAGCACCGGCAGAATAATTGCATCCAGTACACCGCAGCTTCGCGGGCATCTGCAGAACGACCCGCTTACCCGCAAGGCGCTTTCCTCGGAAACTTTTCTGCTGCAAAAAGTGCCGAATAGCTCCGGCAAGGAATTGTGGGATACTGCCGTGCCGATTTTCGAGTTGAATCACCGGCTGGGCACTGCCCGCATCAAATATTCAGTAGAAGACACCTACCAGGGATTGCTTCATACCGTAGTGATTATCGGGGTGCTGGCAATCGCTCTCAGCCTGGGTCTTTCCTACAAATTTTCCGGTTCCATCTCCGATCCGATCCGGAAAGCAGCGGGGTTGGCCAGTGAATATGGAAAAGGAAACCTGGACGCCAGTATTTCTCTGGAACGTGAGGATGAGATCGGGGATTTGGTAATTTCCCTGAACAAGCTTTCGCACGAGTTGCAGACGTTGATTGATGAAAAAATTGCCAACGAAAACCTGATATTGATGGGTGAATTTGCGGCCTACATCATCCACGATTTAAAAAATCCGCTGAGCGGAATTCGCCTTTTGTCGGATGGACTGCACCGCAAGCTGCCGGAGGACAGCCAATTGAAGAAATATTCCACCGAAATTTTGTTGGCAACGCAAAAACTCCAGGATTTCGTGGAGCGCACACTGGACATTGCCCGTTGGACAAAGCTGGATCTTCGGCCAATTCAATTGCCGGCACTCATAGAGGAGGCCTTGCAGGATGTGGATTTATCGTTTTGCAAAGTGACGAAGGAATGCGATCCGGAAATGCCGGAAATCTATGGTGACCAGCAAATGCTGCTGATGGCGATAAAAAATCTGTTAATCAATGCGGTGGAAGCGATGAATGGACAGGGAGCGATAAAAATAACCACCATCCGCAAGAACGGGACAATCATAAAAATATCGGATACCGGAAGCGGGATACCGGAAGAAAAAATAAAATCTATCTTCAGGCCGTTCTATTCCATGAAAAAACAGGGACATGGGCTGGGACTGGCGATGGTGAAAAAGGCCGTCCTTATGCACCACGGGCGCATCGATGTGGAAAGCAAGGTGGGGGAAGGTTCCGTGTTTATCATCAGTTTGCCGGAGGGCTAGACCTGATGGTGCCTGTTTACTGGTGAATCCGGAATTTTCAGGAAATATAGCAATCTGTGTTTTCGATCGGCGATTAGCGATAAGAATTCATTGTAACTCCGGTCGCCCGCCGGAAAAGATAAGAAATATAATTCGACTTGTGCTTGCTGGTTGCTACTCGGCAATTAACATTCCGGATAAAGGAAGGCTAACGGAGGATAAATTAACATGCACCGCATACTTATCGTCGACGATGAAACAACAATGCTGCGAGGGATCGAATTTCACCTGCAGGAAAATAGCGACTACAGGATTTCGACTGCACCGGACAGGGAAACCGCCCTGGAATTGCTGGAGAACAACGAATTCGACCTGGTGGTGTCGGATCTCATGCTGCCGGATATCGCCGACGGACTGGCAATTATGAAAGCAGCCAAAGAACAGTGGTACCGGCCGGGGGTGTTAGGAATGACGGCGTTCGAAACCGTAGAGAACGCGGTGCTGACTATGCAGGCCGGAGCCGACGATTTTATTCCCAAGGGATTTGGCCTCGATGAACTGTCCCTGCGTATCGACAACCTTCTGAAGCAAAAGCGGCAGGTCGATCGATTGGCCTTGGAAAATCGCATCTTGCGGGAAACAATTCAACAGCAGTTCAGCGATTTTCGTATCATTGGTGAGTCCGTCTTGATGAAAGAGTTGGTCAAAAAAGTGCGTAAAGTGGCGGCGGATGCCAGGACCACCTGCCTCATCGAAGGAGAAAGCGGCACCGGGAAAGACCTCATCGCACGGGCAATCCATGCGGTAAGCCGCCGGCACAGTGCTCCTTTCGTGCCAATTAACTGCGCAGCTATTCCGGAAAACCTGATAGAAAGTGAACTGTTCGGCCATGAAAAGGGTGCCTTCACGGGTGCTTATACCGCCAAGCAGGGAAAATTCGAGGATGCTCACAGCGGCATCATTTTCCTGGATGAAATAGGAGAGCTGCCGCTTAATCTACAGGTACGGCTGCTGCGGGTGCTGGAAGACCGCCGCATCTACCGGGTCGGGGGCAAACGGCCAATTGAAGTGGATGTAATGGTGCTGTCGGCGACCAACAGCGATCTGGCGGAGATGGTGCGCAACGGACGGTTCCGGGAGGACCTTTATTTCCGCCTCAATGTCGTTAACCTGTTGGTACCGCCGCTTCGCGAGAGAAAGGAAGATGTTCGACCCTTGGCCCAATTTTTCCTGGACAAATTCAATCGTGACCGTAACAAAAACCTGGAGTTTTCGCCCCAGGCATTATCGGTCCTGGAATCCTACAATTTCCCCGGCAACGTGCGCGAGCTGCGCAACATTGTGGAAGATGCTTTTGTGTTTTGCGAAGGTAATACAATCCAGCCGCCTAACCTGAAGCTCCGTTCTGTGGTAGCACGCAATGCTCCTGCTGATAAGGCTGAAGCGGGGGATGGATCACCCGTACCTGCCGAGCTGAAATCTTTGCCTTACAAGAAGGCCCTGGAAATTTTCGAACGTGAATATCTCAGTCATAGCCTGCACCAGAATTTTTGGAATATCCATGAAACAGCCAGAAAAGCAGGCGTCAGCAGAAAATGGATTTACGACAGGATTAAGCGGTTAGATATAAAACAACTGTAACCAATGGAAACAGTGTGTAACCAATGGAAACGGTTTGGGTGAACTGGAAACGGTTCATTTTAACCGCCATAATTTAAGCAGTACCAGACCTCAATTTTTTAACTTCATAATAAACAAACTTTAATATCAGGATTTGCAGCGTCTCAAGGCTCAAGTTTTGCTTTGGCATCCCGATTGCGATAGCCTTATAAAAAGTTAGGAGGGCTGTTGACAGATGGCAAGGCTGCTGGTTGTTGAGGATGAGCGTTCCATACGCCAGGCTCTCTGCTTCGAGTTGGAAGATGAGGGCTATGAAGTTTATGCAGCCTCCGGTTATTCCGAAGCGCTTTCCATTCTCAATGCGCTGCCGTTCGATTGTATCATTTCCGATGTTTTCCTGGAGAATGGAAACGGTGCGCTGCTGATGAATCATATTCGGAAAAATTACCGGGCGCTTCCATTTATTGGCATCACCGCCAATCCTGATGCCGAGCTGGCTGTGCAGTTGAAATCGGTTTTAAAAGACCGCTTCTTCGTAAAGCCGTTTCTTTTCCCCCAGCTAAAGAAAAAAATTGGGGAAGTGCTGAAATTGAAGATGTACGGAATGGATCGCGTCCCGCAGCCGGTGTTTTAAGATTTTTTGGATGTTTGATTTTAGATTATGCAAGATTCGTCGCAACACTCATTTAGCCGGATGCGCCGGTCCGGGGCGGAGAAGTTATGGAAGGGAGCAACAACGGATTAATTATTGGGGTCCTTGCTGCAGGAAGTATGAATGGAATGGTCAGTAATATTTCGAAACCGGGATATGTATTCTCGCCGGTCTGCCCTGGGCATGGCGCCAGGCAGGGTAGAATGCGTGTATCCTGAAAAGAATTATATTAGAATTGAAGCTTTTTCTTTTAATGTAATGAGGGAGTGGTAGTGAGACAACGGGATGTCGTAAAAAGGGGAGAGCCTCATTGTCTGCGGAGGAACCCGGAGCAGGCGGTTTGCCCGGTTCCGGACCGGTTCTCCGGTTTCCCGGGAGGGGAAATCTTTGAAAACCGGCAGACAGGAGGATTGATTAGCCTGCAAAATCACCCGTGGAATTACCTGCAAATTGTGGCAAAGCCCCTCGCTGGAGCGGCTTTCGATGGGACAGTAAGCCTGGCGACTCGCGTGGGAGGCGGGAATCCGGGCTGGCATGAAGCAGGAATTGCCGGGCACAACTGGTGTGATACCTTTATTCCTGAACACAACAGGAAGGGGAGGGGCAGCGTTTCCCACCGGGCACTGGCGGGCAAAGCAGAGAAAACCGGGCGGTGCGAGGTGATTTCATTCCGCCCGATTCTCATTGATAATCTATGATGGGAAGTGCAAAAATGGAAATTGAGTGGTCAGACTTTTATAAACGTTATACGGAGCAGTCCATAGACGATCATGCGCCGTTAACCGCCGGAGTATATGTCCTGCGGGTAATGGTTGATGAAAATAAGTGGAAGTGCTTTTACGTGGGAGAGACGCCGAACCTGGAGCAGGCGCTGCGGTCCCACCTCCCGGGGAGGGAAACCAACGAAGCCATCCGGTGGATAATGAGAGGACACCCCTGCGGTTTTGAGTATGCCCGGGTGATGCGGGGAGAGGAGCGGAAGAATATCCTGAAGTTCCTTTACGACCATTACCGGCCGCCCTGCAATGAGTTCGACCCCGGCGGCAAACCGCTGGAAGTGAACCTTCCTTAAAAGGATCCGGGCACCCGGCGCCCGAACAAAGGCCGGGGACAATTTAAAATCGGAGCAGATATAACCCGGGCACTGTAGTGCAGGGAAATATGAGGTAAGAGAAAACAGGGCCATTGGGCATAAGGATATAAAGGCCTAAAGGCGAAATAAACAATAAAAAGTTATAAGGATTACATTGTTCAATGAAAAATCAAACCAGGCATTCTTGCAGTGAAATTGAAAACCTTATCACCGGGGCGCTCACCAGGAATCAGCGGGTGAAGGGCCTCATCAACGAGTTTTACCATACCATTTTAACCTGTATGGCGGAAAGAAATATCAGCAAATCGGAGCTGGCGAGATTGTTGAGCGTATCGCCGGCGGCGGTCTCGCAGATGCTGACCCACCAGCCGAACATCACCCTGAAAAAAATGGTGGAGATTGCCGATGCCGTGGGTATCGAGTTGCAGCTTACCGTTTCGCACCTGGATTGCGGTGCGGCGGATTATGAAGATTGATTTAAATGTATCAGGCGCCGGGTTATTGGGGAACTCAAGAGGCGAATCGCCCAATTTACTTCCTATGAAACCCGCCCCTGTTTCGGAGTATCTGCAACGAGGATGTTCTCCCTGATTCAAAAAGCGGGGCAGGTAGAAAAGATTTTAGGAGAAGAATGAGGATTGGCTAGCCCCGGTTTTTTAAACCGGGGAATTCGGAATCTCTTAAAATAAAAACAGGCTTGAGCCAAAAAGGCAAGAGATGCCATATATCCGAATCTGGATCCATCTCATCTGGGCAACAAAGCAAAGAGAAAAGATCATTACCCGCTCTTTAAAGCCAAAACTCCTGGCGCATATGCGGGAAAATGCGAAGAGACAGAAAATATATATCGACTTCCTCAATTGCACAGCAGACCATATTCATATTACCGTTTCGGTTGGCGGAATGCAATCCGTCAGTAGAATTGTCCGTCTGTTGAAAGGCGAATCCTCTCATTGGGTAAATGAGAATAATTTGTCTAAGCTTAAATTTGAATGGCAAGATGACTATATTGCCCTATCCGTAAGTGAATCGCAGATCGACCGGGTGCGGGAATATATCAGGAAACAGGAGGAGCACCACCGGAGAAAGAATTTCGATGAAGAATATCGAGAGTTCCTGGAAAAATTTGGATTTATTAAGTAGTTGAATAGCCCCGGTTTTCTAAACCGGGGAAGAAATGGGATATTAAAATAATAATGGGGCTCGGCCTAAATTATTTGGCTAAAGCCGGGGAAATTTTTGGGAGGAGGACCAATTGTCCCCGATCTAAAGATCGGGGCAATTCAGGATAATGTTTATGAGAGGCATCCAAAAAATCATAAGTGGAAATTGGCTTTGCCCGGTTTTCAAAACCGGGCAAAATATTAACCACTTGGTGCCAAACAACAGAGTGTGGAAAGTGCAAAAAGAAAATTAGAGGATAGGATAGTCGGGGGATAGGATTTAATTATGAGAATATTTAGAGAAATTTGGCCAAAATTTTCTTCATAAAGAAATGTGTTTCTTGGTTAAGAAACGCTAAATTTTGTAAATATAATAATTTATTACTATGTTGGATTTTTAGGAGGCACTATGGATTTGTATTTCACAGATTTTTTTTGTGTATCCGAAGAAACACTGCAGGACCATGGCGCATTTAACATTTCACTCGTTACGGATCTTCCACTTTTTATTGATCCATTTTTACTGTTTAACAGCACAAACCCTAAATACATTGAACTTCATGACAACATAATTCAATATCTCAGATTTCTTCGCCGTAAATCCATTTCCGGGAATGTTCCTTCAGCATTATTAAAATCGTGGTATAACTTTTCTGAGGTTAAACAAAATTGGTTAGGGTTTTGTGCTTCTGGAAACACCGGAAGAGGACTTGGCGCTAAATTTGCGCAGGCTTTAAATTTAAATTTGCAGCGCATATTTAGTAATTTTGGTAAAGAACAAATCACAAAAGGAAGCCATCTCGAAAAGTTATGCCTAATCAAAAGTGGAGTTGGGCGAGATATGATTAGTGATTTTACTACAAATCTAACCAAGGACTTCCTTTTAAGCTATACGGAACATTTTGCTGTTAATCATATTCATCCTTCATTGCGAGCGAGGAGATCAGTTGGCAAGGCATTTTTTAGCTATGAATTTGAAAGATGGATGCCGAAATCCTATGACCTTCCGATATATAAT
>CAZUZS010000113.1:0-8536 GCA_964624795.1 uncultured Calditrichaceae bacterium
GGTTTTTGGAACAATCCCGCAAAAAATATCGCTGGCGGGAAGACCGCATTTCCTGCACCCGCAGCCGCCTGGAATATCACCTCAATATGGTAGGTGCTGAAATGATGAACCGGGCATTTCGTAACGAGTTCGAGGGAACCGAAGGCAAAGTCGTCCTTGTCCCGGGCTGCATGAGAGGCCCTGATGTGAAAGACTGCCAGGCAAAAAGAGTTAAGGAAGGGTTGCTGTGCCAGGGCTGCCGTCCAAAATGCCATGTCAACCAGTTGCGCGTCATGGGCACAAAGCAGGGATTCGATGTTTACATCATTCCCCATGCCTCGGATCTCTCATTGTGGTCGCCGCGTCCGGGGCAGCAGGAGCGCGGGGTCATTGCCTCAGCCTGCATCACCACGCTGGTGGAAGGTGGATGGGAATTGAAAAGATATAATGTGGCGGCGCAATGCGTTTTGCTGGATTATTGCGGCTGCAAAAAGCACTGGCACTGCGATGGAGTCCCGACCGCCTTTAATGTGCGGGAGCTGAAAAGGTTGCTTGGTTCCGAAAGCGTGAATTAACGTTTTTCTATCGTCCTGCCTGACCTGTTTCCTGATTTTTCCAGTTGCCAGGTTTTAAGATCAGATTGACTTTGATCTTAATGGGGAAACCGTTTTGAATTCGGGTATCTCTCGTTTTGCCAAGTGTGCATTCCTTCTTACTGCGCGGACAGTTTCATCAAAACCAGCCCGCTGCTCGGCGGAATCCGGACAGTGTCACCTTTCAGCATTCCCAGCGGTTGTCCTGTGGCTCTGCTGGCATCGACCAGGACTGCCCAGGGAGCGGATTGCAGGGTGAAATTTTGCTCCTTCACAGAATTTCCATTCAGCAAGACCAGGTAAGTTCTGCCGCCAGAATCAAGCTGGTATGTCAGGAACAGGGAATCCGGCTGATCCAGAAATTTTATATCTTCGGGCCTAGCGTTTCGAAAGGCAGCATGTTCCATCCGCATCTGAATTAATCCGCGGTAATAATCGACAAGATGTTTGTTCAAATCCGCATATTCGAAATTCAGCCAATTTGTTGCGTTGTCCTTATTGTAGCTGTTGTGGTCGATTTTTCCCTGGTTGGTATCCGGTGCCGTGGTTCTGGCGATCACCTTGCTGCGGGCAAACTCCTGGCCTTCATGGATCATCACCGGCCCCTGCGATGTAAATAAAAACAGGGCCGCCAGTTTATTGATCCGCAACTGCCGGGGAGTTAACCTGGCATTTGCTTCCGGATCTGCGATTCGCTGGTTTTCGTTCACATCTTTTAATCCAAGGCGAATGAAGTCGCCCAATGTGTTGTCGTCATGGGACTCAAGATAGTTGACGGAATGGGCAATCCTGGTATATTGCCCGCCAAATTTTCGCAGCGAGCCGGTGACGAAGCGCCGCAGTGAATTTACATCATTGTTTCCCTGCCAGTCTCCGAAAATGAATCCCAGGCCATCGTTCGGATTTTGCCCCTTCACACCGTTGCGGAACTGGTCATTCCAGGAAGCCCAGCGGTGATCGGAAAAACCGGCCGGATCGTAGCCGCCGCCCCATGGCTCGGCAATGATCACAGCGTTCGGATTTACCTTGAGAATCGCGTCCCGGATCATATCGCATGTTTCCCAGTCGATCAGCTTCGCAAGATCGAAGCGGAAGCCATCGATGTGGTAATCCTTCATCCAGTGAACCACGCTGTCGATAATCAGGCGGCGGGCCATCGGGCGATCGGTCTTTATGTCATTGCCGCAGCCGCTGACGCTGGTAAACGAACAATCCTTATTCAGCCGGAAATAATAAAACTTGTCAATATATTTTAGGGGATTGTAATCGTACTGCGAGGCGTGGTTATAAACCACATCCATGAGAACAGCAATCCCGTTCTTGTGAAAAGCCCTGACTGCTTCTTTGAATTCGTCCACCTGCCGGCCGTCGGTGCCGAGATATTTGCCGGGCGTCATGTTGCCGCCGCTGGCATAGTAGGATTCCGGGGCAAAGAAATAGCTGGTCATATATCCCCAGTGGTTGCGGGCATAGGGATTCCAGGTGTTGAATGGCACAACGCTGGAATCGCGATATGGCACTTCCATGTTGCCAAATTCCTGGACCGGCAGCAGCTCGACTGCATTTACGCCCAGCGATTTTATGTAAGGCAGCCCGCCTTTCTGATCTTTCTCAAGCAGGCCAGGGTAAGTGCCTCGCTCTTCATCCGGAAGTCCGGAGCTGGGATGCGCGGTCAGGTCGCGCACATGCATTTCGTATATCATCAAGTCCCGCCAGGGAATTTGGGGTTTAGGGTCGTCTTTCCAGTTGAACTGGTCCGATTTCAGAATCAGGGTTTTAGCGGGGTGTGTGTACCGATTCAAGACTGCCACTGCCGGACTGTAGGGATCGGCCACGACGATTGTGGAATCGAACATTTCTCCTTCGCCCTGCGGGCCCCACACCCGGTAACCATAATATTTTCCAAAGAGCCCGGAGGCCGTGGAATATTCCCACACGCCGTCGGCATCTTTGCGCATGGGGAATTCTTCTCCCTCTGGCGAATCGAAACGGGCGTAGATTACCAATCGCACCCATTTCGCACGCGGTGCAAAAACACGGAATGTCGAAATATTGTTTGAATTGCTGAATCCCAAAGTCTTGTTGGAATAAAGTGAATCGAGTATGCCGGACGGCAGCAGAAATGTCTTTTCCGTATCGTTGGCGATGATGTAGTAATGTTGATCGAACTGAAATGGCTGGCGCGTTTGGATCGTCATCACGCTGTCGCGAATAAAGAGGGTGTCGATTTCCAATGCTGGTTCCAGGCGCAATCGGGCAACAAATGAATCCGGCAACTCGCCGGTGAACTGGGCCCGGGCTGTTTTTGCTGCTTCAATTTCCGCCGACTGAATGTGAAAATTGGCAGCGGCGGTGTTCAGGATGCCGGCGGAAAGCAGAAAAATTAGCAATATTGTCTTTGACATGATCTCCTCTCTTTGGGAAAGCGGATATAATTTTTAACCGCTGCTAAATATAATACAGAAAGGCACTTTGACCAACTGCCGCGAAAGATTCCTGGACATCGATGGCGTAATGAAGTGTTGGAGTTTTGGATTTTTGCGAAATTTGCTAATGGCGAATGACGAATCAGAGTCCAACTTCCTTGCTCATCTAAGAAATCTCATTTTGCTCCATGCGCTGCGCCCAATGCTTCTGTCGATGGCTTACTAACCGCGAACCCGATTATGATAAGGATTACGATTACGAAGAAAGGCGGGGAAGGGCAGAGCTGCTGGATTTCTTGTTGACTTGCGGTATAAAAAAATCCTAAATTTTGCATCACAAATTGGATTGGACATTTTGATTGAACTTACTATACTGATTATCTCACTCGCGGCCACGTTTTATTTCGCCGGCACGGAAACGGCCTTTGTTTCGGTCAACCGGGTTAGAATTGAATTGTGGCGGCGCCAAAAGCGAAAATCGGCAAAGATAATCGCCCGGTTTCTGCTTGCCCCGGAGAAATTCCTTTATACAACCCTGGTCGGCAACAACCTGGCTAATGTGGCGCTGGCATCCTATGCCACAGTCTATTTCGGAAAGTATATCGGGCATAATATGACCTGGCTCCTTGTCACGGTCATCACCGTAATGATTGGGGAGATTATTCCCAAAACCCTGTTTCGCAGCATGGCGGATGTGGTCATCATACGCGTGGCGCCAATCCTGCAATTTTTCTACTATGTATTCCTGCCCCTCATCTGGATTATCAGCCGTATCAGCTCCGCGATTTTGAGCCTCACCCGCCACCGCACAAAAGAGATCAGCGATTTCTTTTCCAAAAAGGATGTGGAAATCCTGATTAAGGAGAGCAAGGAACAGATCAGCGTGGAGGATGTTGAGAGCAAAATATTGCGGCGAATTCTAAATCTGCGGATGCTTAAGGTGCGGGATGCCATGATCCCGCGGACCGATATTGTGGCGGTGCCGGAGACAATTCCGTTAGAAGAGCTGATCGAGGTTTTTCAAAAAACCGGTTTTACCAAGATTCCGGTGTTTCGGGAAGATCCTGACGATATTATTGGCGTTGTGTTGGTCAAGGACATGTTCACCAAACCGGAATCGCTCCGGGATATTATCCGGGATGTAATGTTCGTGCCGGAAACTAAACGCAGCTCGAAGTTGCTGCGGGAATTCCGGAGGAAGAATACAACCGTTGCCATCGTTTTCGATGAATACGGCGGCATTGCCGGACTGGTTACTTCTGAGGATTTGATCGAGGAGTTGGTAGGTGAAATATCCGATGAATTTGAAACACCGGTAATTCAAATTAGAAAAATAGATGAGCAAACCTACAGCGTAAATGGCAGAATTGAACTGCAGCACCTGCACGATGAGGTTGGCATCCACTTACCGCCCGGCGATTATGACACCCTTGCCGGCTTTCTGCTGAATCAATTAGGGCACATTCCCCGGCGGGATGAAACCTACAGCTATCACAACATAAAATTCGTCATCACCCGGGCTACCCGCCGCAAAATCGAGTGGGTCCGCATTACTCTTCCGGTTGAAAGAAACAGTGGTGACTAAGCGCATATTTTTTGACAGGATTAACCGGATTTGCAGGATTGCGATACTGTTTCCCTTTTGTCAACCAAATATCTTTTCTAGGTCCTTGGTCTCTCGGCATAAATAAAATTCAACGGGCGATCTGTGGATTTCTGATCTTCGGCTCTTTACGGGAAAAAAGTAAAATTGAATGGTGATTGGGCTTGTTCGAACGCAAGCATTGTCGGCGGTCTAAAAAGGAACATAAGGTTACAGTTCATTGACGACTGATATCCAAAGTTATACTGCATTTATAAAAATGGGTAAAGTATAGCAAATACTGCACTCCTCTCCTTAAAAATATAATTTCTAGTCTTGCCACTTTTGGTATAAACAGTTTCTAAAAAAACATTATTATTATTTTTATACCGTTTATAATGTAAACGAGTCTTTTTGATATATCTTAATGCTGAAATAGTATTTCCGGCCATCAATTCACCTCTGGCTTTGGTAGATAAAGAATATGTAAGAGCAATATCATCATAATTTGTGTTTAATATTTTATCTAATAAAGAATTACCTTCCTCAAATTCACCTTTTTCTAAATGACATTCGGCTATTCTTGTAATATACTCGATATAACTTGAAGTGTAATCTTCCTCTTTTTTATTCAAATTTTTTATTGCATTGTAAATTATATCTATGGCTTTATCATATTTTTGGGAAATCATATAATCTGTACCCAATGATGCCTGGTATATTGAAAGTAGAGGATGAGATGTAAATTTCTCAACCAGGTATTCTAATAATTCCAAAGCTCTTTCTTTCTGGTTGTTATCCCAATAACTTCTCCCCAAATTGAAAAAGCTGTCACCCTTAAAGAATGTTTCATTTTCATCCATAGTGTCAATTGCGTTTTGATAGTATTTTATAGCATGATCTAATTTCCCTTGTGATTGATACGCAGAGGCCAGATGATGGAGGATCACTCCAGTATTTTTGTTCACAATTTCATACAAATCTTTGGCTTTAAGGAAGTTTGAAATCGCATCATCATATTGTTCAAGGGTGTCCAGGTTTGAGCCAATTTTAAAATACAGTTTACCCTGCATAAAGAGACTTTCCGGGTCATTATATTGCGAATAAACACTTAAGGCATCCTGGAAATATTTTATCGCCTCCGCACAACTCTCATGTTTATTCCATTCCGAGGCATATTTTCGTCCTATTCGATATAAAAGTTCTCCTGCCACCTTATCATCAGCAAAACGTTCTGCATCAGCAATTACTTCTTTAAAAATAACAGAGGCGGATGCACTATCATTCATATCATGGTGATAAATAAAAGTTTTTTCCAGCATTAACTTCAGGCTCAAAGTTGGGAGATTCGGAAGATATTGATCTATTAAGCTGAGGCTCCTTTGCGGATCCTCCTGTTTACTCCTGTTCACCAAAATATTATGAAATATGAATTCATACAGATTTTTCTCATCCAGCTCATCGGGATTCATAAAACTCAACAATTTGGAGATTATGCTGGTTAATTTTTCTTCGTTTTCTAAATATAATTCATTGTCATTATAGTATAACTGTATGATATCAAAACAGAGTTCCTGTGCCTTCGGCTTATTATCTTTAAAAAACAGTTGGAGATTTGATAAATCTTCATCGCTCAATTCATACCCACGATTTTTTATTTTCTCCAACAGATCGTGAAAAGTTTTGGTTTTATCTATCATCGTCTTTTTCCCTTATTTCGGGAGTTGTATCATCACTTTGGGAACTATTGTTAATATCATCTATTGTATTTTGCATTGTGTTTTTATCTTCGATAGATTGCTGCACTCCTGACAGCCCATCACTTAAGTTATTCAACAACTGTCTTGTAGTTTCCACCGAAGCACCAACAACGCCTACTTTCGTTTGATTTGGGCCACCAGAGTTACCAGGACCTTTGCCGGGAGGTTGGTTGCCAGGTCCGAGTTTCCGCGTTTTTTGATTGGCATTTTAGCTCACCGGTCATTTCCGCAAAAAATACCGGTATTTCAGCCCGCAAGTTTCGTCAATCACGGCAACTGTATTTTCAACATTCATAATATAGTGCTCAGCCTTTTCACCGCCAACTATTTTGTAGAAGCGTTGCCGTCATTTTCCCCAAGTCTGTCAGTTTTTGATTAAATGCCTGCCGGGAATTACCTCCAAATCCTCAACCGAGGAATTTTGATACGTTTTCCTGGCACGCGGCCAAATTCCATATTTGCAATTGTGGTAGCGCTATTATTAACTTTGATTGTTTTTAAGAGGTCTGAAATCTGGACTGGTATGTGATTTTCCGGTTTTGCAGCGATGGTTTAAAGATGCGATTAATCAATTTCCCCGGTTGGCTGGTACCGCAGAGATCCTGGAAAATTGTTACCGAATAAATGCAGCGCCTGTTTGCAGGGCGATATCACGGCTCAAAAACCCATAGCGAGAGGAGAGGAGAATGAACGAAACCAGAAAAATTCGAAAGGCCTTTAAAAGTGTGCCTACCATAGAAGGCGCGGGGGTTCATTTGCACCGCGCCTTCGGCTTCAGCGAAGTGCCGCTATTTGACCCGTTCCTGCTCTTGGATGATTTCCGTTCCCACAATCCTGACCATTATTTGAAAGGTTTTCCGTGGCATCCGCATCGCGGGATCGAAACTATCACCTATGTGCTGAAAGGTGATGTGGAACATGGGGACAGTATGGGAAATAAAGGCGATATTTCCGCCGGTGACGTGCAGTGGATGACCGCCGGCAGCGGAATTATTCACCAGGAAATGCCGAGGGGCGATGAAAATGGAGCGATGGAGGGTTTCCAGTTGTGGGCCAACCTGCCCCGTTCCCACAAAATGACCGATCCCAGGTACCGGGGAATCAAGAAAGATGATATCCCCGAGGTAACTACAGATTCCGGCGCAACCATTAAAGTAATTTGCGGAAAGGTGAAAGGCATCGCTGGCCCGGTGACGGATGTTGTGGTCGAGCCGGAGTATCTCGATGTCTGGGTTCCTCCCAACTCCGAATTTGTGCATAAAACGCCAAGAGGGCACACCGTATTCGCTTACGTGATTGACGGTAAAGGAGTCTTTTGTCACCAAAAAGACGCATTCACCTATGAAATGCAGGGCAGCAATTATTTCGATTTGAAGCGAGAGCCAGCAATGGACAATGGTGCACTGGTGCTTTTCGAGGATGGTGATGAAGTTGTGGCGAACACCGACTCAGAGCCATTCAGATTCCTGCTGATCTCCGGCAAACCGATTGGAGAGCCGGTCGCCTGGTACGGCCCGATTGTGATGAATACACGGCGCGAGCTGCAAATTGCCTTCGATGAATTTCAAAAAGGCACATTTATTAAAAAGCAGGCGTAATGGAGGAATTCGGTTCCGGCTGCGTACGGTGATGGGGTATGCGACAAACTTTTTCATTAATTCGGAATTGCTATCCCAATTTGCGCGGAAAAGTTGGGCAAATACCTTTAAACGCAATACAATTGTTGATTCTTATAATTTTAGATCATATATTCTAATCGCTTCTTGTATTATTTACGCCCTGGAGAATTATTATACGATGATTGTCGCATGGGTGATTCTGGAAATTCAACCAAATTAAAAGAGGAGATGGTGTGATGAAGAAGCTTTTCCTGTTTGTTTTTGTTTTTGTGGTTTTTTCCGGACTTCAATTCAGTTTCGCACAAACCGGCCCTGCCTTGACGGTTGACCAGATGGATATTTGCACTGCGGTTGAGAATCGTGTGCCGGTGGGACCGGATACGATTTTTGCCGATACTGTGGGTCGTTTATACTGCTACACCAAGATCAGCGGCGCTGCTGACACGACTTCCATCTATCATGTGTGGTATTTAAAAGATGAAGAAAAAGCGCGTGTCAAACTTGCCCTAAAAGGCGATCCGTGGCGTACCTGGAGTTCAAAGATTATTCCCAAGGAATGGGACGGCAAATGGCGGGT
>CAZUZS010000113.1:8636-10233 GCA_964624795.1 uncultured Calditrichaceae bacterium
CTGATTATCCGGCAGCCCTCCATATATCAGCTTTTTGTGCCATCCCGAATACATCTTAGATAAAAGGGACTCGCCGATCGGCTTTTTATCGTTTTTTAATCATTGAAAATTGATAATTGACCACTGGTCATTGTCAAAAGCCTTGACTATCACCTCGTGAATAGTTAAAATATTATCAAATATGCAATAACCCGGTTTACCCGGTTTAAATAAACTGCAACAAACCGCACGGACGCTCTAAAAAGAGTTACCAGTTTTAAAATATTTATCGCTGCTTGTACTATATCCTGAATTTGCTTTTGAAATTGCTCACATAATGAGGGAAAACCAAAGCATGATTGCAGGCGAAAACAGCGGCAATACAGTTGATCCTGGCCCAGGCTTCGGTTTTGGGACAATCGGAGATTACTGCCGGGCAATATCGGCAAGACATGAAATTACGGGTACAAAGTCAGAGAGCATGAACAAGTCCCCACCGCTGTAGCTTCTGTTGTTGTTTACCCTGGGAGTTCGGCTGGGGAGAACTTTCAGGAATTCGCGGAGATAGCATGACCGATGTGTCATTATCAAACGAAAGGAGCTAAGAGATGAAATACCGATCGTTTTTGTTGCTTCCTGTTATTATGGTATTCATATCAACGAGTATATTTGCCCAGAAAAGCGGAGAAATTGTCTTTTCCAAAAAAATGATCGATGCTTCAAACCCGGCCGGGCTTGTAGATAAATTCCAGGCCGGAGACCATATTTATTCAATGGCCTTTTTGGAGAAAAGCGTTTTGGGGATAACCGGGAAGGCATCGGCAAAGAGTGTGCCCGTGGAGGTGTTTATTTATGAGTTGAAGGCGCCGCTGTACGATTATCAGGAGCCAAGTGAAATGCAGTTGGAAACTGCCTCTCTGGCGGTTTCGGGCGATGCGATGAATCAAAAATATCTCCCGCTGGATATTATCCCGGGGACCGATGGTGTAACCGCCTACGGGAGCGGAGAGTTGACATATAAGAAGTTCGGGCCGAAATTCGCCGGTCCGGTTAAATTCGCGGAACGCTTAAGCAAACTGGAGCCAGGCGAGCACACAATTGTTGTCAAGCTGAAGTGTAATTATGATGTTGTGGCGGAAGGAAAGTTTGTGATTTCCGGCGACGATTACTCTGTTTATGCAAGTGCATCCGATGAATTGAATGCCTATGCATCAAATGCCAAAACGAAAAGTGCGGTGATGCCGAAATCCGCCCGCTCCGATAAGGACCTCGAAGCCGATATGATCGCTGCTTTCAAGGCATCCCAGACCTATAAAGACCGGGTCAAGGGCGAAGTTTCCCGCGTTGTGATCATCGATCCGGACTGGATGATCAGGAGAAACCAGCTTACCGGTGTAATCCTGCACCGATACATCCGGGCGGCGATTGCCGTTAGGAACGGGGATGGAAGCTGCACCGTCTGGCAAAATGTCACATTCCAGCAGGATTATGTGAGCGACAAGTTTCAGCCGACCAAATTTCAGGGCATAGGCGATCCGTATAAAATACCGTGCGAAAATGTGAGTATGTAGAGCCTGCAAATTTATTCCAGGGCAGGGGGGATTGAACTGGCTGATCG
>CAZUZS010000114.1:0-4797 GCA_964624795.1 uncultured Calditrichaceae bacterium
TTTTCAAAACCCGGCTATAATCGCCGGCACGGAACCGGTAAAGGTAGATGCCGCTTGCCACCGGGTTGCCTGTTTCATTCAGGCCGTCCCAGGTCACCGAATAGCGGCCCGCCGCGGCGCGGGTTTCCACCAGCCGCCGCACTTCCTGACCCAACAGGTTGTAGATCACCAGCTCCACATCGCTCGCGCGGGGCAACTGGTAGTAGATTTGGGTGGTGGGATTGAACGGATTGGGATAATTCTGGCTAACCGAGAATACTGTCGGTACACTCAGCTTTTCGCCAACGCCCGTCGCAACGTCTCCGAGGCCGGAAACGGCTACATCCAGCGTATCGTGCGCCGGATCATCACTCACAAATCGGATTAGCCCGGTGTGCAGCCCGACTTGGGTTGGGGTAAATGAAATGCTGACAAGCTCGCCGGAATTGCCGCTGACGACAAAGTTGGTCGGGTTCACTGCAAACATACTGTTGGTGGAAACAACATCTGTAACCGTGAGATTATTCATGCCGAGATTTGATATTTCCAGTTCGAAGAGCGAAGTGCTGTCCACAATGGTTGTATCAAAAACTACCGAGCTCGCTGAAGTGGTAATATAGGGAGCGGGTGTCCCAAGATAGACATCATCCACAAACCAGTCGTCGTTTGGATTAATCGCGCTGGAAGAGCCAATACTGCGGAATAGCACCTGAAACTGGCTGTGGAAATAATCGCCGCCGCCATTGGGTGCTGTCGCAAGGTCAATAATTTCATGTTGGAAGGGTTGCACCGAGCCGCCGGAATATGAACGGATCAGCACATAATCTCCGAGATCGTTCCGGAAATAGAGCTGCAAACTATCTCCGGTTTCGGGCGCATTTCCTTGCCCCTGCGGTTGATAGAAGTAAGAAAAGACCACACCGCTACCCTGGAGACTGCTTAGGTCGATGGGGTAAAGCTCAACTACGTCTCCGCCATCCGGCTTGCCATTCAGGTTAAGCGCAAAACTTCCGCTGGGCGGATCCAGGGCACGATCATTCACATCCGCATCATCATTGCGCCAGACCAACGGATTTGGCGGACCGACTATAGCAAAATTATCACCCAGCGGGGCATTCTGTGGGGTAACAACCGTGAGCGATGGTCCGCTTTCATTTTGGGGATTTTCATTGTCTATGGCGGTTATGAACCACTGATGAAAACCTGCCGGAGGATTGGCGAAGTAGGCAGAATCCGCCATTCCGCTATCGGCGGAGGACCGGGTAAAGGTCTCCACAAAGACGCTGTCCAGATAAAGATTAATTCCAGCCAGATCGTCCAATGGTGTGCCATCTATGTTTTTTGCGGGATTGCGCCAGCGAAACATCACCTGGCCGCCGATGGATGCAATGCCGACCTCGCCGGGAATTGATGGCACCGGCGAACCGCCGGCAATCCAGGCAGCCTTCGCTGCCGCGCTTTCGCGTTTCGAGCTATCCACCTTGCTGGTTACACTGTAATGATACTCTGTCCCATCGACCAGCCCGAAATCGGTGTAGTGTTGAACCCCTCCCGCCACCGAATCTATGGGAATGCCGTCGCGGGCAATATGAATATGGAATTCGCCGGCAAGCAGGGTGTCACCATTCAACAAAAGAGAAGGATCTTCCCAGGTCAGCTCCATCGAATTTGGTATGGTGTAATCACTGTAGGCGCTCAGGTTACGCGGGCTGTCTGGCGTTCCTGCTTCCATGAAAGCCTGCAGGTAGGCGGCGTAGGCATCGATTCGGCCTGCCCCGTAGCGGTTATCTTTGCCTGGATCGCCTTTTTCGACCGCAGTGGTTTGCAGAATCCGGCTGACATCCGCCGGCAACAAATCGGGATTGGCACTCAAAATGAGAGCCACGGTGCCACCTGTATGGGGAGTCGCACTTGAAGTGCCGGAAAAGCCTGAATACCCGCCTCCAATAACAGTCGATGTTGTCCCGTTACCGGGCGCCGAGACGTCAGGCTTGATCAGGCCCATGGCGCCCGAAACCGTTTCATACGGATAGTCCTGGTATTCAATCGGCATGATGTAAGGAAATGCCGGGTGATTCGCCTGGTAATCCTCCCAGGACGTCGGTCCCCACGGCGAGCTCGAGGCAATAATATCGGTGGAAACTGTGACATTGCCTACGCCAATCACCGAACTCACCCCGCCTGTCAAAGTCTGGTCGGGATGAATCCAGGGACTGGGGCAATTGCCGGGCGCGGAGATATTAAAAGGAATCCCGGTTGAATTGCCGTCGTTGCTGGTGGAATTGGTGTGAACCACTCCGGCAGCAAGCTCCATATCGGTAACCTGCCGGAACATCGGGTAGTTGGGCTGCGGACTGAAATACCATTTGAAACTGAGCGAGCTGGTGATGATATCGGCGCCGTTGGCGACCGCATATTGCTCTGCCAGCCAGTAGCCGGATTCCCCGGCGGTTTCGTCCTTCAGCAGCATCAATTTGGCACGCGGCGCCACACCGGTTTGTGTTCCGTTGGTGCCGTCTCCCGCAACCTGTCCGGAAGTTGAAGTTCCGTGCCCGTATGAATCGTCCGGATCGTTATCATCGGTATCGAAGTCCCACCCGATAAAATCATCTATCCGGCCATTTCCATCATCGTCCACGCCATTGACATCGCCGGGATCAAATATCCACGAAGAACCCGATTGTTCCAGCGTGTGGCCGTCACCATCCGCATCTTCTCCCAGGTTGTTCCAGACGTTGTGGATTAAATCCGGGTGATGCCAGTCGGTACCGGTATCGATATTTGCCACGATGACCCCCTGGCCGCTGTCGCCCTCTGCCCAA
Source organism: uncultured Calditrichaceae bacterium (assembly GCA_964624795.1). Lineage (GTDB taxonomy): Bacteria > Calditrichota > Calditrichia > RBG-13-44-9 > RBG-13-44-9 > CAZUZS01. The sequence goes on from CAZUZS010000114.1 coordinate 2,802, forward strand.
ACCATCGGTGCATTTATCAATGTCAAGCCGGGCTGAATTCCGTTAATGCCTTTCGAAATGAATTGTCCATGTTCCCTGTTGGATTTTGAAATTCCATTATCATCCAGAAGCGCATCAATTGGAAATTTTGCATCATAAAAAATACCTTCGATGCCATCGGACCGGTTGCTCAAATCGTAGATTGCATCTGCGGATCCCCGGAACGAAATACCGTTCAGAATCCAGATAATCCGGATATTTTTTACAATACCGCGGGATTCCGCCTCCCGTAGATGGGCCAGAATCTGCCGCTGGCTGGTTTCGGCATGTTTTTTCAAAATTTGCGCGACCGCCGCCTGGCGGGTCTTCCGTTTCATTCCCCGGACCTGGCCTTCAAGCTGCCTGTAGCTCAGCCTGTCCTGCATGACCAGATAAACATCAACTTTTGTATTTTCGGGAGTTTTACTCAAAACAGACTGAAGATAGGGGCTGATTACGGATCTCTGGTCCCCGGCTGTCGCCTGCTTCGGAGCGCCAAAATAGAGGAAGAAACCGGAAATCAGGAACAGCAATATCAATCTCAAACTGAGCTTCATATTCCATCTCCTTGTATTCTTATATATTTCAATTATTATTCGTGTCATGCAATCCTTACCGGGCATTTTCACAGCGATTCAAAGTAAAAGGACATTATTCGACTCAGCATCTGCCAGACTATTCAGGAATTTCACTCCCGAACGGTTTCAGCAGCGGAATAATATTTAGCAAGCTTCCTTATCGAAGAATTCCGCTGAATTTCAGCAGTGAGAAAAAAGAACCAATCGTGGCCAAATGGACTTTTCCACTGGAATTCCGTTTTAAGGGCCGAATAACATTCTTTCTTTTATCCAAAATTTTATGGAAAACAGATAGTAAGCAATCTACCTCGATTTAGTGCTCCATCAATTTATGATTCAGTGGATTTGCGAATTTCTTTCCGGCAATTAACGATGGTTCTATATTTTTTCTGCTGAACAGACTTTTGACTTTTATGCCTCAATCGGAAAACAGGGTTTCCAGTCGAGGGTCAATCCTTAACATACGAATTCATTTTACAGAAGAAACCGCAAATCCGAATAATTAAAAACTCTGTATTTATATGCTCGATTAACCGTTGATGCTAAAATCCTGTGTCTGTGTGAGCGCTGCATTCAGATCAAATCAAATGGAATCTACTAATTCCATAATTTTAAAATAACTTATGTATTGATATTTCGAAAAACAAGAAAATTTTGGTAGGCAGGAATAAAATTGACCTGCCAAAAGTGCTAAAAGCTGCCTTGCCAGGCGCTGCAAATGAGAATCGCAAAAGCGGAAGGGAAACCGGAATTCCCGGTCTTGAAGGAGTATCGCGTGCTTCTAATTAGCATAGAAATCGCGCTTTTTGAGTCTTTATTTGTTTTGCTCTACCCTTTCCGAATCGGCATCAGCCTTATTTTTCTGAAGCAGCCGGATGTAGTTTACCAATTGCCAGCGCTGCTCCTCCGTGAAAGCATCCTTATATGATGCCATCGGTGGATTTCCGGTGGACATTTTCCAAAACAATGCACCATCGGTTTCATTGAGGACTCTCTCGGAGGTGAAGTTAGCCGGTCTGGGCGTCAGGCTTTCCGCAGCCAGACCGTTCCCCTCGCCGGTTTCACCATGACACAGGGCGCAGGTGGTCGCAAATATCCCTTTCGCATCTTCTGAGACTTTCCGGCTCTCACCAAAGGGATTTTTCAGCGTGTCCGTCCAGGCGGGGGCGGTCCATACCGGCCGCCCCTCTTTGTTATCCTGGGGAGTAAAACTGAAAATCACGCCGATTGACGCTACCACCAAACCGATGAAAACTTTGCCAAGATGGTTTTTATATCTCATGATTTTCCCTCTATCCGTTTTTTCGCTCTGACGATCTGAATGCCGGTTGCGGTATTTCCGCGATTTCAATGCTTACGCTATTTTATTCCCGCACTGATTCCAGGCAGCCGGATTACCT
>CAZUZS010000114.1:4897-10221 GCA_964624795.1 uncultured Calditrichaceae bacterium
TTGTCCGGTTCGCCGGGCTTCACGCGCTGGAGAGATGGAATTTCCAGGCTGGCAACATTGACCAGGTTGACATACGAATGGCCGGCACTCAAATCAAGGCCCAGCGGCGCCGAAGATCCCAGGTGACAGCCCGAAACAGCACAGCTTTTATCAAAAATATTCTGTTGAATGTCCTTGAAAGTAGCTGTCGTCGGAACCGGCTTGACCGGGTTGGCGTGCTCGCAGGAGAAATTCAACATGCCGAAAACGATAATTCCCGCCATGGTGAATGCTGTTAATCTGAAGCTATTCTTTGCGCTCATTCCCATTCTCCTCAAAATTGTAGAATTCGAAAGATGTTGAAGCCAAGCCGCATGTCACCGTCCTGCAAACGGAGATCGCCGCCCCGCAGGTATTGGTCGGTTGTTGTGCCCACCGAGTTCGTAACCACAATCTGGAAAACATGCCCGCCGACATAAATTTCCAGACCGCCTCCCCAGGTGTCGAACCGGTTGTACTGCCCGCGAATTGAGGTCAGAGTGTAACCGGACACAATCGGCACCCATTCGCCGATGAGGGATAACGATTTATAGAAATGAGCTTTTCCCCCCAATCCGATCGTTATCATGGGGTCCTCCCCCGAAATGTCGCTATTGGGATTAAATAGGATTCCCGGCGTTATGATAGCTGCCACACCCTCGGTAACCTGGTGAGACAACATGACTTGCGCGGCAAGCTTAAGCGCCTCGGAGCGCCAGCGGTTTTTTCCAGCGACCTTCTGTGAGTCCCAATTTCCGGAAATTTGAGCGGCTGCAGCAAACGGCAGCTTGTCTCCCGGATACTGCCGCTTCAAACCGTACCGCACATCAAGCTCAACATCCGCCGAAATGTTGCTACGGCCAAGATTAACAAAAAGATTGTCGGTGAACGCATATCCCAGGTTCAGAAAAATATTAGCCGGCCCATCCAAACCCCAGAAAGCGTTGTAGCCATCATTAATTTTTGGGAAAAAACGATGTTCGATGAGGAACAGCCAGTTGCCGGCATCCACCATGCGGGTGGTGGGAATATTGACCACCTTCCACCCGCTGAATGGCAGCAGCGGAGCGGCTTGAGTCGCGGTAGCGATGCCCGCGGACTGTATTTTTAGATCCTTAATCCATTCCACAATTGCGGCAATTTCGTCCGGTTTTAGCGGTTCGCGGCCAAAAGGCATGCGCAGACCGGTGATTCCCGGATCTCCCATTATTTTCATCACCAGGTAGCTGCTGTCCGGATTTCCGGGATTCACCCGCTTCAGAGCCGGGTTTTCGGCGCTTTGGACATTTACGGTCGTGCCGTAAAATGATTCCGGCGTCAATTTCAAGCCCTGCTGCGGGTAGCTGCCCGAGTGGCAGCCTGCGGAAATACAGTTTTTTTCGAATATCATCGCAACGCGATCCTGCACGCCGCTCATTTCCTGTGGTTGGTCAGGAACCGGCGCGGCTGAAAGCGCGCTCCACCAAACGAACCAAACTCCCAATCCAATAAGATACAAAATTGCCGCGGGTTTCCACAAGCTGCCGTTGGATCGATTCATGGTAAAACCTCCATCATGTTATCAAATGAAAATTTGCTTCCGCATTTGAATTGAGCTCGAAAGGTATTTTTTTGAATCATCCATTGATGGATGTATTTTGCAGCATTATCGAATTTGTCAGGACAACATACGACTGCAATTGGGGGACACAATTTTCGCATTCAGGTCAGGCCTGGCTTTGCTCTTCAAAATGTGTTCCCGCCCCAATTCTCATAAAAAGACGAAACGGATAGAAATCGGGGGAATCAATTCAGTAAGCCGCTTCCATCAGCATCAAGCCGGAGGCTTTATTTCAGCAGCAGCATCCTTCTAATCTGCCTCATGCCGTTGGTTTGCAGCGAGTAGATGTAAATTCCGGACGCCAGATTTGAACCGTCGAATTGTATTTCATGATTGCCGGCATTCATCCTGCCATCCACCAAGGTCGCCACCAGCCGGCCAGTAACATCCGTTACCCGCAGCGTGACATTAGCATTGGTGGGAATCGTAAATGCGATAGTCGTAACAGGATTGAACGGATTTGGATAATTTTGCTGAAGGGCAAATTTATCGGGCTTTTGCAGGTCTTCGTTTGTCACAGCCGAGGCCGGGCTGTAGTAAATCGTCAGAAGCGGACGATTTGCCGCAGTCGGATTTTCGCGGCTGTCGAACCGTTTGGCGGTCTGACCAACGCTTTCTTGTCCTTTAATCAGCCAGCCAAAATTGTTCGCCGGATTGTCCAGCCAATCCTGCACATCCGAAACCATTTGTGCGGTGCTCCCCCAGTCATAAAATCCGGTTCCGTTCACAGAAGCCGTGGCGCTTGCGGTTCCCGAAAAATCGCCGCCGGGGTCAGTCCAAAATACCGTGTCATAAAACCTGTGGATCCAGGTCGCATCGCCGGTGGTTGCGGGAGCGCCCGCTCCTTCCTCGCCCGGCGCATTGGAAGTCCCCTCCCCCCAGCTATCCAAAACAGGAAAAATCTGCATATCGATATTCCCGGCTACTGTTTTCGACATGTACAATTGCAGGAACACACTGTCAATCGAAGCTCCGGCCGGCACATTCCCGGATACATCAAACTCTAACAAAGCCCGGCGAATGGCCCCGGTCGATGTTGTGCCGGAAAACAGGTAATCCCCGGCACCATTGCTCAATGCCCCGGCAGCGTCTTCATACAGGGTATTGTCCTGGCTTGGATTTATGCTGACCGAATTTTGAGCTGCAAGAATATTCCATCCCGCCATAACGAGAATCGCTGCGATTAGCGCTCGTGAAAAAATTGTAATGAATCTCATGCTGGTCTCCTCCTTAATTAATATTACCTGAATTAACGCGCCATCCTGTTTTTCGTTTCGTAATTGAGACAAGGTGTCAAATTTGGTGCCCGGAAGTTTTTTTCCATTTCAGGATGCACAAATAAGCGGCATAAAAAAATCGACCGAAATAAACCCCAATTAATCGGATTGAAGTAAAACCAAATTTCAAACATTCGCCCGATTCTGCAAAAGCGATTTGATTAAGCACCATAAATTCAATAAATTCCCCAAAATATTGCAGGATTTCAATATCAAACCAAAACCGGATAAAGACCTGCCGTGATCAGCGTCGAACATGTTTCGAAAAATTTCGCGAAAAATGAAGCGCTGAAGGACATCAATCTGCGGATTGCCGATGCACAAACCACGGTGCTGATCGGACCCAGCGGCAGCGGCAAATCAACACTGCTAAGAATCATCATCGGTCTGATCAGGCCGGATGCCGGATTAGTCAGGATCGACGGGGAGACGCTAAATTCTGAAAATATCCGGCAGATGCGGCAGCAAATCGGGTATGTCATCCAGGAAGGCGGTTTGTTCCCGCACCTGACCGCCCGGCAAAATGTCTCCCTGATGGCCGCTTACCTGGGGTGGACAAAGAAGAAAATCGGAGATCGCGTGAGCGAGTTGGCAGAGCTGACCAAATTCCCGGTGGATGGCCTGGACCGCTACCCGGCGCAGCTTTCCGGCGGGCAGAACCAGCGGGTCAGCCTGATGCGGGCGCTCATGCTGGATCCCGGCATTCTCCTGTTCGATGAACCGCTTGGCGCACTCGATCCGCTTATCCGCTACGATTTGCAAACCGACCTCCGGGCAATTTTCAGGGAACTGAAAAAGACAGTGGTGCTGGTGACTCATGACATCAGCGAAGCGGCCTTTTTCGGCGACCACATCGTACTGATCCGGGACGGCGCCATTGTTCAGCAGGGCAAAATCCGCGATCTTACGGAATCGCCCGCCACGCCGTTTGTCACGCGGTTTATCCAGGCGCAGCGGACAGCGCTGGATAACAGCAGCGGGGCGCGCAAATGAGTGATCCCCAGAAAATATTTGGCAGGAGGTCACCTGTCATTTTTTCGAAAGCTCCCGCTTGCCTCATTGTTTGTTTTTTGATTTTGCTGATTTTTCAGTCCGGCACAGCGTTTTCGCAGACCTCGCCGGTTTTGAAGATCGGCTCCAAGAAATTTACCGAATCGGTTATTTTGGCCGAGCTGGCAACGCAGCTCGCCCGCACCGAATACCCGGATGTGGAGCACCTCCGCCAACTGGGCGGCACCCGCGTGTTGTGGGGAGCACTGCTTGCCGGCAATATCGACCTCTACCCGGAATATACCGGCACCCTGACTCACGAGATTTTCGCCGGTCAGCAAATCCACGACCGGCAGGAGTTGATTCGGGTTATGGCAGAACACCACATCCTTATGAGCAAGTCCCTCGGCTTCAGCGACAACTACGCGCTGGGAGTGCGGGAGGCGTTGGCGGAAAAACTGCACCTGCAAACGATTTCGGATTTGAGAAAATATCCGGATCTAAGATTCGGCTTCAGCAACGAATTCATGGATCGCAGCGACGGGTGGCCGGGGCTGCGCGCCGCCTACAACCTGCCCCAGCAAGATGTGCGCGGCCTGGATCATGACCTGGCTTACCGCGGTATCGCCAGCGGCGCCATCGATGTGACCGATGTTTACTCCACCGACGCCAACATCCGATATTACCACCTGCGTGTACTAAAGGACGACCGGCATTTTTTTCCGGATTACCAGGCGGTTTTTGTCTACCGCGATGATGTCCCACAGCGTTTCCCCTCCGCGCTGCCGGCAATCCTCAAACTTCAGGGCAGCATTTCAGACTCGGAGATGATCGATCTGAATTCGCGTGTAAAAATCGACGGAATCCCCGAGAAGAAGGTGGCCGCGGATTTCATCAAAGAGAAATTTGGCATAAAGACACGCTACACAGAAAATACGTTTTGGGGAAGACTTTTTCTTTACACCAGGCAGCACCTTTTTCTGGTGGCAATTTCTCTTCTGGCCGCTATCATCATTTCCATCCCGCTTGGCATACTGGCATTTCTTTACGGCCGGCTGGGGCAAGTCATCCTCTCGGTGGTCGGCATCCTGCAAACCATTCCTTCGCTGGCGTTGATTGTGTTCATGATTCCGCTGCTGGGAATCGGGAATATGCCGGCCATCGTGGCGCTGTTTCTTTACAGCCTGCTCCCCATTGTGCGCAACACCCACTCCGGCCTGCAGGAAATTCCCATCGCTGTACGCGAATCAGCGGAGGCGCTGGGACTCCCCCGCCTTTCCCGGCTGCGGCTTGTGGAGCTGCCGCTGGCTTCGCGATCCATTCTTTCCGGCATTAAAACATCGGCGGTGATCAACGTGGGAACCGCCACCCTGGGCGCGCTCATCGGCGCCGGTGGTTACGGGCAGCCAATCCTGACCGGCATCCGCCTGGACAAGGTT
>CAZUZS010000115.1:0-5687 GCA_964624795.1 uncultured Calditrichaceae bacterium
ATCATCATCCTGGTTTGCTCTCCGGCCCTTCGGTGAAAATGAACCCAAAAATCAAAAAATATTATACCTGCTGCTACTGCTGCTTTATTTAAAACATTTTTTATCTTGAATTGAAATACTCTTTTTCGAAAACGGTTGTCGCCTTTCGATCTATGAGATAATATTCATTTGTTGCCTGAAATCTATTTTATCACATAATAAAAAACAAGGGAAAAAATATCTGGTCCGGTGATGCGAAGTCATCGGTCACTGGTCAATGGTCATTATTCATTGGTCATTTATCCTGTGCCCCTTGGAGGTTGCCGGTTTCCGGTCTTCGGTCTCCGTATTTCGTGCTCCGGTTCAGACATCCCGTCGTCAATTGCGCTTCCGGCAATATTTCATAAAATCACTTCTTGAAAAACAAAAAAATAGAACAGAACCAGGTTGAACCAAAAAATCGAGAAACTCAGTAAAGACGTTAATGTGTATCATCGGGTGATGAAAAGATGACTTTAAGAATTTTTTAAAATGATTATGTACTTTGCTCAGCGAATTGTATTTATTTCGAAGAATATGGAATGGCTTCATGCTTAACCCTTCCCCCCAACCCCCTCCCCTAATGCATTAGGGGAGGGGGCAAGGGGGTGGGGTCAAAGTTCTGACTAGCCACTATTTATTGGTCTTGCTGAGCAAGCGGCATGATCATTTTTTTAATTTTTGTTATTTTTTCCCGTGATGATTTTTATCAAACCCCTAAAGGGGTTTTGCTTTTAAATGCGGCCCGTTTTTCTATAATTATTTTACCCCCTCCGGGGGTTCGGTATGTGGATTTGAATAGGTTTGTATTTTTTCATCAAATCCGCGGCGACCTCCCTGATGAGACAAAAGGCGGTTATCGAGTAGCATTAGGGAGGGTGCATATCGAACGCCTGTCAGAATATTGCAGATGTTCAATTATTGTAGAAACAGAAATTCATAAAGATTTATTCATCCTTGCAGCGGATGCATATCAGGCTGGAAGATTGTGTGCAAAATCAAGATACATCAGACCCTTTGTGAATCCTCTGCGAGGATTGTTATAAATAGATGGGATCGGATTTTCTACAACAATGCCACCTCTATAAGGCAGGTGCATGTTCTATCCTTTTTGTATTGATAACCCTCTTATTGCGGAATCGTAATTTGAGATAATACCTTCCGGAGAAGAATAAAATCAATTTTCCCGATTATGATGCCGCCTTTCGGAGATCCGCTGCATCCGTTTGCGCCGCTCCGGTCCCGCTTCACTATGATTCTTTTAGGCAAACGATCCTGTCGTGACCGCTCCGTCTCTCGCGTATGATGCCACAAAGACACCGCCCGGCGTGACTTTGCTCTCAAAGAGCCTAAACTTTGCAGGAATAGCGCCGGTTTGGAATAAGCGCTTACCACTTCCAAGAGTGAGCGGGAATATTTTCAGCCAGAGCTCATCAACCAGATCATTTTTAAGAAGCGTCTGAATCAGGTTAGCACTTCCGTGAACCTGCAGGTCAGGACCATCCTGCTGCTTCAGACTCTTGATCTGATCGACCACATCGCCGTTCAAAAATACCGAGTTATTCCACTCGTGCTCGGAAAGCGTATTGGAAGCCACATACTTTCTCACGCTGTTGATTCCGGGCCACGCATCCTCATGTTGCGGCCAGTATGAGGCAAAGATCTCAAAAGTCTTTCTGCCAAGCAGCAAATCGGACTGTTTGCTCATCTGCTCGCCCATAACCTTGCCGACTTCCTCATCAAAGTAAGAAAAAACCCAGCCGCCGTATTTGAAACCGCCGGAGGTATCTTCTTCCGGTCCTCCCGGCGCCTGCACGACACCGTCAAGGCTCATAAAAGAGAGAACAATTATTTTTCTCATTTTTACTATACTCCTATGCTTTATATGCTTTTTCCAAATCGGCAATTTCGATTTTCTTCATCTTCAGCATAGCCTGCATTACGCTTTGCGATTTCCGGGAATCTCTGTCGCTGAGCAGTTCGGACAGGATGGTTGGCACGATCTGCCATGAGACGCCGTATTTGTCTTTGAGCCAGCCGCACTGCTCGGCCTCCGGGACCGCGGAGAGTTTATTCCAGTAGTGATCCACATCTTTCTGCGATGTGCAATTGACGAGGAACGATACGGCCTCAGTGAAACCGAATTTGTGCTCGTGGGCGCTCTCCATAATGGCGAAATATTGGCTTTCCAATGCAAAATCGGCGTAAGCAATGGAATTCTCCTTGTCAGGTTCACGGCCCGCGCCATAGCGGAATATTGTGCCCATCTTAGAGTCCTTGAAGATGGAGGAGTAGAAATTGATTGCCTCTTCCGCCTTGCCGCATACTTTACCCACAAACATCATAGATGGGACAACTTTCTGCACGATTGGCTCCTTTGGCATAATCACTTGCCAGGACAACCCATATTTGTCCTGAATCCAGCCATATTTATCGCTGAAAGGATATTTGTCCAACGGCATAAGCGCTGTTCCGCCTTCGGAGAATCTATCCCATAATTGCTGCACTTCATCAGCGGTTTTGCAGTTCACAAAGAATGAAATCGCGGGGGTGAATTTAAACACCGGTCCGCCGTTCAGCGCCACAAAATCGAGTCCGCCAAGCCGGAACGGCATGGTCATCACCGAACCCTTTGGCCGCCCGGAAGCTTTTGCACCCGCTTCATCGTAGCGGACTGCATTTCCCACTTTCGAATCTCTATCGCCTGCGGCGGAAAATGCAGAAACATAGAAATTCACTGCCTCTTCCGCCTGGTTATCAAACCATAAAAACGGCGTGATCTTTTGCATCTCAATCTCCCTTCAGCCTATTTTTAGATAATGATTGTATTTACGAGCTAAAGCCCCTTTTCCTTTGCGGAGCTATTTCAACCGATATTTTTGCGGCCTGGAATCGGTTCGTTCGATGATATTTCGGGCTTCCAGATCCAGCTTAACGGTCTCGCCGTACCAACTGATATTTCCTTCGAACCTGCCGTTCAGTTTATCCTTAAGCTGATTAAACAACTCCGAGTGAGTTAATTCCGCTCCTTCCAGCGCCGAAACAATCCCTTGTTTAATAACATCATATTTCTGCTTATCGATATTTTTACCGCTTTTCCCTTGCGGATGTTTGGTGAGTATTTTGTCTGCATTCTTCATTACCGCCACCTCCTTTTCAAAAGACCTTCTCATCCGCCGAAGGCCCATAAATCGAGGGTACCGGGATCTCATTGAGGCGCATGTAAACTGTCAACTGACCGCGGTGATGGACCAGGTGGTTAATGGACTGTTCGATATTATCCTGCTTGGGCATGCTGAACAGAACCTGCCCCTGGTTTTTGAGAGAAAAATCCCGGGCAAGCGCTTCATTCGAAACATTTTCCAGCGCTTTTTTCGCTCCTACTATATTTTCATCGAAGTGATTGACCAGCTCGGCAGTGGTTTTTGGCTCGAAGCGTTCGAAAGTAGCAAAATCAATCTCCGATATTTCGATGGTGTATGAAATCCATTTAGGGATCTCTGCAACCAGCAGCGCCAGATAGCCCATCAGCATCGATCTCTCATGCGGCTTCCAGCCAAACAGTTCCGGCGGAATTCGTTCCAGGCATTTCCGGGACGAGGGTATCTCCATCTCCAGTTCATGAAGATACAGTTTTCCCAGATTTTGCTCTTGCATTGCGCTCCTCCTTTAATGATTAAAATTTAAAGATTAATGATTCAATTTTCGCATCCCGCCTGGGCCGGCTATTGCGCCGAACGCGAATAGTGCAGCGCAACCACGCCCGAATTAAATCTAACCGTGTCAATAAGTTTTAGATCAATCCTGTGCTCTAATTCTTCAAACAGCCGCCTTCCCTTCCCCAAAATTATCGGCTGAACCAGAAGCCAGTATTCGTCGATCAAATCCAGTTTCATAAAAGTGGCTGCCAGGCTGATGCTGCCGACCGAAATGTTACTGCCGGTCTGCTGCTGCAATTTCAGGACTTCATCGACCATGTTTTCTTTTATCAATCTTGTATTATGCCAGTGAACCTCGGTGAGCGTCTTAGAAAAAACCATTTTGGGCATGGCATTGATTCTGTCGGCGAATCGCAGCATGCTTTTTGTGCTTCTTGGATCTTTGTCAGCGACCGGCCAGAAACTTTCCATAAGCTGGTAGGTTTTGCGGCCATATAGGATGATATCCGTTGAGCCCAGCAGCTCTGTATAAAAATTGTGCAGATCATCATCGGGGATCACCGCGGTGTGATCGGCAAAACCATCGAGGGTTACATTAATTGCAAAGATCAGTTTTCTCATTTTAGGCTCTCCAAAAAATAAAATTAGAACACGGAATAGACTGATATTGCCGATTTGCACGGAAAGGTACAGCAGATAAATCAGTAGAAATCCGCTCGATCGGTGTCATCCGTGTTCCATCAATTTTTTAATGCTTTTTAATATTTACACCAGGATTCGCATTTTAAAATGCCCCATCCACATTAAGCGAGTCCGCCGGAACAGCCTGGCCGACATCCCACATTTCGACAATTTTATTTTCCTTGAATCGAAAAATATGCACCACGGACATTTCATCCCCGCCCTTCTCAAAAATCAAATGCGAGTGCGTCGCTACCAAATCGCCGTCGCCGATAGTATTTTTTACGACGAGTTGTTTGTTTGGAAACTGGTCATGATTTTCGCTCATGGCTTCCTTCAATTCTGGAAATCCCGCCGGGAAGAATACATTGTGGTGCCTCCCCTGCATGTCAACATATCGCCGATAGGCTTCATCAATCGCGCCGGATACGACCAATTGCAAAAAGTCCACTGCTGCCGCTTTGCGGGACCGCATGTCATTTTTATCCATTTTTGATTCCTCCTCTTTTCGACGAACTTCACCCGGCTTGGTGCTTTTGCTTATTTCAATATTCCCCCTTGATCACAAAAAACGAACCCCGAATTGTTCCGGCTAATTTAGACTTCTGCCTGGCAAATTTAAACTTTCCTTCCAACTCCTTTGGCACTTCCATCCCCTCAGAAAGCTTAAAGCCAACGGCCCGCTTCTTAGGATCATCAACCGTATACAAGACGTTAACCTCAAGACCGTCTTCATAAAAGACGCAGGCCCATTTGATGTTTTCTACTTGAAAACGCGATGTTTCTAAAGGTTTGGCCGCAAACTCGATATCGCGTTCTTCTTTCAAAATTCGATTCACATAATCAAGGGTCTCCTTGCTTTCGCTGGCCGGTATAACCGTAAATTCATGATTGTATTTGTTCATAAAATAGCGGGCTTCATTAGCACGTAGTCCGGCAAGCGCTTCTGCTACGGGTGAAGACTCTAAACCGGTCGTGGACACATTTTTAAAATCTACGATATAGGACATTTCCATCCCTCCATTATCTTTCTATTTTCCAATAACAGGGGCGCAAAAACTAAGATTCCCTTCAACCGATCAATCTTTAGGATACGTGTAGCTCACCATCCACTGAATTCCGAATTTATCGGTTAACATGCCATAATAGGCGCCCCAAAAGGTATCCGCCATCGCCATTCTTACTTTTCCGCCCCGGGATAATCCGTTAAAAAACTTATCCGCTTCCTCTTTGCTGTCGGCCTCAATCACGAGAGAGAAATTGTTGCCGGAACTTAATTTCCATCCCTGCGATTCAAGCGCATCGGTACCCATCAGTGTATTTCCTTTT
>CAZUZS010000115.1:5787-10049 GCA_964624795.1 uncultured Calditrichaceae bacterium
TTTTGGGCGAACATCCAATCGTGGATTTTAATCCCGCCGTCCCCCAATGGATTTGCCCGGCCGCCATTCGGCCCGGCAATGAATCCATCCAGCGATGTCCCCACATCAAAGAATACTTTGCTCATTCTTCCCAACCCTCTTTTGCATCACATGGCCGTGGGCTGCAGAATACTGACCCTGTTTCCCTCGGTATCGATAAATGAGACATACATTCCAACACCCGGGATTTCCACCGGTTTTCCCAATACTTTGCCGCCCGCCTGCTCTATTTTCTGCATCGATTCATTCACATCTTCGACTGCAATTACGACCGATGGATGGTTCGAGACCGGATTATCCGTTTTTTCATAAAATCCGCCATTGATCATGCCGGGATTTTTGGGACGGCCGTTTTCATCCGCCTCAGAAGTGTTTACGACAATATAATTACCCATTTCCGGCCCAAGCTGCTGGGCCTCCCAGCCGAATACATTTGTGTAAAATTCTGCCATGCGATTTCTATCTTCCGCCGGCATCTCGAAATGAACAACCGGATTCATTTTGCCCATCGTTAACCCCCTTCTTATTTTGTCTTAGAAATAATGATATATTTCTTGTTTCCTGCTCCTGTTTTTCAGCCCGCAGCGGTATGTCGCTTACGCCGCTCAATTTCTGCTGCCCCCTTTTTTCGTTTGTTTAATATACCGTGATTAAATTGCATATCTCACGGCAGGTCTTCATTCAACTCCGCTTAAGGAATTTCGTTTAAACCGGAATCAACGGTTCACTCACGGATTCAATTTTCATCCGAGTTTGAATTATATTTAAATATTTGAGGATTTACCAAATTATTGCTCTTCGATCACCGACAAAATATTGCCCGCAGGATCTTTGAACCAGGCGATCAACGGGCCACCGCTGCGGAAAATGCCTTTGGGGTCGGTTTTCAAATTACCCTCATAGTGCTCGAACTTCACCCCGCGGCTGGCGAGCTCATCCACGGCCGCTTCAATATTACCTACCGGAAAATTGAGGACAGTAAAAGTCGCCGGGATAAAATCGGATTTGGGATAGATCATAACCCGGCTGCCACCAGCAAATTCCAAGGTGAGCAGACCGCCCATTTCTTTATTTTGCGACACTTTCAGGCCAAGCGTTTCGCTGTAAAACGTTTTGGCCTTTTCTATATCGTCAACAGCAAAGCTGCTGAATATTCTGTTTTCCAGGAACATCACCTTCTCCTGATGTTGAGATTTTATCGATGTACTGCATTTCTTTCATTTCAAGATACAGTGATATAATCCGCTAAGAAAGGTGCAAAAACGGCAATATTGGGGTTGTTTGCGGCATGGTTTATATTTAATTTCACGGGTTGCCGGAATCGATTTTGAATATGTTGAAATACTTCTATAAGCAGAACCAAATTATTCTCATCCGCGCTGAAAGCGGATTTTAATATAAACCAAATTCAGAAAGGGACACCCGATGGTTTGAGGGGTGGTCATATAAAGATGAAAACGATTTCAATATTGATCCTGAAAGATGCAATCCTGGGCAGCCTGGAAGGCTCGCGCCAGATGTTTTCCCAGGTAAACGGATTTTTTAAGGAGCTTGGCGAACCGCCTGTTTTCAAGGTCGAATTGGTCGGATTGGAAAAAGAGACGCAACTCGCCGGTGGATTGTACACCATTCATGCAGACCGTCTTATAAGCGGGATAAATAAAACAGACCTGGTGGTTATCCCTGCAATTGACGGCGACATCGTCAAGGGCGTTGAGAAAAACAGCGATTTTATTCCGTGGATCACCCGGCAATACCGGGGCGGCGCTGAAGTGGCCAGCCTTTGTATGGGCGCTTTTCTACTGGCATCAACCGGTTTGCTGAATGGGAAAAGATGCGCCACCCACTGGATGGCGGCCAATATGTTTCGAAAGATGTTCCCGGAGGTGCATCTGGTGACCGAACAGATTATCACCGATGAACAGGGAATTTACTCCAGTGGAGGCGCGTTTTCTTATCAGAATTTAATTCTGTACCTGATCGAAAAATATGCCGGACGGGAAATGGCAGTGCTCACCGCCAAGGTATTTGCCATTGAAATCGAGCGAATGAATCAATCCCCGTTTATGATATTTCGCGGACAGAAGGATCATGAAGATGTGCCGATCAGGCAGGCACAGGAATTCATCGAGAAGAACTTCCGGAATAAGATAACCACCGATGATCTGGCGGCCATGTTTTACCTGAGCCGGCGAAATTTCGAGCGCAGGTTCAAGAAGGCCACCGCCAACACCGTTATGGAATATATCCAACGGGTCAAGGTGGAGGCCGCAAAAATGAGCCTGGAGTCATCCCGCGAAAACGTAAATGAGGTGATGTACAAGGTCGGCTACAACGATCCCAAAGCGTTTCGCACCACCTTCAAAAAAATCACCGGGCTGTCCCCTGCCCAGTACCGCAATAAATACAGCCGCCAGATTCCGGTTTGAGGGAATGCCGAAATAATTGATCGGATCAGATTTCGCGGCCTGTTTCATTTCGCTGTCGTTGAAGCCAGCAGAAGAAGCGAACGGTACAGACAAAATCCTGTTTCAAAATGGAATTCCCACCCGCACATCAAAGGTGTTATTTTTAGCTTCCCTGCCGGCGGGTTTATATGAATCGGTAAAATCGAAATTATAGCGCAGCTCGACTGAGGATTTGATCAATATTGAGAGATGCGGGGCAAACCCGACGCCGACCATGCCGCCCCACGCCGTTTTCCGGAATTCATTATAAATGATCCCCAGAAATTCCGAGTTGTAATCCAGGAGGTAATCAAATCGCGGACCGGCGATGAAGTAAGGTGTTCCGATCCCCGCGGGCAAGGAAATCTTACCATAAACGGGCACCGAGAGATAATCCAGCCGGGAGTAGTCGGTATATTTGCCAAGCGGCTCCGGGCCGGCTTGGCCGGTTACGACTACCTCCATACCCATCCCTTTCTGCATATATTCGATTTCCGTGACTGCGGAAATATAGGGAAGATTCAACCATTCCAGATATGCGCCCGCGACAAATCCGATTCTTCTTTTCAGCGATTCATCCGCCATAGGAAAAGCTTCGCCCTTGAAATTTTGACTGGCAGAGACAATTCCCACTTGAACGCCGTAGCCCTTGATTATCCCGGAATGGGAGTTATCCGCGAGCGCGATCAAAATCATAACCGGAACAAAAAGACAAATCGATTTCATTGCACATTCTCCTTGATTTAAACACCTCGATTACCGCCGCTCTTCCATAAGACCAACCAGGTTGCCGTCCGGGTCGCGAACGAATGCCAGCCACAGCTCATGATCTGGCATTCTGGCAGCCAATTCTGGTCCCCGTTCATTCTCTGCGCCGCGCTTAAGTATTTCGGCATGCGCCGATTCAATATCGGCAACCTTAAAATAGAGAACGGAGTTAGTGCCCACAGCGCCTGCTCTCTGCGGTGTAGTAAGCATAATGCGAACCGTGCCGACGGCCAGGAAAGCCAGATCAGGTGACGGACTGAACAAAAACTTGAGGCCAAGAACATCCCGATAAAATTGCAGCGCAGTTTCCACATTGCTTACTGTAATTGCTATCTGGCCGATTTCTGAAAGCCTAATATTCATAATATTGATCCCCGTTATCTAATGATAGACAAGAAATCAATGATGTTGCGGAAATATGCAAGATTTGTCAATTATTTCATTAATGTTTTTCGGCATGATCAAGATAGTCTTTCAATACAGAATTCCACAGCGCATAGCCCGCTTCGTTCAAATGCAGCCCGTCTTCGAGAAATAATTCCGGTTTGGGCTTTCCATCGGCACCCAGCATGGGCGTGGCAATATCCGCATAAACCAATTCCTTTTTCTCGTCACAGAGCTGTTTTACCTTCATATTGACTTCATTCATTTTGCCCCAAAACTGCCAGCGGCTTAAACTGGGCTTGATGGGCAGGTAGAGAATCCGGGCAGCGGGAAAATCCCGGTTCGCCCTGCCTGCGAATTCGGTAAAGTCTTCGAATACCTGCGAAACGCTCTTACCATCGGCAACATCATTATCCCCGGCGTAGAATACGATTACCTTCGGTTTGTATTTTTTCACAATCAAATCATAGAAATAATTGACATCCGAGATGTGCGAGCCACCAAAGCCGCGGTTGATCACCGGGTATTGCGGGAAATCATCGGCGGTGTGCCACATGCGAATGCTGGAGCTGCCCACAAACAGCACCGCATCGGAGGGAAAACTGTTCTTCTGATCCCAATTGA
>CAZUZS010000116.1:0-9923 GCA_964624795.1 uncultured Calditrichaceae bacterium
TCTTTGGCATTCAGCGCGATGGAAAGAGACTGGAAATCCCCCAGCCGCAGATGACCGGAATCGACAAAATCCGGTTCCCTGGCGGTGGCATCCACCGGTATCCAGCCCGCCCCGCCCATGTAAATCTCCGTCCAGCCGTGCTGGCCGAATGCACCGCCCAGATTCGGCACATACATACAGCCCCACACCATCCGCGCCGGTATTCCGACCGCCTGGCAAAAGGCAGCCAACAAGATGGAGTGCGCCCCGCATTCACCCTTGCGGATGTCGTAGGTGTTGCGTGCCGTCATTCCGCCGGGAATGGCATAGCCGATACTGTCCGCCACCCACTGGCTCAGGCGGACCGCCGCGTCCCACGAATCCCGGGCGCCGGCTGTGATCTCTTCTGCCTTCCGAATCAGCACCGGATCTTTTGACTCGATGATGTCCGTCGGTTTCAGGAAATCCCGCACGGAATCCACCTGGCTGAAATCCGGGGGAAAGGGGGGTGCGTTCGCCCCGTCATAGGGCCGATGTTCGATTTCGAAGATACCTTCCACCAAATTTTCTTTTACCGTGCCGGTGAACTTCTGCCCTGGCACGTTCAACCCCTGGGGAGTGATGCGCATTCCGCTCGGTTCCAGATGCGCCTTGATTTTCATGTAGGAAATGGCCTGAAAATCGGCAATCGATTCATTGGTTTTCTGCAAAATAAGATTATCCATGGTGCTCAATCGGATTCTGTTCTTCACACCCGCATCGGCCAGAAAAGTCTCCCCGCGGCTGGTGACCATCTTTAACAGGTAGCCGTTATTTTTATCCAACCACCATTTCATTTTGAGCCCATTTTTCAAATTCATCTCTTCAAAGACCAGCGCATCGAACTTACTCCCCGCGAGGTCGAGTTTTTCCTCTCCCAAACGCCTGAAAAGCGTCTTCTGCACCTGTTCATCCCTGACCTCATAATACCGGTATGTTTTTTCGTGGACGCTGCTGTCCGCAAAATCCCGGATCAGAAACGGCAGGAACTGGTTATTTCGAAGCAGCACATCCGGATCAATCGCTATTTTGCCGGTGCTTTTGGAAAGGGTTGATTTCGAAATGAGTGTGTCATTTTTAACGGAAATTTCCACGGTAAAATCGGTAGGACCCTGCTTTATATGATTCGTTTGGTAACTAAATCGTCCGCTGACCGAATCAACATAAAATATGGAATGAACCTCCGAATTGAATTTGCTGCCGAGCGCGGAAACCATGACAAAAGTCCGGTCATCAATTTTCAGCAATCGTTTGCCGTCTCTTTCCACGGGTCGAAGATCAATTTCCGCATACCCGCAGAGTACATTGTTAACTTTGACGCCGTAATAGAGCTTGCTTTGCCGGGACAGGTCAACTTTGCCGTCTTGCGACTGATAGGTCTTCTGGCATGAGTAAAAACCAAGTGCAGCGAACAGGAGGAGTGTTACAAAAATCGGGTTGAGCGCTTTCATCGTTCCTCTCCAAATTTCTTCGAAATTGAAAAGCCGGGTAAAACAGATCCTAACATCCTAAAATTTTAACCGTGCTGCAACACCTTTTCCCATATATGGTATTTCAAAATCGTTTTTGATAATATCCGCCTCAGAAAGCGCCAATATTCAGATCACCGGATGAACGGGAACATCCGGGCAGTAAGGAGTGGAAAATTAGAAGAGCTGCAATTCACTTCGGTTTCATAAGGTAGCCGTCGCGCCGTTAATAGAATAACGGTTACACGATCGGCACTGATTTTCACCGTTTTTCATTCCCGCTTTGCGAAGCTGCGGAATTATTTTTCACAAAAAAGTTGAAAATGAATAAGATCACGCATTTACCCCGGCACATCCTCCAAACCATATCGATCCTACCATACGATGACAAGTTCGAATGGTTACAATGAATGGTGAAGATGAATTTTGCAGGCAAGATTTGGCGGACAGCGTACGCGATTGTGGCTGTCTGTCGATTACATGGGCATAATGACCGATTCAGCAATTCAGGACAGATATTTAACTGCCACAATCCGGCCACTTTATCTCACTCATCATTCTTGGAGTACTGCGTGTACATTCCCACCCAATTGATGTGCTCCAAAACGCACCGGTGAGCCGCGTCTATCCATGGACATTGACTGGTAGAATTCCTGAAGTTTTTCCAATTCCAAAACAAGAATGGCATTTGCTCGTCCTTTCCCTCCGCTGCGCGCGTCTTCCCACGCCATTTGTTTAAGATCGCTGTCAGAATTGCGACCGCTTTCGGTGAGCATCATTTCAATTATGTGCGGATCATTCATCCAGGCCTCGAAGAGGTAATAAATGCGGACGGTAGGACTGCCTGGCGCCCGGGTACTCTCCGTTTTTTCCGGCAAGTGCTTTATGATCATTTTCCGGAAATTCACAGAATACTGCAGCGGGGTGATTTTCACTTTTAAATTGTCCTCGAATTCTTCTGCCAGCTCACGTTCCGGACTGCTGTCGAATATGCCTTTTTTCGTTTCTTTCAAATGATTGCTGCAAATCCTTTTAATCTCCGCCCAGGATCCCGGGCGTGCCTGGATGCGGAAATCCAATTCCCGGAGGGATTTTTCGCTGTCATAGTTAAAATCACCAATCATCTCCTGCAGTGCCTGTGGATTTAAAAGCCGAACTCCGCCGCCGAATGGTTTCGCTTTTACCATGACTTCAGACTGCCTACCGATTTTTCGCAGGGTGGCGGTACGCTCAAGCGCCAGCATTACCCGTCCATTTTCAGGATTATTAAACAGCAATCTGACAAGTGATGCTACGCTCACACGCAGGCTCAACTCCTCTGTTGCACCAACTCCGATTTCATGTTGATTGGTCATAATTCACATCGGGTTTTAGGTTACAATTATTGTTTCGACGAAGAAATGTTCAGGTTATTTAGAAGCTGTCCATCACCGGTTCCCGCCACCTGTTATTTAAACTCGGTCCCGCTGCGATAAATCTGCAATGAGTTCTCTTGCTTCTGTCAAATCGGCCGTCGTGAGGCCTTCGGTAAATTTGTCATAAACCTTGCTCAAAAAACGCCGGCCCTTCTCTGATTCACCCTGTTCCTGCCATAGCCGGCTGAGACTCATTGCAACTTTTAATTCGAACATCTTAGTCTGGCACTTTTCGGCAATGTCCGCCGCCTGTTGGAAAAGGGATTCTGCCTCAAACATTTTCTCGGACGAAGCCATAAGAAGAGCATCACCCTTAAGCCTGTAAAGCTCCGACAGCAATGGATTGTCTGAGCTTTTTCCAATAATCTCCAATGCTTCATCCGCTATTTTTAATGCTTCCCCAGGTTGCGCTGCCAGAATATAAGAATTAGTTCGGAGGAGAAGAAGCAGGGGCCAGAACACCGGTGGTGTCTTTAATTCAGAATACATGTCTAAGCCCTGATTAATCTCCTCCAGACCTTCCTCCGCCCTGCCCATTGCCGAGGTTGCAGCGCCATGCAGACACAACGCGACAGCTTTCCAGACCGGGAATTCATATTTCTCGGCGATCACCAATGTTGCCTGGGCGCGCTCCCGGGCAATCTCAGCTTCACGCTCCCAAAGACGGAGCAGGCCGGTATGAAACATTGCATATGCCATGCTGAATGGATGATTGATCTTGTTGGCAAGTGCCAAAGCTTCGTCTGCATGTTTTTTAGAATGATCCGGGAAACCGAGCATCCACAGAACGATTGCAGAGGAAGTGTAGCACGTTACACCGGGATTATTGCCGAACCGGAAACCGTGCGATCCAAGTGTATCAGGATCGTAAATGGCGATTGCCTTCTCCAGATGTTCCAGACCCTGGATCGGCTTGCCGGAAAGAGCAGTGCAATAACCAATTATCAGATGCCCGTCGACTCTCCCATTGGCATCATTTAATTGATCGGCAAGCGCCAGTATCTTTTCGCCAAAATGAGTGGCTTTCTCAAAATCCGCCACATAGGCGTAATAGCTTGCCAGCGCCTTCAAAACCGGAAAAGATTGCGGTATCTCCCCATATTTCTCACAGAGGTCAAGTGCATGTTTATATGCGCCTTCAACCTCAGGTACGCAGCCCTTAATCGCGATCAATACACGAGCGAGGCTGGTCTGAAGCATAATCTCCTGCCGGGCGCGCTCCGGAGTGGAAGGAGTTGAAGCAAGCACATTCAACAAATCGGCGGTAAGCTCAACCGTGGCAGAGTGCCAGCCTCGTGCATCATAAAGCAACCACAGACAATTGGTCAATTTGTGAAGCTGCTCAAGATCTTTGTGAGCCACCCAGTAACGCCAGGCGATTCTCATGTTTTCTATTTCCGGATTGATCTCCACCAGTGCTGCTTCGCGCGCCGCTCCGGCGAGCCGGGCATATTGACGCTGCGTGTAGTCAGCGAACCAGACGGCATGCTCTTTTTGTGCCTCGGCAATAAGTTCGGAATCCTCTGCCAGGCGTTCGCTTGCGTATTCCCGGAGAGTTTCCAGCATCCTCAAACGAGGTTCCCCACTATCCTGATCCACGCGGCGAATCAGACTTTTATCCAAAAGGGAAGACAGGCCATCGACAATGTCTATGTCCCCCAGCCATTTACTACTTCCAAACACGCCTTCAACACTTTCAAATGTGCAACTGTGGAATACCGAGAGTAAAGCAAACAATCTTTGTTCCCCGGCATCGAGCAGGTTGTAGCTCCAGTCGATGGTATCGCGAAGCGTTTGTTGCCGGACGGGCAAATCGTGTGCGCCTCCCCGGAGCAGTTTCAACCCGCCGCCCAATCGGTCGAGCAGCGCGCGGGGTGAGAACAGTTTTATGCGGGCGGCGGCAAGCTCGATAGCAAGAGGCAAGCCATCCAGGCGCGTGCAAATTTTTGCTACCGTCGGAGCATTTTCCTTAGTGATCTCGAAATCAGGACTTACTGCCACAGCACGTTCGGCAAACAACTGAACCGAATCAAATTGCGCTAATTGTTCGGGAGAGAGTTGCTTAAAAGTGGCATCCGGCAGTGTAAGCGGCGGGACAGGAAAAACACGTTCGCCACGCACTTGCAGCGCCTCCCGGCTGGTTACAAGCATTTTTACCTGAGGACAATCCTGAAGCAATTCCGCCACTACCGGGGCTGCCGATGTGACCTGCTCAAAGTTATCGAGCAGCAACAACAACTGCTTGTCCTGTAATTGCTTTTTCAACTCATGCCGAAGTGAGCCGTCGCTTGTTTCCCTTAATCCTACTGCTCGGGCAATGGCAGCGGGCACGGACTCCGGTTCACGGATGGGCGCCAGGTCAACAAAGTAAATTCCCCATGTAAAAAAATTGTGCATGTCACCGACTGCCTCCAGCGCCAGACGGGTTTTCCCGGTTCCGCCGGCCCCGGTCATGGTCAGCAAACGAACATCTTCGCCAAGAAGCAGCTCACGCGCTGCCGACACTTCTATTCGCCGCCCAATGAACGGCGTTAGCCGGGCGGGCAGGTTATGGTAGAGGCCGACAGCCGAAATTCGGTTAACGCTGGCCGCCACTGGTGACTCAGCGGGCATGCCGTCAATATCGATATGCTTGACCTCCACCGGAAGCGGTACTCCGAAAGTGGTATGGTAACGTTTCAAGTGGGCCGCGGCAAAAATCAGGCCTGCCAGTCGCTCTTTTTCGGGGATAGCAGGTTTGTTGCAATAGTTCAATCCTGCGGCTGCTGCCGCCAGCCAGAACTGCCCCCACAGGTCATCGGAAAGGCTCGGGTAGGATGCCTGCACCCACTCTCCAAAAGCCTTTCTTCCGGAATTGATAACTGCGCAGGCACCCGCCAATTCGATGGGCACCTGATGGGGATCGATGCGATCTGCTTCCGCAAAGCGGCTCACCAGATCTACCCATTTAGGAAGGCCGACCCGGGACACTTCACGGATCAGATAAGACATCTCCAGGTAGCACTGATCGTACAACAGCGGCATTTGGGTCTTAAAAAGGGCGAAGTCGATCAGGTAATACCCGGTTAATTCTTTCTCCTTCTCCCCAAATTTGACCAAAATATTGCCGATGTTCAGGTCGCCATGCTGGAAACCGACGATTATATCGATCGGTCTGATTCCACTCCAAATCTCACTTTCCCTGGCAAAGATAAGCGGATTGGGGAAGATATGCCCCTGAATCAATAATCCCGTCGTCTTCTGCGGGATGCGACAGGCATCTTCCAGAAAATGCTCAATATTTCCCCCCGGCCGCAAACGATAACCAAGCCAGCGCGCCAGAAGTGCCTGCGGATGAATCGCCTGTTCAAAGGTCAGCTCCCTGTTCCACTGCGCCAACAGAACCTCATTTGTCATGCTGAACATCTTTTCCAGGTTGCTCTGCTCCTGGTAATCCGCCAGCGATTTGTAGTGGTGCAGCGACTGGCCGGCAATTTCATAAAAGATCGCCACAGCCTCGTTCAGCTCGATCCGGTCAAAGGCCAGGTCGGCGAGATGTTTATTGGCAAATTCGGGCGGAGCCTGGCTCACAGCAGTGCTGTGCCTTTGGATTTCATCCAGTTTGGATTTTTTATTTTTATGATCGAGCTTGAGGACAAGATGTTTCACCTGCGCCGTCTCGGCTGAAGAGACGCTGACCAGGTACAGATAGGCACCTGTCCGCCCCCCGCTGAGCATTTGAAGCGGTGTAACCTGAATTCTGTGTTTGTCCTGGGCCAGATGAAGCACTTCCTTGTATTCAGCAGGAAGAGAATCAAAACCATTTGCAAGTTCGGACATCTTTATTTTCCTATTTATAGTGAAACCAATATAACACAAGAAAAGAGATTAATTGCATAATGAAAGGATTCGCTCCTATTTTCCGGCGATCCAAGACCCGCCGGCTTACAAAAATTGTTCGGACCTGACAAAAATCCTGTTAATGGGCTATGATCAATGAATTGCCGATTTAGTAGTAAAAGCCAATTTGCTATTTGCATTAGGATGTATTGCATTTATGCCCGATATAAAGGTAAGCCCTGAGTCTGTAAGACTATCCATTTCACAGCCTCTTTAATGCCGCACAGTTGTCAACGAACTTGAAATATTAAGAAATACAAATACAGCATATTGAAAAACAGAAATAAAACGATACAGTTCAGGCAGGGTTCCGGTTTTACTGCTGCAATTGGGATGAAGGATATTTGGCCGCTCATGCGACTTATCGGAATAAGACAGGCTGCAGGTATATAA
This sequence comes from uncultured Calditrichaceae bacterium, assembly GCA_964624795.1. Classification (GTDB taxonomy): domain Bacteria; phylum Calditrichota; class Calditrichia; order RBG-13-44-9; family RBG-13-44-9; genus CAZUZS01. Next base: position 7,175 of record CAZUZS010000116.1, read on the forward strand.
AATATGCGGCCGAATGCCTGGCATCCGGCCGCATATTTTCATGCTGGTTTTCCTGGTCGCGCCTTCAGATTTTAAAACTCCATTTCGCTGCGGCCATAGAATTCATAAACTCACATGGTAGCTGATTTATTAACCACAAGCTTGTTAGTAATATTCATGGCGTTGGTATTCCACAACACATCGTTATAAGCATGTGTGCTTTCCAGTTCAGAATTCACGTAGCCGTAGAGGGTAACATTGTTGCCTGTCACAATAATGTGAATAGGCGGATCTATTTCATGGGCATACCACTCAAATAACGGATCGTCGTAAATTGCCCGCGCTGCATTGTACCTTATCTCATCAGATCCCTGGGCCAGTTGAATGTCATTGATAACTTTTGTTACGCCCTTTACCTTTTCAGCCTGCTTTACAAAATACTTCGGTCCCCACGGCAAATAAGCCCACCCCTTCAGGGTAACCACCCCGTCTTTTGCGTCAACAGTAACCCAGTTGTACACCGTGTAAAATATATAACTGTAGAGTTTCTTTTGCACCGCCTCGGCAAGTTTGGCATTGGCAACGTTGGCCGCGGCCAATTTTAGCTGGTTGTCAATGGTGTAACTTTCTGCAATCGACCTGGCATAATTCTCAACCATATTGCTGGCATCAAGGGTAGCAACGGTGCCGGTAAGCGTAATCGTTTTGTTTGCCACCGCTACATCGATCTGGTTCTCCTGCGACAGCCCCTTCTCAGCAATATAATTCTCGATCAGGGTTTTTACAGCCTGGTCAACATTTGCCTTGCTTGCCTGCGGGCTGCTCCAGGCCGGGATTTGACCGGCGATCAACAGCATGAAAATCATCCCAATTGCGAACAGATTCAATCCGTTTTTCTTAAACATTCTGTGCTCCTTTTGTTTGGTATTTTTTTATTAATAAAACTTTCCGTTTGGGTTTATCAAATATACTTAATACACATAACCGTTTATTTTCTTCCCCGTTTTCCATTCAACCCTGCGGGAGAAACGGAAAAATTGTTTGTAATTTCCCACTTGTCGTTTCGTCCTCCTCTTTTAATCCACCGCTACAGCAACTTTTCAGACATAATTTTGCGATACGATTGTGAAGAGAATGTGAAGATTTGTTTCCGCCGGAAATTTATTGCGAATACCGGTTTGCCAGAATATGAATTTCGGCAAAACAACTTGAGGTTTTCAGTTGTCCAACTTGATGTTCTGGTTCGAGCAACTTGATATGAGGATGCCAGAGACTTGATGCCTTTTGCAGGAGAACAAGTTATTATTTGGCAGAGAATGCTGAGTGCCTACGATTGATCTTTTTTAGAGTTGGCAGCTGGATTTACCAGTAATAAACATCTCTGTAAGATGCTGGAAAAAACACAGGCGATTGCGGTATACCGGCTTCTCGGGAAAAGGAGACACGATGATTCCTTGGCAAGAATGGTCAAACCACCCTTCTTCAAGCCTCATCGTTGCGTTAATCATTACACTGTTTGCCCATTAGGTTGATGTATTGGCACATGCTGTTAACAATCAAAAAAAATAAAAAAATACATAAAGACCAAGACAGTAGGCCAAAGAAATAGATGGTAAATAATCCCCTCTTCACGCTCTATGTGGGCAACATCCTTATTTTTTGAAAACACATGTTTTAGCGGTAAACAAAATCTGATAAGGATATTCTTCCTCCGTGGTGATAAATATTTTGGCACCGGTTCCGGGAGATGATCTTTATAGGTTTTCAAAAGTTCCTTGTTTTCTTTGGTCATTTTTCCGGATTTACTGATCAATAGATATATTAGTTTTATTGAAATCGGATATACTGAATTTTCAGTATCGAAGAGAAATTTCTTTGGAATAGCTTTACCTCCGATAATTCTTGAAATCCAATAAATAATTGAATGTTGTATGACTATTGCATTTGATATGAATCCAAATTGCAAAAATACAAAATATGCAAAAATTAACATTATGAAGAGTGATGCCAGAGGAAATAATATCTCCAATGCCAATGTTTTTGAATCTACATGGCTAAAAATATAACCACTTACAATTAGCAGTCCCGATAGATATAAAACTACTGCTGACCAAGTAGCGGTCTCTTTTCTTTGAATCCAAGGGGAATGATTATTATGTTCGTTCTCAAGAAATCTTAATAGGTGCTCAATTTGATCTTTTTCTTCCATTTGTTCTCCTTATTAATTTAACCTCTTCTTTATGTCGTCATACATGAGGATTACGAACACGAAAAGCATGTGGATTACTAAAAGGCTTGTCCAAATTTGTTTTTTCTCTGTGGCATTTTTTTCATTATTTCTACCAAGTAAAATACAATTGGGGACGTATAAAATCAATAGGAATCGCAGAGAAGGTCTGAAGTTATTTCTTCGGTCTGACAACGAATATATGAGTCCATAATGCAGTGACAACAAGATGCTATCTTCCCCGAAATCTTTTAAAATGTAAATAAAATCACGGTGCACTGCCCCAAACGATGGAGTACTCATGCACGAATAAAAAAGCCGCCCTGGCAAAAAGGCGGCTTCTGAAATTTGAGATTTTAATTCGGAAAATTTACCGGTTCACAGACTTCATCGCTGCTTCCGGGTAACGCAGGCCGACTGCAGCGCCCACGGGAAATACATCCTCAATTTCTTCCATTTCCCCTTCCGACAGCTCGATCCCGGCAGCTTCGGCATTCTCTTCCAGATATTTGCGGTGCTTGGTGCCGGGAATGGGCACAATGT
>CAZUZS010000117.1:0-9848 GCA_964624795.1 uncultured Calditrichaceae bacterium
GCCCTTTCGGATAAATTTCAATGATAGAGCGACTTCCGGGCTTGAAATAGGTTCGTGCTGCCCGCTGCAAATCTTCAGCGCTGACGGATAAAAAGCGCTCCACATCGCTGAACAACCTTTCCGGTTCATTGAAAACCGTCGCGTACATGCAGAGTTGATCGGCCTTCGCTCTTGCCGTCTCCAGTTGGCTGATGAATTCCGTCTTTACCTTATTCTTTGCTTTCTCCATCTCCGCATCGCTTATCCCCGACTCCATCAAGCTATCAAATTCGGCAGCCACGGCATCTTCCATATCCTTCATTGAGTGCCCGGGACGTATTTGACCGAAAAGGTAGAACAGTGCCGGCCCCATTTTTCCATCATTGCCTCCGAATACATGGAGCGCCAACTGCTTTTCTTCGACCAAACGTCGGTAGAAGCGGGAACTCTCTCCGTCGAAAAGAATTTTCTCCAGGAGTTCGACTGCATAAAAATCGTCGTGCCGCCGGTCCGGAATATGGTAGGACACCAGGTAGGCCGGAAAAGGAGCGAATGGATCCTGGTATTCCATTCGTTTTGCAGATTGCTGTGGAGGCTCGCTCAAATCAACGTCAGGAATCGCCGTGCCGGCGGAAATATTACCAAAATATTTCTGAACTACTTCCGCTGCATTCCCGATATTCAAATCTCCCACAATGGCGAGAACAGCATTGTTCGGGCGGTAATACATGTCGTGGAAACGACGCACATCATCCACGGTCGCGTTATCGAGATCCTCCATGGAGCCGATAACGGAATGCTTGTAAGCAAAATTGCTGTAGGCCAGCTCATCTTTTGTTTCATAGAGAATTCGCATGTAGGGCTGGTTATCGACCCGCATACGCCGTTCTTCCTTTACAGTAGCTCGCTGGTTTTCAAAATTCTCCAGCGAAATATTGAGCGAGCGCATCCGGTCTGCCTCCAGCCACAAGGCCAGCTCAAGCTGGTTGGCCGGCACTACCTCCCAGTAATTCGTGCGGTCCTGGGTGGTTGAACCGTTTACCGTGCCGCCTACATCGCTTATCAATTGCATGTGCTGCGCTTTCCCCACGTTCTCCGACCCCTCGAACATCATATGCTCGAAAAGGTGGGCAAAACCGCTTCTCCCCGGCACCTCATTTCGCGAGCCGACTTTATACCAAATATCAACCGCCACAACCGGCGCTGCATCATTTTTTAACATGACGACAGTTAATCCGTTATCAAGCGTTGATTTTACAATTTTGCTGTTTTTAAACTCGCGTTCAAAAGAGGCCATTTCTGTTTTTCCTTGTTTCATCCCGCTATGCGATTCATTCACCCCGGGCGTCGTCGGCACCTTATTAACTTTCCGGCTAATAGCAATGGCTGTTCGCGCTGCTTGAAGGAGAACTGATTGAACACCTCAGCCCGAACAAATCCGATCTTACCGCAGTACGGCCAGTTTTTCGGTTTTCTCCACTTTGCGGTCGCCGTCATCCACCACAATCTTGTACAGATAAACACCGTTGGACAGCTTATCGCCATCCCAATCCAAACCATCCCAGTAAATCTTCACAAAGCTCTCTCCACCCAGCAGCGGCTGCCGAACTTCCCGAATCTTCCGTCCGGTCACGGTGTAGATGCTCACCGTCGCCTCTCCGCTCACTACCGGCTTATTCAACTGAAACGTAAAATAAGTGTCCGTACTGAATGGATTCGGGTAGTTCACCGCATTAACGATCTCCAGCTCCGCCGCACTGCTGGTCCGGAAACTCACCTCCTGCTCCGAGTAATTATTCAGGTTATCCCAGCAACTGATCTTTAACTGGTGTGTCCCACCGGACAGCGCCGGCAGCGTATACTCCAGCTTACCGTCACGGTAGCTGTCGGTGTTATAAACAAAAAATTCCGTCACATCTTTCTTCACGCCGCCGTCTATGGTCAATTCCACACGGTGGCCTACTTCCCCGGTGAGATTAATCCCGCTGGCATCTCCAATCTCCACCTGCAGGGTAGGCTGGGTGCTCACGTAATCCCCATCAAAGAAGTCCGGCGCATCTTTAAAAGATACCTGGATATCGGGACCGTCGTGGTCGCTCACCTCTCCCTCGGTTCCGTAAAACAGCAGCGTGTCCACATAGCCGATAGCGTCACCACTGTTTTCGCTCCAGGCATACAGGCTCAACTGCCCGGTGCGGGCATGTTTGTACTTGATCGATTTGGGAACGATGAAACTGCCGGTTAATTCGCCGTTCTTCACCGTCACAATTCCCTTGAAAACAGTGCCGCCGTGATAAGTGTACTTCAGAATGTTGTTAGGATTACTATTGTTCAGAACAACTTGCAAACTGTCTTCCGCGTCGAAGCTTTGCAGAACTGCATAGCCATTGAATCCGGGCATAGGATTACCGCTGCGATCGGTGATGGAAGCCCGCACGGTTACTTTGGCCAGCGCTTTCAGGGTATCCGGCTCTACCGATTCCACTTTCACCATATAGGCGGGATCCGCCAGGTGAAGCGTAGGATCAGCATACAAGTGATATTTCTGGAAGTTGTTAGATCCCTGGTTTTCCATTGCCAGGTAAAGGGCATCGCCCAGGCGCCGGCTGGGTATGGTCCCCGATTTGTTATGGAACAGGTTGCGATAGAAACCCTCGGCCAGTGCGGTATTTCCATACACAAACGATGGCCGGGTGGCGGAAAGAACCGCAATACCGCCACGACGCGCCAGCCATAACAATTCCTCGCTCATGGAAGAATGGCTGGGATCGTCATATTTTCCCCAAGTGCATGTAGCCGCTACCCATAGCGGCAGCCGGTATTCGTTGTCGATTTTGGGAAGATCGCGGGTACGGTTCAGGAGCGATTCGTGCGCCCAGGTATCCGGGCTCCCGTGCCCGAAGTAGTTGATCAGCAGGGTCCCGCGATTGATCTGGTTGATCAGGTCCTCGGTTGCTTTGGGTTTCCAGCGCCCCAAACCGCCGGGAACCTGGTCATAATCGTGCAGGTAAATCTTGGAACGGTTGAATTTGTCCGGTATATACGATTTGTTTACGGTTTCGGTTGGCGGCAAGTGCCAGGATAATTCATTATTGGAACCGGACTCCCCGTTCTGGTCATCCGCAACCAGCGTCACCCAGGTTTGCCAGCCGTTTTTTTCAGGATTGAGCAGGTAGGCAGTGGAATAATTGGCAGCCTTCTCCTGGTAAACATCGATTTGTTCCTGGTTATTTACCGGCAGCCGGGAAACCGGAAGCCACGGATCGATGTCATTCAGGTTACCGGTCATACCAAATCCGACGTAGTAGTTGTCAGTTTCCCTGCTGTACACTTCGCTGTTGTCATCAATCTCAAACGGCGGAATGTAGTTGGGAAAATCCTTCAGCGTGATGCCGCGATAGTCATAATGCCCGTCCCCAAACAGCAGTACATATTTCAGCGTATCGCTCCAGTTCTCATAGGCATACTTAATGAAATCACGAATCCCGGTAACGTCCCGCACCGAAGAAGAAAATTCCAGGAAAATATCACTCAGCTTTACCCGTTCCGTTTCCAGCGGGTCCGGAATCTGCGTCTCCCTCCACTGCTCCAGGAATTCCGCCGACTCGTAAAACTCATCCGGCGTGATGATCAAAAACTCCGCCTTGCGCGACGGATCGCGCAGGTTAGGATGGTTCTCCAGAGACTCCATGCTCCCAACCTGTTTCACCGCCGATGATGAAAACACATAATAATCGCCCCCCTTCAGCACCGGCGATACATCCTGGAAATTAACCGAGGCGCCGTTGGAAAGTGGTGCTATCTTCTTTATGTTTGCAAAATCGGTGAGATCCCACACCTCATTCGTGCCGGCAGGCATTCCACCGACCCGATATTCCACCGCAGCATTGTTACCAATTTTATACCGGAAATGCAACTGGCCGTTCTCGGCCGTAAACGGACGCTTGGCATCGATCTCGAAATAATCCAGGTAAACCTGGCAGCCATCCAGGTTGCCCTTCATGTAAATATCAGCCGTGTTGGAGCCACTGTGCACCGCAAAAAGCGTCGGGTATGTCATCGTCCGGCTCCCAGCGCTGCTCTTGTAAACAATCAGGTCATCAAATATCGACTGGTTGTTTACCAGCACCTTCATCTGGTAGCGATATGGGTCGTCATCTCCGTTCAGGCTCCCTGAACCGCCTTTGAAACGGAACGTGATCCGGGTGCTGTCGTCGGCCAGGCCGCTGGGCAGCGTAAAATTCAGCGTCCGCTTGTCCGACAAGCCGCTGAAACGCTCTCCATACCAGCTTAACCCGGATGACAGAATGTTGTACTTGTCTTCTTCAAAATGGCTGTACTCATGATAACGCGTCGGCACCTGCGCACCCGAAACCTGCGGAGATGCCGTGGTCTCAATCCGCTTCCCCGGCTGGTTGTTGTAAGTGAATAGGTAGTAATTGATGTTATCGTAGGGATATTCTTCATACTCCCAGCGGTTCTCTCCTGAAGCCGAATTATAATACCAGCCGCCGACCCCTTTCCCGTAAAACAGGATACGGTCGTTCTCATTCATTATCCCGTCGCCATTCTCATCCACTACCTCTACCGCTATCTCATTCAAATCCGATGGACGGGAAGCGTTTACGCTGTAGGGCAGCATGAATCCACCGTAATTATACAGGTGAACACCGCTCAGGTTGATCCCCGATATGTCCACTCCTTTGCTCTTCAAAAACGATCCGGTCAATGCATATATCCCCTCCGTAGTGACCGGTATCCGGAACCACGTTCCACTGCTGAAATCATAGTTCACCGCCACCTTGCGAAATGGACGCTCCACGCTTCGCCGGAAGCTGGCTGACTGCCGGTAGTTCACAATCTTGTGTGATAATATATCCGCCTCATAACCGCTCACCGGCAGGGCCGAGGTTTGGGTTCCGCCCTGGAAGCGAATGGTGATCCGCAGCCGCCGGACGATCTCCACCCGGTGCTCCTGCGGGTAGTATCGGACCGGGTTTATCCGCAGTAATACCACATTAACATTTCGAAAATTATACGGCTCACCGGTCTCCGCCAGCTTCTCCGGATACACCAGCGAACTCCCATAGACGCTTTCGTCACGTGCCGGTTCCACCAGGCGATTCCGTACATAAATCTGCCCCTGTGGCACTATATCCACTCCGCTGCGCTCCTCCGATTCCACTACCGCTGTCTGCAGGATCAACCGGCTGCCCGGCGGCACCGCCACACGGGTCTCAAGATAGGGGATGGCCGGTTTGCCCGCTTCATCCGACACCGCCGCTCCTTCAAAATTGATGAAGGTATACTCCCTGCCCCCGTATGTCGCCGGCATCTCCGATAGGCCTTCCAGTGTAAAATCAACCGTCACCGAGGATGAGCTCTGATCCGTTACTTCAACACCGCAGATCGCAAGCCACGGTATGAGCATAAAAAACAGACTTGATAACAACTTCATTTTATCTCCGTGAAAATGCTTTCTATAACAAATAATTTTCGATTTAAATAGTTCCCACCGTTCTCACAATTTTGAATATAATGCAATTTCAATGAGGTCTGTACAACAATAATTTTTATGTAAGAACAGGTATTAAGTCTGGACTGGTAAGAAATCTCTTGCGAGGGTTCTCGAAGGCCAAAAAGGGAAAGCTTCTAATAGTTTTTCTCACACGCCATTACACATTTGGATGTTTCCGAACACGCCATAGCAATATTTCCACCTCATTAAATCAACATGCATATCTTTTATAATACACCAAACAAATCTCCGGATTTACAGACTATGCAACATTCACGGGGCAGACATGAAAATACAATTCTGCCAGCGCTATATCCACGTGTTAAAAAACATGCAGGGATCATTTATCACCGCAGTACGGCCAGTTTTTCGGTTTTCTCCACTTTGCGGTCGCCGTCATCCACCACAATCTTGTACAGATAAACACCGTTGGACAGCTTATCGCCATCCCAATCCAAACCATCCCAGTAAATCTTCACAAAGCTCTCTCCACCCAGCAGCGGCTGCCGAACTTCCCGAATCTTCCGTCCGGTCACGGTGTAGATGCTCACCGTCGCCTCTCCGCTCACTACCGGCTTATTCAACTGAAACGTAAAATAAGTGTCCGTACTGAATGGATTCGGGTAGTTCACCGCATTAACGATCTCCAGCTCCGCCGCACTGCTGGTCCGGAAACTCACCTCCTGCTCCGAGTAATTATTCAGGTTATCCCAGCAACTGATCTTTAACTGGTGTGTCCCACCGGACAGCGCCGGCAGCGTATACTCCAGCTTACCGTCACGGTAGCTGTCGGTGTTATAAACAAAAAATTCCGTCACATCTTTCTTCACGCCGCCGTCTATGGTCAATTCCACACGGTGGCCTACTTCCCCGGTGAGATTAATCCCGCTGGCATCTCCAATCTCCACCTGCAGGGTAGGCTGGGTGCTCACGTAATCCCCATCAAAGAAGTCCGGCGCATCTTTAAAAGATACCTGGATATCGGGACCGTCGTGGTCGCTCACCTCTCCCTCGGTTCCGTAAAACAGCAGCGTGTCCACATAGCCGATAGCGTCACCACTGTTTTCGCTCCAGGCATACAGGCTCAACTGCCCGGTGCGGGCATGTTTGTACTTGATCGATTTGGGAACGATGAAACTGCCGGTTAATTCGCCGTTCTTCACCGTCACAATTCCCTTGAAAACAGTGCCGCCGTGATAAGTGTACTTCAGAATGTTGTTAGGATTACTATTGTTCAGAACAACTTGCAAACTGTCTTCCGCGTCGAAGCTTTGCAGAACTGCATAGCCATTGAATCCGGGCATAGGATTACCGCTGCGATCGGTGATGGAAGCCCGCACGGTTACTTTGGCCAGCGCTTTCAGGGTATCCGGCTCTACCGATTCCACTTTCACCATATAGGCGGGATCCGCCAGGTGAAGCGTAGGATCAGCATACAAGTGATATTTCTGGAAGTTGTTAGATCCCTGGTTTTCCATTGCCAGGTAAAGGGCATCGCCCAGGCGCCGGCTGGGTATGGTCCCCGATTTGTTATGGAACAGGTTGCGATAGAAACCCTCGGCCAGTGCGGTATTTCCATACACAAACGATGGCCGGGTGGCGGAAAGAACCGCAATACCGCCACGACGCGCCAGCCATAACAATTCCTCGCTCATGGAAGAATGGCTGGGATCGTCATATTTTCCCCAAGTGCATGTAGCCGCTACCCATAGCGGCAGCCGGTATTCGTTGTCGATTTTGGGAAGATCGCGGGTACGGTTCAGGAGCGATTCGTGCGCCCAGGTATCCGGGCTCCCGTGCCCGAAGTAGTTGATCAGCAGGGTCCCGCGATTGATCTGGTTGATCAGGTCCTCGGTTGCTTTGGGTTTCCAGCGCCCCAAACCGCCGGGAACCTGGTCATAATCGTGCAGGTAAATCTTGGAACGGTTGAATTTGTCCGGTATATACGATTTGTTTACGGTTTCGGTTGGCGGCAAGTGCCAGGATAATTCATTATTGGAACCGGACTCCCCGTTCTGGTCATCCGCAACCAGCGTCACCCAGGTTTGCCAGCCGTTTTTTTCAGGATTGAGCAGGTAGGCAGTGGAATAATTGGCAGCCTTCTCCTGGTAAACATCGATTTGTTCCTGGTTATTTACCGGCAGCCGGGAAACCGGAAGCCACGGATCGATGTCATTCAGGTTACCGGTCATACCAAATCCGACGTAGTAGTTGTCAGTTTCCCTGCTGTACACTTCGCTGTTGTCATCAATCTCAAACGGCGGAATGTAGTTGGGAAAATCCTTCAGCGTGATGCCGCGATAGTCATAATGCCCGTCCCCAAACAGCAGTACATATTTCAGCGTATCGCTCCAGTTCTCATAGGCATACTTAATGAAATCACGAATCCCGGTAACGTCCCGCACCGAAGAAGAAAATTCCAGGAAAATATCACTCAGCTTTACCCGTTCCGTTTCCAGCGGGTCCGGAATCTGCGTCTCCCTCCACTGCTCCAGGAATTCCGCCGACTCGTAAAACTCATCCGGCGTGATGATCAAAAACTCCGCCTTGCGCGACGGATCGCGCAGGTTAGGATGGTTCTCCAGAGACTCCATGCTCCCAACCTGTTTCACCGCCGATGATGAAAACACATAATAATCGCCCCCCTTCAGCACCGGCGATACATCCTGGAAATTAACCGAGGCGCCGTTGGAAAGTGGTGCTATCTTCTTTATGTTTGCAAAATCGGTGAGATCCCACACCTCATTCGTGCCGGCAGGCATTCCACCGACCCGATATTCCACCGCAGCATTGTTACCAATTTTATACCGGAAATGCAACTGGCCGTTCTCGGCCGTAAACGGACGCTTGGCATCGATCTCGAAATAATCCAGGTAAACCTGGCAGCCATCCAGGTTGCCCTTCATGTAAATATCAGCCGTGTTGGAGCCACTGTGCACCGCAAAAAGCGTCGGGTATGTCATCGTCCGGCTCCCAGCGCTGCTCTTGTAAACAATCAGGTCATCAAATATCGACTGGTTGTTTACCAGCACCTTCATCTGGTAGCGATATGGGTCGTCATCTCCGTTCAGGCTCCCTGAACCGCCTTTGAAACGGAACGTGATCCGGGTGCTGTCGTCGGCCAGGCCGCTGGGCAGCGTAAAATTCAGCGTCCGCTTGTCCGACAAGCCGCTGAAACGCTCTCCATACCAGCTTAACCCGGATGACAGAATGTTGTACTTGTCTTCTTCAAAATGGCTGTACTCATGATAACGCGTCGGCACCTGCGCACCCGAAACCTGCGGAGATGCCGTGGTCTCAATCCGCTTCCCCGGCTGGTTGTTGTAAGTGAATAGGTAGTAATTGATGTTATCGTAGGGATATTCTTCATACTCCCAGCGGTTCTCTCCTGAAGCCGAATTATAATACCAGCCGCCGACCCCTTTCCCGTAAAACAGGATACGGTCGTTCTCATTCATTATCCCGTCGCCATTCTCATCCACTACCTCTACCGCTATCTCATTCAAATCCGATGGACGGGAAGCGTTTACGCTGTAGGGCAGCATGAATCCACCGTAATTATACAGGTGAACACCGCTCAGGTTGATCCCCGATATGTCCACTCCTTTGCTCTTCAAAAACGATCCGGTCAATGCATATATCCCCTCCGTAGTGACCGGTATCCGGAACCACGTTCCACTGCTGAAATCATAGTTCACCGCCACCTTGCGAAATGGACGCTCCACGCTTCGCCGGAAGCTGGCTGACTGCCGGTAGTTCACAATCTTGTGTGATAATATATCCGCCTCATAACCGCTCACCGGCAGGGCCGAGGTTTGGGTTCCGCCCTGGAAGCGAATGGTGATCCGCAGCCGCCGGACGATCTCCACCCGGTGCTCCTGCGGGTAGTATCGGACCGGGTTTATCCGCAGTAATACCACATTAACATTTCGAAAATTATACGGCTCACCGGTCTCCGCCAGCTTCTCCGGATACACCAGCGAACTCCCATAGACGCTTTCGTCACGTGCCGGTTCCACCAGGCGATTCCGTACATAAATCTGCCCCTGTGGCACTATATCCACTCCGCTGCGCTCCTCCGATTCCACTACCGCTGTCTGCAGGATCAACCGGCTGCCCGGCGGCACCGCCACACGGGTCTCAAGATAGGGGATGGCCGGTTTGCCCGCTTCATCCGACACCGCCGCTCCTTCAAAATTGATGAAGGTATACTCCCTGCCCCCGAATGTCGCCGGCATCTCCGATAAGCCTTCCAGCGTAAAATCAACCGTGACCGAGGATGTGCTCTGATCCGTTACTTCAACACCGCAGATCGCAAGCCACGGTATGAGCACAAAAAACAGACTTGATA
>CAZUZS010000118.1:0-9812 GCA_964624795.1 uncultured Calditrichaceae bacterium
CCAAAATTCGTGTTGGAAAAATCCGGAGGGTAAATTTATTCTGTAGCGATTTTTAATCAAATTTCAGAATGGGAAGGTATCTTAAAATGTCAAAAATTGTTGGTATTTTAGGCGGCATGGGTTCCATGTCCACTGTGGAATTTATGCAGAAGATTGTTGAGAAAACGCCAGCCGTACGGGATCAGGACCATCTCCGGCTGCTGGTGGACAATCGCCCGCAAATACCGGACAGAACCGATTTCCTTTTGGACGAGGGACCTTCACCGCTTCCTATGATGCGGGAATCCGCCCAGCTATTGGAAAAGTGGGGCGCCAACCTGATTGCCATGCCGTGCAACACCGCCCACGCTTTTATTGATCAGATTAAAGAGGTTGTTTCTGTTCCGGTTCTCGACATGCTGCATTTGCTGGCCCGGGAGCTGGAAGAGCGTTACTCTCCGCAAACAGCCGTCGGATTGCTGACGACCACCGGGGCCGTTCGCAGTGGGCTATTTCAAAAATATTTAAAAAATTTCCGGCTCATCACACCTGGGCCGGATGTGCAGGAAGCGCTGGTGATGGAAGCAATTTACGGAGCAGGCGGGATCAAAGCTGGCGGCGCTCTTTCGACAAATCGCGAATTGCTTCTGAAAGCGGCGGAAGCGCTCCTGCCGGAAAAACCGGCAGCCATCATTCTGGGCTGCACAGAGATTGCCCTCGCACTGGGCGAAGCCACATTCTCGCTGCCATTCATCAATCCGTTGGATATCCTGGCGGATTCGGTGGTGCAGAATGCGCTGCACGTCGACGCTCAATGAACATTTCAGCGGCATCAAGGCGCCAAATATAAGGTGGGTTGACTTCCATTTTAGATTGCAATGAATCGCCCGGGAACTTCATCCCGGCATATTCCTATGCCTTAACATTTTCATCATCCGCCAAGAGCATATAAAATCTTGCCCAAATTTTTTCCCATGAACATTGCGGTTTTTTATTTCTATCTTTTTTGAACATTATTGGACAGGTCGAGTAAAAACCGGGAATTGATTTTTAATTTGAAAAGCAACAAACGAATTGTATTGACAAATACTGAAATCATGAATTAAAAACATTGAGGAGAATTTATGTCTGTAAAGTCAAACCAGGTAGTTTCAATAAATTTTACAGTGAAAGATGTGGAGGGCAACGTTCTCGATTCCACCGGTGGGGATCAACCCTTTTTATTTTTGAGCGGCCACAGCCAGATACTTCCCAAGCTGGAGGAAAATATCGATCAAATGCTTATTGGGAGCAAGAAGGAAGTGACGCTTTCCCCCGATGAAGCCTATGGGGATTATGATGATAAAGCCGTGCAGGTTGTCCAACGTTCTGAGTTTCCGGAGAATACCAAATTGGAAGAGGGGATGGATTTCATGGCTCAGACACCGGAAGGCAATAAAATACCTTTTGTTATAAAAGATATTAAGGGCGATGAGGTTACCATCGATTTTAATCATCCGCTGGCGGGACAGACTCTCAAATTTGAAGTCGAATTATTAGACAAAAGGGAAGCCACGCAGGAAGAATTATCGCACGGCCATGCCCACGGTGGAGATGGACATCACCACCATCATCATCACTAAGAATTTCAACCAAATCCCACAAAAAAGCCCGACTGTAACAAAGCCGGGCTTTTTTGTTTTTGTCGTGTGTGCTGCAGCCAGGACCAAAGTGGCGCATTATTTGTGTGTGGATTCAGGAGATCAGTGCCTGTGGCAATATTCTCCCATTTTTAGTGCCCTTAGATGGAATGCATTAATACAGTATGCAAAGAACACATCGTAACCATTTAGATTGATATTCGTAGTTATTGTCTAATTATCCGGGAACGGGATGAGATATGAGTGATCAATATTTCAGGACCAAAAAATCAGATTATATGGTACGCGTAGGTTACATTATTTTTAATTGAACGGAACGTATCCTAAACTCATGGGGGGATATATCATGAGAGTTTTTTTTCGATTTTTTCTGGTAGTCGCATTTTGCCTGGCAATTTTTAATTCAACAGAATCCCTGGCAAGTGTGGATTCCAAAAAATGGGACAGGGCGAGCAAAACCATGATTAAGGCCTTGCAGGGGGAAAACGAGGGATTGCAGGTCTCTGTTCTGCAGAAGATTATCCGATATGGGGAGGTTTTGAACAAGAACGGGCTCGCGTTAAATGTCATGCATACATATCGGGAACACAAGAATGAAATGGTGCGCCAGTTGGCATTGGTTGCGCTTTACAAGATGAAGAGCAATTGGGGGATGTTGTTTTTACGGCGCGCTGTAAAATTTGAGGAGTCTCCTGTATTGCAAAAAAGAATATACGCGATTTTGTGCGCATGCGAAAATCAAAACCAGGATCATGCTGCCCAATTTGCGCTTGCCGGGAAATAGGAAGTATCTTTTTCAGAAGTCTGAGAAAATACAGTCTGGTACTGAATTGCGGTTTTGTCCTTTGTCAATATTCTCAAATCGGTGTTCATTCCTTAGACAATTCGCCGAGGGGTTATGCCGGCATTGATTGCCGAAAGAAGGTCTGCACAACTGAGACATGCAATCTTGCACCGGAAGAATGGCAGAAATCGAATTAGATTGCAATCTTGAATACACAATGAAACTATCTACTCCTCCCGCAACGAATCGAGAATGGAAGCTTTTATCCGATAAATATCCCCGTTTCCATTTTGAGGACTGCTTTCAATCGCCAGGATTTCCGAATATGTCAATTTCTTTTCCGGTTCAGCGGCATGGGCAAATCGCTGGCTCGTGAAGAAGAAATATTCACCATTGGGTGAGAGTCCCGGGCAGTAATCGAGTGCGGTTGAATTTATTTTTTTGCCCATATTTTTAGCCTTGGTCCAATTACCACTATTTTCCCTGTAACTGATGTAGAGATCACCGCCGCCCAAACCATCTTTTCTTCCCCACGAGCCGAAAATCAGGAAGGATTCGTCCGGTGCAACGTAGGCGTTATATTCCGGCCCATTACTGTTTACCTGGCTTCCCACATTTTGGGGCTTTTCGTATTGGCCGTTGGCAGAGCGTCGCGAGTAAAAAATATCCTCTCCCCCAATAGAGTTTTCATACTCGGCAGTAAAGTAGATAGTCCCGTCTTTTGTCACCGACGGGTAAAATTCATTTTTCCCGGTATTTATGGATGAACCCAAATTCCACGGCTCCCCCCATTCTGCGCCGGTCTTTTTCACGGCCCAAATATCGTAATCCTTGGTTTTTTCACCCTCATGAAGCGGTCGGTTGGAAACGAAATACAGCATCTCACCGTCTGGTGAAACGCTAGGCTCGAGATCGCTAAATATGCCGGAAAATGAAACCACCTCTGGAGTCTGCCAAATCCCTTTCTGCTGAGTGGAACGTACAATCACCCCTTTCCGTTGGGACATCCAAATGGTAAAATACATTTCATCCCCATCCGGCGAAAAAGAAGCATCGCGTTCATTCAAACCGGTGGAAATGACGCCCGGTTCGAAAAGCCTGCTGTGCAATGCTGTGCTTTCCGATTGATCTACTGATTCATTCCCTGCCGTCTGGTTGCCGGAATTCCCGGAACAGGACAATATTGCCGCGGCGCTGATAAATATGAGAGCAATTTTCCGAAAGTGCATTTTCTTCCCCTTTTAATTATCAAATGTCTAATTTCAGCGACCAAACTGACGGCAGAAACCGCGGATTTGTTTCGTGTTCTTTTTATGCAAATTCTGCGCTGGTCGGAACCTTAGCCTGCAACAGGCAGGGCCGCAAAGCGCCTCGGCCAGGTGCCTGCACAAGGGTTGATTTTCGGAAACATTAAGACGCCGCCAGTTGATTTTGTGTGACTGCGTCTCCGTTTGGGAAAGGCTCCACTTCTATCAAATATGATAACTCCGAAGAATGCTGTCAAAATTATGCTTTATGAAAATGTGATTTGTCTCCTCCGTGGTTTCTTTGGAAATCTTAAGTTGACAGCATCCGAAACCGGGAGACGGTGGAGGTTTATTTAGAAAGAATCAGGCGTTTTTGAATTATCATTTGAGATGTTACAAATCTCCTATTATGACCAACGGCAATGGATTGCCGCTCTTCCCGATTGTATCCCGGACATCATTTTTTCAAAAACTTCAGACCTATTGCTTCTCGATATGAACCGCTTGAGTGTTTTCTTC
This sequence comes from uncultured Calditrichaceae bacterium, assembly GCA_964624795.1. Taxonomy (GTDB): domain Bacteria; phylum Calditrichota; class Calditrichia; order RBG-13-44-9; family RBG-13-44-9; genus CAZUZS01. Next base: position 4,170 of record CAZUZS010000118.1, read on the forward strand.
CTTTAAATCAATCTGATAGAGCACACTGTCCGCCAATTGGACTGTCATTTTGTGATTTTCTCTGTTCGTGATTCGCATCTTACGAAGGTCGGTCTGCATAAATGCTGGCGGCACTACCCAATTCATTTTCCATCCCGATGAATCCCGGCTTACAATTCTTACCGGAAATTCATCCGGCAGCGTCTGTCCACCACTGGAATCGGCGGTGCCTTCGATCTGAATAAAATGGATCTGCACCAGCTTGTTTCCCGATTTCAGAACCAGTTCGCCTGATGATTCATCCGCTGCTTGTGCTGCCTGCCGGAGATTTAATAGACTCTGAGTCGGTTCACCGGAACTTGCGGTCTGTGAATGTGTACCACCCAGGTAGTGGAAAACACCTTCCTTAGTACTCGGTGCCTTGTTCTCCGCCAGACCTGTTGCACTCTGTTTGGAACGGCGTTTGGGAGGGGGAAGCGATGGCATTTCCCGGGCGATTTCATCATTCTGATTTGCGCTGAGGCCGGCGGCTTTTTGACCACCTAAACCGGGAATGTGATCCTGTGCTTTTTTATCGACTAATTTTTTTTTGGGCAGTGCCCTTGCCATTTCAGTTTTAGCCGATGGCTGAATGTCTTTTTCACGAGTCGTTTTTGGAGCTGCTGATTCCTTTTCTGGCGCGCTCTTGTCAGAGCGTTTCTCAAATTTCATTTTTCCTTCGATCACCGGTTTTTGGGAAGCGCGCTTCTCATTTTGCTTCTGTGCGTATTTGGCGGCTTGTGATCCGGCCGACGTGCCCCGGGTGGCCTCCGACTCCTGGTCCTTTGGGGCCGACTTCTGTAGTTGCGTGGTCTCATTTTCGGATTGGTCCGTTGCGGGCGCGCTGAACCTGACCGCTGAATCGGTTTTTCCGGTTTCCAACAATTTTGCATCATGGGAAGGCGCCATATTCTGGTGATAATAAATGAGCCCCGGTGCAATCACGAAAAAAAGCAGCGCCGCCGCCACTTTGAGAATCATCCCCCAGTTTGCATCGTTTCTTTTCTCCTGGCTTGTGGGTTCCAGCTGCGAATGGATTTCCTGCTTCATCTCCTGCCTTCCGATTTTACGGATAGCACTGATCAGCAGCTTTTGTTTTTGGTACTCCCGCTGACAGGAGACGCACTTCTGCAGGTGCGCTTCGTATTCTCTCTTTTCTGTCTCGTCAAGTTTCCCAAGAATATACTTTTCATGTAAGTCATTTTTGATAATATATTGGCAGTCCATTATTTTTCCCCTTCCGCTTTTATGGTGCTTTTTAGCAGAATGGCTTCCAGTGCTTTCATACATTGATACTTCTTCGACTTTGCTACATTGGAATTAGCAAAGCCCAGCAGTTTTGATATATCTTCCATGCTTCTTTCTTCAAAATAATAAAGCAGTAGCACTTTTTTGCATAATTCCGGGACGATTTCCAGTGCCCGGCGAACCTGGCCGATTTTTTCCTCGCTCACCAGTTCATCCAAAATCGATTCCTCACCGTCGTCAAAATCTTGGACTTCCTCGCTGTCAACCAGTCTTTTTTTCTTCCGCATTTCTGCCATCCACATGTTTTTGGCCACTGCCAACAGGTAGGTGCCAGGTTTTGCCGTCAATTCAAAAGCACCCCCACTTGCTTTCTGCCACAAAACGATAATTGCCTCCTGCAGCATATCCTCCGCATCCGCCTCGCTGCCGCCGTGCGACTGAATGTGGCTGAAAATCAATTTCTTGTATCGCATAAAAAGCTCGCCCAAAATTGTGCGATCGTTTGACCGGATACGGTTTAAAATTTCCTTTTCCCAAAAAAAGTTCAGCTTCTGCATTTACCTTTTATCCGTTAATGTCATTAATAAGCAGAAAGTAAATGAACACAGTGAAAAAATAGGGCAGTGCATCATTATTGTCAAGAGAGATTCGCGGGAGCTGTAAAGAAAATGAGCTGGAAAAACAAAGAAGGGCAGTGGTATATGAAAATCGATTATGATTCCAGAACAATGATTTCTTGGCTGATGACATCGCCGTCAACGACCTGTGTCTGCTCTCGAATCTCGTATTTTATCAGATCGATTTGTATTTGTCATGGGTCATCAAATGACGAACAGGAGATGAAGTCCAACATAATATAAGGAGGTAATCATGAACAGGATGAACGCATTTCTGATTTTGCTCAGTCTTTCAGTTTCGGCGCTTGCACAGGGAAGGATCATTATTCCTGAACCGCCCCGGCCACTGCGCGATGGCTCTGTATACCTGAAAAGCGTGGACGCAACAGTCAATCTGAAACAGGATGCCGGTAACATCAGGGTGGAGCAGGTTTTTTACAACTCCTCGCAATCCCGGTTGGAGGGTGAGTACCTGTTTCCGCTGCCGGGAGAAGCGCAGGTGCGAGATTTCCATCTCTACATTAACGGGCAAAAAACGCAGGGCCAGGTGCTGGACAGCCGGGAGGCGCTGCAAACTTACACCGATATAGTGAGAAAGATGCGAGATCCTGCGTTGCTGGAATTTTCCGGAAATGGGCTGTTCAAGGCGCGTGTTTTCCCCATTGAGGCCAAACAGGATCGCAAAATTGAGCTGGAGTATGCGCAGGTTGTCAATTACGATTCTCTGGCATTTCGTTTTGTCTTCCCCATCCGGCAAAGCGGGCAGGGAAGCATCGAGCACTTTCACATGGTAATCAACCTGGAAACCGGGTCGCCACTGGCGCAAATGTATTCTCCTTCGCACCAGATCAATGTCACGCGCGATGGCGATCGGCGGGCAACCGTTACCGTTGAAGAGGATAACATGGAAGGCAGCAAAGATTTCATCCTTTATTACACACTTGCTGACCAGGAGATTAATGCCACAGTTCTGAATTTCCGTCCGCGTACCGACCGGGATGGATTTTTTATGTTGATGGTCTCTCCGGGATTCGATCGGGTTGCCCCTAAGCAGGTTGCTAAAGACTTTATTTTTGTCGTGGATGTTTCCGGCAGTATGAATGGCGAGAAAATCGTACAGGCAAAGGAGGCGCTTCGTTATTGCATTAACACCCTCCAGCCGCAGGATCGGTTCGAGATTGTCCGATTCAGTTCAGCGATTGAAAATTTTCAGAACAGCCTGCAGCCGGCTGGCCGGGATCAGGTTCAAAATGCGCTCTATTTTATTGACAACATGTCGGCGGCTGGTGGCACAAACATTAATGAAGCGCTGCTGCGAGCGCTGCACTTGAAAAAAGAGCAAGATCGGCGGCCTACCAGCGTTGTGTTCCTTACCGATGGTCTCCCCACCGAAGGAATTACCGATGTGGGCCGCATCCTGCAAAATGTGCGAGATGAAAAAAAAGACTATATTCGCATTTTCAGCTTTGGGGTGGGATATGACGTCAACACTTTCCTGCTGGACAAACTCAGCGGGGACAGCCACGGCAGCGCCAACTACGTAAAGCCGGGCGAAAACATCGAGAAAGAGGTTTCCACGCTGTTTGCCAAGATTTCCAGCCCGGTGTTGACCAATCCCCAGGTAAATTTTGGACAGTTGCAGGTCTCAGATATGTATCCGCAGGAGTTGCCGGATATTTTTCAGGGACAGCGGTTAACAATTATTGGTCGCTACCGGCGGGCAGGCAAAGCCAAGATCAAACTGACCGGACGGCAGGGAGAGAATACCAAGTCATTTGAATATGACGCAGCGCTTAATAATCGGGAAACGGAAAACGAATTTATTGCTACCCTGTGGGCCAATCGCAAAGTCTCCCACCTGATGGAGCAAATCCGTTTTAATGGGGAGAATGAGGAACTGGTGGAGAGCATCAAATCGCTGGGAAAGGAATATGGCATCGTTACGCCCTACACTTCTTATCTTGTCACCGAACAGGAGAAGGAATTAGCGCAGATCCGGCGGGATGTTGGTCGCGGGAACGCGCCAATGATGCTTGAGAGAATGCAATCCGCACAACTGGCGAGGGAGGCGAAAGCGGCGCATGATGAAGAAAGCCTGGGATCATCGGGCTATTTCCAGGCGCTAACAGCGGCGCCCCGCCCCGCAGCGAAGTCGTCGGGAAAAGGTGCGGTCATGTCCAGCCGGGTTATGAAGAAAATTGCCACCGCCGAAAAAGATATTGACATGATCCTGACGGTTCGTCGGGTCGTTGATAGAACATTCACCCTGAAAGATGGGATGTGGATCGAAAACGGCTTGGAGAACATCCAAAAACCGAACGAGACGCTCGTATTTTTAAGCGATAAATACTTCGCATTCAGTCAAAAGAATGAGCAGCTTCGTCGAATTCTGGCGCTGGGTGAGAAGGTGTTGTTCAGGTGGGACGGCACGGTGTACCAGGTCGCCGATAAATGAACGGTCTGTTATATCGGATTGCGGATTTCAGGTTTCTTGGTTGTCTCTTGTTAGTCGCCCGCTGTTGGGAATGCAAATGTGCAGGTCGGCAATCCTTTTCGGAAAAGAAAAGTTGCCGACCTGCTTTTGTGAATTGCCGGTTATGGTTACAACGAAATAACATCCACATCAAGCCGCACAAGGCAAGACAAGGATGTTTTGCCTCCCGATTCATTTAACCGTAAATTAACCGGCAGAAATTTAAAGTCCAAATTCTTACAAGGAGATGAAAATGAACAAACATCCTTTGGAAACTATCCAAAACCTGGATCCGGAATTTTTTGAAAGAATTACACAAAACCGGGATTTTACATTTAAAGATGGTGCATTGCCGGCCAAAACAAAATATTTAGTTGCGATGGCCCTGGATGCCGTCCAGGGCGCCACTGCCGGTGTAACATCGCTTGCACGGCAGGCTATGCAGCATGGCGCCACTAAAGAGGAAATCATGGAAGCGCTGCATGTTGCCGGCTATATCGACGGTGTTGGATGCATCTATACAGCCTCTGCCGGGCTGAGTGAAGTATTTAAATAGGTTTGGATGGCTATTTTTTCAGAAGTCTGAAAGAAATAATAAGCGGCTAATGCAGAAGACTTGTGCAAATGGGGGAAAATCTGCCACGCACCCGTTCTTTGTTACAAATCGCGACTACGATGACAGGATGGTTTTTATGATTTTGTGCTGGCGGGGGGACTCGAACCCCCACGGGCGGTTGCCCACTACCCCCTCAAGATAGCGTGTCTGCCAATTCCACCACGCCAGCGGTAAATTCGTTATTGAGGCTTTTGTTCTTGTTGCGGCTGCTGTTGCTGGCCTTGCGGCTGTGCCTGTTGTTGCTGCTGGTTGCCCTGCATCGGTGCGACCGGCAGTTGTGACGGTGCACTCTGCTGCTGCCTCTTCATCTCCCGCTGGATGATGCTCTGCTGCTCGCCTTCAGTTGGACGCCCCATCAGACCAATGATAATTGTTAAAACGGCATACAGCACCGCCAGAATGGTGGTCGCCTTTTGCAGGAAATTGGCTGCGCCGCGCGGGCCGAGCACTCCGCCGCCGGCACCCAATCCCCCAAAAGACGAGGCAAGGCCACCACCTTTGGATGACTGCATGAGTATCGTCACGGTCATCAGGGAAGCTGCAATGACAAACAAAAATATCAATAATGTATACATACTTTAATATCCTCCAGTTCACTACCCAAGTCATTTTGGCGTGCAAATTTAACGGTTAGAAGGTGGTATTTCAAGCTATTTTTGAATTGGAGGATA
>CAZUZS010000119.1:0-9782 GCA_964624795.1 uncultured Calditrichaceae bacterium
TGTGCCCAATTCTGGGTAAATTCGTGGGATGATAACCTGGGAGGATTCTTCAGCAATCTTGATAAATATGGAAATGTAATATACAACAACCAAAAGAACACACTGACACAAAGCCGCAACGCCTACGGCCTGGTGCGGGCCTATATGCTAACCGGGGATACTACCTATCTGAATATGGCCGGCGGAGCGCTCGATTTCATGTACCAACATGGGTGGGATTATACTTACGGCGGTTTTTTCCAGGAGCTTGATGTAAACGGCAACGCACTATATCCCTACTCCGATAAAACCGCTTTTTACCAGCATTACGCCTTGTTAGGCATTGCCGCCTACTATGAAGCCACTGCCGACACCACCGCCTGGAACTGGCTCATGCAGGGATACAATCATCTGGAATCCAATTTTTGGGATAGCCGTACGAATTATCTCGGTTACTACGATATCACGAGTTATTCCGGCGCCAATGCCCGGGATAAAAGTTTTAATGCCACCGTGGATGCCGTGACCACTCACCTGCTCTATTTATGGTTAATGACAGAAGATCCTGTTTACAAATCCCGTTTGCTGGAGATGGCCCAGGAAATGAAAAGCCGCCTGCTCGCCAGTATGCCGGCACAAGCCATCGGTTTTGTGGAAAGCTACGATTCCGACTGGAATTGGGACAACAGTAACACAATGACCATTATGGGTCATGTCCTGAAAACCGCCTGGTGCCTGGCACGAATCTATCAAATCGAGGCGGATCCCAGCTATCTTCCGTCCGCTGATTCGCTTTTCCGGAATGTGTGGGACAATGGCTACGACCACCAACTGGGTGGCCCTTATAAAGACTTCGACCGGACAACCGGGCAAATGCTGATGTGGGGTCTTCCCGACACTGCTAAAGCGTGGTGGCAGATGGAACAGGGTGTCACAGCGGGGCTGATGCTTTTCCACGCAACCGGCGATTCCGTTTATCTGCAAATGGCGGATGAATCGCTTGATTTTTTTATGAAATATTTTGTGGATCACCAGTACGGGGAGGTCTACGCAGATCGCACCCGCTACGGCGGTCTTGCCTGGAATGAGAATAAAGCCAGCGATGGAAAAGCGGGCTACCATTCCATAGAGTTAGGTTACTATGTCTATTTGTATGGTAAGTTTTTCGTTCAAAAGCAGCCGGCAATGCTGCATTATCGTTTCACACCATCACCCGTTAGCAGGCAAATTAAGCTTTCGCCGCTGGCGATTGCCGACAGCTCACTTCGGATAGAGAGCGTGCTTCATGAGGGACAGGCTTATGCCAATTTTGATCCCGCCAGCCGAACCTTAAACCTTCCCGCCGGGCTTTGCGGAGAATTTGAGGTTACGTTCACGCCGGTGGGATCGACAATCATATCACGCGACGAAAACTCCGGCACCATTCAAACATTTTCGTTATATCAAAACTATCCAAACCCCTTCAATCCCGCTACCACCATCGAATTTTCGCTCCCACACTCCGGACTTGTGACGCTCCAAATTTACAATACGTTGGGACAAGAGGTGACCACGCTGGTCTCCAAAGTGCTGGGTGCCGGAAACCACAAGTATGAATGGGATGCAGGCAGGTTGGCAAGTGGGTTCTATTTTTGTAAAATGGAGGCAAACGGGCACACACAAATACGCAAAATGTTGTTGGTACGCTGACGCTAATTTTAAATTTTCGCACCCCAGAATCAGGCTTGACCGAAAATTGTTGGGCTATAGCCAATATTCATTATAGACCAAAACATTCATTTTAGTCCGCCCGTTTGCGGCTTCTCTTTCAAAAACAGTTGCTGATTCGGTTTTCGTATCGTAGATTTCACAGCATCGTAGCTGTGGATTTATCTGCCCCAAAACATGCAGGAGGCAAAAATGAAGAACCATTCTGAAAATCGAAATTACAGAAGCATTTTTGCATTCATCTCATCCTTAGCATTTATCTTCCTGATTCTGTCGGCTTTTAATTTGACAGCTCAAGTCAAAGAGCAGCAGCAAAAGCCCTTCACTCCCCCACCGCTCCTCGAGATCCCTGATGATCCTTACATCCCGGTTGCCCGCGAAGGACGGGAAACATCGCCCGCCTACAGCATCTCAACCACCGATTTCTTCGCTACCCAGGTAAATGTGATCGACACTAACCTGAACATAATTGGCGATGCTGCCAACGAACCTTCTATTGCAGTGGATCCGACCAATCCCGACCGAATGGCAATCGGCTGGCGCCAATTCGATACAATAAACAATAATTTCCGGCAGGCCGGGTATGCCTACACAACCGATGGCGGGCTTACCTGGACATTTCCCGGTGTGATTGAACCCGGAATTTTCCGCTCCGACCCGGTTCTGGATGCCGACTCTTCAGGAACATTTTTCTACAACAGCCTCACCGTCAGCGGTTCAGATTATTTATGCAATGTTTTTAGATCTATCGATACCGGATCGACATGGGATATGGGCATATTCGCGCACGGTGGTGACAAGCAATGGATGACTATCGATAAGAGCGGCGGAACAGGCAATGGCAATATTTATGCTTTTTGGACGCAAAATTACAGCATTTGCTACCCCGGTTTTTTTACGCGTTCAGCCAATCACGGCGACAGCTATGAAGATTGTGTCACCATCCCGGATGAGCCCTTTTGGGGAACACTCGACGTAGACGCAGAAGGCGTGCTTTATGTAGCAGGAGTTTTGAATAACGGCTTCATGGTTGCCAGGTCGTCCAACGCCCGGGATTCCAGCCAAGTTGTCTCCTGGGATTTCTCCACGCCGGTTAGTTTGGATGGCACAATCGGGTATAGCGGGGGATCAAACAGTCCGAATCCTGCGGGACTCCTGGGCCAAACCTGGGTCGCCGTTGACAAATCAAACGGCCCAAATCATGGAAATGTTTACCTGCTCTGCTCGGTCGATCGCATATCTATTTCAGACCCTCTCGATGTCATGTTCAGCCGAAGCACGGACGGCGGGGTTACCTGGAGTTCTCCGGTACGCGTGAATGATGATGCCAGCACCAGCGCCTGGCAATGGTTTGGCACCCTGTCGGTGGCACCGAATGGCCGCATCGATGTGATCTGGCTCGACACCCGCGATAATCCGGGCACCTATCTGTCTTCCCTCTATTACTCTTTCTCATTGGATGGAGGTGCTACCTGGTCGCCCAATGAGCGACTCTCTATTGCTTTCGACCCGCACCTTGGTTGGCCGCAGCAAAGCAAAATGGGCGACTACTTCGACATGGTCTCGGATGATGAAGGCGCCCGGCTGGCGTGGGCCGCCACATTCAACGGAGAGCAGGATGTCTATTACGGCCGTATCACTCCCAACATTGTGACGATAAACAATAACGGGAAAAATGGTGAAGTCCCTGTGGATTTCACTCTTTTCCAGAACTACCCGAATCCATTTAATCCCGAAACGGCAATCAGCTTCAGCTTGTCTTCGGAAAGTTTTGTTGCGCTGACAATCTTTGATATTGGGGGAAGAGCGGTTGCGACTCTGGCGGCAGGTAATTTGCCTGCGGGGACACACAAATATATATGGAATGCCGGCGATTTAGCCAGCGGTGTTTACATGTATCGACTTTCGACCGGCACGACTTCCCTAACAAAAAAGCTTGTGCTCATGAAATAGAACGCTCCTTCTGCGACATTTTTCAGGAGAAGCAAAGCAGCAGCGTTTTTCAGGCATGCAGCGGATTACATGCCCCAAAAATTTCACTCTATTTTGATGCTGCAAATTTGACTTGATGGAATATCCATAATTATCGATTTGGATGCGGCAGCGTTTGGCACAATTCAATTTGGCGTAGGTTGTGTCCGATTCCGCCGTGCACTGCTCAAGTTACAGTATTTTTAAATCTGGCGTCTTAGAATTCCTTTCCCAATCAAAAATTTGTTGCACTTGAGGATATATGTGCATATTTTATCAAAAAACCAGCGAGACCATCATGAACAAATTTACGATTTTTTCAACATTATTGATCTTTGTTTTTGCATGTCATTCGCTGGTAGCCCAACCTGCAACCAGCACCAGACACACAGTCGGAAATTCGACGAAAATCATCCTCAATCAGCAAAATGCTGATGGCATTAGCTTGACCTTTTCTCTTCAGGATTTCCAAATCGGGAAATCAGAAAACAGTGGTGAAATGATGTGCAGCATCTCGGTTCCGGGTCACTTTTCTCCAAATACCCCCGGTGCACCAAATCTTCCCTCGTATGGACGGTTTATTGCCATCCCACAAGGGTCTATTCCAAAGCTACGTGTACGATATCCCGGAATCGAAACCATGCAAATTCCGGATATTACCCCCGCACCCGCGATTGTCCGGGAATTTGGAGAACAAATTATCAAGTTACAGAAGAATCCCGAAATTTATTCCCGCAACGCATTTTACCCGGAACAGCCGGTGAAACTGTCCAAACCGATCCAAATCCGGGGGGTGAATGCCGTCATATTAGAGATAACGCCTTTCCAGTATAACCCGGTGAGCAAGACATTGCGAGCTTACCGCGATATGGAAATCGAAATTACGTTTGAGGGTGGAAACGACCAGTTTGGCAACGACCGCTTGCGCAGCCGCTGGTGGGACCCTGTTCTGCGACGTCTATTATTAAACTACGCATCGCTGCCAGCACCGCCATTTCATCCTGTTCCCAATTCAAAAAGCCAGGATTTCGAGTATATTATTATTACACCCGATAATCAGGATTTTATCGCCTGGGCGGATTCGATCAAAAAGTTCAGAACACTCCAGGGAATCCGTACCGGCGTCGTAACGTTGACCGAAATTGGCGGCAACACCGTTTCCCAAATCGAGAACTATATCGATAATGCTTACAATACATGGACAATTCCGCCCGCTGCAGTGCTGCTCCTGGGCGATTATAGCATAGACCCTGCTACCGGAAATGGGATCATTGCGCCAGTTTATAATAACTACTGTGTTTCTGACAATATTTTCGCTGACGTAAACGGGGATCAATTACCTGATGTAGTGGTTTCCCGTATCCCCGCCCAGAATGCCAACCAACTCGAGACGATGGTTACAAGAATCTTGGATTATGAACGCACCCCGCCGCAAAATCCCAACTTTTATCAGAATCCGTTGTTCGTCAGCGGATGGGCTTCAACGGGGACATTTGTAATGTATTCGGAGGTCATCTTCGGTTTTTGGGAAAAGATCTTTGGGAAGCAGCCTGTGAGACAATATTCCGGTTACAGTGGAGGTGCTCCCGCCGCCTGGCCATCAGATACATATTCGAATTCCATTCTGGCAACATTCGGCCCGACCAGTCTGGGTTACATTCCGGCCACTCCCGCGTATCTCACCAATTGGAACAGCTCTGCCGCCGGAATCAATTCCGCTATAAATAACGGCACATTTGCGGTTCATTTTCGCGGCCAGGGTAGCGAAGAGGGCTGGAGCGTGCCATCCTATTTTATCAGTGATTTGGCGGGATTGAATGCTTCCGATCCGCCCTTCGTATTTTCTTTAACCAGCCTGACCGGTAAGTTCAACCGTGCTACCGATTGCTTTGCAGAGGCGATTTGTAATAATCCCAACGGTGCGCTGGGCGCCATCGCCGCATCCGAAATTGTTTATTCTTCGGTCACCGATAGCTATGTCTGGGGCTTATACGATTACCTTTGGCCCGAGTTTATGCCCGGCGGTGCTTCATCTCAGGAAAATGGTATTTTCCCTGCATTTGGCAATGCTGCCGGAAAATACTATCTATTTCAAAATACCTGGCCATTTAATCCCAATTCTAAAGAGGTAACATATCACCTGTTTCATGATTTCGGGGATGCTTTCACCAGTCTCTATTCGGAAGTCCCACAAATGCTCACAGTGTCTCACGATTCGACGCTTGCTGAAGGCCAGACCTACTTCACAGTTTTCGCAGATTCCGGCGCACTGGTTTCGCTGACGGCAGATGATGAGATTATCGGTTTGAGCACTGCTTCTGGTGCACCACAGGACGTTATCATTCCACCGCAATCCGCTGGAGATACCATTTATGTGACAGCAACCAAGCCCAATTGCTACCGTTATTTTGCGGCTGCGGAAGTCGTCGATCCCACTTCACTTAAAGATGATGCCGTACTATCGCCGGCTTCATTTCAGCTATCCCAGAACTACCCTAACCCTTTCAATCCAGTGACCACAATTCATTACCAGATCCCCAAGACAAGCCGGGTGAACATTGCCATTTTCGACGTCTTAGGGAAGCAAGTGCGAAAATTGGCTGACAAAGAACAAAATCCGGGCAACTACCGGATTCAATGGGATGGGAAAAATGATGCGGGTCAGCAGGTAGGTGGCGGCGTGTATTTTTATCGATTAAAGGCGGGCACAAAGTCCCAGGGGAACTTTGTCAAGACGCAGAAAATGATGTTATTGCGATAGCCAAAATTGGAAGCGGCAGATTGCAAATTGCGGCAATGAGCGATGTGACGAAGAGTATCCCCAGCCCTGTTTTGCATATTGCCAATTGTGACAAAGGCTTTTTCGTCAAATAAGTCATTGATTTTTGAATTCATGTGAATTAATTTCTTTTGGACAATAGCCCCGGTATTCTATTTTCATCAAGGGCACTGATTTACTTTTTACATTTACCGCGTTTGGATTGCATTTTTTTGGTTCCTGGATAAGAGAAAGTCCATTTTAGGAAAATCTATCAACAGGATGAGAAGATGTTCCACTCGATACCCACGCAAATTCCGTTTCTCATCGACCGCACAATCTTGAAAATTCAGATTATCCGACAGGATATCGCGTATTATCAACACACCCCCCCGACCATTTTAGCGCGTATTTTGCGCCATAACTGAGCAAATGCATAGCAAAGATCCGGTGGCTGCTTAGCCCGCCGGTTTCATATAAACGAAAAATGTCTGAGAACGAACAAGTTCAGCAGCGTGCAGATTTGCAGCGTTTTCAGTAATTTTATCAAGTATTTCCATTTTTGAATATAAAGCTTCTATTAATTTTGATTTCAATATGAAATTCAAACACTAAAAAGGAATAAAGTATGAAAAAAAGAAAAATGCTAATTTTTGGTACGCTATTTCTTTTGGGCTGTTCTAACATGTATACATTTATATCAGAAACGCCTAAAATTCATGATTTGACAGAAGAAGAATTAAAACTTGTGCAATTTTATATTAGTACCCCGGTTAGTCTGGTATTAGAAGAAGACAATTCAAAAAGTGTTGTTACCTCCGATAAAAAAATCGGAATGGAAAAGGAAGTATATGAAAAAGACATTCTAATCGACAAAAACACCCCCGGCATTCTGAAAGACTTTTCGGAAGATAGTTCTGAAATAATCATCCGCTTTGCAGATGATATTGAAATCGGCTTTAAACCCGAGAGTGACTTTTCCAAAGCACCATATATATTCTATTCATTTAACGGGCAAAAGGCGGGGAATAATACCGAAGTTGAGTTCAGGGGGATTAAATGGAATCTCAAATTCGGAAAAACAATTGATTCCTTCAATGCGCGAAGGAGGTTTGTCAGCTATGAAATGCCGATGCTCTTATATGAATTCACTTCAAAACTTAAGGAAAAACACGAATCGGAAAAAGTGAAGGGAATGAAATTATAAAATCCTGATACTGGAAGAAGTGATCTGGAAAGGTTCTGATCTGCTCCCGTTATTCAACTGAACAGCTCTATTTTATCACGGATAAATAAATTTCAAAGAATAAAAATTAATCATTTCATGTAAACAGGGATACTATCATGATCTTTCATAATTACTCTTGTAAAAAAAAACAATCCCATTTTTCACAAATCATCCAGTGCGTGTGTTTCCTGTGCCTTATCGCATGGAGCACATCCTTTGCGCAGCCGACCTACGACTATGAAACCATACTATTTGCCAATAATGGTCACTTTGGCTCTAGATTCGGCGAGCCCATAGGGGTGGACGATTGTTATGCAATCATTGGCGCTTCTCGACAAAATGTCGGAGGAATAAACAGTGCCGGTACTGCCTATGTTTTCCAGATTGACGGCAATAACTGGATACAACGGCAGCAATTGGTAGCCAGCAATCCCGCTAATGATGTTCGGTTTGGAATATCTGTGGGAATCAGTGGCAAGAATGCCATTGTAGGTACGTACTATGGAGAATCGGCTTATATTTTCAATCTCAATGATACTACATGGACGGAACAAGTGATACTTTCTGATACAGGGGGCGTATGGGGAAACAAGTTTGGCGAATCGGTAGCGATTGATAGTAATGTTGCGGTGGTCGGCGCACCCTATACACCCTATAACGGAAACGCTGAGGGCAGAGTCCATGTATTCCGCTATAACGGAACAGATTGGGTGGAAGAAGCCATATTATCTGCCGCTACGCCGGTTTCCTGGGGTTGGTTCGGGATGGAAGTAGCTGTTGATAATAATATTATTGTGGTCGGAGCCCAGCAGAGTCAGGCAGCTTATATTTTTCAATATGACGGCGCTAATTGGATTCAGACAGCAAAATTAACAGGAAGCGCATCTTATTATGCCAGTTCGGTCGATGTGGATAAAGGACGGGTAGTTGTGGGTGGATCCAATGACGGCCCCCAGTATGAAGGCGCGGTTTTTGTCTATGAGTATAACGGAAGCAGTTGGGTGCAGAAACAAAAACTGACGGCCAGCGACGGGTCATCTATGGATCAATTCGGTGAATCCGTTTCCATTTACCAGGATATAATTACTATTGGCGCACCGGGGGATGACGACAACGGCAGCCTCTCCGGTTCCGCGTATGGTTTTAGTTATGATGGTTCCACCTGGAGACAACGCGCCAAATTTTTGGCATCCGACGGTGCTATGAGTGACTATTTCGGCGGTTCGGTTGCCACCTTCATTTTAGGAAACGATAAAAGAGTATTAGCCGGCGTCCCCTATAATAATCACCTTGCGACCGGATCCGGTGCAGTATACAGTTATGAACTCATCGCCGAGCCGTCCAACGTGAAGGCGACCCAGGGAAAATACAACAACCGCACAAAAATAACCTGGACAAACCGTTCTACCACCGCTGATGAAAACATAATTTACCGGGATGGTGAAGAATATGATACCGCCCTGCCCGGCGCTAAATCCTACTATGATTACGATGCCGCCCCCGGGAAATTACACTCCTATGGTGTCGCTGCCAGTAATTCCAGTTGGGGAGTGTCTCCTATTACCACCGGGTTAGGCTGGCGAAGACCTAACGGGCGGCTGGATGGCAGCGCCACAACCACGCACGGCGCTGGTGTTGCAGATGTTAGGATAAGTGTCGCACCTGCCGAGGACGTGGCCAATATCTTAATATTTGATGGAATCGATGATTATGTGAACTGCGGGAATAATCCTGATCTGGATTTCAGTGGCACAAAGCCGTTCACCCTGGAAGCATGGATCCAGCCAGAACTGAATCTGGCCTCGGGGACTATCATCTCAAAATACAATGCCGGTTCGGACAGCTCTTACTACATTGCTCTGGACAGGGGAATTCCTCAATTCTTCCGTGAAGGGGCTTCTACATCACTAAGTGCCTCATCCGCCTTACCGGCGGGAGCTTGGGGCCATGTTGCCGCAGCTTTTGACGGCTCCGACATGCAAATTTATGTTAACGGAATTTTGGAAAATGCAATGCCGGCTGGCCCATCCATGACTTCAAATTCGGATATCCTGATCGGCGCAGTTCAAAGTAGCGATAGTACTCTATCCCACTTCAGCGGGAAAATTGATGAGTTGCGGGTCTGGAACATCTCGCGCA
>CAZUZS010000120.1:0-2831 GCA_964624795.1 uncultured Calditrichaceae bacterium
CATGTCGTCAAAATATAAAAAAATGGATTTCAGTGGCATAAAAACCTACTCCATTAAAGAGCGCTACAGCAAAGTGAAGGTGAGAGAATTTTCCCAACCGGCGACAGGCCAAACAACCGTCGCGGAATTCGTGCGCAACCTGCCGGACATCCTGGTTGGCAAGGATTTCAGGGAATTTGTGGCACACTACAAGAATGCCGTTCAAAACAAGAAGATGATCATCTGGATGATGGGCGCGCACGTGATCAAATGCGGTCTCAGCCCGCTGCTCATCGATCTTATGCAAAAGGGCTTTATCACGCACCTGGCGATGAACGGGGCGGGAGCCATTCACGATGTGGAAGTGGCAATGTGGGGCACAACCAGCGAAGACGTCGCAAAGGGACTGGAGGACGGCTCATTTGGGATGGCAGAAGAAACCGCCGGTTTTATCAACGGCGCACTGGCAGAAAATCTTGGAAATGACAAAGGCTATGCGGAATCGGTCGCTGAGAAACTGACCTCGCAAAAGGCACCGAACGAAAATCTGAGCCTGCTGGCGGGCGCTTTCCGCAACGACGTGCCGGTGAGCCTGCACCCGGCGCTGGGAACCGAAATTATCCACCAGCACCCCAACCTGGACGGCCGCGCCTTCGGTGAAAAATCGCTGCTGGATTTCCAGCTTTTCACGCACAGCGTTTCGGAATTGACGGAAGGCAGCATCGTGATCAACGCGGGATCGGCGGTCATCCTGCCCGAGGTCTTTCTCAAGGCGCTCACCGTGGTGAGGAACCTCGGCCGCCCGGCTTACGGCTTTTACAGCGCGGTTTTCGACATGATTCGTCATTACCGCCCCACCGTAAATGTGATGCAGCGCCCCACCCAGAAACAGGGCAAGGGATACTATTTCGTCGGCCACCACGAGATCATGATCCCGCTGTTAGCGGCGGCGATTCAGTAAGGGAAGACTTTGAGGCACCTTGCAGGGATATTGGAATGCGAGAGGGCTGGAAGAGCGATAAGCGAGGAGCGAAAAATCGATCAGTGAGGCGTAGAGCGTGACGCGTCGCGTGTAATGCATAATTCCGAAGAACAAGAAACGACAGTTTTTCTCTTTGTTCTTTAATCTTTGATCTTTTTTCTTCTGCTCAAGGTTGATTGACGAGCACCAGACCAATCGCAATCCCTGCGACATCCGCTGCCAAATCCTTCCACGAAAAATGATTGTTTTTACGGGTCGAATCACGGAATTCTTTTCCTAATCCCAAGGCGAAGGAAATACCACCACCGGCAATCCTGGCATCCGATTTTTCGTTTCCCGCCTTCTGCAGCAGCTTCGAAAAAAAGACCGTGCTCATCAGGCTCACCATAAAATGCTGCACCTTATCGCTCGCGAAAAATGAATCTTTGTTTTTGCTAAAACGATTGACATCACCGGAATCCGGACTCGAACCGGCATAAGACAGGCTGACTGATTCAAGCGGAACCTGCGCCTGAAGATTAAATCCGCTCAGGCAAACCAGGATCAAAATTGAACAGACAGGCGGAGTTCCGTGCGCCATTTGCCATCCTCAAAGCTTGTATTTTGCGCAAGTTTGACGGCTTCATTGAATTTGAACAAGTAGGCATCTACGTAGGCATCGGCCATGGTTACCAGGTAGGACAGCGCAAAATACCATGTATAAAGGTTCCGTTTCCCCTGGAAATCCGGATTTGCAGTGTCTTTCCATCGCCGCTGGTAGCGGAAAATATTATAGACCAAAAAGGAATTCAACGAGAACGCTACACCGGCTTTCCAGTACTGGTGTGTGTAAACCTGCCCCCAGCCTGGCAGAATCGCGGAGCGCAGCACCGCCCCCCCCGGGGATTTCAAAGGCCGGTCGGACAGCAGCCGGCTGGTATCTAACTGGGAGACGTTAAATGCCGGTAGATCTGCTGCTGATTGGAATCGGGATTGGCCCAGCACGTTGCGCGAATTTGACAGCAATATCAGGAAGGAGATACCCGTAACTAAGGCCAATCGTTTATTCATTCGCTTGCCAATCCTGTTCTTTCGGATTATAGATTACCTCCAGTGCATTGGGCAAAATCGATATATCGAGCTCTTTCAGATTCATTCCAAGAAGCTCCCCATCGGCGTGGACCGCAATCCCTTTTTCGGAGGTGATTTTCAGCTTGTCGGTGCGCAGCATTTGCACCTGTTTTATTGATGTATGAGAGCCGTTCAGTGCCTTGGGTAAATTTATCAAAGCTTCTCTTTTCTTGAGCGCCCGAATAATGCACACATCGAATTTTCCGTCATCGATTGCCGCTTGCGGGGTCAGGTAAAAGCCGCCCCCCATCGCAACGCCGTTGCCAACCGCAATAAGGAAGATTTTCTTCTCCTCGACGCTGCCGTTGGCCGAAAAAGTGACCGGTTCATTCTTGTAAAGGAACAGTGTTTTTAAAACCGAATAGAGGTAAATGAGAAATCCCCGCAGCCGCTTGACCTTCAGGCTTTCCCGCACCACCCAGGCATCGAAACCGATCCCCAGGCCGTTCGGAAAAATAACATCACCAACTTTGCCCACATCGATTCTCATACGATTGTTCCGGCATATAATCTCCACTGCCTGGCCCACATCCGCCGGCAGATTGAACATCTTCACGAAGTCGTTCCCGCTCCCGATGGGAATGACCGCCAGTACGGCTTTCCCTCCCATCATTCCATTTACCACTTCGTGCAATGTGCCATCCCCTCCCGCCACGATGATGACTGAAAAATCATTCTTAATCCGGGAGGCAATTTCTTTGGCATGTCCCGGATATTCCGTCAGGAATATCTCCACATTGCCGCACCTTTTTTCTACGAT
>CAZUZS010000120.1:2931-9753 GCA_964624795.1 uncultured Calditrichaceae bacterium
CCTCATTTGCTATTCTTTTTGCAGAATTCCGCGCATGGACATTCAGTGAAACTAATCATTAAAAAAACACTGGACCGGTTACCCCACTTCGGCAACGCATTCAATTTCCACCAAAACATCCTTAGGTAGTCTGGCTACTTCCACCGCCGAGCGGGCGGGAGAATTCTCAGAAAAGAACTGTGCATAAACGCCATTCATGTCCGCGAAATCGTTCATGTTTTTCAGGAACACCGTGGTTTTAACAACTTTGGTCAAATTGCTGCCGGCAGCTTTCAGAACCGCTTCCAGATTGCGAATTGCCAGCCGGGTTTGCTTTATGATGTCATTCTCTTCCAGCTTTCCGGTCACAGGATCAATGGCAATCTGCCCGGCGGTGAACACCAGGTTTCCGACGACAACGGCTTGGTTGTACGGCCCAACGGGCGCCGGTGCTTCAGATGTTGTCACTATTTTTTTCAATCTGGCCTCCGGTTTTATTTTGTTCACTCCTCAAATAGATCCTATCGATCATTTCTTATTTATAATTTAGGCATATTAATTCAGCTTAATCAAAGAGTTTTTCCAGATCGCCCTTTCCTTCGCGAAGGATTCGAACTTCATCATCTATCAGACTTACCACGGTGGATTCCATTGCTTCCGGCAGCCAGTCACCATCCAACATCAGGTTCACCTCGTTGCCATAGCGCGTTTCAATCTCATTCGGATTGTTCAACAACTCACCCGGTGCCTGGTTGACGGAAGTATTTACCAGCGGATGACCAAATTCTTCAAGCAGCATCCGGCAAACCGTATTATCCGGAATCCTTATCCCCACCTCTTTTCTTTTACTCAGCATGGTGCGGGGTATCTCACGGGTGGCCGGTAAAATAAAGGTGTAGGGTCCGGGCAAACAATGGCGCAATAACCGGTAAGCATAATTGGAAATCCGGGCATAAAAACTGGCTTGGTGAATATCTTTCAGAATAAGGCTCACCGGGTCGAATTTGCTTTTCCCTTTCAGACGATATATGCGTTCCAATGCACGCTTGTTGTAGAGATCGCAGCCAATACCATAAACGGTATCCGTGGGATACACAATCACCCCGCCATCGCCAAGCATCTCAACTGCTTTGGAAATGGCTCGCTTTTCAGGATTCTCCATGTGGACATCGTAACGGATCATCGGCTTTCTTCTCCACCCGTATTGCCGGTATATCTGTAAAGACGAAAAATAAGAACCGACGACAACGCGCCCAGAAGGGATAAGAAGACATCAAGACGGACAAAATTTAGAAAAGACTGGATAATCATCCCCAGAAATAGTATCCAGCTCAAAATATAAAATTTTGCCCGTATATTGTGCCGAATCGAAAAATACGTTCTATCCAGCATTGTGACAACCAATATCGAGACTATGGACAAAAGCACCGGCAGCACAATCCACATCAAGGGGTTCAAGAACGGCAGTGCCGTGAGTGCATGCTTTTCCAATTGTTGCCACACGACCACATACAAATTGGTAAGGATAAAAATGCTCAATAAAACAGAAAGGCAGAGTGTGCTAGCCCGGCCTAATATTTGAATTCGTTTCGAATACCGATCCATTTTTTCGTCCGGTTAAACCTGATTAAAATAACTGGGATAATAGAATTTTACAATACCAAAAAATAAACTTTGTTTACCAGATTCCCTCTGGCTGTTGATACGAGATATAATAAAAACGGGACTTGCGACTTTCAGCACCTTTTTGGAAGGTGCTTATATGGAGGAAGAGAATTTATCCGCGTCTACCGATAGCTTCCTCAAAGCGCGACAAGAAGGTTTGACTGAGGAGAACAGATCGAATAACAAACGCGGAGTTCTTTAAATGAAATTAGTCCATATTCCCAAAAAGCATGCCGGAGCATAATGAAACTAAGACGCGATTTGACATAGTTATCCCTTGGGGAGGGGAAAATCGAAAAAAGATGGGAAGATTATTTCTTGCTTTTCTTGAAGATTTGAGCGGCTTGTTTTAGCTCATCACTGGAGGCAGAAGAAGCCCGCACATTTTCTTGTTTTATGCGCTCGTAGACCTCTTCCCTGAATATCGTAATATCTCGAGGCGCTTCTATACCAATTTTTACTTGTTTTCCATCAATATCAACTACGGTAATCTTGATATTATCACCTATGTTGATGGATTCGCCTAACCTCCTTGTTAAAACTAACATAAATTTACCTCGCGACTTAGGTTTTTGAAAATTTAACTAAACCTGTCCTAAAAGTCAATACCCAATCATAAGTTTCTATATGTTTTGTGAATTTTTTTAAAGATAAGTGATTATCTATAAAAATGGGTGATGTTTCGATCATGCGAATTCGTAATGGAAAATATTGCAATCGCTGTATATATGAAAATGTCGGAAAATCTGCTGCGATGTATAAATTTATATTCCGTTCCGTGAATTCATCGCTCCTCGCGGAATGGCAATGATATCCAATCGCGGCGCCATATTCCCGGCGATATCCCGGGAGACTTGATAACGCCGCGAAAGCTTGATTTCCCATGCAGGGCCCTTACACACCATAAAGAATCGCGCACCAGGGATGTGTAAAACGGCTTCTCAACCAACTCAGTAACCCGTCATGCTTTTGTTGAGTCTTAACAATCTTTTAGGCAGGCTCCGCTCCCAACCCCGATTCGGAAGGCGGTTATTAATTCGCCTTTTCCTCAGAATCATCGAAATCCGCCACAACAACCTTGCTTGGCCTTATCAAGCGATTGTGGATGCGGTAACCCTCCTGAAACACCTCGACAACTTTATGATGTTTTTCCTTATCAGGAGTTTTCTGCATCATCATTGCTTCGTGAAATTGGGGATCGAAATCGCTGCCGATCGCTTCTATTTTCTCCAATCCCATATCGATGAGTATCTGGTGGAATTTCTGGTAAATCAGCCTGGCTCCTTCCAGGATCGAGTTCTCATCAGCATCGTCTCCCGATTTTTCGATCATGTGATTCAAGTCGTCCATTACCGGCAGAAGCTTCTTGATGAGCTCACCTTTTATGTAGTCCGAGAATTCGACCTGGTCCCGCTCAATACGCTTTTTGTAATTCGAGAACTCCGCCCTCAAACGCAGGAAATTCTCATTCAATTCCTCATACTTCTCCTGATACTCATTTGCCTTTTGTTTCATTTTCTCTATTGTTTCCGATTCCGGCGTTTGCTCTTCTTCTACATCTTTGTCTTTGGCTTCTTCTGTTGCCTCGGATTTGTTCTGTTTTTCTTCCAAAAAGTTGACAAATATATTTTTGGCATTTTTCTTCTTTTCGTTCATTCTACCTAATACCTCCTGCAACCATAGATTTCAAGAGAAATATTTTTCTCCACATGCCCGATGTTTTGACGCAGGCATCCGGCTAATTTTACATCCGGATGCCGAAGTATTCAGGAGGATTTCATCTCCTCAACCCAATATGAAATCCCCCTAAAACTGTTATTTTATTTATCTTTGTTATCGTCGTCTACTACTTCGTAATCGGCTTCTTCCACTTTCTCCTGAGATTCACCCGAAGCAGTTTCGTCCTTCTCCTGCTCCTGCGCTCCCTGGGAACCGGCAGACTGCTGATACATCTGTGAGGAAGCCTCGCTCCAGGCCTGGTTAAGACCTTCGGTAGCAGATTTGATTTCCTCAAGTACATCGGTCTTGAGCGCTTCTTTCAACCGGCTCACGGCTGCCTCAATCTTATTTTTTGTGGTGGCATCCAGTTTATCGCCGGTATCTTTCAGATTTTTCTCCGTCTGATAAACCAATTGATCACCGGCATTCCTGGCATCGATTACTTCACGACGTTTTTTATCCTCTGCCACGTGCTCTTTGGCATCGTTCACCATTTTATCGATTTCCTGATCGCTCAAGCCGGAACTGGCTTCGATGCGAATGCTCTGTTCTTTGCCAGACGCCATGTCTTTGGCCGCCACATTCAGAATTCCGTTGGCATCGATATCAAAAGTGACTTCGACTTTTGGCACACCACGCGGTGCCGGGGGAATGCCGTCCAGGATAAATCTACCCAGTGTCCGGTTGTCACGCGCGAATTCCCTCTCGCCCTGCAACACATGAATTTCCACCGAAGTCTGGTTATCAGCGGCGGTGGTAAACACCTCGCTCTTTCGCGTGGGGATGGTAGTATTCCGTTCAATCAGCTTGGTTGCCACATTGCCCAGCGTTTCGATGCCCAGCGACAATGGCGTGACATCCAACAATAGCACGTCTTTCACATCGCCGGCCAAGACGCCGCCCTGAATTGCCGCGCCAACTGCCACAACTTCATCCGGGTTGATTCCCTTATGCGGCTCTTTCCTGAAAAATCCCTTAACAAGTTCCTGAACCTGTGGAATTCGGGTTGAGCCACCCACCAGGATAACCTCATCAATATCTTCCGGTTTCATACTGGCATCATTCATGGCCTTTTCGACCGGTCCTAAAGTCCTGCGGAGCTGGTCATCCACAAGCGATTCAAACTTGGCCCGGGTCAGGGTCATCTGTAAATGTTTGGGACCGTTGGCATCCGCCGTGATAAACGGCAGGTTTATGTCGGTCTGCTGGGTGCTGCTCAATTCTATTTTCGCCTTTTCCGCAGCTTCCCGCAAACGCTGCAGCGCCATCGGGTCTTTTCGCAGATCGATTCCATTCTCTTTCTTGAATTCATCAGCAATCCAGTCCACAATGCGCTGATCGAAATTATCGCCGCCCAAGTGCGTGTCGCCATTGGTCGATTTAACTTCAAACACGCCGTCGCCGATTTCCAGAATCGAGATATCAAATGTTCCGCCGCCGAGATCGTACACGGCAATCTTCTCATTCTTTTTCTTGTCCAGCCCGTAAGCCAGGGAAGCCGCGGTCGGCTCATTGATAATTCGCAGCACGTTTAATCCCGCAATCTCGCCGGCCTCTTTGGTAGCTTTGCGCTGGCTGTCATTAAAATAGGCAGGAACGGTGATCACCGCATCGGTGACCTTCTCCCCCAGGTAGTCCTCCGCCGTCTGTTTCATTTTTTGAAGAATCATGGCGGATACTTCCTGCGGTGTATATTCCTTTCCGCGGACTTCCGTCACCGCCAGGTTGTGGGTGCCCGACTTCACCTTGTAGGGGACCATTTTGGTTTCTTCCGGCACCTCTTCCAGTCGACGCCCCATAAAACGTTTAATTGAATAAACGGTATTTTCAGGATTGGTTATCATTTGTCGTTTTGCCGGCGCTCCGGTCAGAACCTCACCTGTTTTTGTGAATCCCACCACCGATGGCGTGGTTCTGGCACCTTCCGAGTTTGGTATAACGACCGGTTCGCCGCCTTCCATTACCGCAACGACCGAATTTGTTGTTCCTAAATCAATTCCAATTACCTTCTTAGCCATTTTAACAAACCTCCTTAAAATTTTTAAATCTCTGCGTTGAAACGCATGAGTATTCTTTCCAATTTTTCAACGAATAGCAGGTTTTCTTCTCTGATGTGACGAAGCAATTCTGCTATTTTACCGAAGCCGTAATCCTCGGCGAAATTTTCATGTTCTGCCAGTCTCCCGCGCTGCTCCGATTCCTTATCCAGAATTCTCTGAAAGTCGCCGGTGGGAAAGAGATTTCCCGTATCTTCAGGATTTTCCGCCTCTCCACCCAATTCTTTTATGGATCCGGCAATTTTGTCCGCATGTTCCTGTTTTTCCTTGACAAGTTCGGTCAACTCGTCACTCAAGTGCCGGTAAGCCAGTTGCTCGCTCTCCAGCAGAATTATTCGGTTCAGTTGTGCTATCTCCACATAATCTTCTTTCAAATATTCCAGCATCTGCTTTTTGTGCTTGCCGTTTCCGTGGCTCTCTACATCAAATTTTGTAATTAAAGTATCGATCCAACTTCGTTCGCTCATCTGCCTCTCCTTCACTTTCGCCGCAATCTCTGGTGAACGGTGTTTGGCCCCAAAGTAAGGTCTTGCAACCACTCACCGATAGAAAACAAAGTGCTCACCGTTTAATTTATTTGAATTACTTTAGGTTTCGCCTTTTCTTTTTTCCCGATGGTGACCTTGAGAATTCCATGATTGTACTCAGCAACAATCTTTTCCGGATTGAGATCTTCTTCCAGCTCAAAGGCACGATGAAAAAATACATCATCGGTCTCCCGCATCAGGTATTCCCCATCGATTTTGGGGTTCTCGCGTTGACCCGAAATGTGGAGCACGCCGTCTTCCACTTTCACATTCAAATTTTCTTTCATGATTCCTGGCATCTCTGCCAGCACGACAATTGAATCACCCGTTTCATAAATATCCACCGACGGCTTTATGGTAATTTTTCTTCCATTCGAAGCTAATTGGCGATCATATTCTCTTGCCACATTATTTTGAAAACCTGACAACATTTTTATTCCTCCTTTTTTCTTTCGTTTTTATCCTTACACTTACAAAGTTGATGCCAAAAATATAAATAAGCGATAAATCATTGTTAGTATATGATTTATAAGAGTATTATTTTATCCCGGAAAAATCCAGGGGAAGCAGGCGTCTTGTCAGAATAGAGTATTTATCTGTCATCATGACAAACTCCACACCGGATTGATCCATTTCTGGCAAATTGACATTACCTGGAAAATTTATGTCATGGAATGTTGTGCACAGAACAGGCATTTTCCTGTCAAGGAATGCGGCGCCGGGCGACGATTGAGGTATGGGCATTGCTCCAAGCATTCAGGAGAGTTGGAAGATTGGCATGGAGCCAAATTACAGCCGGCAAGCCAGCACGATTCTCATTCTAAAATCTTTGCAGATTTAAAATATCAATCCACCCCAACTTTATCTCTATTTTA
>CAZUZS010000121.1:0-9586 GCA_964624795.1 uncultured Calditrichaceae bacterium
GGAACTTAATGAATAGTAAATCCCCCCGGGGCTGCTCCCACACAGCCCCGCTCCGCATTTAAGGGAATTTACCACGATTCCATAAACATTAAAGAAAACGAGTCAGATTAGACCGATTAGTTACCCAATAGTCGGCTGAGGTTGCTGCTCTTTAATGTTCTTGTTAACCTGGTACTCCTCCTCTCCTAACCATACCCGCAGGGGGGAAAAGAAGAAAATGTCGCGCACAATCTGAAGTGCTTCCTTGTTGTTGCGCGGTGTGTTCCCATCAATCCGAAAGAATATCTCCTGCGACAGCAAATCTGCCTCGTCAAATCCTTCGGATTCAGGATCCTGTGGATCAAAACTCGGATGCAATCGGTGAAATTTTGACCACATTTTCCACTGGAACGCATTATCTTCTTTTACGCCGTATCGAAACCATCTCTGCTCATTTGATATCGATGCATCCCTAACATCCATTGAAAACCGAAACATAATGGCACCTTCCCTTGTTTGGTGTGTCTCCTGTTTTTCCACTTAAGAATATTTTCAAATATCCCGGCTACACTTAACACCGGTTTTCTATATTACTACTATGTCAGACTTTCTGTAGAACCGGGACTGCCTGCTGCCAGCCCTTACTTGATGGGAGTACCGACAAAAGGTCGATTAATTGATTCAACCCTTTAGCGCCGCTGAAAAGGAAATCGATGCCGGCAGCCCTCCAGTTTTCTGATATATTAATTTCCGATTGGTAGAGGTATAAGATCATATCCCGCGACGGAATATTTTCTTTGATTTGCCTCAGGAGTTGCAGTCTTTTATGGTGTAAATCCCGCAGGCAAATGACAACAACATTCGGTTTGTGAAGATCAAGCTCATTCTTAAGATGCTCGAGATCATTCATCATAGGCAGGATTTCAACATGTTTGGGAAGAAGGGGAGAATTCCTCAACACTTCGCCGGCCACCCATATGCTGTCTGCCACCATTAACTTCATTATTTTGTTGTGCCTTTTTTTACAATAAAATAATCTATTTATCTGCATTAATAAATCGGAGCGGTTCTAATTTTTTTGTAGTTCTCCACCTATTTGCTTGTAAAAAAATCTCAAGCATGTGGGTCGTTTCGTTGTGGTTCGTGTGGATACCGCAAACTATTTTGTTACTTTATGCCATACGATCAGCCGGGAGCGACCACCATACTGGCATTTTCCTGTATCTTCTGCAGGGAGAAAATGCTTGTCGCATCCCCCCGGCCAAGGTGGATCGGGGGAATTATTTTTAACTTTGCTCACAATTGGCGTATTTTGTGATACTTTTGTGAGGATTTCCGGTATTTAATATGCCTAACTTTAGACGTAATTTTCTGTAACGGTTCAGCTTCCCGGTTTGGAAGTTCCTGCTTTTTCCATTAAACAGGGATTTGGCCCGAAGGGGAATGCCAGGGCGTAGAAAAATCAAAGCTCCAATCACTACTAATTATGAATCAGGTGAAAGCATGAACTGCTTTCGAAGAATTGAATTCCGCACCAAAGCAATTTAAGCTTGTTTGGAAAGGTATGCATGGACTTCCGTCTCGGATACTGGTGCATGCGAAAACCTGGCACAACAGGGAATAACCACGACTGGCTGTTTAAATTCGCAAAACGGGAATTTTGGATTGTTACATTTTTTTACCAATAGTTTAGGAGGGTATCATGGAACGTTTTTGTTTACAGTTCGACTCGGTTCGGCGGGCAGTGACCATTTTCATGCTGTTGTCAGGCTGCTCCGCACTGTTTGCCCAAAATCCTTTTAATTCACCCAAAACCTATTTTGCCGGAATAGATCCGCGGTTTGTGACCTCCGGCGACATGAATGCAGACGGCTATAAGGATTTGCTGGTTGCCGACAGGAGCTCGAATAGCATTGCGGTGATGATGAACAATGGGGAAGGCAGTTTTCCAATACCTCATTTCTATGCGGTTGGTAACTATCCCGCCACAATTGCTGTAGCGGATTTTAATTCCGATGGCTATCCGGATGTCGCAGTTGCCAACCATGAATCGCAAAATATGTCGGTTCTGTTCAACCAGGGAGACGGAACATTATCACAGCCCGTTAATATTTTCCTTGGCAATAATCCCTGGGGTGTGGCGGCAGGAGATCTGGATGGCGATGGTGATGCGGACCTGGCAGTCTCTGTGACAGTCTCTGTGACAGGTGACGATTACATTGCGGTTTTTCTCAACGATGGCAGCGGCAACTTTTCAGTGGCAGCTTATGCCAACACGTCCGATGGTCCCGGCACTATTTATTTGAGAGACATCGATGGCGACAAAGATCTGGATATTGTGGTCACCCGGAATTTCATCTTCCAGGTTTATATTAACCTGGGTTACCTGACAACATTTCTGAATGACGGTTCGGGGCATTTTACCTTTGCACAGGATTTCGCTATTGGGTCCAGCGCCCAGAACGCTCTCTTTTTTGACATCGACCAGGATTCCGATGAAGACATTCTGGTCTGCGGAACCATTGCCAACGGTTATCGGGCGCAGGTGCTGGAGAATAACGGAACTGGCGCCTATACGGCAACCTACCGAATTGAAACCGTTTTCCCCTCCGGCCTGGTTGGCGGCGATTTCGACCTGGACGGTGATTTTGACCTGGCGACCACTGAGGTGGGAGTCTATTCGACAGCGATTGCCATTGTCCCAAATAATGGCAACAACACCTTCGCCAGCGGCTTTACCATACATGTTGGCAGGCATCCCATCGGGATGACGGCAGAGGACCTGGACAATGACGGCGATTTAGACCTGGCGGTTTGCATATCGGATTCGGCCAAGATTGCTGTGCTGGTGAACACTACCGCGTCCCCAACCGGGATTGCCCGGCGGCCGCAGATTCCGAAAGTTACCCAAATTTATAATTACCCTAATCCATACAATCCTGAAACGACCATTGAATACACACTTGATCGCGCTGCGAATATTGAGATTAACCTTTTTACGGTGTTGGGACAAAAAATCCGCACTATTGCCAGCGGGTACCGCGAGGCAGGGACGCACAGCCTCCGGTTTAATGGCAGCAATCTCAGCTCCGGCATCTATTATTACCGGATGAAATTAACAAGCGATGGGAAGACAAGCTTTACCGATATGAAACGAATGTGCCTGGTAAAATAGAATTTGCAGGGGAAATTGACCCGAACAGAGATGGGCGGGAAAATGCTCACCCATCTCTGTCGCACGGCGAATGAACCCGGGAAATTGACTTTTAATTATCAGCCCCGGTGTTCTTATTGAATTTTGGTTCAATTGGCCCAGCAGGATTGCCAGTCAACGGGCATAGGAGGAGTGCAAATTGTCCGTGCTTATCTACGCCAGAAGATCATTGCGTATCGCGTATTGCGTTAGCTCGGCGTTTTTTGACATGTGCATTTTTTGGAGAATTCGTGAGCGATAGGTGCTGATTGACTGCATGCTTAACAACAATTCTTCCGCTATCTCGGAAACCGTCTGACCGGCGGCCAGCATACACATCACCTGGAATTCTCTGTCGGAAAGCGTTTCGTGCATCGGCCGGTCCCTGTTCACCTCTACCTCCTGTGCCAGGCGTTGCGCCAATGAGGCGCTCACATACTTTTTGCCGCTGGAAACGGCACGGATGGCGCTTACAATTTCAGTAGTGGCGCTTTTCTTGGTAAGGTAGCCGGCTGCGCCTGCTCGCAGGGCGCGGATGGCATATTGCTCTTCGGGGTGCATACTCAGGATCAGCACCTCCGTTTTCGGGCTAATTTGCTTGATCTCTTTCAACACTTCAAGGCCATCCCTTCCCGGCAGCGAAATATCCAGCAACACAATATCATAACTGTTTTGGCGAAATTTCTCCATTGTTTCCTGGCCGTCTCCGGCCTCATCTACCACCCGGAAATCCATCTCCTCTGCCAAAATCTGTTTCAGACCTTCTCGTACGATAATGTGATCGTCAACCATAAGGATTTTAATCATTAACTTTCTCCTTCTCAAATTTCAGTGGAATGGTCGCCTTGATGGTCGTTCCCTTGCCTGGTGCCCCAAGTATTTTTATTTTGCCGCCAACTGTCCTGGTTCGTTCCTGCATGCCCATTATGCCAAATGAATTAAGACCGGTAATCTGCTCTTTCGTAATTCCTACGCCATCATCTTTAATTGTCAAAAGCAGGTTCCCGGATCTCCGCGATAACGAAATCTGCACCTTTCGGGCGCCGGCATGGCGGTGGATATTTACCATTGCCTCCTGGAAGATGCGGTAGGCTTCGGTGGATATTTCCCCTTTTACATCAAAATCTTTCGGCCTGAATGTGATTTCGCACCGGATGCCGCTGGTTTCCTGAAACTCCTTGCCATACCACTCCATGGCTTCCTGCAAGCCTAATATATCCAATATCCTCGGTCGCAGCTCCGATGATATTTTTTCCACTGTGGTAATGGAATCGTCTATCAAATTCAGCATAAAATTTGTTTTTTCTCTCAGAATACGCTCATCCTCAGGCAGGCGATCGAGGAGCCAGGAAAGGTTCATCTTAAGCCCAATAAGCCCCTGCCCCAGCTCGTCATGAATTTTCCGGGCGATGCGTTTGCTCTCTTCTTCCTTTGCCGACTGCAAATGAACGGAGAGCTTCCTCAATTGCTCATGTGAATATTCGAGGCGTTTCTCCGCCTCGCGTCGCTCGGTAACATCATGAATAATGCTGGTGAGCATCATGCCATTTTCGGTTTGCAGGGAGCTCAGGCTTATTTCTATGGGGAAAACCTTTTTTTCCTTCGAAAGCCCCAGCAGGCTCATATTGATACCGATGGCACGGGTTTGCGGACCGTTTAAATACTGAAGGCGGTGCTTTTTATGGATTGCCCTCATTTCCTTCGCAATCAGTTTTTCGATCATTTCGCCGATTATTTCCGGCGGGGAATATCCGAACAATCTCTCCGCCTGCGTATTTATCAGTAAAATGCGTCCATCCTCATTGGTGACGATCACGGCGTCTGGAGCAGATTCCATCAATCCCCGGTAGCGGGATTCGCTTTCCTTTAATGTCTGTTCCCATTTCTTCCGCTGGGTAATGTCCCGCACAATGGTCTGCAAAAACTGTTTGTTGCCAACCGTCAGGCGGTTCAGACTTACCTCCGCCGTAAAATGCGCGCCGTCCGCCCGCACATGCTCCCACTCGAAGAGCTGCCTTTTGCCTTTTAGCGCTGCGGACATTTTTCGCTGCGCAGCTTTTGCGGAGTCGACGCCATCCGGCTGTTGCAGCGGCGAAAATTTATGAGGCGGCGTATCGATTATCTGATTTTTGCTGCAGCGGAACATTTCAAGCGCCGACGGATTGCAGTCAAACGTCCGCCCATCCTTCATAATAAATATGGCGTCCTGGCTGGTTTCGAACAAAGTCCTGAACTTGTCTTCACTTCTTTGAACAGCCTCTTCGGCGGAGATTCGCTTGATGGCGGTGGCCAGAATGCTGGAAACGGCCTGCAGGAAATTGATATCGTCTTCCGAAAATCTTCTCGGTTTTTTTGAATGCACGCCCAGCACCCCAAACGGACGATCCTCGCCGTGGATGAGGACGCTGACCCCGCTGCGCACTTTATGCTCCCTGAGAAGCGGCGAGGCGCTGAAACGTTTCTCGAGGTTGAAGTCCGGCACAACAATGGGGGCTTTGGAGTCCAGCGAGAGACCGGCCTGCGAAGATTTCTCTGCCCCAACCGTGGTATGTCCCACATGTCCCTTCTTCCACCCCACGCCGCTGCGCAGCAGCAGCGCGTTTCCATCCGGCAGCAGCTCCAGAACCTTGCAATACTCCATATTCATAGTTGTGGCGATAATCCTTACCGCCTGGTCGAACAATTTCTTTGGCTCTTTTACTTGAAGGGCCGACTGTCCAAACTGTGCGATGGCTCGCTGCTGTTCTTCCCGGATGCGCAGCTCGATTTCCGTCCGCCGCTTCCTGGTGATATCCTCCACATGCACCACAATCTGAGCAGGCGGCACAAACAAAATTGTGTTATTGAAAAGGCCTTCTAAATCGGTGAAGCGGGATTTGTAAGATATTTCACGCCGGATAGTCGTGTTCTCCCTCATGCAGCGCTCGAAATCCCTTGTCACCTGGAGAGAGGCCGGGAACATCTCATCCACGGTAGAGCCTAGCAGCTTCTTAATGGATCCCTTCGTAAACTCGACTGCCGCCTGGTTGCAGTCCACCAATATAAATTCTTTTTCTATTTTTTGCCAGGTATAGGTGGGAACCGGAATCCCCTTGTATTGGGTTTTGAATTTCTGTTGGCTTTCCAGCAGCGCCTTTTCGGTTTTTTTGGTCTCCGCCTTGATCCGCAGGGCGGTAATTCCGAAAGCAAGTTGATCCGATAACTCCACTAACAGCCGAATCTCTTCTTCATCGAAGGCGTCCGTCTCCCGGGAATAGACGCTCAACACGCCGAGCGTTTCCACTTCATTGGAGATAGGAATTCCAATTGAGGAGTTATAGCCCCGCTTGATGGCCTTTTCCCGCCAGGGAAGGAATTGGGGATCGGTCTGGAGATTCCTGGAAACGGTGGCTTTGTTCAGGCGGATAGCAGTCCCGGCAGGGCCCTGCCCGTATTCATTATCACCCCAGGAGAGTTTTATGGATTCCAGGTAGCCATACTCGTAGCCGGTTTGCGCCACCGGTCGGATGCTTTTATTTGCATCGTTTTGCTTATAGGCGACCCAGGCCAGTCGATACCCGCCCATCTCTACCAGCGCGTGGCAGGCATAGCGGCACAATTCTTTTTCATCTTTTATACTCAATAACGCACGGTTAAAAGCGCTCACAGTTCGCAGCGCCCGGTTAGCCCTTTTCAGTGCTTTCTCTTTTTCAATGCGCTCCGTAACATCCTGGTAATAAATAGATAAACCGTCCGCCGAAGGATAAACATGAACTTCGTACCACGCTTTAAACGGTTCATAATATGCAGAAAATGTCGAAGCCGCTTTGGTGACCATAGCGGTCTTGAATTCATGCTCAAAAGGGGTGCCGAGTGTTTCCGGGAATACATCCCAGATCACTTTGTTCAGCAATTCCTCCCGCTTTTTGCAAACAACGTTCTCGGCCTGGGCATTGAGGTAGGTGTAGCGCCAGTTTTTGTCCAGGGAGAAAAAGGCATCGGTAATGCTTTCCAGAATGGTGGTGATGCGATTGGCATAGTTCTTCTGCTCTTCCTGCGCTTCCATACGTTCCGTAATGTCCATGGAGTAGCCAATCATGCCCCGTGGCTGGCCTAGTTCATCTTTCATCAGCGCCAAAGAGAGATGGGCGTAAAAAAGCCTGCCGGTTTTGTCGCGCTTCCTGACCTCAACGGCATGGGTACCTTTTTCTTTCAATGGTGCGATGACTTCGTTTGCCAGGAAATCGCGCTGCTCTTCCCGGTAAAGCATTGCAATATGTTTCCCGATACATTCTGCTGCTGTGTATCCGAACAGCCGCTCTGCACCCATATTCCAGCTTGTAATGTAACCTTCCAGATCAGTGGAGACTACAGCATCATGTATCTGATCGAGGATTTGCGCCTGTTCCCTCAGTCTCTCTTCAGCATGTTTGTGGGCTGTGATATCTTTGGCAACGCCCAACAGACCATAGGCTTGCCCCTTGGCGTCGCGCATAAAGGTGGTTTTAAGGTCGGTCCATAGCAGGGTGCCATCTTTGCGCCTGCCCTCCCATTCCCCTGTAAAATCTTTACCCTCCCGTATGATTGGGAGGTTTAATCCAACATCCTTTCCGTTCTCAGTCGGCATAAGAGTGGTGACCGATTTGCCTGTCATTTCCTCCGCTGTATATCCGAAAATTTTTCCGGCGCCTTCGTTCCAATATGTAATCTTGCCCTCCAGATCAGTGACGATAACGCCGTCTCTTACATTCTGCAAAATGGCAGCCTGAAAGCGGGTGTGCTCTTCCTCCTTTTTCCGTTGGGTAACGTCCCGGATAATTACCCCAAACAGTAATTTGTTTTTTGTGGCAATCGGGAAAGAGTGAGACTCGATGATGCGTTTACTGCCATCGACCCGCAAAATTGTACTCTCGGCAAACTTGCCGGGAGGTTCTAACTGCAAGTTATGATTAAATTTTTGCGTTTTGGTTTTTTGTTCTTGGCAATTGGTCTCAGTCTTCTCTGTCGCCGGGAGAAATTGGGGTTGCACATCCCACAATAATTTACCAATTGCCTGCTGCTGTTCAAGCCCGGTTAGCTCTTCCATTGCAGCATTCCATTCGATAATTTTGCCTTCTTCATCGACAATGGAGATACCATCTGAAGAGTGGGCGACAAAATTGCGGAATTTTTCCTCGCTCTCCTGAATTTTTGTTTCAAGCTGTTTGAAGTTGGTAATGTCATTAATTATGCCGTCAATATACACCGTTTTCTCGTCTGCTCCACGGATCGGGTTCCCCTGTTCAACCACATAGCGGATGCTGCCGTCTTTGTGCTGCAGCCGGTATTCTATAGAAAAGGGGCGCATTTCTGCTATTGCGTGCCTCACCGTATCAAGCACTGCAGGCCGGTCTTCCGGTAAGATCAGCGGATCGATAAAACAAATATTTCCCTGCTTTAGCTCCAGCTCCGAATAACCTGTTAAGGACACAAATGCCTTGTTGAAAAACTGCATCCTGTTTTTTTCCCGCAGATGAAGCCGGTAAACGATCCCGGGCAGATGCTCAGCCAGACTGCGATAGGCACGTTCGCTTTCCTGCAGTTTGAAGTTTGATTCCTTTCGTTCCGTAATATTGGTCATGGCGGCTCGGATATAATCAACGCTGCCTATATTGTTTTCCACCGGAATGCAGTCTAACTGAACGAGGAGCGGTGCTCCTTTTTGAGGAGCAAGTTGAAGCTCGCAAATTTGACGCTGCGAATTTTCAACTGTCGATTTTAAACACATATAGAAAACCGAATGGTACCCGGGGTGGAGATATCGGGAAAATCTCGATTTGATCAGATTTGTTCTTTCCACTCCAAACATCAGGGCGCTGGCGAGGTTGGCTTCCTGAATGATGCCGTTCCTGTTCAGGGTAACATACCCGATAGGCGCCAGGTCGTATAAATCGTAATAGCGGTCGCGGGACTCTGCCAATTCCTGTTGGGCACGGCGCAGTTCCTCGTTCTGGAGTTCCAACTCTACCTGATGTACCTCCAGATCGTGAACCAGTCGCTGTATTTCCTCCCGCGTCAACTGTTGCACATTTGCCCGCGAACGGGATGTGATCTCCTCCGCCTTTTTACGCAGCTCCTCAAGATTTGGCAAATTATTTTCGTTATTTTTTTTCATTTTTGGCTCGAAGAGAGATTTTCTTTAATTAGTTCTTCTCTCTAAAATGTATTAAAAAATCTTATAACACGGTAGTGAATTTTTGTTTTGGGGATGGGTGGGTTGCCGCTGCATTTGCTTACCCACCCCACTTTCCCCTTCCTGATGCAACCGGGAGGGGATTTTGCTGGTTTTGCTTTCACAGCGACTTTTCGAATTGGCAAAGATGTCCTCGTTCTGGGCACCCCTTCCCTTGTGAATGAGGGAAGGGGCCGGGGGATGGGTTAGAAGGAACAGCCGCA
>CAZUZS010000122.1:0-2467 GCA_964624795.1 uncultured Calditrichaceae bacterium
TGCTGAAGAATCCTCCCAGGTTATCATCCCACGAATTTACCCAGAATTGGGCACAACTATCCACATAGCCGATTGCCTTTTCGGGCTGATTCAAATAGGGTGAATGAATTGCATATTGCGCACTACTCTGCCGTACAAACATTAAAGCTAAGAAGAGAAAAAATATAGTAGAAATTTTTTGCATATTTACATCTCCATAAAACCGAAAATTATGATAACGGCAGCCGATGCTTCAGACTGCCGCTGAGAGACACCTTTTGTACCAGTAGAATTATTTCTGCAGTCAAATTTGCGACTTGAAATGACAAGAATCAACTCATTATAATAAGGAAGCGGAAATTCTGACTTCCGCTCCCTGCGTGAACCTACCCTGAAGAAAAAGATAAGAATACGGTTACCGTATTAAAAACAGCTTTTTAGTTTCAGTGTATTGACCTGCCTTCAGACAATAGAAATAAACGCCGCTTGCCAGTTCATTGGCATCCCAATTATAATTTGAGCTGTCCGCCGCCAGTTTTTCTGAGATTATGGTCGCAACTACTCTGCCGGTAATATTATAAATTTTGAGAGTCAGAAAGCACTTTACCGCAACAAAAAACCGACGGAAATGTGTAGGATGGATGTTGTTAACCAAGGGAACGCAAATTCAGGTTATCGATCGCGTTCCCCCTTGTCA
Source organism: uncultured Calditrichaceae bacterium (assembly GCA_964624795.1). GTDB lineage: Bacteria > Calditrichota > Calditrichia > RBG-13-44-9 > RBG-13-44-9 > CAZUZS01. The sequence goes on from CAZUZS010000122.1 coordinate 677, forward strand.
GCCTGATCTATGCTACTATCTAAGCAAAATCATTTTCTGTGTTCGGATATATTCCCCGGCCCTGATTACAAATATGTAGATACCGGAAGAGAGCTGCGTGCCGGCATCGTTGGTGGAGTCCCAGTATCTTTTGTATTCGCCGGGAGCCAGTTCTTCGTTGACGAGCGTGCGCACTTTTTGTCCAATTGAATTATAAATATTCAGCCGAACCCGGTATTTCCCGATTTTATTTGCCGGCAGATCAAACTTAATGGTTGTGCTTGGATTGAAAGGATTGGGGAAATTGGGATAAAGCGCAAATTTCTCCGGTAATATTCCATTCGATAATGTTCCATCCGAAAAATTGACCGTCAGGGTATCGTAAAAATTCATGGCTCCGTTGAAATCCTTGCTGGAAAGCGCATAGTAGTATGTATTGCCTGCCTGCACTTGCTCATCTATGTATTGATATACATGAGATACATTACTGTTGCCATGCCCGGGTATCTCCGCCAGGGTGTAAAAATTGTCTCTGTCAACGCTTTTTTTCAGAATAAAATTATCATTATTAATCTCGGATTCGGTGACCCAATTAAAAATAATCCGATCACGTTGAATATCGGCAGCAAAGGTACTCAAAGTAACGGGCAATGGGTCATCACCGTTAGGCGGACCATCAATCTCAAAGTCATCGATGGCAATGCCATCAAAAGTGGAAGCAGTCCATCCACTCTCATTGCGATATACGAGGCGAAAACGGACGTCTATGTTCCCTTGTAATGCCGATACATCATATATCGCCTGTATATAACTGGATGCAGTGAGCCACCAACAAGGACCGGTAAATGAATTGCTACCGCCATAAGATGTTTCATCTATATTGTACCAATTCTGCACTGCATTTCCGTCTGTTCCCTGCAAACCCCCAAGTCGGGACCAGTTTGTACCTTTATCTGTCGAATATTCCAGGTAAGCTTCACCAGGTGCATTACCATAATATATTTGCATCCTAAATTTGAATTTTACATAATAGGTACCGCTGGCGGTAAAATTAAACTTGGGCGTCAGCAAGGCGCATGAAAAAGCGCTTGTTGAAGGGACATTTGCATCGAGGAGAGTTTTCCAAACATTGGTTCCGGATGCTGTCGTGTTAATAACGTTTCCCGGCGCACCTCTTTCCCACAGGTTTATCCCGCCGGAAAGTGCCACACTGCCATAATCATTTGCATTGCTCTCAAAATCCCCGCCGTCTGCAGGAAGATAAGGCGTTCCCCTGTTTCCGAGTATATGGATATAATTCGTCTTTGATTCTGTAGGGCCGCTGCCATTAATTTGCAGACTTACAGTATATTTACCGCCATTATAATACCAATGGGAAGGATTTTGCAATGACGAGGAATTACCATCACCGAAATTCCAGTTCCATAAGGTTGCTCTATAAGAACCATCAGTAAACTGTATTACATCACCGGGCCAGGTAAGGGTGTCATCTGCCTGGAAAGAAGCCGTGGCGGCTGTAAATGCATCTGTAGAGTACATACCACGGCCATGTGTGCCGGCTATTACAAAATTATCCGCACTGCGTAATTTAAGCATGTCCACACGAACATTAGCCAGGCCGCTGTTTGAGGGGCTCCACGTTGGTGAGGTGGCTGTTATATCTGTGGTGCTCCATACACCGACTTCTGTGGCCAGAATAACTTCTTTTCGATCATTCGGATTATACAGCGCCCAGCGAATCGGCATATCGGGCAGGTTGCCTTCTTTGTTGTTCCAGTTGCTGCCACCGTCGGTTGTTTCCCAAACGGAGTT
>CAZUZS010000122.1:2567-9410 GCA_964624795.1 uncultured Calditrichaceae bacterium
CTTGTTGCATCATCCATTGAAGCATACAATATATCACTGCCCGCATCGTAGTCAGCCGGATTTATAAACCGTCCAGTGCTTGATGAATATACTCTTGGAAAGGTAGCACCGCCATCCAGACTCCGGTACCAGTTATTGTTCGTATATGAACCAATTTGAATATTCGGATCGACAGTGCTGATAAAACTAAAACCGCCGTCACCGCCAATTACCTTAACAATATCATCAATTCCGGTTTGATTGAATTGATGCGTGCCGTTATCCTGCGTGCCTCCTAAAAAGTAGTAGGTGGCAGCCGTGGGGTGAACAGCGCAACTATAATATTGGGCCGTGATATAACTGCTGTTTCGTTCAGAAAAAGTGCCCCCGGCATCATCCGAATACCAGATGCCATTATCATTCCCGAATACCAGCTCCGATGTGTGTCCCGGCCGGAATTGGATAGCATGCTGGTCTGCGTGAACATAAGGCCTCACACCATCATCAAACCATCGAGAAATCTGTGTCCAATTTGTACCGCCATCGGTTGTTTTAAATAAATCAACACCACCAGCATAAACGATATCAGGATTAGTTGGATGAACAGTGGCTATTAAATCATACCAAGCCTGACTCTTAGCTAACATCACTCCGCCGCCATCTGCATTTGCCGGGGTTGTTATTGTCGACCAGTTTACCCCCTTATCAGTCGATTTATATAAATTGCTTATTGTGAGCCCTGATCCCTGAACCAGGGCATAAATGGTGTTTGCATCGGAAGGCGCTGTGGCCAATTCAATCCTTTGAATGTTCGTTGTGGGAAAACCGTTTGCACCGGTATTTCTTTTGGTCCAGCTTCCGGCATTACCGGTTGTTGAGCTGTAAACACCATCCGTTGAAAAAATTCCCAATGCCGCATAGATTGTATTGTCCGCTCCGAATTCCAGGTCAGCGGCAGCATTTGTGCTGGCGCCTGTACCGCTGCCTAATACCTTTGTCCATGAGCTTCCGCCATCGGTTGATTTCTGGACGCCACCGCTGCGAGTGGCTGCATATACATCGCCAGACGATGGATGAACCGCAATTTTTTGAACATAGTAAAAAGTGGAATTATTCGTACTTGATAACTGGCTCCAGTTTGCTCCACCATCAGTTGTTTTCCAGATTCCCGCACCTCGAACTGCATCTACATTATACCAACCTTCACCGGTTCCCACATAAAAATTCTGAGTATTGCCGGGATCATAAGCGATACATGTAATTGCGATATTATCCCAAAAATCATCGACCTTTGTCCATGTCGGGTTGGTTGCTGTAATATCATCGGTATACCATAATCCACCGGAAACGCCGCCTGCCCAGACTTTTTTATTTGTGGCATCATTGGGATCGAACATGACTGCCCGGCTCCTTCCCCCAACGTTATTAGGTCCATGAGGCGTCCAGGCAATATCCGCAACTCCCTTCGCTGCGCCAATTTTCGACAAGTCTCCATTGGGAGAATAAATCCGGCTTCTTAATTTATCAGCATATTGATAGGCTTGAATTAGCCTCTCACGCGGTACATAGCCAAGAGCGGGATCTTTCGTCTTTTCAAATTCAAACTGCATGGCGAGGTCCATGTGGTCATTTTCATTTTCCTCTTCTTCTTCAAGATCACTTTTGCTGGGCATGGACTCAACGCGCTCAGCTATTATGAGCTCTGAAGGGGTAAAAACCAATCGATCAGCAATAAAATAAAAAAGCACAAATAGAAAAAGCCCGGAGATTAGAATTAACTGTAACTTTTTACGCGCCATCGCCTTAGCTCCACATCTTGGAATGAGTATGAACAACTTGAATTAAAATCCGCGCAAATATATGATTCTGCTTAATTAAAAACAATGACAATCTCAAATTTCTAAAGCAGCTCATTAATTGTTAGTGAACAGATATACAAAGTTCGGGAATTTCTGATGATGGGAAAATATTGGTAAGAAGGTCTCCTTGGGTCAAGTCAATTACCACCGCCTGAGGCAAGGCAGCGGTAGTTGACTCACTAAAGAAATCTTGAATGCCGGAATAAAAATTACCTGATCAGCAGTATCTTATTTGTTTGAGCAAAAGTCCCGGCCTCCAGCCGATAGAAATACACCCCGCTAGCCATGCCACTGGCATCCCAATCATATTTGTATTTCCCGGCGGTTAATTTTTCTGAAACCAGCGTTGCGACATCTTCTCCCAAAATATTGTAAATCTTTAGTCTGACCAAACCGGATTAGGGCCCCGAAGGGGCAGGCAGGGCAAATTCAATGGTGGTTATGGGATTGAAGGGGTTGGGGTAGTTCTGTAACAAAACAAAGTTATCAACCAAATTGTATTTTTCTTTTTTGCATACCAATAGGATTGAAGGCCATTAGACCCAAACCATCATAATAGCCATCGTTATTGAAACCGTTTCTTCGAGTACTGATCAATCGAACACGGATATACCTGGTTTGGGGTGGAGCAATTGATGTATCGGTAATCTGTACCCATTCAGTAGTATTTGAATAGTTTCCAGAATCGAATGAGTCTATCTTGGTACTTTTTAGGGTATCAAGAAACTCCAGGATGATCCGGGATTGATCGGCGGGGGATTGCCCATACGCTCGGACATATCCTTCAAAGATGAATGACTGGGTGCTGTCATCAATTGTCGTCCTTAAGATGAAACATCCACATCCTGCTGCAATTCTGCTACAGCGGCTACCCCAAGGAAAGGAATATGCCAACCCTTCATAGGGATAAGGACTTGCCGTTTTCGGCGTTCAACTGCTACCGATAACTTCCATCCATTTGGGAATTTCACCATTAACTAACGAATCCTCACAACCGGGATTTAGAATTAAATTTTGTGCTACAATTGAAGAACCCATAAAAATCCAATTGGAGAGTGAAACCAGCACGAAGAGATAAATCTTACCCAACATGATTACCTCCACAAATTATGGTTAACCAAAGATCACTTCACCAATAACATTTTCTTAATTGCATCATATTTTCCAGCAGTTAGCCGATAAAAATATACCCCGCAGGACAGACCACTGGCGTCCCATTCACATTCATATTTCCCGACACCCAATTCTTCCGAAACCAATGTTACGACCTCTTCTCCTAAAATATTGTAAATCTTCAATGTCACAAAACCGGCGTGTGGCAAGTCAAATTCGATTGTGGTAGTGGGGTTGAAGGGGTTGGGGTAATTCTGATGCAACATGAAATTTTCAACTAACTCCGATCCTGATCCCGGTATTCCCGCAACGCCGCCCAGGTTTCCCTGCTGATCGACCCATTGGGCATAAATATTATAATCAAGATTTCCCATGCGGGCGTCCTCCCACGCAATAATGGCCCCGCCGTGGCCATCGCTTATTGCCACCGGATAGATTTGGTCATTTGGTGCAGAACAAATAGCCACACCGTTTGTGCTCCACAGCGCTTGTCCGTTCGAGTCGATTCGCTGCGCGTAGAGATCTCCCGTAGCGTCATTTCTGAAATCCTGCCAAATGATGATGGCACCACCACTTTCATCGGATACCATTACCGGCAGATCTTGAATTCCGGCGACAGAGCAGACCGGTATTCCGTTCGCTGCCCACTGGTCTACGCCACTGCCATCTATTCGCTGGGCATAGATGTTCCCGGCATCGTCCCGCAAATCTGTCCACGATACAATAAAACCGCCTGCCCCATCTGAAATAATTGCCGCATTGTTCTGATCATGCGGTTCGATGCACACCGGAATGCCATTGTTTGCCCAGAAAAAATTTCCGGATGAACTCATCTTCTGGGCAAAAATATCGCTGTTGCCATGCCGGAAATCATGCCACAGGACAAAAGCTACACCAGGTCCATCCCCCGCCAGAAGGTGTGCATATTCCTGTCTGGCACTTTCATTACAGACCGGGATGCCATCCTGAACAAACGAACTGATTCCGGTGGCAGAAATGTGCTGTGCATAGATATCTGCATTGGGGAAGCCCGGTCTCCAGTCTGTCCAGGCAATGAAAGCGCCACCCGAACCGTCGCTGCAGAGGATTGGATCATTCTGATTATCGGTGGCGGAACAGACATTTTCCCCGTTGAGAGTCCATTGCGGGGCACCGGATCCCAACAACCGTTGGGCAAAAATATCTGTGGTTCCGGGAACTTGCGGCAAACGCTGCCATGTCACAATAACACCTCCCAGGCCGTCCGGAATCGCCTGTGGAAAATATTCGGTGGCATACAACACCTGGGCAACCGGCAAACCCATTCCCGTCCACATGGGAGCGCCGGAGGTGTCGATATGCTGCGCCCACAACTCGGTGTTATATAATCCACCTAAATTTTGCTCCCAGATCATCAATGCTCCGACGTTGCCGTCGCTTACTGCTATTGGAGTAAATTGACCGTTTGCCCAACGCATGAGGACCAGGCCGTTCTCATCCCATTGGTTCACACCGTTGCTGTCAAGCCGTTGCACATACAAATCACCATAAAAAACGTTTGTTTCATTCCGATAATCCCGCCATACCAGGTAGACGCCCCCCATTCCATCGCTGGCAATGTCCACCTCTCTTTGATTAGTAGTTTCGGTGCAGATAGGCGTATTGATGTTCGGATCACTGCTCCATTGCGCAAATAGAATGACGGGGAGTAAAATTAATGTTGCCAAAGAAATAAAATTTTTCAGAAAAATTAGCTGTAACTTCGACATTCATCATCCTCCCTTATGACTTGTTCAACTATTCGTTCCTTAATTAAGAATTTCGATTTTCTCATATACGCCGACGCTTTTCTTCCTCACTTCAACAACAACATTTTCCTTGTTTGCATTCGGTGCCCAATCCGGAGCCGATAAATATATACGCCGCTCGCAAAGCCGCTGGTATCCCAAACATATTCATATTCACCGGGAGCCAGATTTTCCGAGACCAGTGTGGTCACTTCTCTTCCTGTGACATCATGGATTTTAAGCGAGACGAAGCCAAAATCCGCGATTTGAAAAACGATATTTGTTGTGGGATTAAAAGGATTCGGGTAGTTTTGGTCAAGTCGAAATATTCCCGGCAGAGTCTGCGTTTTGCTTTCAATGTCCAATGTGCCGCCGGTGGCAGTGTGGAAGATGGTGCCGTTATCACCAACCGCCCAACCATTCAGACTATCCACAAAGAATATGGAATACATGAAAGCCGGTGCAGAAACCTGGAATCCCCAGGTGGCTCCGCCATCCTCGCTGTGGATGATTCCGCCGGTCCAGTCTACAGCCCAGCCCTTGTTTATATCCACGAAGGAAACTGAATTCATATTGTTCGAAACCGGCACGCTCTGGAGGTTCCAGGTGTTTCCGCCATCGGTGGTGCGAAGAATCGTGGCAGTGTTGCCGCAAATCCAGCCGTTCTGGTGATCGATGAATTTAACCTGGTTGAGGTCTTCGGTTGTGCCGCTAACCTGCGAACTCCAATTCATGCCGCCATCCCCGGTGTGCAAAATGACTCCGTTTGCGCCCACTGCCCAGCCGGTATTGGCATCCATAAAATCCAATCCAAGCAGGTCTTCCGATGTCCCGCTGGTCTGGGCAATCCAGTTTGTGCCGCCGTCTGTGGTATGAAGCAGGGTTCCGGAATGTCCAACAACCCAGCCTGCGGCAGTATCGACAAAATCTACACATCTTAGCCACTCGATTGTCGCGCTCAACTGGATTGTCCAGTTCGCGCCGCCGTTTTTGGTATGTTGAATGGCTCCGGCGCGCCCTACCGTCCAACCGTGGAGAAAGTCACTGAAAAAGACGGAGTACAACAGGTTCGTAGTCCCGGTAAACTGGTAATTCCAATCGTTGCCGCCATCGGTGGTGGCCATCATCACACCGCCGTCTCCCACTGTCCAACCCTTCATTGTATCGATAAAATAAACCGAGTACAACCGTTGGGTAATTTCACTATCCTGAAGGTACCATCCGTTCTGTGCATAAATCGAGTTCAGTGTACAAAATGTAAGCAACAACAAACCTGTTTTAAAGATTCCAGTATTCATGACTTTACCTCGCTATTTGTGCTGTGCTTTGGATTACTTGTAATGCACCGAAGGGAAACCTTGTGCGCGCAAAATCTGCTTTATTTTGAAGACCTCCTGCCTGATATTTATTTGATTTAAAGTTACCACATTAATGCTATTTTGCAAATTTTATCAAACACCCTATCAGAAATAGAACCCGATTTAATTTCCTGATATTGGGTGTAACAGGGCAAAATGTAGTGTCAACCCAAATTGTCACTTCCTGATCTGTATGGAGATCTCTCCTTTGTCACTCCAATCACAAGAGAAAAAAATAACAGATATGGATACTACAATTTCTGTTGGCGATGAAAGCGACCAAAATTGCTGATTCTCGGATGCTGCAAAATATGAATGTGAGACGGATTCTTTTAAGGAAGCCGCCGTTTTAAAACCTGTCCTGCAGAAGGCTTAGTTGGAATGGAGGGGGAGAAATGCTCGGCAGATTGTTCAGTAACCTTCGTTCAGGCTATGCTAAAGAACAATAATCCGTTAAATAATACAACCAAATTGATGGAATGTCAAGATTGAATAATGGCCAGGAAACAAGATATATGGCAATCTACCTGATTATCTGCCCCAATTATCCAATTAATGGGAGAATCGTCCAAAATACATGGCGATTTAAAATGTTAAGATTTGTGTTCAGACATAAATGCTCGTCAATGCATTCACGATATCAAATTCACTCCAAACTGTGAATGATTGATCGGTGAGAATCCGAGCACCATTTGCATGGCGTCCGGAATATTTTCCCTTGAGGATTTTTGGAGCAGACAGATGCTCCTGAATTAATTCATTATTTTA
>CAZUZS010000123.1:0-9368 GCA_964624795.1 uncultured Calditrichaceae bacterium
ATCCGGTTCCGTGTTCCAAATCCGTGTAATGACCAATTTTGAAGGATTTCATTTTCTGATAATAAAGTTTGGTTAATTCTCGTTCAGCTTGTCTTAATGCGGCGTTCTTCTATTTTGCGCCCCGCAAGTATTTCTCAAAATAGGCAATCGTTTTTTTCAGACCGGACTCCAATTTGATGCCAGGTGTCCAGTCCAATTTTTCTTTGGCCAGGGAAATATCCGGGCGGCGCTGGGCGGGATCATCCATCGGCAACGGTTCGTATTTGATGCCCGATTTCGAGCCGGTCATGTCGATCACCTTTTTGGCCAGCTCCAGCACAGTGAATTCATCCGGGTTGCCCAGGTTAACCGGGCCGGTAAATCCATCAGTATTCATCATGCGAATCATTCCGTCGATCAGATCATCCACGTAGCAGAACGACCTGGTTTGGGAACCATCGCCGTAAACGGTAATATCCTCTCCCCGCAGCGCCTGCAAAATAAAATTACTCACCACCCGACCATCATTGGGCGCCATGCGCGGGCCGTAGGTGTTAAAAATGCGGATAATTCGGATATCCACCCGGTTCTGACGATGGTAATCCATCATCAAAGTTTCTGCCACCCGCTTGCCTTCATCGTAGCAGCTCCGGATGCCGATGGGATTCACATGACCCCAGTAGTTTTCCGTTTGGGGATGCACGTTGGGATCTCCATAAACCTCGGAAGTTGAGGCCTGCAGAATTCTGGCTTTTACCCGTTTGGCCAGGCCCAGCATGTGAATGGTTCCCAGCACATTCGTTTTTATGGTCTTCACCGGGTTATACTGGTAGTGTACGGGCGATGCAGGACAGGCAAGATGATAAATCTGGTCTACCTCCAATAAAATAGGCTGCGTAATGTCGTGGCGAATCAGCTCAAAGCGGCGGTTGTCCATCAGATGAAGAATATTACGACGAAAGCCGGTGAAGAAATTATCCAGACACAGCACCTCGTTGCCCTCGTTCAGAAGTCGTTCGGAAAGATGCGAACCCAAAAATCCGGCGCCGCCGGTAACCAGAATGCGTTTCATGATTTATTTCCTTAAGGTCTTTGCAATTTTTTACATTGAATTTATATTTTGACTGGTCATAAATCAATTGAATTATCATTGCTGCAAAGCGGCATCTCGAAACATAATACGATTTACTGGCAAAAGAACAAAATGAATCAGACCACGCCGATAGAAACTGCCATGATTTTGGCGGCAGGATTCGGAACCCGGATGGAGGAACTCACCCGGTTAATCCCCAAAGCACTTCTGCGGATGGGGAATTTAACTATCCTGGAAATCGTTTTGCAAAGACTTCGGAATGCAGGGATCCGCCGGGTTGTCATTAATTCTCACTACAAAAGTGACCGGGTCAGGGAATTCCTGAAGGAACACGAGCATTCCGGCCTGGAAGTGCTTCTTAGCGAAGAAGAGAAAATCCTGGGTACCGGCGGTGGAATAGCCTATGCCAGAAGATTCTTTCAGGACGAAACTATCCTGGCCATAAACGCCGATGTATTGACCAATCTCTCAGTTAAAAAATTCATCGATTATTTCCAGGAAGCGCAGCCGCTGGCAAGCATGGCAATAATTCCGTCGGTGAATAACCGGGATTACAGTCTGGTTATGTTTGACGATGACGGGCTGCTAAAAGGATTTTTGCCGAAAAACAAGGACATTCCGGCAGGTGGGCAAACCGGCATTTTTACCGGCTACCAAATCTTGTCATCAAAGGCTTTAGACTACCTGCAACCGGTGTATTCATCTGTTATCGAATCTTTTTACCGGCCTGCCTTGCAAAACGGAGAAATAATAGGTGTCTTTGGGCACCGGGGGCAATGGATAGATGTCGGGACAAAAAGCCAATACCTGGAAACGGCCGGCAAATTTGAGAATGGCATTTTGAAGATTGAAGATTTTCGATGACGGTGCGCTTGCATCCGGCAGTATTAATTTACGCTTCCATAAGTTGAGAAAATGCCAAAATAATCAAAAAAGTCTTGTTAACAATATTGCATAATATTATGATAATCAGTAAATTTAGCGTCAGGTAGAAGAGCATGAAAATTGGGAGATTCCATGGAGATAAAAACAGTCAAAATTGAAAAACCGGAAGATATGAACTTTATATTGGGCCACAGCCATTTTATCAAAACCGTGGAGGATGTTTACGAGGCAGTGATTCAGAGCGTTCCAGGTGTAAAAGTGGGAATCGCGTTTTGCGAGGCTTCGCAGGATCGTCTGGTGCGCTGGACCGGCAATGATGAGAATTTAATTTCGCTGGCCCAGAAAAACGCCATGAATATCGGCGCAGGACATTCCTTTATGGTTTTTATGGAGGGCGCTTTTCCCATCAACATGCTGAATGCAATAAAAATGGTGCCGGAGGTGTGCCGTATCTATTGCGCGACGGCCAACCCGACACAGGTAGTTGTTGGGGAAACGGAGCAAGGTCGCGCGATTCTGGGTGTGGTAGATGGTCAGACACCCGCGGGCATCGAGACTGAAAAAGATATCACCGTCCGGAAGGATTTCTTGCGGAAGATTGGTTATAAACAGTAAAAATTTGAGAATCTTGTGCGGGACCACTGCCAACTATCGATTAGGAAACTTGGATTTTTTTTGTTTGGCCGATAGAAAAAATTACGAGAGAGCAAATCCGCTGATTCATTTTGCTTCATTTATTACGATTTAAGATTTAAAAAAATGTGGAGATTTTTTTGTTGTATCCGGAAGTTAGAAAATTAAGCCGCGTTTACGCGCTGCTCATTCAGATTTTTATTTATTTGATGATCGCCGTTTTGCCCCGATTTGCTTTTGCGCAAGATGCCGCGAGGGATAGTGTTTTTTTTATGCAGCAGGTTCAGGATTTAATCCAGCAAAAGCAGTATGCGTCTGCCCACAATTTGTTGGACGAACGGCTTCAGAAGGAGGGTATGAGGGCGTTCTACGTGTGCTGGATGGTGCGGAACGGTTTGCAGCACTTTTACAGGCAAACCAACTATGATATATTTTATCTGAAGGACGAAGACAATCACGTTTCTGGCGTGGCTGCCGACAGTTTGAAAGGAATACGAACGGCCCGCCTGCGGTATCCTCAGCGTATGCTGCAGATGATAATCGACCAGCGTCCGCAATATGCCTGGGCATATAAACTGCTTGGCGACTATTACAATATTCAATTCCGCGATCTCACCAATTTCGATTTTGTGCAAAATACCGGGGTAAAAGATCTGGAACAGAAAATCCTGAAAAATTATTCGCAGGCACAGAAATTGGGATTCAAGAGCTTTCAAACGTATCGCTGGCTGGGCGATTATTATATGAGCACCAATGCACTGGACACAGCCCAAAGCCTTTACCTGAAAAGCATCAAAATCGAACCGAAAGATGCGATTTCCCTCTACCACCTGGCGGAGATCAGCAGCCAGAAGAAATTGTTTACGCAGGCTTACAATTATGCCAATGAGGCGTTGAAATATTTTTCTCCATCGGATGTTTACCTGCGATATGATGCCCTCCTGCTCTCTGCCGAATCGCTGAAGGAGTTGGGAGAGCTGGATAAATTCTTGTATTATATGAATGATTGTATACAATCACTGCCCAAAATGCAGGCCGCGTATATCGATCTTGCCCATTTCTATGATGAGCGCGGCCAGACCGCCAAAAGCGAAAAAATGCTGCGACGTATGTTATTGAATAACCCTTACGACCTTGAAGGTTACCGGGTGTTGGAGCAATACATTGTCGCGCACCAGAGTTTTTATTTTGGGGACAGCTTGTTCGACGCAATGCTTATGAAATATGAAAACTGGGATGAGGTTTTGGCAAATATTTACTGGTCGAAGGGCAACCTGTCTTATTACCAGGGCTTGAGCGGAGAAGCGAAAAAATACTGGGACATAAGCCGGAATTACATGCGCCGTTATTTACCGGACGATAGTCCGATTCTCAAACAGGTTGGTGAAATTGCCCAAAAGAAAGCCATTAAATAAAAACACACCGGAAGGAAATGTTATGAAAATTGCTATCGTTTGCAGCTTATCTCTTTTACTGATGTTTGCCTGCTCGTCCCAAAAATCGGCGGGCACAATTGGATATAGCATTGAAAAGCATCAGCTCAATGTTGTAATCGATCCAGTCCAAAGCGCAGCGAGTATCGAGGATCAACTCAGTTTTAATTCGCCGAATCCGGTAACCCAACTTTCCTTCCTGGTGAATAAAAACATAGATCTTCAGGGAGTGGAATTCCCCGGCCAGGACATAGAATTCAAGCTTGAAAAGAACTTCCCAATTGAGAAGTATATCGATCATCCGGATTCAGCAGACCGCGCAGATTTTAAAAGCGTTGCCGAACTGGTAATCAACTTCGCCAGGCCGGTCACACAGGGCGTTGCTGCAGTGAGATATAATCTTACAGCATCGGACTCTGTGAACAAAGCTGCTTTTTCCCGCGAATATATCGCCTATGAGGTAAACGGCTATATTGGCGAAAAAGGAGTTTTCCTCAGTCCCTCTTATTTCTGGTATCCTTCACTTCCCAACAACCTTTCGCGCTTTCAGGTTGATATTACGTGCCCGGCTAATCTTTATGTACTGACGCAAGGCAAATTGACGGGAGAAAGCGCGGCAGGAGAAAACCACCGCATTTCGTGGCAGACCGATTATCCGACCGACGGCATCCACCTGGTGGGCTCCAATTATGCAATTCAAACTGCAAAATACAGGGACATTGATATCTATACCGATTTTTTCCCCGAAACGCAGGAGCTTGCACCCTCTTACCTTGCTGCCTGCCAGCGCTATCTTGCCATGTATGAAAAGATGATAGGTCCCTACCCCTTCAGCAAATTCGCAGTTGTGGAAAATTTCTTCCCTACCGGCTACGGAATGCCGTCTTACACCCTTTTGGGCAGCCAGGTGCTCCGTTTGCCATTCATTATTTACACATCTCTGGGGCACGAAATTACACACAACTGGTGGGGAAATTCGGTATATGTGAATTACGATGAGGGAAACTGGTGCGAAGGATTAACAACGTATTTCGCTGACTATCATTACAAAGAAATGAAAAGCCCGGAAGACGCCATGCAGTACCGCCGGGATTTGGACCGGGATTTCACGGTCTATGTGAAAGATGGCAAGGATTTCCCGCTTAGCCAGTTCCGGGAGCGCACCGAGAGCTCGTCCCGCGCAATCGGATATGGAAAAAGTGCGATGGTATTTCACCAGTTGCGAAAAATTGTGGGTGATTCGCTCTTTTACCAGACGTTCAGGGATTTTTACAAGGCGAACAAATTTCGTGAAGCGTCCTGGACGGATATACAAACCAGCGCGAATAAAGTCTGCCAGCAGGATTTGGACTGGTTCTTCGGCCAGTGGGTGAACAGAGCAGGTGCGCCGCAGATTAGCCTGGAACATGCGGAGTATCTTGATAATGCGGTTGAATTCACTCTTGAGCAACCTGATCCCGCTTACCGGCTGTATGTTCCGGTTTCCATCACGGAAAATACCGGCAAGAAAACAAGTTTCGTATGGTTCGAAAAACCGGTACAGACTTTTCAAATCCAGGTTGCAGAAAAACCTGCGCAATTGGCGGTCGACCCGGATTTCGATCTGTTCCGGCGATTGGATCATGCGGAAATTCCGCCCACTCTCTCGGAGATTTATGGACAGGACTCCGCCGTGATGGTGCTGCCAGACAATTGTCCGGCACAGAAGCTGGAAACTTACCGGGATTTGGCTGAAAAAATGGCGGAAGGAAAGGAACACATCTCGATAGTCGAGGCGAAGTCGGTTGGAGTAGATAAGCTCACCGACGCTTCGTATTATTTCTTTGGAACACCGGTTGAGAATTCGCTTATTGACAAAATTCAAGTGGCACCACAGGGAGAAGTTAAATTTGGGAAAACCGACTTTCTGCTGAATGGTGAAAGCCTGCCGGCGCCGGACGATCTTCTGGTTTTGGTTTTCCGCGCCAGGCAAAATCCGGATCTGGACTACTGCATCATTGCATTGGGCAAGAACGCCAACGCAGGCAGGGTTGGAATGCTGTTATCGCATTACGGCAAATACAGCTACCTGAATTTCAGCGGGGGCAAGAATGTAATCAAGGATGTTTATACGACCGAGAGCAGTCCGCTGGTGTACAAGTTTGAGTAGCACGGCGGGAGAAAATGTTTGATTTTTGCGTTGGGATGCCAAATAGAGAGGCGAGCAAAATAAATAAAAAGTCCGGTTGGGAAATCACGAACGATTTAAACCGGACTGGTTGTCCGGATGGGGGTTGAAACGCGTGGTGCGTGGTTATCTCTCCGGATAACGAGTAATGTCTGGAGAATAACCCGTCGCAGCAGCGTTTCGAAACGGGTGCTGTCCACAAACTGCAGAAATCCCTTTTGTATCCATTTCAGGCTGCGGCCTTCGCGCAGATTCCTTCGCATGGTCCTGATAATATTTCGTTTCAGGTCTGTAATAAAATAATCGATTACCTGTTCCAGCCGATCCTGGTGATCGTAAAAAATGGCTGCAATCCGGTTCCTTATTTCATTTTCCAGTTCCAGTTTAAACAAGGCTCTCACAAAATTCAGGGCATCGGAAAGCTGGTAGAAACGTCTCATAACAACCAGGAAATGTTCATCGAAATTCTGGTTCAGGTTCTCGATACACCCCAGCGATACTTTATCTTCATTTTTATGCAGAGAGGTGAATTGCATTCGGAAGTACTGTTTATAATTATCGGAAAGTAATCGATACAACTCCTGGATCTCTCCGTTCAGCTTACGGGCGACTGCCTGCAGAAAACTGGATTTGAACTCCAGGTCTTTGACTCGTTTCATCCGCACCAGCGATTTTACCTGGTAACGAAGATTTGTGGAACATTTTTGTAAAATAGCCAGGTTCATGTATTCCCGTTCCACATAAATATTCACCGGCGTCTCCGGACTGTACTGCATTTCCTCGAAAAGTTTTACCACATCCTGGCGTATAAATGCCCCAAATACCCCCCGGATATCACTGAACAGGTTGTCGGCAAACAGACGCAGGAAAAATTGATTATTTATATATTTTATTAATAGCTGGACTTCGGAAGTGATCCGGTCGTAGTAACCCCGCTCCTTTAATAGGGCGACTCCATTCCGGTGTTTTTTTTCGAGATCAATGAGTTCCATATCTACAGTTTCATTTGTCTCAAATTCGATTCTGAACGAGCGCCGCAATATTCGCCGGCGCGTTACAATGTTGTCGAAAAAATACTCAAACTGTTATGATACTTCGCACATTACTCATTTTTCGGTTTAAAATAAGAAGGAATATCTTTCAAGTCAAACGCGACCGTGCGGATTAATTCTCTTCATTTAAAAATTCACCGGAGGAAAGCGAGCGAATTCTCATCCTGAAGGCGGATGCGTATTTTTGTGCTGTGAAATTATAAAATAGTGGAATCCATACAGTTTGGTCCTTTCGGCGAGAATAGGGGGCGACTGCTTCAGAAAAATAACGAATTCGTTAGCGGTCTGGGGATTCGCCCGGATCAGATCATTACCAGCAACTCGCGTAAAATTTTGGATGCGACTATCGTGGAAGCATTGGTGGAATCGATTTGCGGGGCAAGCTCGACCATATCCGCACCAACAATCTGCAAATTTTCAATCTCTTTTAAAAATTGAATAAATTCCTGGAAGAAAATCCCGCCGGCCTCGGGCGTGCCGGTACCCGGGATTAAGGACGGATCGAAGACATCCAGATCGATGGTCAGGTAAACCGGCTTGCCGTCCAACTCGTGAAGATGTTCAGTGAAACCGGTGGTTTGGAAGGGAAAAAGGCGAGTGTTGGCGCGGGCAAACACGTACTCCTCCGGGCTGCCGCTGCGAATGCCGATTTGGTAGATGCGGCCCGGTTCCCCCAGTAAATCGTAAATTCGGTGCATCACGGTGCCGTGAGAAATCCGTTCTCCAAACAGTTCATCAATTAAATCGAGGTGCGCATCCAGTTGAACGATGTGCAAATCGGGATATTTTTGAAGGACAGGTTTTATTGCCGGCAGCGTAATCAAATGCTCGCCGCCCACGAAAAATGGGATTTTTCCACTGTCCACAATAAACCGGCTGGCGGATTCAATTCGTCGGAGCGTTTCGTGGTTGTTCCCAAATGCGATTTCCACATCCCCCATGTCGTGAATTTTCCGGTCCGCAAGATCCCGCTCGAAATAGGGACTGTAATTTTCCTGCGCCAGGATTGTTTCGCTTCGCAAAGCGATGGGGGCAAAGCGGGAACCGCTGCGGTAACTGGAAGTACCATCGAAACCGGCGCCGACCAGGACGATCCGCGAATCTTCAAAATTCGATGTGCATCCTTCGTAATATCCGTTCTTTACAATAAACTCAGGCAGATTCAATTAATTCCCTCACATAATTTGGCAAAGCAAAAGCGGCAAAATGTAAATCGCTGTTGTAATATTTCAACTGCAGATTGTGCTGGTGATATTTGTCCTCGCGGAAATCTTTCAGCGGGTGGTATTTTTTGCTGGCAAACCCGAAAAGCCAGTGCCCAGAGGGGTAGGTCGGGATGTGGGCCTGGTAAAAATCGACGTGCGGAAAAACGCCGCCCAGCTTCCGGGAGATGTTGCTTACCCACCGCGGCGTGAACATCGGCGATTCCGCCTGGTTCACCAAAATCCCGTCCGCATTCAAAATGTTCAGACAGTTACCGTAAAATTCCTTTGAAAACAAGCCTTCTCCCACGCTTATGGGGTCAGTGGAATCAATGATGATAACATCATATTTTTTGTCGGTGTTTTTCACATAGGCCAAACCGTCCTCATACCGGCAGGTTACTTTTTCTGATAGCAGTTGTTTTGCCAACTGCGGGAAAAATTCGAGCGCCACCTCCGAGACGATTTTGTCGATATCCACCAGATCAACATGGTCAACTTCAGGATGTTTGAGCACTTCCCGGAGTGTGCCGCCGTCTCCGCCACCGATTATCAGCACCGACCCGGGCTTGGGGCTTACATAAAGAGGAACGTGCGAAATCATTTCATGATAAACAAATTCATCCTTTTCGGTTAACATCACCATATCATCGATGAGCAGCACCCGTCCGAAATTGGTCGATTCAAACACATCGATTTTCTGAAAAGCGCTTTTTCCGCTGTAGAGAATGCGGGAAATGTTCATACTGAACGCAGCGCCGGCGGTCGGATACTCCTCAGTATAGCGAAAACTCATTGTACTTCTCCATGTTTCGATTCAGGCAACAATATTAACAAATTTTGAAAAAGATAACCAATAAAATATGTAACGCTTGGCAAGATCTCACTCAACGGTGGAAGTTTAAAAATGACGACCTATTCTGA
>CAZUZS010000124.1:0-9315 GCA_964624795.1 uncultured Calditrichaceae bacterium
TGGTTTCCAACATACCCAATCAGGAAATCCTGGAAGGCGGCAGCTTTGCGCCCATTAGCCTGGACGAATTTGTGACGGATCCCGACGATCCCGACAACCAGATTAACTGGACTGCCAGCGCCACCACCAATATTACGGTGAATGTCGTGAACCGGGTGGCAAGCATAACTGTCAATGATCCCAATTGGAACGGCAGCGAGACGGTGACATTTACCGCCACCGATACCTCCGGAGCCAGTGACAGCGACGATGCGACCTTCACAGTAACCGGTGTGAACGATCCCCCGGTACTCAGCGCACTGCCGGCAGTTGCTTTCGATGAGGATAATCAATATGTCATTCCGGTCAGCGGCTGGTTCGCATTCGTTGAAGATCCGGATAACGCGGACAGCACGCTGCAATGGAGCTTCAGCGGACTTACCAATATTATTGCATCGGTATCCGGGGACAGCGCCAGATTTTCCGCCCCCCCCAACTGGTTTGGTGAGGAAACCATCCAGGTGATTGTCAGCGATGGTGAACTATCGGATACCACCGATTTAATGGTAAGCGTCAACCCGGTGAATGATCCGCCGGTGCTAGCCCTGCCGGTTGCCATCACCATTCCGGAAGACAGCAGCTTCGCCATCGATCTTGATTCGGCAGTCACCGATGTGGACGATCCGTTGGACAGCCTGCTCTGGAACGTGCAACTGATCAATCCTGCACCGGGTGTTCTGGACAGCATACATATTACCTACGATCCGCTGAGCCATCTTTTGACAATCGTGCCGAACGCCAACTACAACCTGCTGAACCAGGAAGTCGAGTTTACAGTAACCGATCCGGCGGCAGCGTCAGATCAGGACACCGTTATGCTAAGCATCACACCGGTAAACGACCCCCCGGTCATCTCACAGCTTCCGCTAATTAGCTTTAATGAAGATGATTCTCTCTCTTATGCAGCAAGTAACTGGTACGCCCATGTGGAAGACCCGGACAATGCCGACAGCACTCTCACCTATACTGTACTTCCCGGCACTACTGTTCTGCTTTCCTCACAGACCGGCGGCTACATGTTCAAAGCGCCGGCCAACTGGTTTGGGGAAGATACTCTGCAGTTGGTGGTGAGCGACGGTATGTTGGCTGACACATCAGCACTGTACGTAACAGTTGCGCCGGTGAACGATCCGCCGGTCATCAGCGGTCTGCCAAACCAGGTGACATTTGCAGCCGACTCGTCAGCTCTCGTGAATGTCTGGGATCTGGTTCAGGACATTGAGCAGCCCGATTCCGCTCTTGCCTACGGATTTACCACATCCAACGATTCGCTGATGACGGATTACGATGCTGCCACCGGTTTCCTGACCCTTACTGCCGATTCCCAGTTCGAGGGCGAAGTGAATCTGGTTATTACCGTGACTGACGACAGCGGGGCGGTTGCACAGGATACCTTGCTGGTTGTCGTAGATCCGATGGTCGGCATCTCCGATCCGCTTGCCGGACAGGTTCCGAAGGAATTCGTGCTGATGCAGAACTACCCGAATCCGTTCAACCCGACCACCAAAATCAAGTTCGGGCTGCCGAAGGCCAGCGATGTGATTGTCGATGTTTACAACATCCTGGGACAGCGGGTAGCAACGGTGTTCAAAGGGCAGAAGCCTGCCGGCTACCACATTGTGGAGTTCGACGCCAGCCGTCTTGGAAGCGGCCTTTATATCTACCGAATTCAGGCGGGTAATTTCAAAGCTGTAAAGAAAATGATGCTGGTGAAGTAAAAATCCTCAGATAGAATTTCATTCTCCGAAGGAAGAAAAAGAAAAGGCGGTGTTAACTCACCGCCTTTTTTATTGCAAAAAAATCAGGTTTAAAGAACTATGCGATCGTGATGTTTTTGTCCAGGTAAACGTCCTGAATAGTATTCAGCAGTTCCACACCTTCTTTCATTGGTTTCTGGAAGGCTTTTCGTCCGGAAATCAGCCCCATGCCGCCTGCCCGTTTGTTGATCACCGCTGTGCGGACCGCTTGCGCCAGGTCGTTTTTCCCGGATGCGCCACCGGAGTTGATGAGACCGGCCCGCCCCATGTAGCAATTCACCACCTGGTAACGGGTTAGATCGATCGGGTGATCGCTGGTGAGTTCCGAGTAAACTTTAGCATGCGTTTTGCCAAAATTAATCGCGTTAAAGCCGCCATTATTCTCCGGCTGTTTCTGTTTCACAATATCGGCTTCAATTGTTGCTGCCAGATGGTTTGCCTGGCCTGTCAGGTCTGAAGCCAGGTGATAATCCACACCATCTTTCTTGAATGCGGGATTTCGCAGGTAGGCCCACAGGAATGTGACCATTCCCAGGCTGTGTGCATAACGGAAAGCATCCGTAATTTCCTGAATCTGACGGTTGGATTCATCTGAACCGAAATAGATGGTGGCACCCACCGCCACCGCACCCATATCAAATGCCTGATCGACGCTGGCGAAAAGTATTTGATCGTATTTGTTGGGGTAAGTTAACAATTCATTGTGGTTTAATTTTACCATGAATGGGATCTTGTGGGCGTACTTGCGGGCAATGCTTCCCAGCACACCAAGGGTAGACGCTACTGCGTTGCAGCCGCCTTCGATAGCCAGTTTCACAATGTTTTCCGGATCGAAATACGCAGGATTAGGTGCAAAAGAAGCGCCTGCGGTATGTTCAATTCCCTGGTCCACGGGCAGAATGGAAAGATAGCCGGTTTTTGCCAACCGCCCGGTGTTGAAAAATAACTGCATATTGCGCATCACATTAATGCTGCGGTCGGAGGCAGTGTGAATTCGGTCAATAAAATCTGGTCCCGGCAAATGCAGATTCTCCTTCGGCACGGTCTTACACTGGTGATTAAGCAGACCATCTGCGTCGTTACCCAGCAACTCAACAATTCGACTGTTCATGTTTGGACTCCTTATTTTAAATGATTCGATTCCAAAATTTTGGAGTAGAATATAACACCACAACGCGGATGGAACAAAGGGAAATGGAACAATGCCGCATGTGGTATTCTCTTCCTCATGGGTCCGAAAATCGAAAATGGGCGAGGTAGTCGTTGACGAAAATCGGGCTGTTGGAGTGGGCTCGGGCCCGGCGCCATTCTGAAAGAGACCGGAGGCAATTTGCCGCCGCAAAGCAATGCAATATCATATCTTCTTACGGCAACTTTTTCACATATGGGAAGGATTTTATTTTTCACACGAAAAAATTTTTGTTTCAGAAAAAACATGGTTATTTTAATCGAAGATTGAGAGCGATTTTTAACAATATTCTCCGTAAGTCTTTTCACCGCTAATGATCTCGATTATTTGAATATTCCGGAATCGCCAAAATCGGAGAAGTTCAGTTTATCCTCAATGTTTTTTTCAGCGAAGCAAATTGGAGCACTTGGGAGCTATCTGTCGGATGGCTTCTTTTAATTATCTGATATTGTTAAACCAAAATAGAAGGAGCACCGGATGAAAATGTTCGGTATGCTTTACCAGTGGATGTTTAAGCGCCTGCCCTGGCGATTTTCTGTTCCCATGCTGGTAGTCGGATTGGTCTATTTCCTGTTGGTATTTCCCTGGCTGGTTTATCACGGAACACTTCGCTTTACGGAAATAGTGCTCAATTATTTACGCATTGGCGCATTGTGGCAGCAGTATCTGCCCTTGCGGGAAGTGATTTCCGCACTCATCATCCTCGGATTTGCGTTGCTGGGTGCGGTGTTGAGTTACGGGTTGGCAGCTATCCTTTACCGGCTGTGGAGACGCAAGCCGCTGAAAAATCTCTCAATACATGCGCCTGTTCTGCCGGATTTTTCCGGCCGCGAAAATGCGGACGGAGACAGCCTGTTAAAAAATTACCAGAGAATCGGTATTATCCTGGCAGGTGGCGGGGCAAAAGGCGCTTACCAGGCTGGCGCCATGAAAGCCATTTATGAGTTTCTGGAAAAACACCATGCCCATCACAAAGTGAAGATGATTGCCGGAACATCCATCGGTTCCTGGAACTCGATGTTTTGGCTGTCGGACCTTATAAAGGGCCCGAATGGTGAAGCCGGTCTTCACGAACAATGGTGGCATCGGGTAAATGTTCCTAATGTAATTCAGCCTGTTTCCTATCGGCCGATGAATCAAAATTATTTCCTCTCCAGCCAGCCGTGGCAGGAAGGCTTCGATATGATTTTCAAACACAACCGGGAAGCGCACGACCGTCTTATGTACCATCTCCAAAACCCGGACGCGCCCGATGCCATGCATTTTTATTTTACCCGGTCCAACGTGGAGCGCGCCCACCTGGAGTTTACGACCAATCGTTCCGATTTGAGCGATATTCCGGAAAACCTGCCTGTGGGCCAGCGTCCCCGCCCGCCGGTACCGCACGATATCTGGAAAAAAGCACAGACAGTGGATGACATGCGCACTGGTGTTTTTGCCTCGATGGATTTGCCCCCTTTATTTAAATATACGTCCATCGGCGACGAGTATTTTGAGGATGGCGGGGTGGTGGACAACCTTCCCATCCGTTTTGGCACCGAGCTGGAGAATTGCGACCTTCTGTTTATCCTGCCATTGAACGCCAGTTTCGATGAAACTGCAGATCAGAATTCGGTGATGAAACGGCTTTTCCGGGTGATGAATGTGCGCCAGGGTGTTTTGGAGCGTAATTCCTTCAAGATGATTTATCTTTACAATGAATTGGCCGGGCTTCGCCAGCAGGCGGAAAAATACGAAAATTCGTTTTCAGAGATATATTCACAGCTCGAGAAATCGGGGTTGGATATTGCGGAAATGAAAAATCTGAAATCCCAAATAGAGCGGATCCTGCCGGCCGGACATTTACAGAGCCGGAATTCACATGTGAAGTCAGGGAATGAGCAAATTCCAGAATCTGCCGCCGGTCGGGCACGTTTGCGACGCCACAAGGCGGTCCAGGTGTTTTCTATTTGCCCGGCGCCGGAACTGGCAATTAACACCTCCGAATTCTGGAAGACCGAGGGAGCCGGGAGGGCATTTCGACTGATGTATGAATATTCGTGGAGTGAACTGGAAAAATTCGACTTCCGTGCTGCCCCAGACTGGATTCGAATGGCGCTGGTGAGTCCTCATGGTCAGGTAACTTACCTGGAAGATTTTTAGAGGTCTTTCGTGCTGGCCGGTTTCAACGGCAGCCGTTTCACCGTTCCTGTTTGACCATTTGTTATACTTTCGTGAGGATTTTGCCACAAAAACCGGCTAATTTAATCTACCATTTTAAAGAAAATCAGGAGTTTAAATAGAAGGCTGCGAGATGAAGGATCAAAAAAAAGTGTTGATCATTGAGGATGATCCCAATATTGCCGATTTGGTGGAAATCCACCTGAAAGACCTGGGATACGATTTGGAACGTGCAGAGGATGGAGACACCGGGCTGGAGAAGGCGCTGGGAGATGGCTTTTCGCTGATCATCCTGGACCTCATGCTTCCGGGCAAAAATGGCCTGGATATCTGCAAAGAAGTGCGTTCCCGAAATAAATTTACGCCCATTCTCATGCTGACTGCAAAATCCGAGGAGCTGGATAAAGTGCTGGGGCTCGAACTGGGAGCTGATGACTACATCACCAAGCCGTTTAGCGTACGTGAGCTGGTTGCCCGTATTAAGGCCATTTTGCGCCGCGTAGAAGTAGAGATGGAGAAAAGCCAGGAGGAGGAAGTGGATAATCTGCTCTCCTTCGGGAAGCTGGCAATCGATTTGACCAAACGCAAAGTGACCCTGAACGGTCAGACTATCGAACTGACCGCGAAAGAGTTCGACCTGCTGCGGCTTTTCGCACGAAACCCCGGGCGTACTTACAGCCGGAACGATCTTCTCGATATGGTTTGGGGATACCAGTTCAGCGGATACGATCATACTGTAAATTCGCATATTAACCGGCTCCGGAACAAGATAGAAAAAGATCCCGCAAATCCGCGCTACATAAAAACGGTGTGGGGTGTGGGCTACCGGTTCGCCGAAATCGAGGAGTTTGTGGAATGAAGAAATTCTTTACTACATTTTATGGCAAGCTGTCTGCCATCTTCCTGATTCTCCTGATCATCATGGGAATCGCGCAGGTACTGATTACCCTGCAATCGTCAACCCGCTTTTACAGCGAAGCGGATCAGAAACTCAACTCCAGGCTGGCGTTTGATATGGCAAACGAATTCCGGCCGTTTCTGAAAGACAGCATTAATTTTGCCGGAATCGAACAGACCATCCACTACATGATGATTATGAATCCCAAGATAGAGATTTATCTGCTGGACGGATCCGGTAAAATTCTGGCGTTCTTTGCCGAACCGCAAAAGAAAGTGCAGGCCAAATTTGTGGATGTGGATCCCATTCGCCGTTTCCTGGCCGCCAACGCGAATATGCCAATCCTGGGTGACGATCCACGGCATATCGGACGCAAAAAACCGTTCTCGGTCGCCTCACTGAAAATCGGCCAGAGCATCGACGGCTATCTGTATATTATTATCGGCAGCGAACAATTCGATTCCGCCGCCAGCACCATCCGCGAGAGCTACATTGTCCAGACGATTTTGAAAGGATTGCTGGTGACCCTGCTTTTTACCGGCATCATCGGGCTGATCCTCTTCGCGCTCTTAACGCGGCGGCTTCGCCGAATGGCGGAAGTGGTCAGGCAGTTTGAGCGCGGGATGCTGGAGAAACGGATTCCGGTCAAATCGAACGATGAAGTCGGCCACCTGGCACAATCCTTTAACCGGATGGCCGATACGATTGTGACCAATATGGACGAATTGAAAAAGAATGATAACCTGCGGCGGGAATTGGTCGCCAACGTCTCGCACGATTTGCGGAGTCCGCTGGCTTCCATACAGGGTTACCTGGAGACCATCCTGATGAAAGATAAAACGCTGACCGCGGAGGAGCGCAACCAGTTTCTGCAGGTAATCCTGAATAATACCACACTGCTAAATAACCTTGTGGAACAGTTGTTTGAATTGTCCAAACTGGATGCAAGACAGGTGCAGCCCAATCCCGAACCGTTTTCTATGGCCGAGCTGGCGCAGGATGTTGTAATGAAATTCAAGCCGCGCGCGGAAAAACGAAATGTAGATTTGCAAGCCGTTTTGCCCGAAAATCTGCCACAGGTCAAAGCCGATATTGGTCTTATTGAACGAGCGCTTTCAAACCTGATAGACAACGCACTCCGCTACACGCCTGAAAAAGGTACCGTCAAGGTCGTTTTGTCAAATTCACATAAGAGAGTACGCGTGCTGGTTTCCGATACCGGCAACGGGATTTCGGCTGATGACCTGCCGTTTATTTTCGATCGATTTTATCGTGCCGAGAAAAGCCGGGCGCGAACCACCGGCGGAACCGGCCTGGGCCTTGCAATATCCAAGAAAATTCTGGAGTTGCATGGCAGCACCATCACCGTGGAGAGTGTAGTAAATGTGGGAACTACTTTCTCTTTCGATATGGATGCCTCGCCGCGCTCCACCTAATAGGATGAAAGCCGCTCATCGGCAGAATATTTGAATTCTGGGTAAGGAAGCAATCGATGTGGAATTACTCATCTTCTGCCAGGATGCAGGAAACCGCGGCAACCTGGGAAAAAGATTCCCAGGAATTCGAAAAATAGGCTCCGGCAAAGCAATCGTTATCGCGGAACTTATATGTCAAACGAATTTCTGACAAATAATTTCCGGATGGTGGGTCAAGTGCCGGACTGCTCAAATGTCAGGGAAATCGAAAATCGCAACCGCGATGAATCCATAAATCCCCGCCAAACCAGCTTCTTGCCGTAATAGTGCTTCAGGTTCCTACTTTCAATGGCATATTCCATTAAAGTTCCAATCTTGTCTTTTCTGAAATAGAGATTTTATTGAACTTTGCTATTTTCTGCGAACTGTGAATTCCTGTTCCTCCGCATTCCCTATGCATAAGTTCTTAAAAGGAGGTAAGTATATAATTTCACCGGAAGAATTATTCAGCGCTTTCCCCGACCGGCAAGATTTCCGCCGTCCCGCCATCGTTCTCTTTAAACACAGGAAATCCGGTTTTCTTGTTCAAAGATTTATTTTTTGTTTTGGCTGGCTTTGGCATGTAATTGATCGTCCGGTAAAATATATCTTATTGGAGGGGTGACTGAAACCATCCCTATATCCCACCGGCTGTTTGAGCGTTTTTAGACAATTTAAAACTTGATGGGATGCCTGTTTCTTTTTGCACGAACAAAATCCACAATTCTTTTATTCAGATGCCTTCAACTTACGGTTTCGAACTCTTTGTCGCAAGGCATAAATCTGCCGGAATTGCAGTTGCGCCACAGCCACCCCTGAAAAGATGACCAACATACCGGCCACCGCCCGGGGGTGAATTAATTCTCCGAATAGAAAATAATCCACGATCAGCGCAATGATGGGCGTGATATAAATAATGAGCGAAATTGTGATGGCGCTGATGTGCTGCAGCAACCAGTAGTAAAGCGCAAATGCCAGCGCCGAACCCACTCCTCCCAGGTAAACAACCGCCAGCAGCACCCGCGGATTAATCTGCACTGCGGACAGTTTTTCCGTTATCAAACCAATCAGAACTAAAAACACGACGCCGTATATCATCTGGTAAAAACTCAATGTCACCGAATGAACTCCGCCCAGGTATTTTTTCACGATTACGACCGCCATGGCGCCGCCCGCCGCGCCTACAACGATGGCAAGCGTTCCGTAGATCACCGAATGACTGAACAAGGTTTGAATAAGCTGGTCGTAAAAGACTAAGACAACACCGGAAAAGCCCAGCAGCAGACCGGCAAATTTGTTCCAGCGAAACTTCTCGTTGCGAAAAAGAAAGGTAGCCCAGATGCCGGTAAAAATGGGGAAAGTGGCAAAGAAAATAGAGGTTACCCCGGCGCTTAGATACTGCTCCCCCCAGTAGATAAGGCCGTAGTCCAGCACATACATAAGGAAAGCACTGGCAGAAATATACTTGAAATCCTTCCTTTTCATCAGCAGCGGTATCTTTTTCCACCAGGCAAATGCGGCCAAAAAGATCATTGCCAGGCTGAATCGCATGGCAGCCCCCAGGAATGGCGGCAAGCCTTCCAAACTGATTTTTATGGCAGCCCAGGTGGTTCCCCACACCAGACACAGAAACAGGAAAACAATGATCTGCATTTATGACCTCAATCAAATCTTGCCGGGAGAAAAATGTGCGGCACCCTTATGTTTAAATATAATTGCAACAAAACTTCAAAAAGTATGATGATAAATTTCATCTCGCTGCTTAAGTCGGCCCGGTCGGCTTCAGATAGCTGCCGGAATCGGAAGAAATATAGATTT
>CAZUZS010000125.1:0-9202 GCA_964624795.1 uncultured Calditrichaceae bacterium
ATCATGCCATCTTTGGTGAAAATTCGTGAAATTAGTGGATTCAAATAGTCTGCGATTTACACCAATTCGTACAAATGGAAATGATAAGTCATTTGTCAATGGTCATTGATGATTGATCATTGATCATTGTGTCCGCCTTCCTTCAAAACCGCTGGACTCTCCCACCAAAACCGTTTACATTTGGAGCCAGAGGAGTAATTGATTGCGAAATGAAACAGGTTATATCCGCCAGCCGGCGAACGGACATCCCCGCTTTTTACCTGAAATGGTTTATGGAGCATATCCGCGCAGGGGAAATAGAAGTTACCAATCCCTTCAACCGGAAACAGGTGAAGAAGGTCTCGCTCTCTCCCCGGGATGTAGCCTGGATTGTTTTCTGGTCCCGCAATTACAGTCATTTTCTTACAAATGCCGAAGCGTTTGACAATTACCGGCTGTATTTCCATTTTACCATCAATCCTGCCGACAAGCTGCTGGAACCGGATATGATTTCTCCTGCCATCGCGCTGCGTCAACTGGAAGCGCTGGTGAGCAAGTTTGGCCCGGAGTCGGTGGTCTGGCGTTACGATCCGTTTGCCTTTTATCGCACCGATGGTGAAATCCGGAGCAATCATAATATCCGCGTATTTCGGCGGTTTGTGAAAGAAGCCAGCCGGATCGGTTTACAGCGCTGCTACGTAAGCATCGTCAGTCTATATCCGAAAGTTCTGAAAAGGGCCGCCCGCGTTCCCGGTTTCCGGTTTGAAGCAACCGGTGCCGGGCACAATCATCGAATTTTGCAGGAGGTTGTCGACCTTGCCTCCCTTTATGGCGTGCGGGTTTACAGTTGCTCCGATAACTCCTTGCTGGAAGTAAACGGGATGAAAGAGGCCCACTGCATCGACGGCAAATTGCTTAACCGGCTTGGCCATCAGCAGGTAAGCGAACGCCGTCATCCCGGCCGCCGGGATTGCGGATGCACTCTCTCCATCGATATAGGGGACTACCTCAAAACACCCTGCAAATACCACTGCCTCTACTGCTACGCCAGGTAAAGTGTGTAATGCCGGACGGCGTCCGGCGCTACGACTCTACTGCTAAACCCGTTAAAGTGCTATGGCGAATGGGCCTTATGTGCCCGGTGCAAAAACAAACCGGAGAATTGTCCATTGACCAATGACCATTGACGAATGACTAATGACGATTTCACCGCATCTTCACTCGTGAACTCTTTCCATAGAATTTATTATTGTTTTGCAATCTTTGTTGGTGAACATTAAATTTGCTGGCTTATGATTATTAGAAAAGTTAAAAATATATGTATTTCTTAACCTGACTGAGCGGAATTAATTTTTGAAGGAGGATGTTTATGGCTGACAAATTCGTGTATTTTTTCGGAGACGGTAAAGCCGAGGGCACAAAGGATATGAAAAACCTGTTAGGCGGAAAAGGCGCTAACCTGGCCGAAATGACCAATTTAAAGGTCCCGGTACCGGCCGGATTTACTATTTCCACCGAGGTTTGCACATATTATACGGAGAATAAGGGGAAATATCCCGGCGATCTGAACAGCCAGGTCCTGGAGAGTTTACGCCGCGTGGAAGAGGTTATGCAGGCAAAGTTTGGTGATGCGGAGAATCCATTGCTGGTGTCGGTTCGTTCCGGGGCGCGGGTCTCAATGCCGGGTATGATGGACACCGTGCTGAATCTGGGTCTTAACGATAAAACCGTGCAAGGATTGATAAAGAAAACCGGTAATCCCCGCTTCAGCTACGACTGCTACCGTCGTTTTGTCGCCATGTATGGGGATGTAGTATTGGGACTCAAGCCGGAAGGCAAGGATGATGTCGATCCGTTCGAGGAAATCCTGGAGGCCAAAAAGAAAGCCCGTGGCGTTGAATTCGATACTGATTTGAACGAAAACGATCTGAAAGAATTGGTGGCGGAGTTCAAACAAGCTATCAATAAGAAAACCGGGCATCCTTTCCCGGAAGACCCGATGGATCAATTGTGGGGCGCTATTGGGGCCGTCTTCGGATCGTGGGATAACGAACGGGCTATTGTTTACCGCCGGCTCAACGATATTCCCGGACACTGGGGCACCGCCGTCAACGTCCAGAGCATGGTTTATGGGAATATGGGCGACGATTCCGCCACCGGTGTTGCATTTACCCGCAATCCCGCCGCCGGCGATAAAGAGTTGTATGGCGAATTCCTGGTGAACGCGCAGGGCGAGGATGTGGTTGCCGGTATCCGCACCCCAAAGAAGATTTCCGAGCTGAATGCAATTATGCCGGAAGTTTACAAGCAGTTGGTCGATATTTCCGGCCGGCTGGAGAACCACTACCGGGATATGCAGGACATGGAGTTCACCATTCAGAACGGCCGTCTTTGGATGCTCCAGACCCGCAATGGCAAACGAACCGGCTTCGCCGCCTTCCTCATAGCGGTGGATATGGTTGAAGAAGGGCTGATTGACCGCAAAACCGCCCTGATGCGGGTTGAACCCATCCAGTTGAACCAGCTTCTGCGGCCCATTTTCGATCTGAACCAGAAGGCCCAGGCGGTAAGCGGCGGTAAACTGCTTGCCCGTGGCCTGAATGCCGGTCCCGGAGCTGCAACAGGGCGGGTGGTTTTTAACGCCCCCGATGCAGTGGAATGGAAGAGAAAAGGCGAACAGGTTGTGCTGGTGCGAATCGAAACCAGCCCGGAGGATATTAAAGGGATGGATGCGGCGGAAGGTATTCTCACCGCCCGCGGCGGTATGACCTCCCATGCCGCGTTGGTTGCCCGGCAGATGGGAAAGGTTTGCGTTGCCGGCGCCGGATCTCTCAATATCAATTACCGCAGCCGGGAATTCGAAGCCAACGGCAGAGTGGTAAAAGAGGGCGACTGGATCTCGCTGGATGGAACGACCGGTGAAGTCATTGAAGGAAAGATTGATACCAAGCCGTCCGAAGTGCTCCAGGTATTGATCGACAAGTCGGCTAAACCGGAGGATTCCAAAACCTATCACACCTACCAGAAAATCATGTCGTGGGCTGATGAGTACCGGCGGTTGGGTGTGAGAACCAATGCCGACCAACCCGACCAGTCCGCAAATGCCATTGCATTTGGCGCCGAAGGAATTGGGCTGTGCCGCACCGAACACATGTTTTTTGGCGGCGACCGCATTGACGCCGTGCGGGAGATGATTCTGGCCGATGACGAAGCCGGCAGGCGCAAGGCGCTGGAAAAATTGCTGCCGATGCAGAAGGAAGATTTTATCGGGATCTTCCGGGTCATGGAACACCGTCCGGTAACCATCCGAACACTGGATCCGCCATTGCATGAATTTGTGCCCCACGAAGAGAAAGACCAGAAGGCACTGGCATCCAAGCTTGGAATATCTTTGGAGAAGTTACAGGCCAGGGTGGCATCTCTGCATGAATTTAATCCCATGCTGGGACATCGCGGCTGCCGCCTGGGAATCGTTTACCCGGAAATTACCGAGATGCAGGCACGCGCCATTCTCGAAGCCGCCTGCGAGGTGAAAAAAGAGGGCGTGGATGTAAAACCGGAGATCATGATTCCGCTGGTGGGCCACGTGAACGAGCTTCGCAAGCAGGAACAGGTGGTTCGCCGGGTGGCGAAAGAGGTGTTCCGGAAGTATAGTCTGGAAGTGGAATACAAGGTCGGCACTATGATCGAACTGCCCCGCGCCGCAATTACCGCGGACAAAGTTGCGGAAGTGGCAGAGTTTTTCAGCTTTGGAACCAACGACCTGACCCAGACCACTTTTGGCCTGTCCCGCGACGATTCGGGACGTTTTTTGCCCTACTATGTGGAGCACGACATCCTGCCCCGGGATCCGTTCGAAGCAGTGGACAGGGATGGCGTCGGCCAGTTAATGAAATGGGGTGTGGAACGGGGTCGAAGCACCAAGAAAGATCTGAAGGTAGGCATCTGCGGGGAGCACGGCGGCGAACCCAGCTCCGTGGAGTTCTGCCATCAAATCAACATGGATTACGTGAGCTGCTCACCTTTCCGGGTGCCGATTGCGCGTCTGGCGGCAGCGCAGGCAGCTCTCAGGGATAAGGACTAACCGGAAATTTGGATTCTGACGGGACAATCGCTCGATATGCCCCGGATTTAGGTGATTTTAATTGCGACTGACTGATGAACTGAGAGTAAAAGGACAATTGCAGGAGAGCTTAAATGGCCAGGAAAAAAGAGAGGCAATTCATAATTAAGCAGATTATTCAGGAAGAGAGAATCGCCAACCAGGAAACCTTGTTGAAAAGATTAAAAGAGAAAGGCTTCAAAACAACGCAGGCCACACTTTCACGTGATCTGCACGATATGGGAATTGTCCGCGTTCCCACCTCCGACGGCTACCGGTATGCCATTTCGGAAGAAGAAGGCGGGCATTCGTTCAGCCGTGTAGTCGGGATGGAAATCCTTGGGGTTTACCAGAATGAAAATAATATAATCGTCCGCACAATAACAGGCCGTGCCAAAGGTGTCGCCCTGTATATCGACCAGATGAAACATAAAAACATTCTGGCTACAGTGGCCGGCGAAAATGCCATTCTGATTATTCCCGATACGGTAAAGAATATAAAAATCATTAAAGAGGATATTGAAAAAATAGCGTATCAGTAGAATAGTCCCTATTTTATTGACGTGACGATAATGTATCGCCGGAAGTCCGGCAGGTTGAGTTTTGGCGCGGTGCGGCAAGCAAGCGTCTTTCGATAGCTGTGAATGAAGATCTTTCCCTGCTTTACAGGATAGGTTGTTAAGATAATATCACATTGCCGGAAGAGCAATACGGTGTAAACACCGAACGGGGACGCAGCCGGGTGAAGCAGGGCGGGGTTGCTTGTCCGTGTCGCAGTTACAGACAGCCGGTCGCCTTTGAATTAGTTTTTTTCAATTAATTAGAAGAATATTTTGAAAATATTGATCATTTGTTTTTATTATAAATTCGGTAAAGAATTTTCACATGGAATTATCCGCCAGGATTGAGACGGAATTTCTACCGTATGTGAACAAACCAGGGCGTTATACCGGCAACGAGTATAATGCGGTTATCAAAGATTTACCCGAGGTCAGGCTGCGGATTGCGCTTGCTTTTCCGGAGGTCTATGAGATCGGGATGTCTTATGTGGGGTTCGATATTCTCTACCATGTATTGAATAGCCGGCCTCACATCTGGGCCGAACGGGTTTATGCCCCCTGGATTGATGCGGAAGAAGTTTTGCGCTCAAAAAATATCCCGCTGTTCAGCCTGGAATCCCGCACACCGTTGG
Organism: uncultured Calditrichaceae bacterium; assembly: GCA_964624795.1. Taxonomy (GTDB): domain Bacteria; phylum Calditrichota; class Calditrichia; order RBG-13-44-9; family RBG-13-44-9; genus CAZUZS01. Next base: position 5,274 of record CAZUZS010000125.1, read on the forward strand.
CGGATTTCGACTGGATCGGTTTCACACTGCAATATGAGCTGACCTACAGCTCGCTGTTGAATATGCTGGATTTGGCTGGTTTTCCTTTGCGCAGTAAAGATCGGGATGAAAAATGGCCGCTGGTTATTGGTGGGGGACCATCGGTCTATAATCCCGAGCCTATCGCCGATTTTTTTGATGCTTTCCTGATTGGCGATGGCGAAGAAGCTGTTTTAGAGATTAGCCGGATTGTGCTCGAAGCGAAGGAGAAATCGCTTTCCCGGGATGAAACCCTGTTTCGTCTTTCCCGGGTGGAGGGCATTTATGTTCCTTCCTTCTACCGGGTCGAGCGAAATCAATTCGGCGAATTCCAGCAAATTGTCCCGCAGAGAACGGGAATACCGGAACGAATTCGAAAAACTATTTTGCCGGAACTAGAGAAAAGGAATTATCCTCTGTCACCTCTGGTTCCGCTTATCGAAGTAACGCACGACCGCCTTTCGGTAGAGATTATGCGGGGCTGCAGCGAAGGCTGCCGGTTCTGCAATGCCGGGATGATCTATCGGCCGGTTCGCGAGAGAGCAGTGCAGGACATCATCGATCAAACGTCAAAAGCCATCCGTTCGTCCGGCTTCGATGAAGTCTCGCTGCTTTCGCTGAATTCATCCGACTACCGCGATTTGAACTGGCTTATGATGAAAGAAAAAATGCTGCTTTCGCAGGAGCATGTGAAATTCGCCTTTCCATCCTTACGGCTGGATGCCGTGACGCCGGAAATGGTGGATTTTGTGCAGACTGCGAGGAAGACCGGTTTTACTTTCGCGCCGGAGGCGGGTAGCCAGCGCCTCCGCAACGTCATTAATAAAAATGTGCGGGATGAAGATTTGCTGGATACGCTGCGGCTGGTTCTGGATAACGGCTGGCAGTCTGTAAAATTTTATTTTATGATCGGTTTACCAACCGAAAAAGAAGAGGATATTCAGGCCATTATCAACCTCATTGAACAGTGCCGTGACATCGCCTCCGGCTACAGGGATATCCGCTTCAGTGTTTCAATTTCCCCTTTTACCCCTAAACCGCATACGCCGTTTCAGTGGGAGAAACAGGAATTTCCGCAGGAGCTGGATCGCAAAATAATCCGGATCCGCGATCACTTTCCGGGACGAGGCATGCAGGTTACCTGGCGGGACGGCTATTCCACTACGCTCGAAACGATCTTTGTGCGGGGGGGGAGGGAGTTGTCTGCGGTTTTGGAAGAAGCCTGGCGCAACGGCGCACGGTTCGACGGCTGGAATGACACCTTCGACTGGAACCGGTGGGAGAACGCATTCCAAACGGCGGGCCTGGACTGGAAGAATTACCTGCGACCGCTGTCTGTTTCAGTTCCCCTGCCGTGGGACCATATCGATATGGGAATTTCGCAGTCATTTCTCCAAAAGGAGAAAATGCGAGCCTACGAAGGAAGGATTAGCCGCGACTGCCAGGATTATGTCTGCCTGGGGTGCGGATTGGAACGGAAACAGTTTGCGGAATTGGTAAGCTGCTACCGGAAGCAGGAAAGCAAACCTGAGAAAAGAAGCACCGCCGATTTCACATTCGCGGAAGAAAAAACTGGGACAGAAACAGCGGCGCCGGTGACTTACGGCCGCGGCAAAAAAGTTCGGCAGTCTGCTGTTGCGGTGCCCAAGAAAAAAATCAGGGTGCAGTTCACCAAGACCGGAATGGCCCGGTTCATATCGCATCTGGATATTGTTCGCGTTTTCGATCGCGCCGCGCGGCGGGCAAAAATTTCACTGGTTTATTCGCAGGGATTCACACCGAGGCCAAAGATTGCATTCGGGCCGCCGCTTGGCCTGGGCATCGCCAGCACTGCCGAATTCCTGGACCTGGAAGTCGAGATCGGGCGCGAAAGCGATCTGCAGGTAAAACTGAATGAGGTATTGCCGGGCGGTATCCGTATTGTTATGCAGAAAACAATCTACGCAAAAGTGCCTGCACTTGCAGCAGCAATCAATCGCTGGGAGTACGAGACATTTCTCAGCAACTTCGATTTGCCGCAGGAATGGATTGAGGATTGGTTTTCCCGGCAGGAAATTATTGTCTTGCGGGAGGTGAAAGACGAGAGCAAAGAGGTTGATATCAGGCCTTTTGTAGAAAACATCTCCATTCATGATGGAAAACTTCAGATTTTGATTAACGGAAATGACGGACGGACGGCAAAAGTGACAGAGGTACTGGATACGCTCATGGGCAGCCATGCGGTGGATTACCGGCAATTTATTACACAGCGAACAGGCCAATTCATATTGGAAGGGGACCGCAAACTTACCCCCTTTGAAGTATTATGAGCCTGACTGCCTGTTTCCCCGAGGATGCGTAAGAGCCCGGAGCGCCATACAACACGAGTAGATAACGGAGTGGAAATGAAGAAAGAGATTATTATAAACTCAACTAATGAAGATACCAGAATTGCCATACTTGAAAACGACCGGTTAACGGAAATATTTGTTGAACGCCCGGATAACGAGCGCATGGTGGGTGATATTTATAAGGGGCGTGTGCGCCGCGTTGTCAAGGGAATGCAGGCAGCTTTTATCAATATCGGATTTGAGCAGGATGCATTTTTACATTTTTCGGATATGGGCAGCGATGTAAACCAGCTTTTTGCAGACATCGATGAAGAATCGACAGAAGGCGGGCAGAAAAAGCAGGATGTAGATCCTGCCGATTTGTTACGAAACGGGCAGGAAATAGCGGTGCAGATCATCAAAGAACCGATCAGCACCAAAGGGCCGCGGGTTACAACCGAATTAACGCTTCCGGGCCGTCTGATGGTATTGGTGCCGAACCAGGAGCGGGTAGGTGTCTCCCGTAAGGTTTCCAGTATTAAGGAGAGAAAGCGCCTGCGCTTTGTCGCCCGCAAAATAAGACCCAAAAATTTCGGCCTCATTATACGGACGGTAGCGGAGGAAAAAGACGAAGGGGCGCTGCAAAGCGATTTGCAGAAACTGTTGAAAACCTGGAAAAAAGTGGAAGAAGATCTGAAGGAGGCAACGCCGCCCATGTTGATCTTCAAGGATCTTGGAATGGCATCCAGCGTCATCCGCGATCTTTTCACCTCCGATGTAAAAAGAGTGGTAGTCGATTCGCGGAAAATGTATCGCGAGATTACCCGCTACCTGAAAGAAGTAGGTTCCGATCTGCTGAAACGGGTGGAATATTTTAAATCGCGCGAACCCATCTTCGATTATTTTCAGATAGAGCAGGAGTTGCAGCGCAGCCTGGAACGAAAAGTCTGGATGAAAAACGGCGGTTACCTGATTATCGAGCATACCGAGGCGATGACCGCGATCGATGTCAACAGTGGCCGCTATTTCGGGAAAAAGGACCACGAGCGCAACTCACTGAAAATTAACCTGGAAGCCGCCCGGGAAATATCCCGGCAAATGCGGCTGCGCGATATTGGCGGCCTTATTGTCATCGACTTTATCGACATGGAAGTGGAAGAGAACCGGACCAAGCTGCTGAACGAGATGCGAAAAGAATTTTCGCACGACCGGGCTGTGACCCGAATATCGGAGATGAGCCGCTTTGGTCTGATTGAAATGACCCGCCAGCGCATCCGACCCAGCCTGATTTATAATATTAACGAACCGTGCCCGCTTTGCGAAGGGACCGGTCTGGTGCCGACGCCCGGCACCGTTCTGGCGAACATGGAACGCATCATCCGGCGCTACATTGCCGCGGATCGCGACCGGAGAATTATCATTCGCGCCAATCCGCACATGGTAGAATATCTGAACAACAAACGATTGAGTCGCCGCCTGCGGCTCATGTGGAAATACTGGATAAAAATTGATGTAGAGACGGATACTGCATTCAAGCCGCACGATTTCCGCGTGCTGGTGAAAAAGACCCGTGAAGATGTGACGGAGAAGTTTGTGTAGGAA
>CAZUZS010000126.1:0-8851 GCA_964624795.1 uncultured Calditrichaceae bacterium
AGCTCGGAACGGGTTTCCACCGACCGCAGAAGCGGCGCATACTCGCCCCTGATCTTCTCCCAATCGATGCCATGCATGTTCGGATCATAGTAAAAGTCGCGGTACCAGCGCCAGATTTCATTGAAAATTTGCCTGAATTCCGCCTTTCTGTCCAGCAGCATTTCCAGGCCATCCAAATTCAGCTCTCCATTTCCAACAATTTGCGGCTCCGGCGATTCCGTGTCGAGAACACCAAATGTGCTGCCGCTTCTGTAGATAAGCGCTGTTCCGTCCGGATTGACACTGAAATCGCCCACCGCATCAAGGAGAGCGGTCTCCTTCTGATCCTTCATATCATAAACTTTGATGAAATAATCCTGAACACTGCCGGGATGGAAAAATTCTTCAATGCCGGGAAACCCGAACCGCTCTTTTCCCATTGCGAATATGCGATTCTTTCCGGCTAATAATTTTTTGAAAACACCCGGACCAATGGGAACGGTAAACACCCGCTGCTGAATGCCGGACAAATCGATTTGAAATTCGGCTTCTTTCTCACCGGATTCGCTGCTTTCCTCCATTTCTGCATTTTCCTCGAATGGCGGTTTCTCACCGGCTCTCAACTGCATCACACACAGTTGTCCCATCTTTGTTATAATAAAATTGTCTTCGGATGGGTCGAGCGCGGGTTGGAAATGGCGGTTCGACAAGAAATAGAGGTACTTGCCTGCTTTATCAAAGACCGGCTCAAAATCATCCAACTCGCCGGCGGTTAGCTGCGTAATTTTTCCGCCCTCCAGCGAAAAGAGATAGAGAGCGCTGTTTAAATTCGGTTCAACTTTTGAGTAAACAATCCACTTGCTGTCCGGCGACCAGTCGTATTGGCTGATCTCCCAGTAGAATTCGTAATCCTTCTGGTAATGGCACTGGTCCACTTCCACCACCTTTTTTGAATCGATGTCCACATACCGCAAGATGTAATCTTTATCGCCAAAAAGCAGCTTTCTGCTGTCCGGCGACCAGACCGGGTGGTAGAAATAGGTTTTGTATTTGACTGTAAGCTGAACAGGCTGAGCATCGCTGGTCAGCTCTTGTATATAAAGTTGGTACTCCCCCGTACGGTCGGAGAAATAGGCGACATATTTACCATCCGGCGAGACACGCGGATAGCGCTCACGAACTCCCTGCGAATGGGTAAGGTTTTCCCATTTACCGGATTTCTTCTCGATTTTGTAAATATCCCCGCGGGCACTTAGTACAGCCGATTTGCCGGAGGGCATCACATCAAACTCACCCGCATATTTTGACGGATTTACAAATTGCGGCCGCGTTTGCCAATTTTCCGCCGGGATTACAATGTTCAATTTGCTGGTCTTCCCATTGGCAACATCATATCGATAAATGCTCCCGGCATGTTCAAAAACTATTGATTTTCCATCGGTGCCCGGGGCATAAACGGCAAAATCGGTAAAGTTTGTTTTTTGGGTGAAACCGCCACTGTTGATATTGTAGGCCCACAAATTAAGAATATTGGTCTTCCGGTCCGAAATAAAATAGATTTCGTTGCCTATCCACAGCGGTCGCTGATCAACCCCGGAATAATCGCTGGTTATATTGCTGAATTTTTCGTTCACCAGATCAGCTATCCACACATCCTGCGCTTCGCCACCGTGGTAACGTTTCCAGTTGCGGAATTCCCCGGCGCGACGGTTAAATGCCATTTTGCTGCCGTCGCTGTTGTAACTGCCCCATGCCGCACGGTCAATTGCCACACGTTGCGGGTATCCGCCTTCGAGGTTCACCGTGTAGAGATATGGACCATAATACCCCATTTCCCTGGTGGACTCAAACAGCACCTCCTTCCCATCGTTTGTCCACCCCACTACATAATCACTTGCTCCATGGTAGGTAAGGCGCCTGGGTTCTCCTCCTTCCGCCGGTATTACATAAACATCCGGAGTACCGTCGTATTCACCGGTAAATGCAATCCATTTTCCATCCGGGGAAAAACGTGGATATGTTTCATTTCCGGGGTAGCTGGTTAGCTGCACTGCAATACTATCTCCAATGTTCACTTTCCACAAATTATCCGCATAATTGAAAACCAACAGGTTGCCATGAATATCCGGATAATGTTCGAGGTTGGTTGGTTCGCCAAAGGCGAATGAGGCACAAACAACTGCCAAAAGAATCGAAGTTGCAAACCTTTTCAACATGAATGTTTCCTCCCCTTTTAAGGATTTAAGATGATGTGTAAAAGAATAGAGCGAGATTTTAGTCTTCCCTCAATCAGGCTCCCGCAAGCAGATTAGATATTTTGAGCGTAATTCTCTACAACTCCTTTATTTTGATATTTGTTTGTTTGCGCATAAACGACATCAGCAGTCGGTCAATAATCTCACCTTTCAGCAGCGTTCGCTCAATAATCTCGGGTAAATCCTCAACCGCTACCTTACCATACCAGATTCCCTGGGGATAAATGACCATTGAGACGCCCTGGTTGCACGTCCCCAGGCACCCGGCTTTGTTGATTCTGACCTTATTTCTGATGGGCAATTTTTTTACTTCCTCTTTCAGCTTGCTGCGAACTTCCCGGCTTCCCTTCAGCGAGCAGGAACCCCGCGTATCGGTTTCATCCCGCTCATTCTCACAGACAAATACATGAATTTCGTAAAGGCCCATTGATTCCTCAAAAAATTAATAAAAATTTCCGGATCTAATGATTCCCGTCCCCAATCTTTGAATGTGTCGATTTCAGGAACAGGAAAATTTGTTTTTTTGACATTATCCGCGCATACTCCTCGCAATTAAGGTTCCGAGCAGGAATGGAAGAAACCGCATTGCGGGCAAATCATCCGGCATTTTCGAATAATCAACTTCTGGCCGCAGTTGTCACAATATTCCCAATAGTCCTGGCGGACAATATCTGGTCTATTCTCAGCGGTCTTGCCGGTATTAATCTTAAATAACAGATGGTCCTCGTTCGGGTGTTTTTTCATCGATTTTTCCAAATCAGTTCTCCCCAATACATGACTCTCCTATTTAATCCAACAAATATAAATGTCCAATGAGGTATTCCAAAATAGATATTTTGTGTTTATTTAATTTTCAGCAGGAAATGCAAATGAGTACACCGAAAGATGATACCTGAATGCATATCCGAATCAATCTTTCCCACGGGCCAGTCCCGGAAATAAAACGGCTTTTTTAAACCACAAGAAGGAGAATAAAAAGGGAAAACCTTCCGGAGAATGAAGCCATGCGGCGGCGAATGTTCTCCCGGCGAAGCTTTTTAAAATGCACTTGTTTAAAATTAATAATCCAATTATTTTGTGCTCATGATCAAATCATCTATTTTGTTTCATTTTATCTTTATTCGTGAAATGAATATTAAATGGAATTTGAGTTATTCTCACAGGGATAAAAACGCCAGGAATATTAAAGATGAAAATTGAGATTATCAAATCACGTGAAGAGCTCTCCGGGAAGAAGTCTGTTTGGGATACCTTCTCTCAAACAAATTTTCCGCAGTTGTGCAACTCTTTTTGCTGGAATAATGCCGCTATTAACAATATTTTTAAAGACTCGGACTTCCGGGTAATTTTCATGTACGACTCATCCGACCTGGCAGGAATTATTCCACTTTGTCGCACACCGACTTCCTTTATGAAAATGCCGGTCAGGAAATACCATTTCTTTGGATTAGACGAGGGAATGGCAACCCTAATGATTCGTCCCGATTTTTTGGAAAATGGCCTGGAGCTTCTCTGGAACAATGCAGGTCAGTATCTCGACAAATTTCACCTGCTCCATCTGGGAATAACAGATCGTCAACTCGCAAGCCTTTCGCACGTGTTGCATGATATTCAGATGAAGGGAAATCAAGTCTTTTTAAAAAAGAAAAAAAACCTGGGATTACATGTCCAATCAAAAGATGAATTGTGGAAAGAAGTCATCAACACCAAAAGAAGGAAAGAATATAGACGAAAGGAAAATCTTTTAAAGAAAAATTTTGCTTTCGAGATGACTTTTCCCGATACGTCTGATGTGAAACAGAATTTCGAGCAGTACTGGAGCCGCTTCATCGATTTGTACGAAGCAAGCCGTAAACAGGAATCTTCCCGCTCGGTTTCGCAGCAAACGAAAGCATACGGCTTCTATCACCATTTACTAACCCGTTTTTCACAGCGAGAGAAGGTATATCTATCATTCCTGAAATTGGATGGACAAGATGCGGCTTCGGTGTGGTGGGTGGAATACCAGGGAACGCTATACGGAATTCAGACTGCGTTTGATAATAAATATTATAACTACTCTCCGGGCATGTACCTGATTCAGAATAACCTTACCAGCCTGATTGAGGCCGGATGGCAGAGTTTCAACTTCATGGGCTCGCAGAGCTATAAAAAGTTCTTCTCAAATGTTGTAGAACATTTCGCGGATATTTATATCTTTAGCAATCGGTTATACCCGAAAATTTTAGCCAGTATTTCTCCAATTTCAAAAGCTGGTTTCGAGCGATTCAGCCTGGATGCTGCTCGGTTCGAGGAGATACCCCAGGAGAACATAGCAGCGCAATCCAATACCGGCCATGTACCCACTGCCCATCAAAGCTCAATTTAGCATTCTGAAAATATAAGCGGTGACGAGTATGAAAATCGTGCCGCTTATTGTATTTGCAAAATTCACCACATCATTGTTGATCCAGCCAATTCCCGAAACCGGTTGGGTGGGAAAATTCTCGCAGTGAATTCGCTTCTCTGTAATTTTATGGCACAGCGCGCAGCGATACTGAACCTGGGCGGTAGCACCAATCAGGCTGTCTACCAGGCTGCCGAACAGCCCGCCAAATGCGATGATTGCTACAAGGGCAAGTGAATTGTGGGCCAACTTCTGAGGGAAGAAAAAGCTACCGCTGAGTGCCAAAATGACCGCACCAGCGAACGCGCCGGCCAATCCCGCCACCGTAATTCCTCCCGATGTCCCGGACTCAACCGGTTTCATATTTGTAATCAGGCGCGGCCTTTGGCCTGCCAGAATGCCAATCTCGGTAGCCCAGGTATCGGCCATTGCCGAAGCCAATGCCCCAAGATAGCAAATGTGAATCGCGGGATCCGGAAAGAGGATGTAAGCGCTCATCAACAGGCCGGCCAGTCCGCCATTTGCGATCACTTGCCCGAAGTCGCGTCTGCTGCCTTTTTCAAAAATGAGATCGTAGCGCCGCTTTTTTGCTTTGCCTAATTTTGACAGCAGACTAGACAGGATAAAGAAGGTGAGGATAGGAATAGTCCAGGCCCAACCGCCAAATCCGAAAACAATTGCTGCCAACAGGAATGTCGAAACTGCTCCGCTACCGGAGAGAAAAGCCGCCCTAAAGGACATTATTGCAATTAAGAATCCCAATAGCAGACCGAGTCCGAACCGAATAAGCTGCTGATCACCGGAGTTTAGCAAAAAATACAGAACAACGGCGCTTAATAATGGAACGCTCAGGTTATCATTCCCCTTGTCCCCCAGCGCTTCAGCAGCGGTGGCGATAATTGCTGTGAAAACCGAAATGATCAGATGTCCGGCAATAGAGTGACCGGCAATTACTCCGTTTGGCGGATATAGCAACAACACGCAAAAAATCGAAAGCACGCTGACTATGAACATGCTAACTGATCCTTCAACGGATTTCTGATCGCGAATGAGAAAATAACGATGGGGATTGCTTGTATTATTTCCCACAATCGCTGCCGCGGCATCCCCCACCGCCATTACCATCATGGCTGCAATGATGATAACTTTAAATTGGTACCAGAACAACAGCACCAGCACAAAAAATGAAAACGCGTAATAAACCGTGCCAAAATTATTGCGATCAATGTGAATTCCTGGCAACAGATCTTTTCGCAGCGCGATGAAATTGAAAACGGTAAAGAAAGCGGAAATCGCCAGGAGCGGAAGCGAGTTTTTGAGCAGCAAAGGTGTCAGGAGCAGAAGAAGACCCACCGCGATATGAACAATCTTACGGGTGGCCTCCTGCGACCAGTGCAGGCTTTTTCTCACCCATTCCGAGATGAGAATGAATACGGTAATCGCGCCAAATAGCACCAGCAGGTTCAGCCAGTCGCTGCCGGGAGGGATTGTAAACAGATGAGAGAAATTTATTCTTCCAGGATTTTCCAAGCGTCAGGTGATCTCCGGCATGATCGGTTGGTTGGGTAGCTTAGTTGTGTCAGTTCCGGATTTTCCTGTTCCAGGGAAATCCGAAGGCTGTATTGTCCCGTATATCGCTTCAATTATTACTCACAACGATATTTACGACCTTGCCAGGAACTACCACAATATTCTTGACTGATTTGCCAGCAAGCAGTTCGGGAATGCGGCCGCTGATGAGCGCTCTTTTTTCGATCTCCTTCAGGTTCATATCCCTGGGCACCTGCATTTGAGAACGCACTTTCCCGTTTATCAGCAGGCCATAGTTCACAACATCTTCTTCCAGCACCGATTCATCATACGCCGGCCATGATTGGTCAAAAATGCTGAATTTTCCACCACTGATTTCCCATAATTCTTCCGCCAGGTGAGGTGCAAAAGGGGCAAGCAACAACGTCAATTTTTCTAGAACTCCGGCCAGAAACCCACCGTTCAATTCTTCGGCAGGTCTATCCCCGGTATAGCGGTATATCCCGTTCACCAATTCCATAATTCTGCTGATGGCGGTATTGAAATGAAAGCGCTCAGTGTCTTCGGTGGCACCTTTTATGGAATTATGAAGAATCTTATTTAATTCGTTTTCCGCATCCCCCAAAGTTTTGTCCCGGTTGTTCTCCTTGAAGACCCACGCGAAGTTTTCGAAAATGCGCCAGATTCGGTTCAGAAATCGATCCAGGGAAGCAATACCGTCATCGCTCCACGGCCCGCCCTTCTCAAACTCGAAACCAAACATGAGATAACTCCGGAACGCATCCGTACCGTATTTTTCCAGGTATTCCTCGGCATTCACAACATTGCCCCGCGATTTGCTCATCCGCAGACCATCCGGTCCTTTGATTACGCCCTGGTGCCGCAGCGAATGAAATGGCTCTTCAACGGCAATATGACCGAAATCGTGCAGTACCATGGTGATAAACCGGGCATAGAGCAGATGCATTGTGGCGTGCTCCGCCCCGCCAACATACATATCGACCGGGCACCAGGCATTGACGAGAGCAGGATCGAATGGTTGGTTTTCCAGATTGGGCGACAGGTAACGAAAAAAATACCAGGAAGAATCCACAAATGTATCCATTGTATCCACTTCCCGCCGGGCATGCCCCCCGCAGTGCGGGCATTCAACGTTTCTAAATCCCTCGTGGTGATGCAATGGCGATTCGCCGGTCGGTCGGAAATCCACCTCGTATGGCAGGAGAACCGGCAACTCATCTTCCGGCACGGGCACTTCGCCGCATCTATCACAATAAATAATGGGAATAGGAGCTCCCCAATAACGCTGCCGAGAAATCAACCAATCTCGCAACTTATAGTTTATTTTGCGCTCCCCTATATTATTTTCCTCCAGCCAGTCTGCGATTTTTTCGACCCCTTCCTGCGAGAGAAGGCCGGAAAAATGATCGGAATTGATCATCACACCCGGCTCTACGTACGCCTGATGCAAAAGATCATCCTCTTTCGTGCCTGGCTCAAGAATGACTTTTCTGATGGGAAGCTCATATTTTTGCGCGAACTCGAAATCACGTTCATCATGGCCGGGAACTGCCATCACTGCGCCGGTGCCGTAAGAATACAACACATAATCTGCAATCCAGATCGGGATTTGTTCGCCGTTTACAGGATTGCTGGCAAAGGCTCCGGTAAATACACCTGTTTTTTCCCGGATAGTAGAGGTGCGCTCGATTTCCGTCTCGCGGTTGGTGCGCACAACATATTCTTCCACCGCTTCCTTTTGCATGGCCGTGGTGATCTTTTCTACCAGGGGATGTTCGGGTGCCAAAACCATATAGGTAACGCCGAAAAGGGTATCCGGCCTGGTAGTGAAAACCTTGATCAATTCGTCGGACGCGTCGGCCATCCTGAAGTCGATTTCCACGCCAATACTTTTTCCGATCCAGTTTTGCTGCATAAGCTTGGTTCGCTCCGGCCAGTCGATATTCGCCAAACCATCCAGTAGACGCTCGGCATACTTTGTTATTCTAAAGAACCATTGGGTAAGATTTTTCTTTGTTACCAGAGTGCCGCACCGTTCGCAAGTTCCGTCCGATGTAACCTGTTCATTTGCCAGGACCGTGTTGCAGGACGGACACCAGTTAACGGGCGCGTTTGCGCGGCTCGCCAATCCTGCCTTATAGAGCTGAAGGAAAATCCATTGAGTCCATTTATAATAGTCCGGTCGGCTGGTCACCACTTGCATATCCCAGTCGTACATCGCGCCAATCGACTTTAGCTGCTCGCGAATAAACGAAATGTTGGCTTCGGTAATATCCTGGGGGTGTCCGCCGGTTTTTATGGCAAAATTCTCCGCCGGTAATCCGAATGAGTCAAAGCCCATGGGCTCGAAAACATTGTAGCCCTGCATGCGCCGAAAGCGCGCCCAGGTGTCGTTGGAACCGTAATTGAACCAGTGACCCAGATGCAATTTGTCGGATGACGGGTAACTGAACATTACCAATGAGTAGCATTTTTTTTCGGTATTTGAGAGGTTAGCTTTATAAATCCCGCTTTCTTCCCATTTTTTTTGCCATTTTTTTTCGATCTCTTGGAAGGGGTAGCCCATATTATTGCTCCTGTCGCTCGATTCTAAATATCACGAACCCACTGGTCGACCAGTGGGTTTATGAATGAGTCGGGGCGAGAGGATTCGAACCTCCGACCTCCTGGTCCCGAACCA
>CAZUZS010000127.1:0-2514 GCA_964624795.1 uncultured Calditrichaceae bacterium
TTAAAAAATTACTTGAGAAAAAAAATCGTCTTGAAAAATGGTATGAGTTTGAAAAGCTATTGATTGATTATCCGGCGTTTTTTAGTGAATATCCAGAAAGTGAACAAATACTTGAAGGAGCGGTATTTGAGAATGCAGATCAGTTGAAAATGTTTTTAAAATCTATTTCTAGATATTATCTACCTAAAATCAAGAATAAATCGTTTGATTCATATATATTATTTAAGGAAAGCGAACCTTCCTTTGAAATATCAGAAGCCTTGAAAAATAATGATCCAGACAAGATTTTGATAAATGATGAATCAATTAAAATTATCATTAAGGAATTCAAGGCTAATATCAGAATAAAAAAAGCTTTTGCATTAAATAGCTTTCTGACCATCGCTCAACTTATAATTAAAAATGCGGATTCAAATATTCATTATACCAATTTAGTTAAAGAATTTTGGATTGGCTTTTCAAATTCCACGATTGATGAAATTAAATTGGTCTTATTTGAATTATTGGAAAAAGAACTGCTGTCGGCAATACTTGATACCTTGGATGAAAATATCCAAAGTTCTTACAAAAAAATTATAGAAGAAAAAATTGTTCAAGTACTTAAAATTTCGAATTATGACGATTCAGAAAGAGAAAAATACCAGAATGTGTTTGTTATGATTATGAAATCTAAATATCATTTTTCGCCTATAAACATAAAGGATGTCTTTGATGGCTGGAAAAAAGATCATGAATATCTTAATTCATTGTTGAATATTATCAAAGAAAATGTGAAACATGAATATCTGCCAGAAAAAGTCCTGAGACAACTCATAGAAAGTGAAATTGATGAAAAATCAATAGAGTTAATGAAAAATTGGAATCGTAATAATATTCCGGATCAAGTAGGTGAGAAATTAGTTTTGATATTCTCTGATAGAATAAAGGGTCGAAACATCATAAATCCCCAGATCCTTAACCAACAAAGAAACAAAATTCAGCAAGACTTAGAATTGTTATTATTGATAAATAAGGATTTCATAACCGAAAGTAACAAAGAAGACTTTATCGATAAACTCGAGGACATTACAAGTCACATACTTCAATTTGCAGGTAATCAAGAAGCCAACTCTAAACTTGGCATAAGGTTTTGGTTTGAAATTGTTTACCTTGCAGATATTGATACAGTAACTATTGATTCAAAGCTCCAACCAATTTTTGACAAATTTGTTAAACAACAGGACATTGCCACTGCTGCTTTCGAAGAGAACATCATGTATCCTGAAAGTCTATTGCAATTAAAGAATACCAAAAGGTCAATTTTCGAAACATCTACTGATTTACAGAGGTCTATTTATGAAAAATTAGAAGACAAACGTTTTTCAAATTTTGTTTTGATTTTATCACCTTCTATGGAGGTTGATAATATTCAGACTTTACTGGATTATTCTAAAGAAAAAGGTATAAAATTAAATTATGAAAAACTGTCAAAACATTTACTTCAGCAAATAATTGGTGAATTAGTAAAAGAAAAAAAGGACATTTCGAAAAGGCTAAACTTTTTGATTGAAAGATTTGATTTAAAAAGGCACAGAAAAATAATTATTGATAACAAAAATGGTATTATAGATTATTGCAAAGAAAATCCAGAGCACGCTTATGTCCTTTTGAAGGAAATAAAGAGAGTTACAACATATAACGAATTCTATAATAACATTCTAAAAACGATTTTAAAATATTTAAAAGGCAGACTTGATGAATCGGAATCCATCGTTAGGTTCACAAATTTATCAGATCTAATTGAAAAAACTGAAAATAAAGAACACCTAAGCTTTGTATATTCATTGGCAAAACAGTGCTTAGAAAAAAATCAGGATATAAAAGAAAATAATTTTGGTATAGAGATCATTGATAAAATCTATTACGATTTGCAGTCAGATGACCAAGAAGAAATCAAAGATCTCATTCTAAAAAATGACCATTTTAATGAGTGGGATGAGGATATCAAGAATATTTTGATAGCATTAAAAATTATAAATCCACATTAAGAAGATCAATCATAAAGAGCGTGTATTCACTCGGTCCCGCCCGGAAAAAAGACTAAATGGTTGCTGAAATCGCGCAAAACACCACCCTGAACGCCGGTGAAGTGGAGCTGGCGCTCAAAGTTCTGGGGCAGGTGGCGGAAAGGCGGGTTGCAGAAGGCCAGATCGTCGATTTGGACAACCTGTGCACCATTTATCCCAGCATCTCCAGCGACGGAGCCGACACCGAAGCGGATTTCAACGCCAATACCCATATCCGCAAAGTAGGGGTTCGGATTCGCCCCAAAGCCAACCTGGTAGCCGCCGCCCAGGCTGCCGCATTGCAGAAAAAATAATACCTTAAAGGGGGCGGCCCGGCCCTTTCGCCATAGTGCCGGGCTGTCCCTGAAAAAACATCAAGTAGTTTTCTCCAAAACATCAAGTAGTTTTACCAAAAACATCAAGTTGTTTTTATGAAAACATCAAGTAGTTTTTTGTTGCCGGTGGAAAT
>CAZUZS010000127.1:2614-8833 GCA_964624795.1 uncultured Calditrichaceae bacterium
GCCCTGCGGGCTACCCGATGACCTGCCAGACCGGGGATATTTTTCATGAACGCGATCGCAGGGCGTATCGAAGCGCGCTTCTCTTTTAGGACGGTACCTCAATGTGAAATACCGCCTTCTTGCCGTTCGCCGTAACCGTCACGTCGTAGGCGCCGTCCGGAAGCACTACATTGTTTCCATAATGCGTCGATTCTGCGCCCTTGCCGATCACCTGCATGATAACAACGGGAACCTCGGTGGCCTTTCCCTGCGGTTTTCCCTGTTTGTCAACCGGCTGGTATTTCATGCTGACGTTCGCATCGGAAAGCGGCTTGCCGCTCTTTGCATCGAACACGTGCACGATGAGATGGTAATTGGGGCGAGGCTGCGCATCCAGGTGCATGGGCTCGGCTCCGGCCACAATTAACATACCCTTCAGGCTGGTATCGGCCTTCACCTGTTCGCTTGTATAGAATGGCTCGGCCGGCAGCACATGAAGCTCGATTCGCAGGCCGTCAGTAGTTGCGGTCTTCTCGATATGGATCTCATCGGATGGAGAAGCAGCAACCTGCGAAACGAAAAACGCCATAATGAACAGCGCCATAAGATTGAATCTTTGCATTTTTGAAATCATAATGTGACCTCCCTTTTTTGTGTTTGTTTGCCAATCTCCCAAAATGCAGTTATTTCAATTTGCAATTCCCCGGGATTCCGCGGGAAGCAATGTGGAAATGACGTCCAAAAGCTGGTCATCCGGAATCCGCTCGGCATCCTGAAAAATTTTGCGAATATTTCCTTTCGTATCCACGATCACCAGCATGTCGTTGTGAACAATGTCGTAGTCGGCGCCTGCCGCATCTGCCAGCGGATTACTTACCACCGGTTCGGGAATTGAGTCCTGTTCTGCCACGCCGCTTTCCGCTTGCCGGTCTTCGTCGGTATCCGCGACCTTTGTGAAGTAGACATGATAGCCATCCGTCACAATGCGGCGAATATCTTCAGGAGAGCCGGTCAGGTATTCCCAGTGTAAGTTGTTCGGAACCCACCCGTACTGTTTTTGAAATGCCTTCATTTGAGCGGGGCCGGTATTTTCGGGATCCACGTTAAAAGCAATGAGCTGAACCTGGTCGGCGATTCCGGCAGTCTTGAGAACTTGCTCCAGCATGATGAAATTATGAGCGATCAAGGGACAGTATCCACGGCAATACGCAAACAAAAACGATACGATCTGCACCTTGCCATGGAACGACCTTGAGGAAACCGGCTGCCCTAATTGATTGATCAGAGTATAATCCGGCGCCCGGCCCAGGACAGGCAATGATTCCTTCTGCGGTGCCTGCCCGTAAAAGAACCGGCCCAGGACAAAGCCGCCGGCCCCAAATAATATTATAATGAACAGGTAAATAATACCCTTACGCATTTACGCCTCCATCACTCATTTATATTTATGGGACGGCTCCCGGTACGGGTGTGATAGTACCCAATGCTGCACGATGTTCCTTTGTTGGGAATTCCGTACTTCTGATCCTGGTGACCGGCAAGGAAGTTCCATCTCGCACTCACCATATGCAAAATGACTTTTCGGGTAAACGGTTTAATAGGCCCCCCTGTTGAATTCATTATCTGATAGTCATTCAATACTTCGTCTTTTATTTCTCCAGGTCACTTTATAAATGGATTAATGCTCAAAGTGTTCCCAGAACCTGTCCCGGAAATAGCTTGGCAGCATCGTGGCGAATATTCTTCCTTTCGCCGGTTTGCATCCCGGCACACCAGCCCGTTCACGATCGCGGATTGCAGATTAGCGATTGGTCGATTCGATCTGGGCCCAACAAACTGAATCCACCCGGTTTTGATTGGAAATTCTGTTTCTCTTTTCTAAATTGCTTCGGATCATATCTTAAGGGGGCAAAATGGAAGAAGATAAGAAAAAATTTGTTGAAGATGTCTCCAAGTCCGAATATTTCGATTTCCTGCTGGAAAAGCAAATTCAGAACAAATTGAACAGTTATGTGAAGAAGTACAAATGGATTGGCGGAGTGGCGCTTGCCGCCATAATTATTATCGGATCTTTTCTTGGAATAGAAGTCAGAAATCTGGAAAAGCAGAGGGCGGAGATCACCAGCCAGTTTGCTTCTTTCAGACAGAACATGAATACCCTTCAGACAGACATCGAAAGCAAACGGGCGGATATCGAAAAGCTGCGCGATTTCTTTAATATGTTCAAGGAAATCAATGACAGGTACACCAAATTTTATGAAGACAAATACACCGATTACGACACCCGGATTCAAGGCTACATCAGTGATATGCAGGGTCTGACCGAAAAGACCCGAAACTTCCGGGATGAGACCAGGAGCGACCTTGACAGCATGAGTGGTAAAATAAGCTTAAGTGAATCCAATCTGACAAGCGCCCTGCAGAACTGGGACAAGGAGCGCCGGGAAGTAATCAAAACCTCCTCCACCGTTTATGCCTATGTGGAGCGGGGAAATGAGACCGAGCCGGGCAGCGAAGAATACCGGCCCGAATTTATCGATCTGCCCTTTTCCGACAAAACCATGCGGGTGACATTCAATGTCCAGAGAAAATCGAAGGAAAAAAACGCCGTTAGCGGGGAAGATGAGTTTGTGAAGGAAGCAAAATTATACATCACCATATATGACGAACACATGAAGCCGATACGCAAGGATCCTTACTGGGTGCAGGAAAAGCGGCCAATCAACCTGATCCAGGGAACCAACCACAGCCTGGAGGCCCAGTTTATCTACCTTCCTCCCAATCCTCTATTTCAGTCGGTGCCCGATTTTGTCATCCTGGCAGTTTCGCTGAGACCGGATGCTTACCAGACAATGATGCAGGAAACAGGCGAAATTGCACAATAGAACTTACTTTCCGTCAATGGGATGAGGCTGGTCGTCGAGTAGGGCCGGGACAGGGTGTCTTGAGATGCAAGTCGGTCCGGCAGTGTCTCGGTACAGTCGTCTTGGCACAAGGGAAATTTCATTTTCCGGTGTCCGTACTCCGGTCCCCGGTTTCCGTTTTTTACGGCTTGTGCTCAAATTCCAGGAACTCGACCGGCGCCCCGTTGTCCAGGACCATCGCCACCCGCACCCCCGGCGATGGGGAGCTGATGCCGCCGATCGTCTCCTTTCCCTCCAGCGCGGCCTCCAGGTCGTCCACCGCAAAGGCGATATGCGGCACGTTTTTGATAATTTCGGAAATGGGGCTGTCCGGCTCGAAGCGCATCCACTCGATGCCGTACTCGCTGCTCTCGAATCCGGAAACGTACATTTTATGTTCCGGCAGATATTTTTCGTCCGGCTTTACCTCGCTGGTGGGAATCCCAAGGTGATGGTAGCGCAATCCGCATGCTTCAATCGCAAAAGGCGGCTCGTGATCGGCGCGTTTGCGTCCATCTCGGCCCCGGTTCTCTTGTTCATTCATTTTCTCTTTCATCCTGTTTTCTTCAAGCAAAGTGCATTGCTCACGGCGCCAGGTGCAGCAAAATTTTCTCCGAAGCACCTGAATTCAATTTCCACGGCATAAAATAAATAATCGGGCGCATAATGTCATGCATTTCTTCTTAATCTTGCTTGTGTAGGAATATATTCGACAGGTCCGGCGGGCACGACTCAGATACCTTTGCCGGAACCGGGGAGCAGGCAATCCTATAAGAAATAATACCCGGATCGGGAAATCATTCATCCGTTATTTCTCAGCTCCGTATGCCGCGTTTCTGCCGGATATGCAATTTGCCAACAAAAAAACGGCTGCTTCCTGCCGCGCAGAAAACAGCCGTCGGATAAATTTCCGCTGGTAAGATCTATTTTAACAAAATCATCTTTTGGCTGGCTGTAACCGAACCGGCATTCAGGCGATAAATATAGACACCGGAGGCAACCGGCACGCCATGTTCATCGCTGCCATCCCATACCACCTGGTGCAGTCCTGCCTGCTGTTGTTGATTGAGCAGGGTTTTGATCTTTCGGCCATTCAGGTCATAAATATCAAGCCTGACCAGGTTACTTGCCGGGAGATCGAACGCTATCGTGGTGGACGGGTTAAACGGATTGGGATAGTTTTGGAACAAGTGAAATGATTCCGCCAGCCTACCGCCCGGATCGTTATTCACCGCGCTGACAAAATCGCTGCGATCGAAGAAGGCTCCCCTGACGACCGGTGACGTCCAACTGAGATACACCACACCGTAGAGGTCCGATCCCAGATATTCGATAGACGGTTGATTGTAATAAGGCTCATTGTCTGCAAGGGAAACCTGCGTCGTCCATGTGCCTCTGTAATTTCGCCAGCGAAATCGTTCTTCTCGTTGCGGTGTATAATAACGGTAAACAACCCCCACTCCGCCGCCCTTACGAGCGGTAATAGCCGGGCTTTCCTGGATAGTTGTGGTATCATCCGCAAAACCGTAATACCAGGTTCCACCATCATCGTAGGTCACCAGGTACAGGCAGACTGGCCGTGTTGCAGTGTAATCGAAGTAGCAGGTGACGGTATCGCCATAGGCGCCGATGGATGAATAGTCGCCGCTCGCCCCGACCGGATAGCTCATAACCTTGTCCCAGGTATCGCCACTTTGTACGCCATCGATATGAACTGTGTCACTGCTGGATATATATGACGCCCAACAATACCGGGTTGAGTAATTTTCAACTGAAGATATGTCAAGGCCGTGACTGGCATCGGTGACATTTGTGGTTATTTCGGTCCATGTTACAAAATCCGGGTCCAATCCCCAGAAGAATTTCACACTGCCGTCGCTATTGATAGCCGAGTAATACAGCCGGTTATTATAATAATCCGCATTTGAAGTCAGGGCGACTTCCGTAATAGAGACCGGTGAAGTTGTGGTGAAAACCGTGAAGTACGAAGTGCCGGTACTAAAACTGGTCTGTATTCCATTAATTGCATCAAAGCGGTAAAGGAATGCCTGATCGTGACTTGAACCGCGATGAAATGCGACATAACAATATCCCGAGACGACCGATGCGCTCATTGTGCTAATCGAATAATTTGCCCACCAGTCGTATGTTTCGTTCCAGGTAAGGCCACCGTCGGTGGAGATATTGAAAACCCAGTGGTTGGTATTGCCGTCTCCCTGCAGGAGAAACACCGCAAAGAGATTGCCCGTTGCACGATCGATATCCAATGCATTGACCAATATCGAATCCCGGTTCCCAATTCTTACATCCGCTCCCCATTTGCTTGCGTCCAGTGTGGGAACGGGTGTGTGCCACGAGTTGCCAATGGACATCTCGTTCAGATTTGTCAATGTGCCTAATTGGGGAAACATGGAGAGTGCGTTGTCATATTTCCCACTATTCCAAAGTTCCTCGATTGCTGAGGCCATTTTTTCCGCCTGGGGAGTGGCATTTTTTTCCAGCACTAAATCGATATTTGAATTGACTTTTTCCTGCTGTGTCATTCTTTGCAGAGAATTCCACACCGGGGAATTTACAATTACAGTCTCCGGTTTTTCCCTGTCAACCGGTGTTGTCCACATCTGTGAAACCGCATGTGGGCTCGATCCCACTGGGAACTCCTGTGCAAATGCTGC
This sequence comes from uncultured Calditrichaceae bacterium, assembly GCA_964624795.1. GTDB lineage: Bacteria > Calditrichota > Calditrichia > RBG-13-44-9 > RBG-13-44-9 > CAZUZS01. The sequence continues at coordinate 8,172 of CAZUZS010000127.1, forward strand.
TGCGATAAAACAGATCGAGAGAAATATTATCATTCCTTTCATTTTTCCTCCTTTGGATTAGTCCTTACAAAATGCGTGCTTGCGAAGCACGATTAGCTTGTTGTGGATTTGCAGTAACTCCACTCAATATCCTCTTCTTCTCACTCTTCGCTAAAGCGACCGAAATTCCTGTTTTTTTTACCTCCTTTCTTTTTTATTTCGGAAAGTGCATGTTTTAACCATTAGAAACGATAATTTAATCTCCTTGCATATATGACTAATCGTAAAGACTGCGCAAAATTCGAGCGGAATAGGACCAGTAAAAGCTTTATTCAATCCCATACTTAATAGCTTTTATCTCCTTTTGTGATATTTCGGAACTCATTGGTATCGGTTGCGCTGCTAAGTACGGAATAATGCCGACGATTGCTGTGACGGAAGTCAAAACCGTCCCCCCAAAAGTGGTGGATGCCGGGCGCTTTTTTGCTGGAAAGGGGTAGAATGATTTGTGGGGATATTTTAGTCCGGCTGGTTTAACCATCGCCCAGGCGGCATTCTCCGGCATCCTGTCAGGGCAGGCCAATTGAAAAACGTGCTAATGAAATGTTCAGACGCGCCACCCTGGGCCAAATTCGCCTGCCAGATATTGATTCGCAGAATTTAAATCTGCCTCCGGCTTAATA
>CAZUZS010000128.1:0-5958 GCA_964624795.1 uncultured Calditrichaceae bacterium
TTAGTGGGTGACCGGAAAGACATTCCGGAATTTTTCCTGCCGGTAGCCGAAATTCAGGGAAAGGCGGAAATCCACCAGCGACTGCCAGTCCCGGCTGCCATACTGAGCGCGATGCAGCCGAAATTCACCCAGCAGATTGCGAACAAATTCGTACTGCACCGACCCGCCCCACGATTTCTGGACGTTTAGAATGCCGTCCAGGAAAACCGCATCGCGTGCATCACCGCCGACATGCGGCTGGTCAGGGTCGCCACCCACATTCCGGTCCGCAGGATTGGAGCCGTGCCGGTACTGCTCGTAGTCCAGGCCGATCTCCAGAAACTTGCCAAATCGCCGCCGCAGGCGGAAATACCAGTCATCGGAGTTGGGACCAATGAAATCACCCAGGATGGTATCGTAATGCTTGTATTTGTTATAATCCCGGTACGACTGGCTGTAAACATACGGTTTGATTCGGGTATATTCGACCAGGAAATCCACATCGGGCAATGAGAAGGGATTTACCAGGAAGAAGCCGCCCTGCCAGGCGAACTTGTTCCCGTAAAAATTGCTGCCCAACTGGCCGGTAGTAATATCATCGATAAACCACTCGCCGTATAATTTAAGCCCTGGCAGCGCCCGCCACTGAAATTCAAGCGAAAGGGAGCCGTTATCCAGGTCGCCATAGAAATGTTCCAGCGATTTGAAAAAACTCAGCGGATTCAGGTAACCCACCTGCAACGGGCGGTCGCCGTAAATAATGGCTTCGCTCAGGCCAATCTGCCAGCCACGCCCCAGGTCCAGGTCCAGCCGGTTACCCGACCAATACTGGCTGATATACGGCTGCGATTTAATGGATCTGCGCGCCTCCGGGGAGATGTATTCCAGGAAGGCGGTTAGATGGGTGTATTTGAACCGCCAGTAGCGGACCACAAATTTGATCTGATCATATAACGGCGCATTGGTGGAAAGCATCAGATTGCCGTTGTGTCCCACTCCCCACTGGTTGTATTCCCGTCCGTAAACCAGGTAAAAATATTTGTAATTGAAAGTAAGGGTTGCGGCATTTTCGTCGAAATCGAATGTGCCGTTGTCGCCGCGCGCCGCAAGTTGCGGGTAGCCCGATTCCTGCAGCACTTCGTACGGAATTGTTTGTCCCTGCCATCGCTGGTCCTGCATGTGGTTGTCGGTGAGGTTAAAATAAAACCCAACGTAGTGACCGAGATTTCCCCGGAAAAGAACCCCGTTACTCCAGCCTGACTGGCGAAATCTCCCCGGCAGGCTGTCCAGTAGCTGCTGCGAGCTGGTATTCAGCACAAGATCCGCATACAGGTTGAATTCATTGTGGTGAAAACTGAGCCCGTTACGGTAATTGGTGTAGAACAGCTTGTTAAAGAACTTCAACGGCTGCTTCCTGAAAACCTTCCTGAGACGCGGTTCCCAGGTGCCATCGGCAGGCGGAAGGTCGTATGATTTAAGCTCCTCCGCAAAATCGAAGGAGAGATAGCTGAGCTGCTCGACATCGGTGCGGGTGAATTTTTCCGGTGACTCCCGGTATGTTTTCCATGCATCGGCGATATATTCCGCCATCTCCAGCCGGGAAAACGGCTTGCTGCTGGTAAAGGCATTGGAGATCAGTCCACGGACTTCCCACCGTTCAACAGCATCGTACCCCCAGTAGGAAAGCGGCACCGAAACGGTCTGAGCGGAGAGTGTGACGATGGCGCATAAAACAAAAATGCCGGTAATAATAAATATGTAAACTGATCTCAAATCCTGAATCTCCTTCTTGCTGTCTCTCGGTTACCTTTTTTTCCCTTTTTAAAACGGATTTGAAAGGTACGCTGTTGAAAATACATTTTTGAGAGGATAATCCAAATTATTTCACGTCTATGATAAAAAAATGCCCGGCGGGATTTCTCCCGTTTACCGGAATGACCGAGGAAAAAATTCTCGTGAGTAAACTGCCTGTGATGTCAAACAACTTGATTTACCTGCTTCAATTTCGGTGTATCACCCGTCCGCCGCGGATCACCGTTTTTACGTGGTTCATCCCGTAATGATAAGGAATATAGCGGTAGTTGGGCACATCCAATAAAATAATGTCTGCCCGCTTGCCGGGCTCCAGGCTGCCCAGCTCCTTTTCCCGCGCAATGGCCCGTGCGCTGTTCAGCGTGGTGGCCCACACTGTTTCGGCGGGCAGCATTTTCATCTGCGTGCAGGCGATGGATTGAATCAGCGCCATGTTCTGCGTAAAAGAGCTGCCCGGGTTGTAATCGGTGGCAAGCGCCACCGGCAGACCGGCTTCGATCATCTTGCGCGCCGGGGCGTAGCTTCTTTTTCCCAGGAAAAAAGCCGTTCCCGGAAGCAGAACCGGCACCACCTCTGCCTTTCGCATTTCGCGGATTCCCTCGTCGGAGACCATCAACAGGTGGTCGGCGGAAATCGCCCGCACCCTGGCGGCCAGCTCGGCGCCCCCCAGCGGGCTGAGTTCGTCGGCGTGCAGCTTGGGGATCAGACCGTAATTTTTTGCCGCGATCAGAATCTTTTCACTTTCCGCCACGCTAAAGACATTTTTTTCGGTGAAGACATCGCAGAACACCGCCAGCTTTTCTTCCGCCACCGCCGGAATCATCTCTTTAATAATCAGCTCGATGTAATCTTCTCTTCGGTCGCGGTACTCATCCGGCACCTCGTGTGCCCCCAGGAAGGTGGGAACGATGGTGAGCGGCAGAAGTTGGCCCACCTTTCGCAGCACGCGCAGGCTTTTCAGCTCATCTTCCAGAGAAAGACCGTAGCCGCTTTTTGCCTCCACCGCAGTGGTACCGTAACTGATGAATTCTCTCATGCGGTTGTAAGTGAGCTCCGCCAGCTCGTCGAAAGAAGCCTCCCGCAGCGCCCGCACGCTGTTGCGAATTCCGCCGCCGGCTGCTGCGATTTCCTCATACGATTTTCCCCGGATGCGCATCTCGAATTCTTCTTCGCGGGTCTTGAAAAAGACCGGGTGAGTATGCGGATCCACATAGCCGGGGAACGCCCAGCACCGTTCGCCGTCAATCTTCCTGGCTTCCGGATATTTGGAAATCAGGAGATCTTCCCGGCCAATCTCTTTGATCTTTCCATCCTCAATGGCCGCTGCAGCGCCTTGCTTAATTTCCAGATCGCCAAACGACAGGTTGGCGCGCGGCGTAACAATTCCTTTCAGGTTAACGAGAATCTGATGGGTCATTTCTCTTCACTGCTGATTTTCTTATATGCTTTTAACAATTTATCGTACGATTTTTCAAGCGCTTCGGAGACAACTTTTGTGTTATTGATAACCGGCATAAAATTGGTGTCGCCGTTCCAGCGGGGGACGATGTGAAAATGCAGGTGGTCTTCCACTCCGGCGCCGGCAACCCGCCCCAGGTTCATTCCGATGTTGAATCCGTGCGGCTGCATCACCTGCTCCAGCGCGGTAGTGGAAAGCTGGATCAGGTGGAAGAGGTCCCGCGATTCATCCGGTTCCAGCGACCGAATGTCGCCGCTGTGCCGATAAGGCACCACCATCAAATGGCCGTTATTGTAGGGAAAGCGGTTCATGATAACAAATGAATATTTACTCCTGAACAGGATCAGGTTTTTTTTGTCCGATTTCTGTTCCACCCGGCTGCAGAAGATGCAGACATCGGATGTGCTGTCCTTGGCGCTGATGATATATTCCATCCGCCACGGTGCCCAGAGAATGTCCATCTGATTGCCTTTTGGTTTTACTGAATTTTTCGAGCATACAAAAGCCCCATGGATAAACTCCACAGGGCTTATTTTACTATTCGTGCAACATTAGCAAAGATCAGGCTTCTTCTTTTTCTTTCTTGGATTGCTCGATAATCTTGTTTGCCTGATCGCTGGGAACTTCCTCGTAATGGGAAAATTTCTGCCGGAAAAGGCCCCGCCCCTGGGTCATGGAACGCAGGGTGGTGGAGTATTTATGCAGCTCCGCCAGCGGTACTTTGGCCTTGATCACCTGAAAATGACCGTCAGCTTCCATACCGGAAATTTTACCCCGTTTGGAAGAAATATCGCCCATTACGTCGCCCATGTATTCTTCCGGCACCTTCACCTCGATATCGTAAATGGGCTCCAGCAGAACCGGTTTGGCCTGTTTGAAGGCATCCTTGAACGCCGCTCTTCCGGCAATCTGGAATGCGATATCGCTGGAATCGACCGGGTGCATCTTACCGTCGTAAAAATCCACCTTCAGGTCTACTACCCGATAGCCGGCGATGACGCCCTCTTCGCAGGCAGAATTGACGCCCTTTTCTACCGACGGCACGTAAACGCGGTCCACATTCTGGCCCACCAGCGAATTGGTAAATTCCACGCCCTCGCCCCGGGCTTTGGGTTCGATGCGCATCAGCACTTCGGCAAACTGCCCTGCACCGCCACTCTGTTTTTTATGGCGGTACCTGGCATCCGATTTCCCACGGATAGTTTCCCGGTAGGGAATCTTGGGATCTTTAATGTTTACCTCAACTCCGAATTTCTGTTTGAGGCGTTTGACGATGATGTCCAGGTGCAGTTCGCCCTGCCCGGAAATAATGGTCTGTTTCAGCTCAGGATCGTATTTTACGACAAACGTGGGGTCTTCTTCATGCAACGATTGCAGGCCGGATGAAATCTTGGCCTCATCTCCCTTGGATTTGGGTTCGATGGCCAGGCTAAGCAGGGCCGGCGGAAACTCAATTGGGGGAATTTGAATCGGTGAATTTTTGGGGCACAGTGTGTCACCGGTGTGGGTACTTTTCAGTTTTACCAGCGCCCCCAGATCGCCGGCATGAAGCCGGTCCACGTTGTGCTTGTTCTTGCCGGAGAGATCAAAAATCTGCCCCACCCGTTCGGCATGGTTCTGGGTGACATTGAATGTTTCCTCGCCGCTTTCCAACACGCCGGAGAACACCCTGACAAACGAGAGCTCTCCCACATGCGATTCCGAAACGGTTTTGAACACAAACGCGGACAGCGATTCATCATCGGTTGGTTTTACCTCCTTATCTTCCAGGCCCTTTACAGGCGGCATTTCTACCGGGGCCGGTGAAAAATCAACCACGAAATCCAGCAAAGCGCTGACGCCGACGTTATGAGTGGCGGAAGTGCAGAAGATCGGGAAAATCCTACGGTTCTTGAGCGCTTTTTTAAAACCGCCGATGAATTCATCTTCGGTCAGCTCGCCGGCTTCAAAGAACTTTTCCAGCAGCTCATCGTCACTCTCGGCCACTGCTTCCACCAGCTTGTTTCGCATCTCTTCCGCGCTTGCTTTCAAATCGCCGGGAATGTCTTCCTCGGTCGGCTTGCCGGATTTGTCCTGCGGATATGTTACCAGCTTCATCTTGAGCAGATCAATAATTTTAAAGAAATTAACGCCGGTTTCCACCGGGATTTGGGCCAGCAGCAGGTGGTTGCCAAAACGTCCCTGAAGGTCGCTAACGATTTTATCAAAAACAACATTTTCACGATCCAGCTTGTTGATTACTACCGTAACCGGCTTGCCGTATTTTTCGGCCAGTTCCCACACCTGCTCGGTTCCAACTTCGATGCCGCCGGCGGAGGAGACCACCAGCAGTACATTTTCAACCACCCGCAGGCCGCTAACTACATCGCCAAAAAAATCGCTGAATCCGGGGGTGTCGATAACATTGATCTTGGTTTTATTCCACTCGCCATGCAGCATGGAGGTGCTGATTGAAATCTGGCGCTCGATTTCGTCCTCGTTGTAATCGGAGGCCGTATTTCCCTGGTCGATGCTCCCCATCCGTGTGGTTTCCCCCATGGTAAAGAGCATCGCTTCCACCAGTGAGGTTTTTCCGGCTGCGCCATGGGCGCCGGTTCCAATGTTGCGTATCTGTTCACCCGTGTATTCTTTCAACGGTGATCCTCCTATAACTTTTCAAATTTTGTTGTATATTTAGCATCCTGTAAATTTCGAAAGTTCGAATATAA
>CAZUZS010000128.1:6058-8691 GCA_964624795.1 uncultured Calditrichaceae bacterium
GATTCCCCTCCTACCGGTCTATGATTGGAGCACAGGTAGGAGGCGATTCCTATCGCCGACCCGGTATGTTATCAAAAAGCATGGAAATATTGACACTGAGTTATCACCGCGAAACAAAAGGGATTTGTTGCTGGAAAGATCTCAATATTTGCTCTTGCAAGTATTGATTTGCAACTGCGTGTGAAAAGAGTCTGTAGTCCGATTTACTTTTCTACCGCATGGTAGTGATTTGATTAATTTGATCTTGAATTTTTCCATTTTTTTATTACATTTAGTTCAACAGCGAGGTTTTTTAATTTTATCAATACGATTCACATGAAATTTGCGAGGTCGAATTCATATCGTTTCAAGTGCACGGATTCCAATATAAATGCCGGCAACTGGCGATTCAATGTAATGCTGAATAGCCATTTGCCAACATCTGCCTAAAGCAAGAAACTGTCTCCGGAACTATTGAATAAACTGGTGGGCATTAAGGAAAAAAAAGAGGTAAAAATGATAACAAAATTGTCAAAATGTCTTTTATTTGCGTTCACATTGTTAAGCTTTGGCTGCCGGGATACCACCAGCCCCGGAAAAGTAGGAATGGAGCTGCTTTGGAAACAGGAACTGCCGGTACACTCCTCTATTGTATTTGCTTCAGCCGACATAACCATTGATGGGAACTTCCTCTACTTTGCCGATACTTATGACAAGCTCTATAAAATCGATGTAAATGGGAAGGGTTTTATGAATGCGAATCTTCCCAATGGATCGTGGACAGGAGTCCCCGTGGTTTTTGAGGATTTGGTTGTGGCAGGCTCGGCGGACCTTTCGGGCGAGTCAATTTTCTTGGGAGAAAAGCTACAAGGCCGAAAGACACTGGTAAAAGGCACCGGCACCATCGGCTACCGGTTTCAACCTTCCCGAATTGGGCCGGTATTGAAGGTGGCTTTAACACCATTATTTAATTTGAGCCACATCGATTTATTTGGCGGGATCGGTCTTGGTCTGACATTCTGAAATCGAGAAGAAGACAGGGTAAATCCGATTGTTCAATGTGTAATTTCGAAAAATACAACCCTTAGTCATCATAAGACCGAGGGTGGTTCTCAAAAATGGGGGTCTGCTATGAAGTGTGTCTTTGTCAGGTTTTTATTATCGCTTGTTCTCATATGCGTCTCATTTATTCCTTTTTCCTGTGAGCAGGATAAAACCCCAGTTCAATCTACCGAATTGGGCAGTATTATCCTCAATTCCGAATACGCAGGCGTGACCGATGTAAGAATTGCCATGCACCTGGAAAATAGCCCGGCATTAGCGACATTGGATTTAAACCGCGATGACAGCCTGATATTTTCAACGTCTATGGATACCACAGATACTGTGTTTCTCGATACCGGATTGCTTCCCGGAAAAACTTACACCTACCAGGCAAAATTAAGAATGAAAGAAAAACTTATCGCCCTGAGTTCGCCTGTGACGATAAAGACCGCTGACACTACCAGCCACAATTTTACCTGGAGGGTGGATACCATTGGAGCGCTTACCAGCTCTCTTAACGACATCTGGGGAACAGATCCTGAAAATGTTTATGCAGTTGGGGTCATTCGCCATGAGAATAATGAATGGCACAGCATAGAACACTGGGACGGAAGTGAGTGGCAGGAACATGAAGTCTTCCCGGCAATATTAGAAGGCATTTTTGGCACGGGCCGTGACGATATTATGGTGGTCGGCACAGAATTAGGTTATGCGTATGCGGCAAATTGGGACGGCCAGCAGTGGACCCAATTTGAGATGCCGCAATATGATTGGCTGCAGGCTGTATGGGGATCAGCTAAAAATAATTACTATGCGGTAGGCTTGAGTGGAACTATTTTGCATTATAATGGAGATAGCTGGACTAAAATGGAAAGCGGCGTACAGTATCCGCTATATGACGTATGGGGATTTGAGGACGGCTCCGTTTATGCCGCAGGAACCGACTTCTCAAATGTGCCTGGTGTGCTGCTAAAATTGGAAGGTTCCGGCTGGATAACAATAATAGAAACTGGCCCTTATGATCCGCAACCCGTGGTGCCTTATGGCAGCATATTCGGGGTATGGGGATATGACAGCGACCATCTGTATGTCACCGGCTCCACTGCTTTTTTACTGCAAAAAGGGGATTGGGTAAAACTGAATGTGCCCAACAGCGACGTCTTTATGGAGAGGGTGAGGGGAAACAGCGTTGCAAATGTATTTATAGCAGGAAATTACAGCTTGTTGATGCACTGGAACGGATTAAGCTGGAAGCGCTTCCCCGAATTTTATAACAAACCCTGGGGTGATCGCTTCCAAGGAATTTGTTGTTTTGACCGGGACGTTTTTATTACCGTTCGTGAAGCATCTTCGCTGTCCTATGCCTGGGTTATACACGGAACCGCACGCTAAATAATAACCGCCGGAAAGCGGCTACTTCCCGGCAGTTTTCATATAGACAAACAAAATAGATAGGAGTCTTCCGTGCCAGGAAAACGCTCTTTTTGTTTGCCGGAATCTCCTCACCTTCAAATTTGGAAGGGGGTGATTCCGATGATAAGGTGACATCCTGTCGTTCTATTTTCCAGCAAAATTTCTTTTGTCTCTTAACTACCATCAACAAGGAGAAT
>CAZUZS010000129.1:0-7857 GCA_964624795.1 uncultured Calditrichaceae bacterium
GTGCGCTGTTAGTATTCTCAAATAATTTGCCTTTCAATCCTCAAAATAAATCTTCGTGAACTATTTCTTCCGCTGCGCTTTTCCGCAGGTTCAGGTGACGATTGACCATTCACTTTTGTGGATTCGCCATTCACCGTTTGCAGTTCACTGATCATTGTTCATTGCTCATTGATCATTGTCGCACGTTACATTGCCATTCCTGAGGGTTACAGCGCCGTTCCCGGAGGCTACATCGTCATTCCCGAGGCTTACAATGCCGTTCCCGGACGTTATAGTGCCGTTCCTGGGGGTTACATTGCGATTCCCGATGCTTACATTGCTGTTCCCGAACCTTGCAATGCAATCCATGCCGTTCACCCTGATCTTCCGCTGTGTTCCGGAACCCTTCCGGACCTGCCCCCCAGACAAACTGATGCCTTCTCAGTCTTGAATATTCTGAAATAATCCCGATCAGACGCAGAGGCGCAACGCCTATGCGTTAAATAGATTCATGCCAATTTTCGGGGGCCATGCATACCGCTCGAATCGACAATACAAATTGATAATTAAATCATGAAAATTTTGCGATTATTTTATTGCCTGCGCTTTGGCGCTCGATTATCATTTATTCAATTCCTGTGAAGCACCACACTACTCAGATCGGCGGCAAAGGTCATGGATACATTATTTATTAATCTAAGGATACCATTATTTTACCATATTTATATTTATTCGGTACAAGGCTGTAACAAGGCGGCTCCCCTCTGTGTATTTCATCCCAATTATTACGAATAAATAATCTCATTTCTGCTGTCAGTAAGGAGTCTTGAGATGGAAATAAGAAAGAGGGAGCAACTATATATTCACCTGCCTGCATAGGGTAAAAAATTCCATTTCTCCAGTCTCCAACAGGAATCTCGATCTTTTTGGATGTTTCATATATTTCATGTGGCTCTATTAGCCATTCCCACTCTAACGGGTGTAACGTTCCATCGAACCGAGGGACACCAAATGAATAATGATCGGGACTATGAAAGAAACCAAGGTAGCCCAATCCGTTATTCACAGCACCTTCCGGAACGTTTAAAACGGTCGATTTGGTTGAAACATTTCTTACCGATCCTGTAACAAAAACCGAGTCTCCCGGCCTGCATATTGGTGTATCTACAGAACATGTGACTTCAATTAGTTGTTTTAATACCATCTCTTTAAGAGTGCCGTCAGCCATTACATCAAGGGAGTCCCAAATAACCTGTCCTTTACATAAAGCGATAGAAAGGGAGTCCAGACTATAATCATATAGGAAAAATCTGATTTTATATTTTCCGGAATAAATTGTATCAGCTTCGTCGAATTTGAAGGTAAATGTGCCATTAGAATCTGAACCTAATCCTTTTGCCAGGCTGTCAATGAAAATAAGACAGTTACTGTGTTCAATCTGATTTTCGAGAAAGACCTGGCCGGTCAATTTGTTGCTGAACGTTAGTTCTTTGACCTCACTTGTAGGAGACAATATATCAGCTTTTCGGTCACAACTTATAACATATATCAACAAAGCTATAAGAAGGAATAAGAATTTTAATGGTGAGAGAACAGGGATGTTCATATCTACCTCCCCAATTTTAATAATGTTAACGCGCTGAATAAACCAACCGCAACGTACAACGGCTATACACTTTGAGTATCACCACAACCACCCTCGGATCAATGAAACAATTCAAAAAAAGGATGCGTCAGCGTTCCAATCAATCGGCGCGACATCATGCAATTATTCTTTAAAATACTTATAAACAGAACCTCTCCAATCCAAAGCCCAACCTAATCCTTCATTAATAAAATATAAATCCTTAAAATTAACATGAAGGCTGTCTGGACTATATTGAATTTCCCAATCCCATCCCCCATTCTCGGAGTAGAAAATCGACCACCAACCACTTACCCAACCAATATTTTCATTTACGAACCACACGGAAGTCAGATTATTATCAGATAAAGAATCCTGCCGCGTCCATGTGTTTCCGCCATCGTTGGTATGAAAAATCGGAGACTCAGATTCCATCATTGAGCTGGGCGCGACCATCGATGTAAGCCAGCCATGAGTTTGGTTTAAGAAAAACATAGCTGTTTGCCACCTTGGTTTATCATTCATTGTAACAGCAAGCCAACTTTGGCCAGCATCCAATGATTTAAGCATATAATCACCAATATATGGAATCGAGTAAACCGTGTTTCTATCAATCACTGATAAAAGGGCTGTTCCTCCAATCGCCCATGAATATTGAATATTCCAGGATTCTCCACCATCGTTTGAATGTATGATTTCCCCATAATTATTTACAGCCCACCCTCTGCTCCCATCAGCGAATTGGATATCCGTAAACAATTTCTTACTGTTTTCATCTTCATAGACATTTTTCCAAGTGTTCCCTCCATCTACTGTTTTGAGTATGCAACTGTTGGAACCGCATGCCCATCCTGTTCGATCATCTATAAAAAACACACACCGAAGGTCGGCATGTACACCGCTTTTTTGAATATCCCAGGTAAAACCGCCATCATTTGTATTTAGAATTCTCCCCCCGTCACCAACAATCCAACCATTCTTTGAATCAGAAAAATGAATAGAATATGACCATATACTATCTTCATCGACATGTATTCGATACCAATCTAAATTGGTATATTTTGAAACCTGGTTGGAGATAGGATCTTTTGACATTTCACATTGAAATATGATGAAGATGATAAAAACCAGAGCTACACGTGTCCGTTTCATATCTAATCCTCACAAATATCACTAAAATTTAAAGAATTATAACCCCATTGCTAAGCTAGTGCACAAACCGGACTTCCCGAAATAGACAAAGCCGGTTTAACCAAATCACTTCCCCAAAGGCCCCAGGCCCCACTCTTCAAATAAGGCAATAGTTGCATTGCATTTTTTTATTGCACTGATTAATGTGCTTTGCCATGAGTTGTTTTACCTTCGAATCTGGTTGAAGCATTGCATAGCTAATCTATTGTGCAATCAGCCTTATTCAGGAAAACTAAAGACAAATGAACAGAATTCTTGAATAGGTCTCCGGGATTTTTCTTCTTTGTTTTATTTTCATCAAGTTCAATTTTCGCCATAAAGATCCGTTCACTCTTTACTAATCAATGAAAAGGAGTTGTTGTATTTCTTTTAAATATATATGCGATTTCTCTTTTTTGATCGCAACAAAATAACAGGGATTCCCAGGATCCGGAAACGTGCCACCCCAATAATATTGCTGCCCAATCACCGAGAGACTATCTGCCTTTAATAAAAGTGCACCAATCTCAAGAGGTATTGCGGTGTATATCTCATTCATAATAATTCCGATTAAAAGTGAATCTGTATAGTTGAAATCGGGAAAAGTAAAGGGCATATATGTCGCAGTTGTATCCAAGAACGCCCTTTGATCTTCTTCGTTTCTCAAAACAATAAGTTCCGGATTGGGAGAATTTGAATAAAAGACATGATGACCCTCAATGACTGTTCTAAAAGGCATGCTCTTTATACTATCGCATTCATTTATATCTGTTAATTTCTTAAGCCTGAATTCCCCATCTATTTTGGGGATGGATACAAAACAACATGGAATAGAAAACGGGAAACGTTCGTCATTGGTTTTAAATATGCTCGCGAATATATTTATTTCATTTACAGTTGTATCCATTAGAATTGAATCGATCGAGAAAATTGAATTCGCCCTGACTGGTTGATCATAAATTATTCCAATCAGGTTTAAAGAATCATAAGATGCAAAACTTGGAAACCAGGTAATTACTGAGGTTGTATCCAGAAAATTCTGTTCATCTTGCGGATCTTTTAATACCACTAACTGCAATTTATCATTTTCCACTGATAAAGCTCGATAATGCATATCAATTTTAAAAGGTACTTTAATAACAGATTTCTGAATTTTATTCTTATTTTCTGCACCATTTTGAAGGCCGGAAAAATCTTTTCTGCAAGATAGGAACATTAAAGTTAAAAGTACTAATAAGGGAAGAGTTTTCATTTTATTCTCCAAGGGGAATTTAATAAACAGCTAACATACCGATATTGAATTAGGCAGCTCCCTTCACAGTTGCTTACATGTTAGCAAATTATTTTGTCCATATATAGGAAAGACAATTAAATGCATAAGCCCCTTCATTCACTCTTATTACCCGCATTGTTGGCTGTCCGCTAAAGTAATCTTAAATCCTGCGTACGATCATTTCTTTGCTGCTTATTATTTAATATTTTTCCGCAATATCTGCAAATGAATTCTTTAATTTTGCGATTTTTTTATGGTTCGGGATTTTACATCTGCTTTTTATTTATTGAGGGCTACCTCGCCCAAAAACAATTGTGAAATTCATTTCAGATGATTATATTTCTCTCGACATAAACAGGAGCATAAATGAAATTTATGGCCCGTGTTGTTTCTTCGCAAAATTGCACAGAACGTCTTTCCCCGGTGCACTGCTATTTTTCTCAAAAAATCAGCCTTTCAATCCTTTATATAAATCTTCGTGAACTATTTCTTCCGCTGCATTTTGCCGGATGAATTTTCTTCTATATAATTCGCTTCAGCTTGCCGGAAGTGATTCTTACCAAATCAAATGGAGGTTTATATGGATCCCACAAAACTCATTCCTGTGCCGGAAGCAATTCCGGCGCCCTCCTGGCTGCTTATGCTTCTGGGATTACTGACATTTATGCTGCACATCCTGCTGATCAACGTGGCGCTGGGCGGCAGCATTCTCCTGTTTTTTTCACGCGCAAAAAAGGAGCCGAATCTGCAAACCGATCTGCACGGCGCGCTGGCACCAAAAATACCGGTCACTTTTGCGTTAGGCATTACACTGGGCGTGGCGCCGCTGCTGTTCCTGCAGGTTCTCTACGGGCATTTTTTCTACACCAGCTCGGTGCTGATGGCGGTTTACTGGATTCTGGTCATTCCGCTCCTGATTATTGCCTATTACGGCGCCTATATCCATGTTCGAAATTACGGTGTGCGGAATGTTCTGTCCAAAGCGGCGATTGCCGTATCGGCGGTTATCCTGCTCTACATCGCTTTCGCGTATGTCAATAACATGACGCTGATGCTGCATCCGGCGAAATGGGTTGCCTATTTTGAAAACCGCGGGGGCACCATCCTGAATACCGGGGATGCGACCCTCATTCCCCGCTATTTGCACTTTGTGGCCGCATCGATTGCAACAGCCGGCTTGCTTTTGGCCATTATCTGGAATTTCAGGAAGAAGAAGGATGCCGAAGCCGCAGATGAAAAAGTCAAGACCGGCCTGCGGATTTTCGCCATCGCCACCGCGGTGCAGATGGCGGTCGGTTTCTGGTTCCTGCTCTCCCTGCCTTCCGAATTCATCGTGCAGTTCATGGGCCGCAATGTGCTGGCTACCATATTCCTTTTTGCCGGGGTTCTGCTGGCAATCGGGGCCATGGTCGGCGGCTTCCTGAACAAATTGCAGTTAACCGTCTGGCATTTCACCGGGACGATTATCGCCATGGTGATTACCCGCGCCATCCTGCGATCCATGTATTTGGACGGCACTTTTTCCCTGGGCCAACTGCAGCTTGAGCCGCAATATGGCATTATGACGCTCTTTTTTGTTGTTTTCGTGGTCGGTTTGGCCGCCGTAGGATACATGATTAAAACAGCCGTAAACGCCGGGAAAGGAGGGGCCACAGTATGAATTATCCAATCTGGGAATTGAGCACCGTTGGCGGCGGCACACTGATCGCCGTTATTTCGATCCTGCACGTTTACATTGCGCATTTGGCAGTTGGCGGTGGGTTGTTCCTGTGGCTCACCGACCGCAAGGGCTTCAAGGAGAACAACCCGGAAATCCACGATTATGTGCACCGGCACACCTGGTTCTTTTTGTTGCTGACCATGGTTTTCGGCGGTATTACCGGGGTCGGCATCTGGTTTATTATTGCATTGGTGAACCCCGCCACCACTTCGGTGCTGATCCACACTTTCGTTTTCGGGTGGGCCATTGAATGGGTATTCTTTATCGGGGAGATTACCGCGCTGCTGGTTTATTATTATAAATTTCAGCAGCTCAATCGGAAAAGCCGTTTGAACATCGCTTTTCTCTATTTCCTGTTTGCCTGGCTCAGCCTGGCTATTATCAACGGCATCCTGTCGTTTATGCTCACCCCCGGCAAATGGCTGGAGACCCACAAATTCTGGGACGGCTTCCTGAATCCCACCTATTTTTCGAGCACCGTATTCCGCACCTTTGCGGCGGCGATGATCGCCGGTCTGTTCGCCTATGTCACGATTGTCTACCTGAAGGATAGCGACTTTCGCCAGAAGATGATGAAATATGCTTCCAGATGGCTGCTCTATTCTTTCATCGGCCTCGTGCCGTCGGGAGTGTGGTATTATTTTACTATCCCGGGGAATATTCGCGAAACGGCTTTCTTTGTCAATCCGCAGACATCGCCTTTTGTTATGATGCTGATCGTTGCCTCGGTTGTTCTTTTCGGGGGTGGGGTGCTTTTGTCCTTCCGGAACCGGGCCGGGCTGCAAAAGGCGGTTACATTCGTCCTGCTGGTAGTCGGTTTGGGCTGGATGGGCGGATTTGAATATTCCCGTGAAATCGCACGAAAACCGTATGTCATCAGCGATTACATCTACAGCACGTCCATCAAAAAGGCGGATGTCGCCCAGTTAGATGTAACCGGTGTACTGCTGGCGGCCAAATGGTCGACGGTCAGCGAGGTTACTGCCGCCAACAAGCGGGAAGCGGGAAAAGAGCTGTTTCGAATCCAGTGTTCAAGCTGCCACACGGTGGACGGGATTCGCAACAACGTGCTGCCACTGCTCAAGGACTACACCTGGTTTGGCGCGATGGCGCTGCTCACCGGGCAGGGAAGCGTGCACCGCTACATGCCCAAATTTGTGGGCACCGCTGCGGAGAAGGACGCCCTGGCGCAATATATCGTCGCCGATCTGAACAAAAAGCCGGTGGTCACCGAGATCGAACCCAGCGTGATCAAAGAGATTCCAACCGAGATCCCGCCGTTTGATAAGAAGAAGGCAGAATATATTCTGCTGGCGTGGAACGACCTGGGAATGCACTGCATTTCGGACAGCGACCCGTGGTTTGTCATCCTGCCGCCGGCCAACACCATCGAGGCGCAACTGATCAAGCGAGGCCCGCTGCCGCAGATTATCACCGAGGGGGTTGAGCTGACCTACCGGGTTGAGCCGGGATTCGAAAATCCGTCGGCGCATGTGCCTTTCTGGGAATATGCGGAGAAAAATTTTGGCGCCAAACCGGCAATTAATGTCGGCCTGGCGGGAAAGGGCCTTTCCGGCACCCTCGATCTTGACAAAGAAAAAAGCAGTTACTCGGCAAAATTGATTCCGGTTGCGCCGTACAAGGATGACGGCTCGTTTATTCCCTACCCGACCTTCGTTGTGGAAGCCAGGGATGCGGGAACCAAGGAAGTTCTGATGACCACCCGTGTGGTGACGCCAACCTCTACCGAAATGGGTTGCAAGAACTGCCACGGCGGCGACTGGCGCACACCGAACGGCGCCGGGGTTTCCGGTGAAACCGCCAGGAATATCCTGAAAGTTCACGACCGCATAAACGGGACGAACCTGCTGGAAGAGGCGCAGAACGGAAATCCCCACCTGTGCCAGAGCTGCCATGCCGATCCTGCCCTGGCCGCGGAGGGAAAACCGGGGGTGTTGAATCTCTCCGCCGCCATGCACGGATTTCACGCCAATTTTATGCCGGTGGAAGGACCGCACGCCTGCGGAATGTGCCATCCGGCGTACTCCAAGGGGCGCACCCGCTGCAGCCGCGGTATTCACGGTGCGGTGG
>CAZUZS010000130.1:0-3633 GCA_964624795.1 uncultured Calditrichaceae bacterium
ATATTAATGATCAATGAAAATCGCATTTTCTTCCCAAAATATAAAGCAATATAACATATTGATATTGAATTAGACTGATCCATTCACTGCTTCCTATATATAGGCAAATTATTATGTCTATATGTAGGAAACAAAAGACGCCTCGCTAATATTGCTATCCATTTTTGCTTTTCCTTCAACTTCATGAGCAATAGCATAATCTGAAAATGTGATAAAGTTCATCCCTATATACCCACCGCCTGCGCAAGTTTCCAACCTGAGAGATAGCTGAGTACAACTTCGCTTCCCATTCACAGTGCCAAACCGCACAACCTCTATTCACCTTGGCCGCCTCTCCAACTCACCGGTGAAAACAAATCCCGAAACCTACAACAAAATAAGACTTTATATATGCTGCTTTATGCTAAATAACGCTCTCAGTTTTGAAATGCCCAAGTTGGGTAGATATATTCTTGTCGTCCCATGAACACAACATCCTTTAGCTTACAAGGAAACTATTCCAGCATGTTATAAAAATCAAGCAATAAATTTTTTCCGTGCCGCTGAATGTTGGCAAATTTTGAGATACGGGGGCAGGGGAGATCACATTTCCAAATGATCGACTCCAAATCCGCGATTGAGTTTTTGGGAAATGATCAATCGAACCGCTTTGTCATCGACGAATATCGTTCTGATGGATTCTGTTTTGGATTGATTAAAAAGGGCAATTGATGAAGTGTAGTATTCGCCGGTTGGCAGACTTTCTAAAACCGAAGTTTACTGGCTATCTGCACAAATGAGCGATTAGTTGCAGCAGTGGATAGTTACTGCTGGATAGCAATCTTCGAAGTCGAAAGCCAGACAGGAAAATCATATCATAGCATGGCTTTTATAGCTTGAAAACCGGCCTCAAAATTCAAGCCGTAACTCTATGAATTTATTGGAGCCACCGTGCGGGATCGAACCGCAGACCTGCTGATTACGAATCAGCTGCTCTACCAGCTGAGCTACGGTGGCTTGTACTTACTCCTTAAAGGCAGCAAAATATAAATCACTGCAAAATTTGAATCAACAGGATTTTTAATAATTGTTGGGAAGCCTGCCGTGAATGCGGTTCCGATGCGACCGCAATTATCATGCTGTTCTGAAAGTATCACCCAATTATTCGAATCCCTGCAATAAACATGAAATGGCCTGTTGTTCCGTTTCTCAGATGTGTGTTCAGAGTATTCGTTTCATCGCAAAAAAAAAACGGCGCCTTCAATTGTCTGAAAGCGCCGTCGTTGTCAGCTATCTTCGTTCGTTAAGTCTTTTAAAAATAACTGTCTATTTTACCAACAGCATCTTAAAAGATTTGACATAATCGCCAGCTTGCAGCCGGTAAATATAAATACCGGTTGCTACCTTCCTCCCGTTGTCGTTCATCCCGTCCCAGGCAACCGAATAGTAACCCGGCTCTTTATGCCCGCTAAATAAAGTGCGGACTTTCTGCCCCATCACATTATAGACCACCAGGCTCACTTCACTGTTGGAAGGAATCTGATACTTAATGGTGGTTGTCGGATTAAACGGATTCGGGTAATTCTGCTGCAGGGCAAAACTGGTGGGAACCGAGTTCTGCGGATCGATTCCGGTAATCCCCGTGACCGTAAAATTAACCGGGATGCTCGCTTCGCCGACCATCGGATCCGATACAAAGTGCAGCATAGCAGACATGGATGAATCGGCGCGGGAGAATTGCGCGGCATCCAGCTTCACTTCAATTACCGCCTGTTCGCCGGGCAGCACAACACCCCCCGGAGGATTGGCCTGAATCCAATTATCGCTGCTGACCTGCTCGACCATTGCACGGATATTCCAGTTGCGGTTGATATTGACGCTGGTCAATTCCACCCAGGCGCCATCGGTATAGAGCCAGTCGCCTTTGCCTGCAATGGCAGGCCCGGCATCGGCGCCGGCGGGATGATCCGCGGTGGCGGTAATGGCATATCCCACCCAGTATTCCTCGCCGGAATTTAGCAAAACCGGGTGTTGCAATTGGTGCAAGGTCCAGGCCTGAACCTGCACTGCCGATGTAATATCCTCCGAATAAACTTCGATCCCCGGCTCTCCATTCACGGTGCCTTCCCAGATTTTCACCGTAATATTGGTAAAGTCCGGAGAGCTGGTAAAAATCTGCACTTCGGTAAGGGCGTGCGTATCATAGTAGCCCCCCAATTCGGCGGCAGTAAAACGAACCGCGCTCATCCAGCTTCCGGGGCCATTCAATCCAATGCCCGCCGCATTATCGCCGTCGTAATGGATGACAGTTCCGCCGTTGGTGGTTTCAGCCAATGCTTTTACCCGGCCCTTCTTCACATTTTCTTCGGCATTCGCTTTAAAAACGACACCCTTGCTGAACCGCGAATAATCGGTTTTTTTCACCGTATTGGGCAGGACCGAAACAAGGTAGTTGAGCGGGCCGTCCCCGTTATTTGAAATCGTAACCGGGACAATAACCGAATCACCTGCGGCAGCCGTAGTATCAATGGCTGTCACATCAAAATCCATAGTGGGAGCGGTCAAAGCCAGATCCACGTTCGATGTGCCGTTAGCAAGAACGTTGACGCTGTCCATGATTGCCGTATTAAATCCGGTTTTTTGAACCTCGAGAGTGTATTGACCGATCAGCAGATTTTCGATGAGGTAAGCGCCGTTCGCATCGGTATAGACTGAATTCTCTCCAACGATAACCAGGGCGCTGTCAATTCCCGCGCCGGTGGCATTCACCGTGATGGTGCCGGCAATATTGCCTTTTTCCATTTCGCTAACGCGAATGTTGTCGATTGCCCATCCGGTGGCCCACTCTCCGCCGTCATCGGAGTGGAATGCAATCCAGACCGAATCGTGACCTGCGCCGGAGTAATCTGCCAGGTCTACCTGTTGTTCCGTCCATTCGGCGGCACCCGGCACTTGCAGGAGAGCCGTCCAGTTATTGCCGCCATCTTCGCTGATCTCCACAGTTGCCGCCTGTCCGAAATCTCCGGTGAAATAGCTTTCGAAACGCAAAATGCCATTTTGGAGACGGGACAATCTGAGCGGCGGCGTTACCAGGTAGTCCTGGCTGCCGTCATTGTTCATGCCGGCGGCATCGTCATTGGCAGCGGCAAAGATCCCCTTTGCCGGAACCAGGAAATAGTCGCTGCTCAGCGTGGCGCTGTCGCCAACCAGCCACCCGGTGCCGTTCGAATACTGCATCCAGCCATACGGCAGTGCATTTTCTGAAAAATCCTCATTCAATACAAATGACGAGAGCATCAGTGTTAATTCAAATGTGACACTCTGGCTGAAGGTAAGCGTGGTATCCACTGCCTCAAAGCCAAGATGTTCGAAGTGCAGGTTGTAAGTTCCGACAGAGAGTTTGCCGAAAGAGTACTCCCCGCTTGTCCCGGTGGTATCTTGCCAAACCGCCTGGGATGCGTCCTGCAACGTCACAATGGTACCTTCCAGGCTGTATGTGGTGTCTTCCAGCGAAACCATCCCGGACAACCTGTAGAGCGGCTCGGTATATGCCGCATTGGGGGAAGGCAGGCTGTTGGCTGTGAAGGTCACATCCAGATTCTCGCTGGTTTCATCGGCGCCGGTGATGCCGTTGCCTGAAGAATCGGCCTGGAG
>CAZUZS010000130.1:3733-7679 GCA_964624795.1 uncultured Calditrichaceae bacterium
TCCCGCATATCGGGAACATCCGCCGGGAAAACCGCACCATCCTCGAACAATTCGTAAGTAGGGGAAACACCGTAGGTGGCGAAAAAGAGCGAATCGCCGGCCAGCGCAATCGTCTGGTATTCACCGGGATTTATTACGGCATTTTCCGGAAAACGGGCATGAAAGTCGCCAAAATCGCCGCCGCCGTAATTGGCGCCGGTGACGATGTTGTAGTAGTATGCGCCTCCGCCGGCGTAAGTGGCATCGGTCAGGAAGTAATCACTCAGATTCACAGCTTCGTTATTTGGATTATAGATTTCAATGAATTCGCCCTCGGTAGGTGTTACCACGAACTCGGAAATCAGAAGTTTCAGGTTGTTTGCCAGGGCATCTTCAACTGAAATCGCATCAACATAGGCAGCCCCCGACCACTCCCGGTCGTCGATATTTGCCCGGAACCGGAGAATAAAGTTCTCCACCTTGTTCCAGCCCATGGCATTCACATTGAGCGTGTGCAACGCCATCTGCTCGGTACCGGAAATGATTGGGATTACCGCGGTATGCCATGTGCCGTCGTAGACATCCACCGCCACGGTATCTTCCACTTCCAGCCCACGGCAGCCCAGCGCAAAGTTGATTTCCGGATTCTGGGCACCGCTGAGGTCAACGTACAGATCGGCCACGGCTTCGGTGCGGCTTCCATCCTGCGCACTGTAAATGGCCAACATGCTGTCGCCTTCGAAGGGCGGCAGGTCCCACATTCCCTGGTTGATCACAAACTCTGCTTCTCCGCTGTTTGCACCAAAAACATAATTCTTGAGGGAAGGGCTGGTTTCCAGGTTGTCGCTGAACGGCAGCGCATTCGGCACCACATTTACCGACCCGCTGACCAGATTATTGGCGGTTAAAGTATCTCCGCTCAGGAAACTTTCAACGCGCAGGGTGTGCGCTCCGGTTGATGCCGGTATATATGTAAACGACACCGTATCAATTTCATTGGGATTGAGAGAAACCAGGACATCCTGCCCGGCCTGAACGTCATCTACAAACAGCCTGACCGGCACATCGGACTGGGCGGCGGCTCCCTTATTGCGGACGTTGGCGGAAAAGGTAACCGCCGAATCCTTTACGCTCACCGGACTGAAATCCACCCAATTGAGGACCGCATAATCCCTGTCGGGGATTTCCGCCACCGACAGCATATCCAGGTAAGCAAAAGAATACTCAGACGCCATTTTCGAGCTGAAGCTGACCACAAAATTGGATACTTTGTCATATCCGCTTAAATCGATTTCTTCGTAAAGCCAGGTATCGCGGTTGCCGGTCGCGAACGATACCGAGAGTGAATCGGCGCCGTAGTGCCACTGACCGTCGTAAATATCCACCTTTATGTAGTCGGCCGGGTTGTAGGTGCTCATGCCCCAGGCATAACTCAAGCGGACATTTGTGTAGGCGGACATGTCCAGGTAGAGCTTCACCGTGTTTTCTCCCATACCGGTATTTCCGGACATCTTCAAAACCTGTGCCCCGCTGTAAGCGCCGCCCTGCATCATCCCGGGATCTCCCAACTGAATGGTCCCGGTTTCCGATTCGACAAAACGGTAGCTCAGCAACGAAGTGCTGTCCTCAAAGTCATCGGCAAAGGGCAGGAGCCGCGGTTCCAGGCCATACCCGGCGGCCGCTACCGCGAGCACTTCCCGCGATCCATTGTTCCCGTCGTGGGCGATGGAGATTGTGCCGTTGATGTCCCCGGCGATAGACGGGGTAAAGGCCACGGTAAAAGAAGCGCTCTGGTAGGGATCGATCGTCGCCGGAACATCAGAAACAGCAAAGTCGGGGTTGTCGCTGGTAATCGAATTGATGGTGAGAACGGATCCGGCATTCATGATGGTGATCTGCATGGAATCGCTTTCACCCACCAGCAGGTTTCCGAATTCCGCCGCGCTCTTGTCGGTGTAAACCACACCCTGCGGGCTCAGGTAGCGTGACGGCAATATCATATCATCCAGGTAGAAGTCGCCGCCATCCGAAAAGGGGCCGGCATAATAATGCCAGCGTATCCGGCAGTTGTCGCTTCCCGCGTAAGACGACAGGTCGATCTCATGGTAGCGCCAGTCTTCGGTGCTGTTCACCAAATTGCCAAGCTCCGCCCAGTTAGCGCCGCCATCCGCGCTGATCTCAAAAAGCATCGTATCCTGCCCGAACATTTGCCCGGCATAATAAAATGCGAGGTTGATAACATCCGTTGAAAGATCCAGCCGCGGCGTATAAATGTAGCTGGTATCGCCGCCGCTCCAACCGGATTTTTGCAGGCTCACATCTCCCCAGTGAGCCGTCCAGTCGTTTCTTTGCCAGACTCCTTGCAGGGTTAAACCGTAGCCTGTGGGATTCCACCATTCATCTTCCGGTGCTTCAAAATCCAGAACAAAAGCATTCTCGTCTGCCGAGTGAAAGGCAAAGCGGATGGTATCGGACCCGGTTGCGCCGTTATGCTCAAACGCGATCCAGCCGCTATCCTTTTCCGCCGCAGTTGGCGCCCAGGAAATGACCACGCTTTCATTGACCCCGTATGGCACCGTCAGGTTACTGACCGAAGGCGTAAACTCCGGCGAGTTGGTTGAAATATTGCTGATCACCAGATCATTTCCGCCCAAATTGGTAATGGTAACGGAATGATCGACGATTTCGCCGGGGCGGACCAGCCCCGATTCCGCATTAAAATCGAACTGCTTATCGGCAGTAACAAAAAGCGGGGTGGGATCGAGAAAAACTTCCGGCCCGGCGATGTCGTCCAGCTCCGGCACATCGCTGCCGTGCATCCCCTTGATTACAAAAGCGACATAAACCGTATCTCCGGCATAAGCGCTCAGGTCGTATGAAGCCCGCTGCCAGTTCCATGTCCCCTGAACAAACCCCAGCGGAGTGGTAAAATCCGCGGTATCATTTCCGGCAGTGGAAAGCAGCACACCCACCTGTCCGCTGTTCATCCAAAAAGAGATGGAGTCTCCGCTCGATGGAATCAGCGGCGGGGTCACTAACCAATCGTTATAAATCACTGAAATAAAAGTAGAGGGGATGCCCACCGAATAATTTCCGGTATGGGCCATCATATCATGAATTTCCCATCCGTTGCCATCTTCGTAATTATAGACGGTCCAGTTCATGGGGATGGCGCCGGATTCAAAACCTTCATTCAAGGTAGTGCCGGCCTGGGAAAAACCGGATTGGCAGAGCAGTGCCAGAACTACCAATGTCATAAGAAACTTCTTCATACAGTACCTCCGTTATCAATTATTTTGTTTTATGAATTAAGAAAATAGAGATTGCACTGTTTGGCCTATTTCATCAGAAAAATTTTCTGTGTCAGGATATTTCGGCCGGTTTTTAGCCGGACGAAATAGATGCCGCTGGGCAGCGCCGCTGCGTCGAAACGCTCTTCATAAATCCCGGGCTGGCACCTTTTAGCCCCAACGGCATGAACCAACTGGCCCCGGATATTGTAGATCTTCAGCGACATTTCCGCCGCCTCGCGCAATTGATAGCGAATTGTCGTTTCGGGATTAAACGGATTCGGATACACGCTCAGCTCCGCAGTTTGAATAAGCGCCACCGGCGATTCATTTCCAACCGGGGCTATCGAATTGGTGGAGCGGGTAAAATAGATCTCCCGTAATTCGGATTGAACACGGTCATCTTCCCAGGCCACGCACAGTGTGCCGGAACAATCGATAAGCGCGGATGGCACGCGCTGCGTGCCGGATTGGGAATCATCCACCCGGATGGCAGTTTCCCAGGTCATCCCGTTATCGGCAGAATAGGTGTAGTAAAGATCGAAATTCCAATCCCCGCTACTGACATCATCTACATAGAGTACGCTGAGAATACCGGAAGGATCGCATAAAATGAAAGCGTGGGTCTGCATTCCATTCACCCTCCGGTTTACCTGAACGTTAGGCAGCCAGGTCTG
>CAZUZS010000131.1:0-7618 GCA_964624795.1 uncultured Calditrichaceae bacterium
TGAATTCGATGCCCAGTACGCCGTAAGCATTATCAAGAATCTGCCCGTTCTTGAGAGCGGTGTTCATTCCCATTGAGACGAAATCCTCCTGGTCGGCGGCAGCCGGTATGGAACCCACGCTGGCCGGCATGGAGAGCATCCGCTGCTCCACAATTAGCGTATCGGCAGTATACTGGCTAAGCATCATTCCGGAAAACATACCGGCGCCTTTGGTCAGGAAAGCTGGCAGCCCCACGCTTAAAGCCGGGTTGGTCAATCGGTTGAGGCGGCGTTCGGACAGTACCGAAACCATTGTAATCGCAGCGCCGGCCATGTCCATCGGCAGGCACACCGGTGATCCCTGGAAATTTGCGCCAGTGAGGGTTAGCTTGAATTCCGGCAGAAAGATGGGATTGTCTCCCACACCGTTCAACTCTATTTCCACCTGGCTTTTTGCGTAGGCGATGGCATCGTGCGCGGCACCAATGACCTGTGGCGAAGAGCGCATGGAGTAGGCGTCCTGGACCTTCGTTTTTTGTTTGCCGGTAAGCAGATCGCTGCCTTGGATGCATTTTAAAATGGCCTTCGCGCTTCGTACTGCGCCGCCGAAACCCCGAACCTCGTGCAGCCTCGAATCGTAAGGTTTCATATTGGCGTAAAGCGCTTCCAGGCTCATGGCACATGCGATTTCCGCCTGTTTTAACCAGCGGTTCATATCGTAAATGTGAATGGCACTCATGGCGGTCAGCAAATTGGAGCCATTGATTGTTGCCAATCCATCGCGCGCCTTCAAATCGGGAACCGGAATGCCAGCGCGCTCCATGGCTACCCGCCCGGGCAAGCGCTCTCCCTGGTAGAATGCCTCGCCTTCGCCCATCATCAGCAGGGCGATTTGCGACATGGGGGCAAGATCGCCGGAAGCTCCAACCGATCCTTTCTGGCATACCACCGGGGTAACGCCCTTATTGAGCATCTCTACCAGCGTCATAGTGATTTCCGGGCGGCAACCGGAATTTCCGTGTGCGTGAACATTGATGCGGCCTGCCATTGCGCCCCGGATGTGCTCGATGGGTGCCGGCTCACCGATTCCAGCAGCGTGATTGTAAATCAGGTAGCGCTGAAACTGCTTGACCTGGTCGTCATCCAGCACCACCTCCGAAAATTCGCCAATGCCGGTATTTACGCCGTACATGATTTCCCGCGCCTGTATTTTCTCTTCCAGCATGTTGCGGCACACTTTGATCCTTTGAAGCGCATCGGGATGAAGTTCTACCTTTTCCCCGAACCGCGCAATACTGACCAGTTTTTCAACGGTGAGTCCCGATCCGTCCAATACAACTGTCATTTTTTATCTCCTTATCATTTTTAATATCTACCTGGCTCATGCACGCTGCAATCCCGGATGTGAGCGGGATTTGTATTTGCTGAGTCATGCGATCAGCGGCAGCATTCCGCCAAAAAATGCGATCCTCCCGGATCAGCTTCCCAAAAACAACTCAAGATAATATTTGCGGAATTTAGATCAAATACATATTTCACAAAGTGGATCAGAGGGAAATACCGATTTGGAAAATCCTTACCGTACTCGGCAAACCTGAGACATAGGCAATATCGAATTGCAGAACGAAAAATGCATTTTGATGTTCTATAAACCCGAATGATCTGCTTTTTGTGAATTTCATGTAGTAATATGCTAATCAGACTGTTTTGCCGGTCGTTGGCAAAGTGAAATGAAAAACCGGACTACCCGACGGAAGGAATTCAGGGCGAAGACTTCCGCCCAGGCGATAGAAAATCAATTTTGCAATGTGCACGGCGTTCATTTTGTCAGCGTCGACCTTTTCATTCATCAAATTTTGTTGTAGTTCAGATCTCCCGATATCATGCTCAGCAACGAGGTCTGTGTCCTTTAAACGCAGGGAATAGCTATTCAAACCTTCCTCGTATCCGGCACTGATTTCAATCATCACTTTATTATCCCGTGGGGCAACCCGGGTAAATTCCGCCAAAATAATCCGGATTCCCTCCTTCAGCAGGTCCCGGTCGCCAAGCGCAGCCGGTAGTTTTTCGGCTGACAATTCGAATGAAAAATTGGAAGAACGGCCCGCCAATTCTTCCATCATTGATTCAACCAGTTCCCTCAGGTCAATTGAGGTCAGGTTCAATTCCTGCAAGTCGATTGCAGCTATCCTGGAAAAATTCCCACAGACTTCACTTGCTAACTGCAGGGGAGGGACCGCTTTTGCCATTAATTTGAGGATTTCCTTATATCTGCCATCGGCATGTTCTTTTTCCAAAAGTGCAGATAATTTGCCCAACCCATTGATTCCTGTTCGCAAATTATCGAAGGTCAATTTGCTCAGATCACGCAGAGTGTCGTTTAGTACCTGCAAGCGGGCATCCCGCTGTTGAACCTGAAGCGTCAATTCCCTGTTTAGATTTTCAATTTTCTCTTCGGCCACCTTGCGGTCTGTAATATCCGTGATAAATCCTTCCAGGAATGGATGCGCAGACGGTTTGGACCAGATCCCCGCGCCCTGTTCATAAACCCACTTTTCCCTTCCATCCGCACAAATAATTCTATAGACCAACCGGAAGGTTGTATTATCGTGCAGCGCTTTCTGTACTGTTTCCCAGACATATTTGCGATGCGCCGGGTGGACGATCTCGCCATAGGCAATTTTTTGATTGTTCTCAAGATCTTCAGGAGAATAACCGGTCAGGTCTCTGCAGCCTTCGCTGACAAAGGTCATCGTCCAATCCCGATCGTTTTCGCAGCGATATACCATACCCGGCAAATTATTCGTCAGCGTCTGAAGAAAGCGGTGATTTTCCTGTAATTCTTTCTTTGAGTTCTTAAAACCGGTGAAAAAAATATTCAGCAGGAGATATAAAACCATTCCTGTGGCGAGCACGAACAGCAGTCCCTTGAAAAGCTCGTAATATTCGAAATCAAGCACCCGATCAAAAAATCGATAGACTATCCGGTCGGTGATCAATATCCAGAACCAACCGGCTGTAATGTAGAGCAGAGCGATGACGAGCGGTCTGAATCGGGTAACGATTGAATTGTCCTTTTCCATCAAAAATGGCAAAGTCGGTTAAGAGTTCGGGAAAACTGCTAAATTCCGAAAATAATAAAAAACAGCAGCTTGAAAGCCGGCTAAATTTCTTAAACATCTGAATTCAATAAAAACTTCCGAAACCGACCTTAAGCATCCATGTTGTGAGAATCCGGAGTCCATTCGGGGCAAGCAGAGAAAACTGGTTTCATCGAAAATGCATTGCAGTTTATCGCAATGAGCGATGTAGCCGCCTGTAATTCCTACTAAAATATAATAATCGTGCGGAAATCATAAACCTTTAATTATGGGATATAAGAAAAATAAAAATAAAAAATATCCAAATAGAGAAAATGCCGGGACATTTATGCCGCCTCCGGGCGACACACTTCACGTACGTTCCGCCTGAGCGGGTCGAGGCAGATCACATTAATACCGGCACGGTATCTATGATCCCGCTTTCCGATAATTTTGCCCTTCTATTTTTCAAATTGTTTGAGAAACTCTTTTACCGCGTTCCAATATTCGGCATGGTCGGGCGTGCTTTGCCACAATGCACGTGAGCCATGAATCCCTTCACCTTGCGGAATGAAATCGGTCTTTTTTTTGCCGGGAATGGCCTGGTAAATGGACCACCACCTGTCTTTTTCACTTTTTGCAGATGTAATAAATACCGGCATTGTGATATGTTTTGCGGATTGGGTAATAAATGAATCGCTTTTTCCCAGTTTTGTGAAATACTCGCCGGGAGAGAAAGCCAGCACGCCGTTCGCAATGTTGGGATATTCGCCAGCGATCTTTAGAACCAGCGCTGCTGAGTAAGAGCTTCCCCAAATAATAAGCTTCCCTTTTGCATAATTCTCTTTGGCATACCCGATAGCTGCCTCCATATCCTGCAAGGCATCCAGGTAGGAATTGCCCATTTTTTTCTCTTCAGCGAGCGTGGCCGTTTCATTTACGACCCCATTTACTTCTCTTCCGGAACGCTGATCGATCGCCAGGGCATTAAATCCGAGCCTATTTAATTCGGGAGCAATCTCGCGATACTCGCCCCGACTGAATCCAGCCTGGTGGAAGAGCACAATGAAAGGGGCGGAATCCGGGTGTGGCATGTAGAGGTCTGCGGTAATTGTGAGTCCGTCCTTGGATGGAAAAGTAACGGTTTGAAATGGGCTGGCGAAAAGTTGGGCTGCCAGCATCAGAAGTGCGGTAATCAGATATTTTTTCATGAATAGCCTCCTAATTAAATATCAGAAATCATTTGTTGAAATCTGTAAGTGGGGCTAAGGTTCCCGAAAGGAGCCTTGACTCAATTTCAGGAATGCGATGCGCGGTTGCCGAGGGGCTGTTTTGCCAAATTCACATAGTTCTGGTAAATGTTGGATTAAAACCTTACATTAATCGGAAAAAAGGAATGACGAATGACATCTGTTGCCCGCACCGCATCTCTTGTTAATCGGAGCCTGTCGAATTTTATTTTTGGGCGGCCACTCTGTGTCTCTTTCGAAATTACTTATCGCTGTAATGCCTTGTGCAAGCATTGCCATCTGCATCATGTTCAGGATGGAGAGCTTGCCACTGCCGAGCGTTACGGTGAGTTAGCGCGACAGATAAAACCGGTGGTTGCCCAGGTTTCCGGGGGAGAGCCTTTGCTGCGAAA
The DNA here is from genome assembly GCA_964624795.1 of uncultured Calditrichaceae bacterium. GTDB lineage: Bacteria > Calditrichota > Calditrichia > RBG-13-44-9 > RBG-13-44-9 > CAZUZS01. The sequence continues at coordinate 4,702 of CAZUZS010000131.1, forward strand.
AGACCTGGTGGACATTCTTAAGGAAATTCGCAGGACTGATCGCGCACCTTATATCGTTTTGACGACCAACGGCGCTCTGCTCACCAAGAAGAAATATGATGAGCTGCGGGAAGCCGGGGTGGATGAATTTTCGCTTTCGTTGGATTATCCTGATGAAAGACACGATGAGTTCCGGGGTGTGCCGGGTCTGTTTGGCCGCATCGAAAAATTGATGGCTGAACTAAATTCCGGTAACGACCGCGCCATCACGGTCAGTTGTGTTATCCAGCGGGATAATTTCCGCGATCTGATAGGCATTGCCGAAACCGCCCGAAAATGGAGAATCAATGCCAATTTCAGCACCTACACCTGGCTCCGGACGCAGAATAAGGATTATGTAATTACCAAGGAGGAACTTCCTGAATTCAGGGAGATGGTAGAGAAGCTGATCGCCTACAAAAAGAAATACAAAAATATTCGCACTTCCGATTATGTTCTGCGCAGCATTCCCGATTTCTTCGAGAACGAAAAAAGGCAGAATTGCCGGGCAGGGGAACGGTTCTTTGTGGTGAATCCCGACGGCTCCCTTTCGCCGTGCGGCTTGATCATCAAAAAATATGAAACGCCGCAACAGCTTCAAAAAGAATTTCTGAAAGAGAATAAATGCGATGCATGTTATACCAGCATTCGCGCCAATACCGAAAAGCCGGTTAAGTATTTAATAAAAGACAGCTTTGGCTCGGTATAGAATTTCAGTATTTCACAAGGTGGCGGTGAAAGCCGCCGCCGTTAAATCATTTTAATTTGCACCCCGGTTTGCGTCGATGAAAATTATTGAAAATTTGGATCAGGTCCCTCTCGATGATTCGCAGCAGCAAAAGAGCTCGCGATTTAAAACAATTGCAGTAATTGCAGAAATAGCTTTCGTCTTGATTCTGCTCATCAGTTGGTTCGCGATTCCCGGCATCCGGGAAAGCAAGAATTTGTGGGTACTATTTTTTTACAATTTCCCCTCCCAGTTCCTGATTGCCATCGTCCCACACGAGCCGGTCTATTTTTATTTTGCCAAATTTTACCCGGCTCTGACGGTGACTTTAGTCGCGGTTGCCGGGACGGTACTGACCGAATACATCAACTATTTTGTCTTTCAATATTTTATGGATTTCAAACTGCTGCAAAAAGCCCTTGCCAATAAATATGTAAAGAAGCTTATCGATCTGTTCAATAAAGCGCCATTTATTGCCCTTTTTGTAGCGGGGCTTACACCAATCCCTTTTTATCCCTTCCGTTTTATCGCGGTATTTGCCCGATACCCGGTCCTCAAATACCTTGCTGCCGTATTTGTTGCACGTTCGTTGCGCTTCTACATTTTTGCCTTATTTGGAAAAGCGCTGGATATGAGTGACGGCATGCTGCTGGCCTTCTTTGGAGTTCTGATCCTGATTACTGCCCTGCAATTTCTTCATAGCGCACGGAAAATCAGGAAAAACAGAGCGGTTGCGATGAGGGAAGCGGTCGGAGAGCCGCTCGGCGTCAAGGAAGCAAAGTAGGACGGAATTAGCGCGCAAGTCTGCTAACCCATGGCCCAGACACGGGAAATTCACATCTCTATACGAAAATTACGATCTGATAGCTGTGCGCTTCCAATAAAATAATGCGAGTTTCCACAACAATCCAGATTCAGTCTGCAAACAGGTCTTTGCGGCTTGAAAGCACTTCTGTTGTTATTGTGGAAAACGCTTCCGCACCGGTGTGCGCTTGAAGTCGTTACGATTCAGGTTCACATCGGTCCGCGGGTCGTAGCTTTCGTCGTTTGTATAAATGACATCGCCGCCTTCGTCCACCCAGCGGTAATTCCACTGGTTGGAGCCTGTCTCCACCTTGTTCGTATACGGGTTGACATACTCCTCCTGGTCGGTGAGGGTTAGGAACATATCGTTGTGGATTTCAGCCATGGTTTTCTGCCGGTTTTCGGTGATCTCACGCCCGATGCGCTCCACATCCTGCTGCACCTCAAGCATTACCTTGCTGCGTTGCATCTGCCCCCGGATTTCACCTATCATCCATTGTGGATTTATTCTGACAGAATTTTGAATGATGCTGAAGACAGGTTCCCATTGCGCAAATTCTTTAGCCGGTGCGCGAATGAAAAATGTCTCCTTGTTGCCCCACATACCGGCACCCAATTGTCCCCAATTTTCAATTACCGCAATCATCTTTTCTTTATAAGCGATTCCGCCTTCATTATAGGTTCTTGTCAACAGGGCGGCATCGTAGCTGAAGGTCATTTGGGGCATGGCCGCCTGGACGCGCCGCTGGTAATCCTGTGCAAGTTTGGTCAGGTTTTGCTGTTCTGTAGCCTGCACTGCAGTCGCCTGCGGGTGGGCATAAGGAAAAACAATCTGCGTCAAAAACTGCTGCGCGGACATCAGCGGGTAAACGGTCATACCGTTGTAGTTGCTGCCCGGGGGAAAAAGGCCCATCTGCCCGGCAGGGGACATGCGGGCATCGAAATAAAGGATGTCCGGCAGCCACCGAATCATGACACTTCCAGCGCGATCTTTTTTTACCGAAAAATCCAGCTTAGCGGCAATGGATTGTGCGGCGCCTCCCTGTGCTGTGGGGTCAACCCGAAAGATGCCGCCTTCCGTCACCCAGCCCTTTGGGATCAGCAGGTCAAATGCTTTCTCGCGCCCCTCGCTTACGCGCTGGAATATTACGGTCGATGTCTTGTTTCCGCCAAGCAGAGGGGAACTGATGCAAAACATAGCTATAATTGAAAAGGCGGCTAAAGTTTTCATTTTTGTCTCCTGTCAGTGTTTAAACAAATTTCATAAAGACTCGGCAATTTGCGTGCTCTTTCACGACGCCAATTTATATTTTAAATCACTCTTGTCCAAAATAAGGTTTTTCACAAATGGAAAAAAGAGATTGAAAA
>CAZUZS010000132.1:0-7544 GCA_964624795.1 uncultured Calditrichaceae bacterium
GAAAATTCACCTTCTCCCAAAACCTTTTCAAGGCCGATGAGAATGCTGCCGCCATCCGCCAGGGTTGGACCAATTTGCAGCTTCTGCTTGTCCCTGAATGCATTCTTTAAATGGGATTTTATTATCCCAACCTTCTGAGAATAGCTCTGCAATCCCCTTAGATTGCTGCACATTTGCAGCACCGTTTGGGGGAGGCCCTCCCCTTCCATCTTGAAAAGCCAGGAATCATCGCTCATCACCCGCTTAAAGCCGCCCGTGAGGAACACCGGGTTTATTTCCGTGACGGTGCCTTTCAGGGCGGAATGCAACGGCAGTATCTGTTCTTTCCGGACAATCCAGGCTATCAACTGTCCGGCGGAATAGGTCTCACCGGTTTGTGGAAGAACAATCCGGTCAACCGGCTCAAGTATTTTCAGCAGCAGCGTATCGGCCCCCACCTGGATGGTGCTATTCCCACTGGATTTATACCATAAATGAGACGGATGATAGCAGCGATCCATGTGCAGTTGGCACCCCGAAAACAGTGCGTAGAGATAGCGATTGATCATCTCCTGGATTTCGCCGGCAGCATTCTGTTGCGTGCTTTGTCCGGGCGCAAGCGAGAACTGCTCCCCGGGCTGCCCCTGGGGAGCCAGAATTCCCCGCATCACCTTGTCGAATTCGCACACCTCACAATCGAACTCCTGGTTGCACAATTTGTAATTGACAATCCCGGCTGACATCCATATACATTTTGGATCCGTTCTATTTTTATGAGATGGGGTTCGCATATAGTTTACCATCTGTTAGGTGAAACCGTTTATCTGCTGCTCTTTATTTATCATGCTTTCGCGACTGCTCTCGATTGCAACTTGACGCTTCGCAAATATTTCTGCCGCCAATCCTCGACTACTTGCTCATGAAGAACTCGGCTGCAACGTCTTCCCAGCTATCCGGAGAAAGCTCTTTGGCAAATCCGGCAACCGGGAAACCGCCGTCCTGCAGAACCATTCCCAGCTCGCCGGACATTTTTGAGCGCAACAGGTTGACGGTGTTCTCCATCCACGCCACTGCCACACGACCACTGAGAAGGTTCTTCAAATTAGAATTCAGCTTATCGACCTTTACCTTCACCAGCCAGCCGTTATTGTAAGGATCCTGGCTGAGCAAGTCCGGATTTTGGATAACAGATTCGTTAACCGAAATCACTTCTCCATTGACCGGTGAAAGCATGTCAATAGGTTTCGAATCGACCAGCAGCTTCCAGGCATTTTCGCCCTGCGTAATGCGGGTGCCCGGTTTTGGCATATCGAATGCTTCCGGCTTGCCGAGAAATTTCTGGGCAAAATCGTCTATTCCCACCTTCACTACATTATCTTCCTCCGGCTGCGCCCAGGTATGGCCCTGGTGGTAATAAAGCCCTTTTTGCAGTTGGAACCATCCGGCTCGTGATACGCCCGCTCCGGCAGGTGCGGGTACCGCTGCTTTTTCCGTTCTATTCAAATATCTCCAGTAAACAATAAGCGCTAACAGAAATCCGATGACCAGCAGGTATTCAATTCCTTTGGTCGCAAACAGATCTACATAACTGAAACCTTCCATCGTTCGGGCTCCTCTTCGATATTGAGTTGTTGATATTTAACTACTTCCTTTTCTTCTTCTCTGGCCCATTCGGGCGGCTCGCTCAGGATAGGCATCCGGTTAACGATCCAGCGAAACACAAGAATTTCAGCAAAAATAACCGTCAGCGTGATCCATATCTCCATCCAGGACGGGATATAGTGTTTTGGGGCAAACCAGTTGAATGCAATAATGGAAATATTCAGGCGATTCATCACAATCCCGATCAGCGCCATAATGGAAGCCAGTTTGACCAGAAAAATATTTTTTCGGCGGACGCTTTGCACAAACAGTATTCCGGGAATGAGTACAAAACCAATCACTTCGGTAAGGAACCAGTAACCCATAGGCGTATTGAGGTAAGCATACTGCTGCCCGTGAACAAAGACAAGGATTTTCAGGAAGAGATAAACGAACATGGCGCCGGCGCAAATTTTGGCCAGACCCAGCAAAATATTGTTGTGAGCATAATGAGTTTTGCGGCTGATTCGTTTCCTGAAGACCCGGTGGCTGATGCTGCCTTCGAAGATCACCATGGAAAGGCCGGCAAAGATGCTGGATACAAAAAACAGGATTGGAATGAACTCCGAATACCACAGCGGGTGTATCTTGCTTTTCGCCATCAGGAACAACGCCCCCAGACCCGATTGGTGGAGAGTGGAGAGCGTAATCCCGAAGATGACAGCACCGATGGTGAGGCCGCCCAAAATTTTTCTGATCTTTTTCCAGCCCAGCCATTCGGCGACAGCCGGGGAAAATTCAATAAATTCCGCCATCATGTAGAGCATGAAATGCCAGGCCACAAGGAACATGATGGAGCTGACCCCAAACGAATTGCCAATGATAGGATTAATAACATTCCACGGTCTTCCCAGGTCGAACACCAGGGCGCCGGCATAAAACAGGTAGGCCAGGAAACCGTTTAATACCGTCACCCGCACAATCGGGTGGTATTTTTCCTGGCGCAGGATGTAAACCATGAAGGTGAGCACATAAGCGCCGCCGGCAAACGCCACCCCGGTTATCACATCAAAACTGATCCAGAGGCCCCATGGATAATCCTGCGTGAGGTTGGTAACCGCACCCAATCCTTTGATAAAGCGAATGACTAACAACACAACACCTACCGAAATGATGACAGCGGATAAGATGTTAAAAGGTGTAAGGATTCTCCCTTTTGGCTTCATTTCACTTAGCAGAAATTTGAAAAACCTGCGGGATTCCGATTTCAGCATGGCGGTTGAACTCTGTTGTCCGTTCATCTTATCCCTCGCTTTCCGTTTTATCTTTTTTCCCTTTGGTCGCATTGTTCAGAGCAAGCAAAAATGCCGGCCACAAAGTGAGGATAATGGGTACACCATAGAGGAAATCGGTGGTGAGCTCCGGAAGCGGTTTGTCTTCCAGGTCGGTCCGAAATCCGATTTGCTCAAACGGAACGGATGAGAGATACAGGTAACCGGTCCCGCCGACTTCGTTTTCACCGTAGATGTGATGGTAGTATTTATCCGGCTCTGCATAAATGCGGCTATTGGCTTCTTCAATAAGTTCCCTGCGGGTGCCAAACATCAAAGCTTCACCCAGGCAGTTTTCGACGCAAGCGGGCTGCTCACCCTCTTGCTGTCTCTCCCAACACATGGTGCATTTATGAATGCTGGGAACCGGTTTGTCGTAATCAAATTTCGGAATATTAAATGGGCAGGATACCATGCAATAGCGGCACCCCATACATTTGTTTGAACGCCAGATAACCGGTCCCTCCTCGGTCTTGAGCATTGCTTTGGTAAGGCAGGCAGAAGCGCATGCCGGCTGATTGCAATGCATACATTGCCGCTTTACGAATACTTCACCGTTGTCGGTATCAAAGCGGTTGATCAGCGTAAGCTGCTTGGTAGAGGTGTATCTTTCCTGGTCAAGATCGCTGTCCTCCATGGCGGGCTCAGGTAAATCATGTGTTTCGGCACAGACCAGCTCGCAGTTCCGGCAGCCAACGCAACGGGTTGTATCCACCAAAATGCCCTTAAACTCCGTGTCCGGACCTGACTTGGTTTCCGAAGCCAGAAGCGTATTCTTTGTTAATAAGGTCCCCCCCGCAACTCCAAAAGCTTTTAAAAAATCTCTCCTGTCCATAAGTTTTTCCCTTTCTGACTGTGAATTCGGTCATGGATGTTGAATTATCAGGATCGCGTCAGTTCAAGAACTTTTCCTCAAAATCCTGCCAGGTTTTGCTCTCGAATTTCGACAGAATACCGATCGGCAGATCGCCGCCGTCAGCCATGGTGTATCCCAACTGCGACTGCGGACTGCTCTGTGCAAAGAAGCTTTTCATCTGCTGGTACCTGTCATTTAACCACTCGCGGGACTTTTCAGCGATTAACCACCCGGGAACCTCATCGGCTACATTGACCGGTTTGATGCCATACAGCCAGGTATGGCTCAACTTTTCCCACGATCCATTCTCATCGATATCAGGATTAATGCTCACGACAGTCCCATCCAACGGAGCTTTTACATGCATTACCTTTTGACCTTTATGCAAAGTGAGGATGGTGTCGCCTTTCCTGATCTCCTGACCCTGCTGCAGCATTTCCGTTTTGTCCGGCTCACCAATCAAGCCCATCAACACCGGATGAATTCCCACAAACAGGTTCCCGGTATCCAGTATCTTGCTCCATGTAAATGAAGGCTGCAGGAAAACACCGGCGGGCAGCATGTGAAAGATTTTAGAAATGGTGAGTTTCTCGGCGCCGGGCTGAGAGGCCAGCGATTGCTTTTTCTTCCTCTGGATCAGGTAATCAATCGCCACGAAGACGATAATTGAGAGGACTACCAATAATACGACCATTTTATTTCTCCTGTATGTTATGTTAATTACGTTATCAATTTCACAGGAGATAAGTTCAAATGACGTGCCAAATTAGTATACCGTAACCGCAATCCTCAAATAATTAATCAGTTAGCCCTGCAATTGCACTCAAATGCGTTAAAATTAGCTAATATGATATCGTTGAATATTTTTACGTTATAATTGCCGGGAGATGCCGTGAATAATGTAATCTCAATATTTTTAAGAGAATAACATGCGTTGAATTATTCATCAAAATTAATTGCGTTATTCAACGCAGTCACGAAAACAGGTGTAGAATTTTAACACGCGGGTTGGGATGCCTGCAAAAAAAGACTGAATTTGGTTATAAAAAAATGGGGTTTGCTGAAAATCAGTTATTTTTTGTAGTTCTCGATTGCCCTGGATTTTTGTTCGGTCCGTGATATTGCTGCAAAAATAATCAAAAATATCGTGAGATGGGCCGGTGGCCGGATCGGTTTTCGCCGGTTAAAAAGACGTGAGTCAAGGATAAAGCGTGAATTTTAATCTTGGGATGGGAAAATTGATCTGTCTCCCGAAAAGGCTGAACTGTTATATTTTTTCTCTTTGGTGCAAATATCAAAATACTCGCATTCATTGCAATCGTAATTCTCGCAGGTTTCCATGTCTTCGCATGAAGCAGCAAGATCCAGATTAACGGATACCCGGTAGCAGTAGCTGTCGTGATTGAAATGGCATTCGGCACAACCACAAGCCAGATTTTCAATAAATTCCATGGTATTTGCCCCGCTGGTTCAGCTTTCGTGGCGAATGAATTTCACCAACTAAGAAAACGGTCCCCGTTTCTTGAAAAAGTTTTTGAAGAAATCCTGTCCAACGCCCCAGTGCCGGTATTTGTGGCGAAGATAGAAAAATCCGACCACCATTCCGCCTAAGTGGGCAATATGTGCGATACCGGTGTTGGATTGGCTGTAGGCGGATAGGAATTCAAAAGCTCCTAAAATAAGCGCCAGGTATTTCATCTTAATCGGGAACAGGAAATATAGATAAACATAGCGATCCGGGAAGAAAAGGGCATAAGCCGCTAATATGCCGTAAATGGCTCCCGAAGCGCCTATTGTGGGGATGGGTGAATTCCAGTTAAAAATTGTCGTGGAAATACCTGCCGCAATTCCGGTTAGGAAATAGAACTTGAGGAATTCTTTCGTGCCCCAGGTGCGTTCCAGCTCCACCCCAAACATCCAGAGCGCAAACATATTAAAGAATATGTGGCCAAAGCCCCCATGCAGGAACATGTAGGTAACAAGCTGCCATATAAAAAAATGATGGGTAACAAGCGTTGGCACCAATCCGAAATAGTAAATCGGGACTAAAGCGGGGGCAAGCATTTGCACCAAGAAAACGGTAACATTGGCGAGAAGCAGATTCTTGACTGCCGGCGTCATCATGCCAAAGCCTGATTGATTATACATAAATTATCCTTCTGATTTAATATGCTTTCGCAAAAACTACCCGCCCGTCGGATTCTTTCCCGCAAATTATGCATTTGCCGGATTCCGTTTCCCGTTCGAAAGGAATGCTTCGGATAGTCGCTTTGGTATCGTCTTTAACCTTTTCTTCGCACTCGGCGGAACCGCACCAGTGAGCTTCGATAAAGCCGCCCTTTTCCTCCAGGATTTTTTTGAAATCAGCATAGTCATTCGCGCGGAAGGTATTTGCGGCCCTGAATTCGAGAGCACGGTTGAAGAGATCTTTCTGAATCTGCTCCAGCACTTCTCCCACGCGGATTGCCAGGGAATCCACGGAAACCGGAATTTTTTCCCGCGTATCGCGACGCACCAATGTTACCTGGTTGTTCTCCACATCCCTGGGACCAATCTCGATTCGCAGCGGCACGCCAACCATTTCCCACTCCGCATATTTGTATCCCGGTTTATACTGCTCGCGGTCATCCAATTTCACTGAGTATGTGGCTTTTAATTGAGAATAAATTTTATCTGTAAATTCGAACACCTGCTGCCTGTTTGCTTCTTTCCAGATCGGGATAATGACCACCTGGGTTTGCGCCAAACGGGGCGGAATTATAATGCCGTTATCATCACCATGGGTCATGATTAGCGCACCGATCAGACGCGTGCTCACTCCCCAACTGGTCGCAAACACATATTTCTGATCGCCATCTTTATCCTGAAATTTTACATCGAATGCTTTGGCGAAATTTTCTCCCAGGTTGTGAGAGGTGCCGGCTTGCAGCGCTTTACCGTCCTGCATCAATGCCTCGATGCTGTAAGTGTGCTTGGCGCCGGCAAATTTCTCGGACTCCGACTTCCTGCCGGTAATAACCGGCATCGCCATGTAATCTTCCGCAAAGCGGCGATAAACCTCCAGTATTTTCCGGGTTTCTTCCTCTGCTTCCTCGTATGTGGCGTGAGCCGTGTGCCCTTCCTGCCACAAAAATTCGGTAGTTCGCAGGAAAAGGCGGGTACGCATTTCCCACCGTACCACGTTAGCCCACTGGTTGTACAAAATGGGCAGGTCACGATAGGACATGATCCACTTTTTATACATGCTCCAAATGATTGTTTCAGAGGTCGGGCGAACATAAAGCGGCTCCTCCAGCTCCTGCCCGCCGCCAATGGTGACAACAGCGCATTCCGGGGCAAAGCCTTCCACGTGTTCCGCTTCCTTTTTCATGAAGCTCTCCGGGATGAACATTGGGAAATAAGCATTTACGTGGCCGGTTTCCTTAAACATATCATCCAGAACCCGTTGCATGCGTTCCCAGATGGCAAATCCGTTGGGGCGAATCACCATACAGCCCTTCACCGGGGAGTAATCTGCCAGTTTCCCCTGAATAATGACGTCTGTGTACCAGCGGCTGTAGTCTTCTGCCCGGGGTGTAATGCGTTCTGCCATTCAACAAACTCCTTTGTCACGTCCGATTTTAGTTACCTTTAATAATAATAAACAATTCGGGTGTCAAGCTAAATGTTTTTTTCAGGAATTAACATCCGAATCCGATATTATCTTGTAAGTGAAATAAAAACAATATATTTCATCGATTCCTGATTTTTGAGGTGGGAATTTACATTACGGCTGGTGAAAAACCAAACGGAAAGTG
>CAZUZS010000133.1:0-7237 GCA_964624795.1 uncultured Calditrichaceae bacterium
AAAATCAAGGCCAAAGAATATGAATTCCGCTTTGCGGAGAACGGCGCGGAAGCACTGGAAAAATTAACAAACGATGGAACGATCGACCTGGTTTTGACCGATATTAATATGCCGAAAATGGACGGCCTGACGCTCCTGGAAAAAATGCGGGAGCTCAACAAGCCGCTGCTGAAGGCCATTATCGTCTCGGCGTATGGCGACATGGAAAACATCCGCACTGCCATGAACCGCGGCGCCTTTGATTTCGTCACCAAGCCCATCAATTTAAGCGATCTGGAAACCACTATCACAAAAACGCTGCAGGAATTGTCGGTTTTAAGGAGCGCCCTGAAAAACCATGATGAATATATTGCCATCCAGCAGGAACTGGAGATTGCCCGCCATATTCAGCTATCCATTCTGCCAAGGGAATTTCCGGCGGCGGATGAAAATGGATTTGAAATAAACGCATTGATCGAGACCGCGCAAGAGGTCGGCGGCGATTTCTACGACTATTTCAGGATTGATGACGAGCGGTTTGGATTTCTAATCGGAGATGTCTCCGGGAAAGGCGTACCGGCTGCAATTTTTATGGCGGTCAGCAAAACGACAATCAAAGCAACCGCACTACGCGGATTGCCGCCCAACGAGTGCCTGGGCCTGGTAAACAATGTGCTGGTCAGGGAAAGCGTCTCCAATGTATTTGTAACCGCTTTTTATGGAATTTTAAATCGCCGGACCGGTGAGCTGGAGTTCTGTAATGCCGGGCATAATCAACCGTTCTTGATTGGGGGAAATGGTAAGGTTGTGATGTTGGAAAAGGTAGATGGCATCCCAATGGGTTTTATGGAAAATTTCGAATATTCCAGTCAGACCTTAAATTTAAGAAAGAATGACACTGTTTTTCTTTACACAGACGGCGTTACCGAAGCCATGGACGCCGGGGAAAACGAATTCTCCGAGGAGAGGCTGGAAAAAGCATTGAACCTGAATGCCGGTTGTTCCCCTGATGAATTGAATAAAAACATCATCAAAGAAGTAAAAAATCACACCGGGGATATCGCCCAGAGTGATGATATTACGGTGCTCTCCTTACGTTTTGCGTAGGAGAAAATGCGCTGAATCCTTCCGATGAAATGCAAATTGCTAAATTTCTGCAACATCAGCTTTTGAAGTATTCAATGCCCACGCAGGTACATCGATCCCTTCAATTTAACCATTAAGCCAAAATTATATCCCTCAAGATTCCCGATTTAAAACAAATCCCCCCATTTTGCGCAAAAAACACAAACTTTTGCGCAGTATCTACAAGAAATCAATGCCCGGGTCAGCCTACATTTTGGTGGAACTTATCAATGAGGTTCTTTCAAATTGTCAAAACGCCTATACCAGCTCAAAGGTATTTACCAGGACTCCGGAAAAATTCGCCTCGCCAACCGGGCCGTTTTGGAATGGGCGCAAATAAGTGAAGAGACTGCACCAAGCATTCCTTACGGCACCCAGGTAGAAATCAACATTCAAATCGAAGACCGGGACTATCTGAAAGGCGCAGAGGGCGTCGTTTGGGCAACCTATGACAAACGGCAGGCAGCTATTCACGGGTCTTCGATGCCGCTAATCTGCCCAGCGGTACATATTTCTACCAGCTTCAGGCAGACGGTTTTATGCAAACCCGAAAGCTTATTTTGCTAAAGTAAAGGTGAGGTTTTGTTGGAAATCATCATGAATATCGGAACATGAGTCCACCATTTTTTATCGAGCTGTTTACGGGCATATCCGCAATAACTATAAGAGATGGAATTATGCTATCAGCCAGGCCACCTTAAAACAAAAGAGGGGAAAATTACTTCCATTAATCCCCAGGGAAATTGGCTTTACCATAATTCAACTTAGGCAATTTAAAACATACAAAGGAGATTATTATGAAACGTTTAATTGGTTTATTAGCAATAATTGTATTGATCCTGGCGATTGGTTGTGAAAAACAACCTGCACCGACTGCAATCGACAATACAAATCCTGCCGTTCAAAACCAGGATACCCAAAATTTAAAATTTGATGCAGCAAAAATGCAAAAACTGATGGAAGCCAAACTGGCGAAACTTAAGGAAATGGTGAAACCACAGCCCGAAAGTAATCATCCGAAATCTCTTGCTAAGACGACAAGCGGCCCGATCAACGTTCCCGGCGATTACAGCACAATACAGGAAGCTGTGGATGCTGCAGCAGACGGTGCTGTTATAAATGTAACAGGAAGTTATACTGAAGACGTCGTTATTTCCGGGTCGAACAATATTACGATTAACGGGGGCGGCGAGGCTACAATAACCTCAAATCATGTTGCTTTTTATATTAGTAACTATGGCTATGGTTTAATTAATCACAGGGGATATGGCATAACAGGCGATGTTAAGGGTTTAACAATCAAAGGTTTCAAAATTATTGGCGGAATCGTTATTTATAGTTCCCAATATGTGACTATCAAAGACAATGATATTTCAGGACCCGCTGATTGTGATGGAATTGATGTCGCTTCCGGAGGGACCAATACAATTTCAGGTAATGTTGTTCATAATAATTCTGGCAACGGATTTACAGCGGATGGGATCGTGTTGCAATATACAAATAATAATACCGTCGTTGGTAATCAATGCTACTCAAATCATGATCCGGGAGCTTGCGGGATTAATGAATATTACGGGATCGCCAATGAGATCAAAAACAATGTTGTACAGGACAATACCCTGGGCATTCAATTATTTCATTCTAGATACGATAACATCGCAGATTGCAAAGCTAGTTCTAACTCCCTTAGTGGAATTTTTCTTTGGTTTTCAAACAATAATAGTGTAAAGAGTTGCGAAACTTTCCAAAACGACTATGGCATTATTATCCAAACTTCTTCCAGTAACCAGATCAATGACGCCAATTCTCATAACAATAATGATTCCGGGATAGACCTTTATGGTTCTGGTCTTAATACAATTACAGGTTCTAAGGCGGACAATAATTTAAATGAAGGAGGAATGTACTTTGATTTGTACACGAGTAATAATACCATAAAGGATTGCGAAGCGAGCGGTAATGGATCTTGTGATGTTCATGACTTCGGCTACAATAACATTTTTACCAACTGCCAATTTGGCTCATTTAATTGTTAATAATAAAGTATAAACCAACTCCTTGACCTGACGATGAAAACCCAGAAAAAGAACGCTGTCTGTACCGACTCAGGCAAACTTAAGCTGGAAACTGGCGAGACGCTGAATTGGGATAAGCTGGATATTCCTTTTGGATCCGAAGTTTCGATCACCGTCAGGTGCGAAGAAGTGGATTATTTTAGTGGCCTGAACGCCGTCGTTTGGGCCACTTATGATATCGACCAGGCGGAGACTGTTCAAGGTGCGTTGGAAGCCCAGGGCATCCTTGCAGAGATTGATCATCAACAACTGAACCCGAATACCCTGCATTTGCCCAAAATTCCGGATGCCTTGCGAATCGAGCAATGCATCGACTTCATCTGGAGGAGTGAGGAAGGAACGCAGCTTCAGCCGGATTGGCGCTATCCGGCGGGAGCCGTCAATGAGGGTTTTCGCAGATGGACCGGCGCAAAGTAGGTGCTCAAATCGCCGGCTGGTTCAGCCGAATTGCCCAAGGCGATGACCAACCCGGTTATTCCCGCATCGCAAATCTATACCCAATTTTCCATTCATGCGCAAAAATGACAAATCTTTGCGCAGTGTGGACAAGATTTTGCCTCCTGCTCTTCCGTATCTTAACAACAGGAATTAGCTGCCGATAGTTTTTACGGAATTTTTGCTCACATTTTTAGTACCCGCAATGGAGTCAAATTTGTCATGTATAAAATGATACGGTTGACCGGAAGATATAAGGATTTGGAAAAGATCGAACTGCCATCCGGAAAGATAATCGGATGGAGACAGATTAGCGATGAGCCGCCCCCGCAGATTCCCTTCAACAGCGAAATTGAAATCACCCTGGCGTTCGAAGAAAGAGATTACCTGGCGGGAAACGAAGGCATCGTTTGGGCGACTTACGATAAAAGGCAGGCAAAAATAATCCGCAACGCCCTGCTGAGCCAAAAGATCGTTTGCGAGATACGCTCGGAATATCTGCAGAATAGTAAGCTTCACCTGCTGACCATCCCGGAAGGCAAAGACATTGAGACAGCTATTGATTTTATCTGGCGGGAGGATAGTGGCCTGCAATTAAAACCGGATTGGGAATATCCGGCGGGGAAGGAGAATGAAAGTTTCAACAGATGGATAAACGATCTGTAAAGTTTTAACCGATGGCAATTAAGCAACAAAATTCAATTTCACTAACAGGAGGTAATTATGGTTTATACAAATACAGTAGTATCGCGGATGGCTCAGCGCTTCGCAATTTTCATGCTTGTGCTGGCATTAAGTAGTGGATTATTCGCCCAGGCGAAAATAAAGCAAAGCGCTGAGTTTGTACCCAACCGGGTGATCGTTAAATTCAAGCCCGGTGTTTCTGCCTCAAAAACCGCCCAATTTGAAAGCAATCTAAAAACGGAACTCCGGGCATCGGTCGCAAAACGTTTAGACCTCATCCATGCTGAAGTCTGGGATATTTCCGTCAGCGTTCAAGACGCTGTAGCCCAATGGAAAAACAATCCCAACATCGAATATATAGAACCCGACTATATCGTGCACGCCTCGGTAACGCCAAATGATCCCGACTTTGCGCAACTCTGGGGCATGACTAAGATTCAGGCACCGCAAGCCTGGGACACCGAAACGGGATCGGATGTGCTTATCGGTGTAATCGATACCGGCGTGGATTACAATCACCCCGACCTGGTTGCCAATATATGGACAAATCCAGGCGAAATTGCCGGCAACGGGATTGATGATGATGGCAACGGGTATATTGATGACATCCACGGATACGATTTTTATAACAATGATGGTGATCCCATGGATGATCATTCCCATGGTACACATGTCTCCGGCACCATTGCTGCCGTCGGAAATAATAGCACCGGTGTAGTCGGAGTAAACTGGACAGCTAAGATAATGGCTATCAAATTTTTAGGATCTGGTGGCAGCGGTCCAATTTCCGGTGCTATCAGTGCAGTTCAATATGCTACGCAAATGGGTGCCCAGTTGACCAATAATAGCTGGGGAGGCGATGGTTACAGCCAGGCACTGTACGATGCCATACAGGCAGCAGGCGCAGCTAACAGCTTGTTCGTCGCAGCCGCCGGAAATGACTACCACGACAATGATGTTTATTACAGCTATCCGGCAAGCTATGATCTGGATAATATTATTTCAGTTGCTGCCACGGATATTAATGATCAGAAAGCAAATTTCTCAAACTACGGTGCTACCACGGTCGACTTAGGGGCTCCCGGGGTAAATATATTAAGCACCGTCCCAAATAGTGGTTATGCCAGCTACCAGGGTACCTCAATGGCCAGTCCGCATGTGGCAGGGGTTGCCGGATTGATTTGGGCGCTTCGTCCCGAACTTTCGACCGAAGATGTAAAAGCGATCATACTGAATTCAGCCGATCCTATTGCAGCGCTCAGTGGAATAACCGTCACCGGTGCCCGCCTGAACGCGTATAATGCCGTTACGCTTGCCCAAACCTGGACGCCACTTACTCCACCCGCCGTTACTGTATCACCGACTTCCTTTACATTTACTGAGGATCCGGATGTAATTACAACCGATGCTTTTTCAATCAGTAATGCAAATGGATCGCGTAAACTTTACTGGAATATTTCCTATGATCCGGTCAATACCTGGTTATCCGTGGACAAATCCAGCGGAACATTATCCGGTGGTGAAAACGAACAAATTACAATGTCAATAAACACAACAGGTTTGATTGCCGGGAATTATCAATGCGCTTTATCCGTGAACAGCAACGATCCGAACAATCCAACAGTTCAGGTTACAGTAGATTTAACGGTTAACTACCTGCCGCCTCCAGTCGCCAATGTCACACCGACCTCGTTAACCTATTCTGTTAATACAGGTGATCTCATTACCGATCAGTTGACCATTTCCAATGACGCCCAAGTTGGAAATTTGAATTTGCACTGGTCGGCGTCCATTCAGGGCAGCGTTCCCGGAATCAGCATCAATCCATCATCCGGAACGGCGGCGCCGGGCACCAATAATACCATGCAGGTATCCATAAATACCGCAGGCGTAAATGGTGGAACCTACCAGGGCAGCATAGAATTTTCCACCAACGACCCCAGCAATCAACTGGCTTCTGTGCCGGTCGATCTGACAGTAAATGTTCCGGTAGTAGGTGGACAAAAATTGTATGTCATCAATTCCGGGACTTCAAATGGCGGGCCAAAAATTTTACGGATGGAATTGGATGGAAGCAATCCTTCTTTTATGTTCTCCAACCACCATCGCCCCATTAATGGCGATTTGGATAAAATAAATCGCAAAATTTATTGGTTTGACTGGACTAACGATGCTCTTTATAACGGAAATCTAAATGGCACCGGCCAAACAACTGTTCTTGGCGGATTGACATCAACACTCGTCTCCATTGCCCTGGATGTTCCGAATAATTACATGTATTATATTGTCCAAAGCCCGCAGCCACCCCGAATTGTACGCGCTGATCTGGATGGCAGCAACCCCACAGAATTAATACAAATGCCCGGGCAATATTGGGTGCATGATTTAGCACTTGATGTTGCAAACGGCAAAATGTATTGGACCAACGAAGGGGTCTGGCGGGCAGATATCGATGGTAACAACCCCGTACATCTTGTTCCTCTGGACAACTATAATGCAAATAATGCGATGGCAATAGACACTGCCGGCGGCAAAGTGTATTGGACCCAAACATACCCAAACTCAGTGATCATGCGGGCTAATCTTGCGGACGGAAGCAACCCGGAAGCGTTGCTGTCAAATCCGCCCGGATCAGATATTTTTTATAGCATTGAACTGGATTTGATCCATAACAAAATATACTGGAGTGGTACTTCCTGGGATGGCAGCAATTATCACGGCAGTGTTTATCGGGCAGATTTGCAGGTCGGCGCGACACCGGAACTGGTATATACAGATGCTACGCTCGATTTTCCATCTATCATTTTGGATCTGAGCAATCCACCGGTGGCTGCTGCGGACAACTACAACACCCCTATCAACACCACGCTGACCACCACTGCTTCCGATGGCCTTTTGAGTAACGATGATCACGGCTCTCCCACCGCATCGCTCTCCAG
>CAZUZS010000134.1:0-7028 GCA_964624795.1 uncultured Calditrichaceae bacterium
AGCGGGTGTTTCAGCACTTTTTCGATGCCGTTGTTCATTCCCAGCGCCACCTCTCCCAGCCGGTGTGAACCTTCGTCAGTTTCGATTATTTTACGCAGCGCATCGCCGCCCCGGTCGGCCTGGTATTCGCGGATTACGCCGTTTTCAAATCGCAGGTAGATTCCCTGGATGGTGGTGCCGGTGTAAAACACCGGTAAATCGACGAAAATCTCACCCTCTACCGAGTTGGCGTCCGGGCTGGTGAAAACCTCACCGTCCGGGAAGTTGTTTTTGCCGGTGCATTTTATGATATTGCGATCCTGGATTTTCATGCGCAGTTCCAAATTCTTGCCGGTTGCGGGGTACTGAGTGCGGATGCGGATCATCTCACTTTTTCTCATCAAGCGGTAAATATCTTCTTCCACTTCTTCCAGCAGCCGGGGATCGACGGTGGAAGCACCTACGATAACGCGGGTATATTCCTCCAGGCTCATGCCTTCCAGGTTGGCGAATCCCTGCGTCGGGTAAAGGGTAAGCACCCACGGCTTGGCCAGACGAATGTTTTTGTACGGCTCGTCCACGCGCATCACCACTTTCGCGTTTTCATCCGGCAAGTTGGCGAAAAGATCGGGATTTTCCGCGCCCAGAATCTCGATATACTTGGTCATGGCTTCGTAGCGTTTCAGATGCCATTCGGGAACCTGCTCAATCTGCGCAGTGGTGCCGTGCCGGGCAATCGAGGCTCCCCACACCTTGCCGCGGTCATTATCCGGCGCCACAATGTTGATGTCGGCAATCGCGCCGGCGGCGAAAATTTTATCCTGCAGTATGGAAATCAGCGGCCAGCAGATGTGCTCGCCCTTTATCATTACCACGTCCTCCGGTTTAATGCCGGAAAGGGAATGGTCGAGCAGGTAGTTGGCCCAGGTTTCCAGATCTTTGTTTGAAATATTTGGTTGCATCTCACTCCTCCGTTCCTTTTTTCTATGAATAATTTTATCGTTTCACCACGAATTTGCACGGACAAACAAATGAAATTTGAAGGAAGAAAATTTGAGCAATTCATTCCTTGTGCATATTTTAATCAACTACAAATACATGAACAATTTTAAATGAATATATGGATAATTTTACCTCAATAGTCTTTCGTACAGCAATTCCGGCAAATCTCTTCTTCCATCCAGGATACAGTGAATAAATACATTAGATTCAACAATCTCATAAATAATTCTGTACGGTTTGTAGCGTATCTCCAGGTAATCATAAACCGAGACCATCTCCA
Source organism: uncultured Calditrichaceae bacterium (assembly GCA_964624795.1). Taxonomy (GTDB): domain Bacteria; phylum Calditrichota; class Calditrichia; order RBG-13-44-9; family RBG-13-44-9; genus CAZUZS01. The sequence goes on from CAZUZS010000134.1 coordinate 1,262, forward strand.
ATTCGGCGGGAATATGCCCACGTTTAGGGAATTCGGACAATTGATTAAAAGTAGCTTCTATATTATCTATTAGATTTATCGCTTTATTTGGTGTATCATGCATGGCGACATAGGTGTAGATTTCAAACAGGTCTTCTTCTGCATCCTTTAGCAAAAATATTTTATATTTCATTTTGTATTCTGGTTTTCATTAATGTATCGGCGTAAATCTGAAAACACCTCATCCATTGGCCTATAATTTTTCTCTTTCAGGTTTTTGCTACTCCGCGCCAGGATTTTGAGCAGTGCCAGACTTTCCTGTAATTGTTCATAGACCTTGACATCCTGAAGAACTACTTTTGCCTCACCATTCTGTGTAATAACCATCGTTTTTTGATTCGCCGAAATATCTTTTACAATTTCGGAAGCATGGGCCTTTAAATAGCTGATTGGTTTTATGGCCTCACTTGGTTTCATATTGGATCTCCTTTTGATTCGACCATAATATAGTCCGAATTAAGGTCAATATCAACCGGTTAATAATGAAATCCTGAGAAATCTTACGAGTGCATCAGATTGTCGGCCAGGCCGGGGATATTCCTTTGGAGGCCGGAATTCAGGAACTTTATGCCCCGGCATCATCCCCGCACGGGCCATTCCTCCACTCCGCCGGGTCCTGCTGGTAGAACAGCCGAAATTGTTCGTACAAATCGGGATGGCGGGCTTTCAACTGCCGCGGTTTCTCGAAGAAGAATTCGGTGACCACCGCGAAAAACTCTGCCGGGTTGGTAGCGCCATATTCATCGATGAACGTAGCCCGGTGATGTTCGATGTTTTCCAGTAAAGACCGGTATTCTTTTCCCAGCACCCGCGCCCAGGCGATATACATGGAGCGCCGGGGCAGGAGCGGCGCTCCTTCCGCTGCACCGGATTCGTTGTCCAACTGGTGCGCGAATTCATGGAATACCACGTTGTGCCCGTCGCGAATATCTGATGCCCCCTGCACGACGTCATCCCATGACAGGACCAGGTTGCCGAAGGACCACGATTCGCCCAGGCGCACCTGCTCGCCTTCCAGGATGGTGCCGTCAGGGAGCGGTTGCACCACATGCGCGACATAGGAATGCGGGTAGACAAGGATCGATCTCAGCGTGGGATAAAATTCCGTTTGGCGTCCCAAAAGCAAAACGCAGGCCTGTGCAGCAATGGTTAGCCGGATTTCATCGGTTACCTGCAACCCGCCGCAGCCCTCGAACCACTTTTCCGCCAGGAACACCTGAATGAGTCCCTGTAATTCCTGCTGTTTTTCGTTCGGCAGGCAACGGTAGTACGGCACATTTCGTTTTACAATTTCCAGCCAGGCGTCGGGCAGCGGCTGGTTCATCAATTTCCTGCGGCGTCTTTTTTTCAACCCGAACATATTATCTCACCATGAATCATCTTCAAAGAATTATACTCTCGAATGAAGACAGCTTCCAAAATTTCTGCAGATCATCCTTACTTTTCCCGATGAATCGAGAAACCGTTCCACGCCTGGGAGGTCGGCATTACTTCAACACTGTTTATGTTGACGTGTGCCGGTTGGCTGGCGACCCAGTAAACGATCTCTGCAATATCATCGCCGGTGAGCGGTTTGGCTCCCTCATAGACTTTTGCCGCTTTTTGTTCGTCGCCATGAAAGCGCACGATGGAAAATTCGGTTTCTGCCAGGCCCGGCTCTATGTTTGTCACGCGGATGGGCGTGCCCAAAAGATCGGCCCGCAGATTCCGCGAAAAGTGGTTGACAAATGCCTTGGTCGCACCGTACACATTTCCGCCCGGATACGGCCAGCTTCCGGCAATAGAGCCGATATTGATAATATGTCCGCTGTTTCTTTGCACCATTCCCGGCAGAATTGCCCGGGTGCAGTACAACAGACCTTTTATGTTGGTGTCCACCATCGTATCCCAGTCATCCAGATCGGCTTTATCGGCGGATTCCAGTCCCAGCGCCAGACCGGCGTTGTTGACCAGGATGTCAATGTTCCGATAATTTTCGGGAAGGCGGCGGATGGCATCGTTGACAGCCTGTCTGTCCCGCACATCCAGGGACAGAATATGTACGTCGGCTTTTCCCTTCAACTCGTCCTGCAGTTTTTTCAACTGCTCCATCCTTCGCGCAGCCAGAACCAGCCGCCCACCTCCTTCTGCAAATCGTCTTGCGCAGCTTTCGCCGAAACCGGCAGATGCACCGGTAATTAATACGGTTCCTTTCATAGTCTCCTCTCCTTTTGCAACCATAAGCTAACAAATTGTATTCGCATTTCGTCCTTTAGTTTCTTTAGCGCAGATCGGTGGCCTGAACTAAAATAGAAGTCAGCCGATTGCCATATTTCGGGAAAGCCCGCTGGAGGAAAGACATTGATCCCTAAGTTCCATTCCGCGAGGGCTATCGATCACTCCTGAGTGTGGCGAAACCCGGTTCTGGGGAATAACAAAATTTGGCCCTCCGAAGTCCCAACTATTGGCTGCAAAATTGTACTTTGCGACAACTCTACTTCTCTGTCTTTTCCAGATCAATAAATTTCGATTTGGCTTTCTCTTCGATCAATTGATCGATATCGTCGGAATAGGAAAATGAGAAAGTCAGCCATTTGTCCTTCGGTTTGTAGAACTCAAAATTGAAGCTCAGCGGCTGGCGGCCAAACGCCACAAAATATTGGATAAATACGAAGCGGGAAGCCACCTTTTCTTCAATCAGGAGCTCGTTATCCAGGTAATCTCCCACCACCTTATCCAGCCCGATGAACTGGGTTTTCAGCTTCTGGACATCGTCCGATTTGGCGGAGAACCAGGGATTATCGGCATAAATGAAGTTTATGGCGTCCGCGTAATTGCCGGTACTCAGCTTTTCGAAGAATGTGTTGATGGTATCATGGTAGCTGTCATTCTCATCTGAAGCGCCCGCAATGCCGTATGCCAAAACCAGCATTGCCACAATCACGAATAGAAAAAAAGATCGTTTTCCCATGATGAATTCTCCTCTTTAATTTATTTGGAATCTCATTGTAAAAAGCAACTGCCCACTTCGGAGTCTAAAATAACTTCAAAAATGGGCAGTTGCAAACCTTGCAGGACATAAGATTTTTCTCCCTTGGATGCGGGCCGCTACCGGAACAGGGCAAGGAAATCCTGATCGTAAAAAAAACGATTCCCCTCATTTGGCCCGCAAAGGGACAAGCGAGTTTATTACGATTTCAGGAAAGATTTCAGTTTTGCAAAATCGATTGCCTTGGCGTAATCGTATAATTGGCCCTTGCTGCTAAGGCCGGAGCCGTTAACGGTAATGAGCATGCGGTTTTCGATGACGATTTGGAGCTGCCCCGACTTATCCGACTCGCTCCATTCTTCAACGGCTTTCTCTCCATTGACGGTAACCACTTTATTTCCTCCCAGGAACATGGGATTTCCTAACATCATCATCACACTGCTAAGCAACGGTGAATCCGATACAAGCTCGATTTTTACCGAGGTGGCGCCGTCGTTTGTAGTGTAATTTCGGCTTACGGATATCCCACCACCCATGAAGGCAGTCCCAACACCACCGCCTTCAAAATCTTCCGCGTCCCAGCCGGACAAAGGCTGGGGAAACGCTGTTTTGTAACGGTCGACCTGAAGCGACTGGATTTGTCCCACCGCGAAATTCAACTCGGCAATTGCCTCGCTATATTTTCCCTGGGTATATAGTGCTTTGGCCTTATCAATTTGGTCCGATACCTCGTCGGCGTAAACGAGGGTTCCCATCAAAGCAACCACGATTGTCAATACACAAATCTTTACCGTAATTCTCATACAACAGTTCTCCCTTATTAAAGTTAGGATTAGTTAATCTTACCAGAAGTATTATGGCAAAATGTTTTCCTGTCCCGGAATATCATCAAAATGGGTGAACTCCCGGTATGCCAGTGAACCGGCCAGAGTCGATCGTCACACAAAAAGAACTATAAAAAGCATGACCAGGCCGCTGGCCAGGAGTCCAATAATGAATGATATATAAGCCAGCGTCACATAGCGATATTTTTTTTGTGCCAAAAAAACACCCAGTGTGTAAACTTCCCGCACTTGCGTCTCATAAGTGCGGGACGGATCGTTCATCACTTTTTCCATGGCATCTTTGAATTCATCATAACTCAGCCGGATGAAATTCCCAAAAAATAAAAGATTAAAAACCGGGCTGTTCACATCCGGTTTCGGACCGTGTTTAATTGGCATGTTGACTTTGGGCATTACCGTATAAGCAGCCAGAACAATCGTCACCAGACAGAACCCGATCAAAATAATTGCCGCCCATTTAATGTGCGGCTCGGTAACATAGCGGATGGAGAGCGTAATGAGGACGGACGAAATCGTCAGCAAAATGTTTGCTTTCAGATCGGCCATCGAACTAAGTTGTACGTGATGATCTCTGGTTTGCCGCATCATGTGATCGAGGTGCGCGCCGGGTTGGTCAATTTTCATCAGAGCATCTCCGTTTAATGGATTCCTGTAACCATTTTTCACGTTCAAATTTAAATCCATTTTCAACCGACACGACACAACAAAATTTTTTCAGCCAATAATTTATTATTGCCTGGAGGCATTGATTAATTGCATTATTTGGGGAAAGAGCGGATTCAGGTGTTTCTGTTATAATATTTCTGTTCCCTGGTGATCCGAAATTTTCAGGGACGATTATTGAAGATTCTCATTCCTCGTTTTGCGCTTGATATTTATTGCGTCATCAAATGAATGAGCGGCACCACAATTCTGATATTGGATATTAATCAACGTTTGATTAAATTATTGCGTTGTTTGTCAAATCAAATTAATTCAATCAATCAAAGAGGAGGCAGATCAATGTCGCTGGCAAAAGAGCTCAAAGAGTTTGCCATGAAGGGCAATGTAGTCGATATGGCAGTCGGCGTTATTATTGGTCTGGCATTTGGTAAGATCATAACATCTCTGGTGAATGATGTGATTATGCCGCCCATCGGCGTGCTGCTCGGCGGTATCGATTTTAGTAATAACATAATTTTATTGAGAGACGCCGTGGGGGATGTCCCTGCAGTTGCCATCAGGTATGGTTTATTCATTAATACGGTACTGGATTTTTTGATTGTTGCCTTTGTTATATTTCTGGCTATTAAAGCGATGAACAAATTCAAAAAGAAACAGGAAGAAGCCCCGGCAGCCCCACCGGCTCCTTCCAAACAGGAAATACTGCTCACCGAAATCCGGGACGCGCTGCGAGCAAAAATCTGATTCACCGGATCGAAAAGCCGATATCGAGAGTGCCGTTATCCTGAGGCTGACCGCCCGTCGAAGCGGTATCTTTCATGCTTATCATTGCGAAAAAATAAATAATGCCAAATTTCAATAATATGGGAAAGGAAGTGCGCATGGCTAAGGTTAGGTTTGTTTTGCTCATCTCGTCATTAATTCTGCTGAATGTGTGTGTTTTGACAGCCCAGGAGAAGGAGAAAAAGCCCGAAAAAATGGGCTGGAACAATAACATTGTGGGTAGTCTGAATTTAACCCAGACCAACTTTGACAACTGGAGCCAGGGTGGTGAGAACAGCTTGTCCTGGCAATTGAATATGAATGCCAAATTTGAAAAAAACGAGCTAATATATAACTGGACCAGTAACGGGAAAATTGCTTACGGCAACATTAAGCTTGGCAGCCAGGATGTGCGAAAGTCGGTGGATGAAATCCGGCTGGAGACAGTTTACACATATAAATTGGGCATATTTGTAAACCCGTATGCATC
>CAZUZS010000135.1:0-6964 GCA_964624795.1 uncultured Calditrichaceae bacterium
CCATTCATCAACGACAATCCTTACACTTGAACCGAAGATTTTTTAACTCAGGATTTAGCAAATACTCGTAATGGCTAAGCGAAAACTCATACGATCCACATTCAACACAGTGGACCTTGACCTCTTTATTCAAATCTTCTGTAACCTTAATCAGGCATTGATATTCTTCACGACTGTGAATCGCCACTATCTCATTTTCATTTTTGCCGGCAGTCACACGAAAAGCCATATACTGATTTCCGCTGAGATAGGTGGAATAATAATAGCCGACAAGTTGTAACAAATCCCCCCTCTCCAAGAGACATCCACTCCAAGTTTCGTTACCCTTTTTATCAATTTCTTCCTTCGTGGTCACCAGAACATTCCGTCTGACCAAATACCTGGTTCCTGCAGGAATCTGTTTATCTTTTGGAATTACTTTCATAAAATTGGCAGCTCCTCTCTTACCTTGCACATCGGAAAACGAGTGCATCCCAAAAACTTGCCCCGGACGCCTGGCTTAACTACCAGAATTCCTCCGCAACCACATCGCCTAAAACGTTTAGCATCCATTACAACTCTCTGAATTTTAGACTTGATTGTTTTCCACTTTGCTACATCTATTTCCCTTCCATAGAGAAACTTATCTGTAAGCCTTTCCACAATCTTAATCCGTATCGTTTTCTTTTGATATATGGACGACACAAATTTAGGAATACCAGAATAAACCCTGATAATAAGCCATGTATTAAACTGTAGATCATAAACCATTTCCTTTGATGTGGTATGAGAATTCCTTTCGAAACCAATTCCATAAAGAATCTTTTCAAAGGCCGGCACATCATTGATATCTGCTCCATCAGATTTCATAACTCCCCTACAACATATCAACAAATGAAAGCTTCATCATCCGCGTAACTGCCCATTGCCCAATACACACCGCATCAGCCAAATTGTCATCCAATGGGGCATCATTTCGCATTCCCAAAATACCTTTTGCGACCACCAGCGCCCGGCGTTTTCGTTCCTCACTTTTCTGTGCAAATGTTCGAAGAATGGCTCCCTGCCATACCGAAGGCAAAACCGAAACATGCTCAAAGCCAACCATATCGCACCAACCCTCAATCCGAGCCCGTTGTTCAACCAACAGCTTTGCGCTCCGAAAATTTTTGTCAAGATACTGATCTTCAATTACCACCAGCACTGATCTCCCGGCATAGACCACCTGAAACTCCCTGAACTGTTCCAGCAAACCATCCGGCTTAACACGAACAACTCTCCAGATTTTCTGATCTTCCCAAATTGACAATGCAACTTTTTTGCTTGTTGCAGGATCAACAGAAATAACCACATCACAGTATTTCTTGATATTCCAATCCATTGCCTCTCTCTCCTCAACTGTGCTCGATTCATTTTCCGCATCTCCCATAACATATTTCTATCACATCCCACAAACCGTTTGGTTATCTAAACTTTTTGTCCTATCTTTTTTTCGGATAGCATCTCCCAAACATATCCACCACATCCCTGGGCGGTTGCCTTCATGGCGCCGCCTTTTTTATATCCCCATCAAATCATTTTCAATTTCGTTTAGCTCTTTGCGGAACCTGGCGGTAAAGGTATCTCCCGTCTCTTCTAATTCTTTTTCGATATCATCCGCCAACCCGGCATCAAATCCAACTTCTTTCAAAAATCCAGATGGCTCCACTTCATTATTAAACCGAGTCAATACATGACTGACATACAATTTTTCAATCGCACGGGTAATCGCCACATAAAACAACCGTCTTTCTTCCTCTGTGTCCGTTGCACGGGCATGAGGGAGAATTCCATCCGAAACTCCGATAACAAACACAATCTTGTATTCCAGCCCTTTGGACCGGTGAATGGTCTTTAACTCTATGGCATTGCTGTCACCGCTTGAAACATCCTCCAGCTTTGCCAGGTATTCCAGAAATTCGCTGATGGTCTTAAAGTGGTGGGCCAGTGTCGTTAGCTCCAGCAATCGTTCCAACTTCTCCGCTGCCTGCTCTTCCTCATACTGCTCCCTTAACCAATTATCATAACCAAACGTGGTTCGAATTACATTCATGTAACCCCCAACCGCATCCAGTTCCAGCGAGCGGATCTCCTCGATGCCGGAAGCGAATGCCGCAGCATTGGTGTTCATATACTTATGCGTAAAAGTCCCGCTTTTCAAAGCTTCAATAGCCGAACTGCCTTTCATTTTGCCCCGCAACTGGTCCAGAAAAGCAGCTCCCAGGTAGCGATTCGGCTTATTCACAATCCGTTTCAGCGATTCGAAATCACTATCATTGTGAACGTACCTCAAAAAAGCGACCATATCCCTGATCTCAGCAGACTGATAAAACGATTGCTCCACCTTATAGGGAAGCGCCCGCTTGATCAGTTGCTCCTCAAGCGAACGGGACTGTGCATTGGTGCGATACAGAATAACGATGTCTCGGTAATCATAACCCAACTTTTCAGTGAGTTCGACAATTTCATTTGTCAACGTCTCAGCCTCCTCATCGCCATCCACAAACGAGGGATAGAATTTGACAGCCCCATCGTCCTGTCGGTGGGCTTTGGTCCTTGGAAACTTCCATTTTGCCCGATCCATCAAATCATTGCCCAACTCAATGATGTTCCTGGGACAGCGATAATTGTATTCCAAATACACGACCCGGCCACCAGTGAAATACTGTTTGAAGTTCACTGCATATTCAGGAATCGCTCCCCTGAATGCGTAGATAGACTGCCTCGGATCTGCCACACAGAAAAAGTTCTCATGTTTGGACTGCAGCATTCTCGCCACTTCCAACTGCACTTTATTGGTGTCCTGGAATTCATCCATCATTACGTATTCAAACTTGCTCCGGTAGATTTCCAGGATTTCCGGCTTCTGCCTGAACATCCAATACGTTTCGGAGAGCATGTCATCAAATCCGATCTGCCGTTTCTGCTCCCGTATCCGTTCGTAATATGAATAGAAGCGAATAAACCACTCCTCGCGCCACTGCTCCACACCAAGTGATTCCAGCTCATCGATATAATCATGCAATGTCATGGCGCGGTTCTTTATATAACCAATCTTACGAATTGCCGCCTGTGGATTCTGATACTTGTTCATTTCCATTCGGAGTTCTTTGAAACAATCCTTGACAAATCGCAATTGCTCCCATCCATCCATGATGTGATAGTTATTCATGAACGGCTTCCACAGGCCAATCGATTCCCGCAGCATCCGATTCAACTGGCTGTGAATCGTCCCTACATTCAATGCCTGAACATGGTCTCCCACAATCGCCATCAGCCGGGTTTTCATCTCGTTTGCCGCATCATTGGTAAATGTAAATACCAGCATAGCTCCGGGTCGCGCCCCCTTCTCTATCAAACGCCCAACACGATGCGTCAGGACGCGGGTTTTCCCGCTGCCCGCTCCGCTTATTATCAAATACTGCCCCTGATTGGTCTCAACCGCCTGTAATTGACGATCATCAAATGTAACTTTCCCCATATCACCATCCTTTGCTATATAAGTAGTTGATTTCTTTATATTTAATTTGCAACAGTAGATTACCTTTGTCAAGTATTAATTGATGTTATGTTCAATATTATCAATAAATTACAAGACATTTAATCCCTTGAAAAACGGCTGATTCTCCATGCGAATGAAATTGGTTCGCTTACGTTCCATTCTTGCCCAAATTCGTTTCCCGCACCGGTATGGCAGATCCTTCAAATCATGATTTGTTGCCAGAGCCATGACCTTATTGGCTTCCGCCGCTTCCTCGATCAAGCGATACACACGCTCATAAATCCATGCTTTCTCAGTGTAATTGAAAAATACAAATTCATCCCACAGAATTACCTCGGCACTACGAAAAGCCTCATATAGCTCTCGTTCAATTGGCTCAACTGAATCAAAGCCTTCTTTTATTTTGCCAAACATAACTGCTTCGTTGATATAAAATGATGGAATTTCATTCATTGAAAGCTTGTTACACAATGCCCCCAGGAGTGCGCTCTTGCCCGTGTTGTTTGCGCCGCTCAGAATTACAAACGGATTGCCTCTCTTGAAATGAGAAACATCTTTAAAATAGTTGAATGCTTTTTCGGCGCCTTCACGAATCTCAAGTTTGCTGAACGCGAAACGACCATAGTCTTTTGGCATTCCCGAACGCTTATAGATGTTTTGAATTCTTCTCAATCGGGCCTGCTGCTCCTCGGCCTCCAACCTCTTGATCTCATCCAATTTCCGCCACTTTTCACACACCGGGCATTCACCCTGCACCCATGGGTAATCGGTTCGCTTAAACAACCAATCAAAACTGTATGTCCAATTCGTATTAACCGCTTTACATTTCTCACAAACCCAGGGCGTATCTGGCCTTGTTTTCTCAATCTCCGGTGTCACAACATTCAGAACATCACCTATTGTACTGTATTCCTTGCCTTCTGCATCCGGATTGTCATTCATTTAAAATCCCTCAACGTTACAGTTTCTCTTTGTCTGTAGACCATCCTGGTTCATCAATACTTTCTTCAAATAATTGTGATTGGTAAGTGCCTTCAAATTCCGGGCAAGAACAAGTCGCAACCTAATAAAAAAATCGTCCCGATTAATCGAATACTCTTTATTGCCATAATGAAACTTGCCTTCATTATAAATTTGAACTACCTCGGAAAGCAGATTCAAATGCCGGTTAGGCGACATCTGCGACAAATGAACATGATTCTCAATCTGGTTTTGTGTTCTGAAACAAGCAATATAGGCTTTTAGATTTTCCTGTTCAATCTGATCGAACCCACCATAAAGAGAGACAATTTGTTTAACTGTCCCGGAAGTATCGTCAATCTCCAAGCCCAATAACTGCGCTTCATCTTCGTTGATCTCACCCATCAATTTTTTAACCTGTGTCATAACATACCGGATATTTGGCTTTGCAACAAATTTGGGCAGATCCTTCAAATAATAGACCATGCCAATCCTGCCCATCCATCCGCACACAATCAGCGATTGGATCAAATTTTTTCTATAGCTGGCCGGAATCTCTGCCAGATCATAAATCTCGTGAGCGGACAAGATTTTGTCGTGATAATAAATGCCCGATATAGGCAGTTCTATTGCCGCACTGGCAATACAATAAGCGTAATATCGATGGGCTGGCGATAATTTCGCCAACCCATCATTCCTGCTAAATATGATCATGTTACAGACTCCGGCCTTTAAAATGGAACATTATCATCATCGGGACTACCTTCAAATCCACCAACGGCCTTCGGTTCCTCACTAAACTCTACGTTATCGGAATTCACCGTAATGTCGATGGGATCATTCTGCGCAATCTCCGATGGATAAACCCTTCCAACCCGGGTACCGGTACTGCCATCCTGTTTGGGATATTCCTCAACGTGAATACGGAGGCAGCGGCCAACAAAACCCTGTTCATTAAAAGCCATCCCGCGAAACGAGACACTCAGCATCTCGCAATAGCCGCGGAAGAAATTAAGTGCCTTGGGGGACAGAGAACGATTTCCATAGACCGTCCCACCGGTATGCTCACCCTGGGTGATCTCGTGCTTCATGTTGAGTTTCGGGAAGCCGTTGTTGTCTTTTTGCACTTCAACCTCAACAATTCTGGCCTCATAGATGCCAACCGGAACCATACCACCACCACCCGGATTCCAACTTTCCAGATTTTCGAAATTTGCGTTTTGAGGAAGTTTAATTGCCATAGATCAGCTCCTTTCCGTTAAGCTGTTACTGGTTGTTTTGAATTAATCTTGTTAGACATTACCGGCTGATTAGTTTTAGAGTTAGCAACCGCTCCGGTTTTGGCGGGCTGATTCGAAGACGGTTGCTGGGTAGGCTTTGCAAGAGGGGCATTTATTGGCTTAGCGCCGGAGTGCAACAGATTGTGGAGCGTGGTAAAAAGCGTCGTATAATCTGCCTCCATCTGCTCCGGGAAATTCCGGAAACTTCTTTTTGCCGCTATTGTATTGGTCACCTGGAAATTGAAGATTCGCTTGTCATTGGAATCGATCTCCATGTGGGCACAAAAATCAACCAGATGCAGGAATTCCTTTGCTAAAGTTTTGCCGACCTTTGGAAATAGCATCGCCCGTTTTTCAGTCGAACCATCCACCTCCACCGGATAGGTGTCTTCATGCGCCTCCATGATCACATGAATACCTTTGCGATTCAGAGCTTTTAATGCTCGCAGCCATTCCCGAAACCTGTTTGCAGCGTCACCATATTCTTTCAGCGTGATGAATTTCTTCTTCCGGGCATGCTGCAATCCAAACTCGGTTTGTTTTATCAATTCCGACACCGAATTGATAAACAAGTAGCGAGTGCCCATTTTGTTCCAAGGCTGCTTTTCAGGAAACTCTTCCAGGAACTTTGTCCACATAACCATTGCACTGACCAGATTGCTTTCCAGGTTCAGGGGCCAATAGGGAATTTCATACCCATGCAGCGCTCGCATCACTCCATCCTCAAAATCAACAATCAGCACATGGGGCCAGTATTGCTGTGGCAGAGTGGCTACACGAGTTGTCTTGCCGATGGAAGCCGGTCCATAGATACAAGTCATGTAGCCCTTCTTCTGAAGATCGGCATCCTGCGCAGCAGTTCGAATTTCGATCTTCGGAGGGTTTTTCTCCATATCCACCTTCCTTTCCGTTAAATGTTTATTATTCTGTTATTGGATAATTTGCAGTTTAGAAAACTGCTATGTCAAGAGAAAAATAATTGGTTGACTAATTATTTTTATTAGCCGAAAATCAAGTTACAAGCTTAGCTTTATTAGTAATAGTTTGTGAATGCGGGCACATAATTCACGGGCATGTGAAATATTTCCTGCCGTACTGATACCGTACTGAGAAAATTTTCCGCTCGTCTTGAGCTTTTCTAACTTATTGTTTTTATTGAGTCGGGGCGAGAGGATTCGAACCTCCGACCTCCTGGTCCCGAACC
>CAZUZS010000136.1:0-6930 GCA_964624795.1 uncultured Calditrichaceae bacterium
GAACTGCGGCTCCATACTTTTCCGTGCATAGTATAGCGCCTGACCTTTTAGCTCGGACATATCTCTATTCATCTCGTCTAACCGGATTTGATTAGGCAGCGCATGGTATTCCGCAAAATTCGGCACCGACGTGAAGCAATCAAACATCGGCATGGCGGTTGCATCCTCGATGTTCATGGGCGGCAGCCCCAGGATCTGCTCTATCGTTCTGACCATCGACGGCTGGTTGTAGTTGGTATGAATTGTCTTCCTCATCCGCGAATAGGGGCTTATCACCAGCCCCACTGTCCGGTAAGCCGAAACATGATCCCAGCCGGCCTGCGAATCGTCCTCGGTAACGAAAATCACTGTGTTTTTCCAGAAGCGGCTGCGGCTAATCGCTTCAACAATTTGCCCGAGCGCCAGGTCATTATCGGCGACCATCGCCCTGGGGGTGGGCATTTCCGGATTGCTTCCGGCAGTGTGATCATTGGGCAGGGCCACGACCATCAATTCCGGCCACTGATCACCATCCATTTTATCATAATTTTTCAGTTCCTCAATAAACGCCTTTGCCCGGAGGATGTCTGGCACCCACAGGCTGCCGTAACCGGGGTAACCGGGGCTTAGAATTTTTCTTACCGGAGCAATGGTGGTTTTGTTTTCGAAGACCAGCGGATCGCCTTTCAGAAATCCGTCATAAATCGATTTCCAGCTCAACTTCTTCTCAAACTGCGGAATGGCTGCTTCACCGTAAATGCGAACACTCTTCCCGTTTTGAATGCCGTTGTCCCAGATGAAACCGGTCGGAGCATACACCAGTGCATTCTTTTGAACATGCGGATAACTGAAGAACCAGGAGCGAACATTTTTTTCGACCCAATCGGTAACGATAGAAGCGTCAGTCCACTGGTGACCTTCGGCGGAGCATTTGCCGGACACATAGAAATTATCTAACAACAAAAATTCGCGGCTCAGGCGATGGGTGTTGGGCGTAACGGTTTCACCAAAAACGCACAATGATGTGTCGCCATCCCCTTCCTTCATATCACCCAACACCTGGTCGTAGGTGCGGTTTTCCTTGATAATATAAACAACGTGCTTGAAGAGTGACGGCTCGCCGATGCGTTCCGGAACCGGAGCCGGCGGCATGTTCTCCCGCGGCAATCGTTTGGAAAGCGCAACCCGGAAAAGCTGGTTCGATTTCTCAACCCGTTTGGTGTAATCCGCCAACTCCTGTTTATCAGGAAGTGGTACGGCGGAAACAGACGCCTTCATACGATGGGCATTGTATATTGTGACACCGCTTTTTTCATCGACCGAAGGAATCCGCGCTCCCTGTGCTTCGATGTTTGCCACGAAAAGCAGGCTGTCCCGATAGACGCAGACGCCCCCCGGGTAAGCCCCGGTCGGGATAAATCCTTTTACCACGCTCTGCTTTTCCGATGAACGCGCACAAGCGAGCCTGCCAAGCTGCACCACAGCAATTGCATTGTCCATCCCATTCGCCACATAGAGAATTTGCCCGTTTCCTGAAATCCCCAGGCCGTTGGGAGAATCACCAAAATACGGATTTGCTTCCTGCTTCAGCCGCACTGAAATATTCTCGGCAACCCGGTCCGTTTCTGTTTGAATTACGGAGACCATATCGCTATTGGAATTGGTGACATATATGAATTTCCCGTCGGGACTGGCAATAATATCATTGGGGTGCAGGCCCACTTTTATTTCTTTGAGAACACGACCGGCGGCCGGATCAATAACGGAAATCGTGCCTTCACGGGTGGCACCGGTTTTGGGGTCAACTTTTGCGTTATTCCACGGGGCACCCGCGACATTGGTATCCGCTGGATCCGGAACCGATCCTGCCCAGTTGGTAACATACAATTCTCGGTTGGCGCAGGCGATACCAAATGGCGCTACGCCCACTGCGGTAGACCATACGGTTTGCCCGGTATGAAGATCGATTTTGACAACCCGGTTATTGCCGGATAGAACAACATATAAATACTGTTTATCGTTTTCCGTGCGAAGGAGAAGTTCATTGGGAATCGCTGATGATGCCGGTTCAACCGGTTCAAAATCGAATGTGCGCATCACCTTTATTTTCTTCCCATCCCACCTGGCCTGCATTACGTGCGAATGGCCCTTCTTTTCGGCGGCACTCCAGAAAAGGTGATAGTTATCCCCTTCCTGCTGCCATTGAATCCCCGTAAAGGTGTTCATGACCCGCTCTTTCTCGAAATATTCCCTCACCGAAAAGCGATGAACGACCTTTTTATTTACCGGTGAAATAATAACAACCGAATAGCGCCCTTCAACCGCCAACCATTTTTCGTCGGGCGATAATGCACAATCCAGTGCATGATTTTCCAGCTTTGGATCTCCGAAATAGATCTGCTCGCCGGCGGGATCGATCCAGCGGTTGTAAGGCATCAATACCGGCAGTGTTGTGTCGGCCAGTGTGCTGCTCTCGAAATCGCTGTAGTGCTCGGCCTGTTCTTCGGTAGTCCCGGCAGACTGCCCGAAAACGGGCACTGTCACCGCCAAGAAAAGGAATAAAATTAAAAGGAAGACAAAAATTCTTGTTCGCATTCGCATCTCTTCAATTTTGTATCACTTGACGACTCCGTCCCAAAAAACCGGTTTTTCCCCTCCATTTCAAATTTCATTCAGCAGACGCATGGATTCAAGCAAAAACTCTTTTTGAGCAAAAGCTCAATTACCACGGCAATTTCCTGAAATAACCGTAGCCTTAATGAGCAATAGTTGAAGACAACACGTCCAATAGCAGCACTGTCGTGAATTCTCCCCACCTGCAATATTCTTGCGGAGAATGGGAATTTATGGTACATGGAGTAATCCGTCTGAAAAGCAAAAATAAAGCCCCATCACTTTATCATGATGAGGCTCGGGTGTTGTATTTTTTTTGTAGAGGAAATTTCGAATTAAGAGCCCAAAATCTTCATCTTCAGTCAGCAGTCGCTTGGCCGCTGTTTTCGGAAAGCATATCCCGATTTCTGCTCGTAAGAGGTTAGCACCATGCGGTATTCTGAGGACAACATCCTCACAAACAAACAGATCGTTCTCGCAGACAGATTTGCAAATTTCAACACTGCAGAACAAAGATTTCAATGATTCAAAACTTGCTTGCTACTGCTCCGGCACAGGAAATTGACATGCCTGGGACCGCTTTCCCTTATAGCGGAAAGAATTTTATTGACCTTCTCCATCTCAACATTTTTATCAACGATAAGGCATACCACTGTTACGGGACTTAGATATGCAATATGCGTTTTCAGAATGTTCAACGTACAATAGGCATCATCCATTTTCAAATTGCCCTGGCAGTCCAAAGATACAAAGATAACGTGCCTCGTGGTCGGCAGCCTATCGACATTTTCAGCCTTTGGAACATCAATGCCTTCCGAATACTTGACAGCGTAATAACTTCCCAAATCCCCAAAAGGCGCTATGCTCACGAACCCAATTTTGGCGGCGAACTCCAGGAACATCCAGAACCACAGCGCATAGGCCAGATTCCAATAGTCCAGTCTTTTTATCCTTCGCTTGCCAAGATCGCCAAACTGGTGGAACCGCCCCGAACCATAATTGACTTCGAAGTGTGTTTTTCTGAAGTAAAATCTGAGCAATGAAAGTCCTTGTCGTTTTGTTTGGAAAGGCAAAGACTATTGAGGATGCCCGAATCGGATCGAATCACAGACTATTTTGGGGGCTGCTGTATGTGAAACTGATAAGAAATTTGCTAAAAGCCTGAGCACCTCTTTTATCACGTCTTTGTAACGCCGAATTCTATTTTGTAACAAACACAATATTATTAATAGAATGTCTATGTGCCAGGTTAAGCACACGATTTACATTAGACATTGCACAGTTTCTATCAACGATCATGATTAGCTTTGAATCTTTCTCAAACCAATATGATCGTTTTCTAAATTCTACAGACGCATATAATTCATCATTTAAAAATTCATCATGAATTTTGACAAACAGACCCGCCAAATCATCGAAAGTAAATTCTGTATTATCCAGGTTTAATTTACCCTCTGAATCAATTACCAAAAATAGATCTGACCACCGGTTGGCAAATTTAACTCCATTGTAAATCTTCAATTCAGGTAAACTAACATTGGAAAAATAATGCTTTGCCTGATAAGATATATATCCCATTCCATCAATAATTATCACAGAAATTTTAATGAGAAGCAATATAATGGTGATTATGACAATTGAACTAAACTTTTGGAAAATGCCGAAGAATTTTAATGAAAAAGCAGAATGAAATACTCTATCAGCAAATCGTGCATTAATGAATTTCCTCATTTTCATGAATTTCTTACTCTTCTCAGATACTAATAAATACCTGATAAAGTAGTAGGTAAGCAAAAAAGACAATGAGGGCCCTACATAGGGTGCCACATATGCAAAATGCATGGAAACAAGATTATATGGAGAATCCTTATCATCAAAGATAATTATTAACCATGCCAATGGAAGCATGACAACCATTGCATAAATTACAAGAAAAGTCAAAATGAAAAACACAGATACGTAAAGAAATTTATATATCTGATTTTTGGAATAATGCTTCTTGTATACAAAAATAATAAAGCGGGTTAAAAGAGACAATATTAGCAATATTGCCCAGAGTAAATAGAAATCCGAGGATACCCAACCTTTTAAAAATATGTAAACATTCTGCATTAAATTCCTACCTAGTAGCACCGAAGAAATTATTGGTAACGAGGCAAGAAAGAGAAGATTATATGCAATAATTTTAAGGGACAATATTACTTCTTTTCTCATTGAAGAAACTCGTTCATTACTTAATCCTCCTAAACCTAGGACAGCATAGAGCTATCCATAATGGGGAAAAATACTCCCCATACTACGATACATTATTATGTTGATTGGGCAACTGCCAAGTGGATCCCGAGTGGCACCCACCCCGTTTCATGCTTTTCTTTAAAATCTACACCTCTCAGCTACTTAAAATCTAATCCATGCTCTTCTTTAATTTGACTATAAACACATTCGAATACAGGGTACTATCCAAAACAAGCGATTCCATCCAATCATATTTCACCCGCAACCGGTAAGCACCACTATTGCTCAACTTCAGATTTGCGCAATGCGCCGATGATAAATAATGTCCGGGTTCGATACCGAAAGAGCGTAAAGAGGAGGGCAGGCAAATTGGGGGATGGACGGGTCCTTCCCAAACACCGTTCACTTTTTTTTCAACAATGAACACCAGTTCATCGCCGCAAAAATGAACGTATGCCGTGCTGTCGGTAAAATTCGAAAGCGCAAATTCAATCTTCTGAGACGACCAGTATTCTACTTTTGAGGTCCGAATACTTAATTTGCCATCATCGACTTTGTCGATAGTCCCGACCGAATTCTTATCAGTTATGCATTGAAAGATCAAAATCAAAAACGGGATAGTGAATATGATTTTTCTTTTGGTTGTTTTCATATCAATATTTTCTGGTAATAGTCAAAAACACGAGCATTAAAGCGCCAAGTGGATTTATTAGGCTATGATTTTGATAAATCCTGGAATTCTATTTTGTATTCTTTTTCGTTTAATTTCGCTTCTTTAATATCTATTAATTCAAATCGCGAGTCATTTTTGCATTCATTCAATAATGCCTCACGATCAGAACCGCTCATTCGATAGCCTAAGATTACACTAATGATTGCTTTTGATGGAATCTTAAATAAATATATCTTTTCATTATTCATGTCGAGAATTTTTTCTGCTTGGTCGAGTACTTTAACCATTCTCCATTCTTGTTCGTGTGCCCAGTCCATACCTTTTGTAAAAAAGAGCTTTTCCCATGTAAAATCCATAACTAAAATTTCTGATATTGGTATTTTATCAGTATACTTAACTCTTTGTAAGCCGCGCTTATCAGTCTCTCTTCGACTCGGGGGTTGGAAAAATTTATTCTTTCCATCGAATACAATAACAAAACCAGTGTGGTTCGATGCATAATGTGACCACATTTTCATGTCGGATGGAGTTTCGCTTAAAGACAGCACTCCAAATTTTTCACTGACATTTGTTCGGAAATTCTTAATTAAAGAAGATTCGGCCTTTCGAAAAACGGCTAGCATAAAAGGATTGACATTAGAGATTAAGGACGAAAAATCTTCAGAATTATTTTCTAGAATATAGTTGTATAATTGTCTACATTCTTCAACTGTAAGATTCAGGTTGAAGTCTTTTTTGAAATTCTCCTTTAGGCTTTTTGACATAACATCTGGTTTTGATGCTTTCCCAATACTTTTGTTCAATAAATTATTTAAGGAATTATCATCAATAAGTTTTTTGATCTGAACTCTCATTTCACCTGGATCGTTTAATGCGCCAGGTTGTGTAAAACGGATTAGATTGTTTTTCAGAACATCCATTCTCGCAATTGGAACATATTTATATAACTTCAACCAGTTGATCCTTTTTACGCAATTCTATGTAAAACAGCCACACTCAAAAATTGAAATTATTCCATCGGACGGCACGATAAATTGCCTTTCAAATACGCGATTCCATTATTATTTGCTAATCTATTTTTTGCAGTCCAAAAAATCAAGAGAAAATTTTAATTTTTCGTAAAACCTCACTGAACGGTGGGATTATGTTTCTTTATATCATCTTCTTTCTGCAGAGTCTGGCGGCGGTCACGAAATGGCCAAGGGTTTGTTAGCCCGGACGTTTGCCGAAGGCATCCCTACGGGATAGTCCGGGAATAGATGAGCGGGTACTCCGGTGGGAGGCCATTTATGGCCTTTGAAGAATGGAAAGCCTTAAAAGGCTTGGGATTCGTTTGGTTTTCGTAATCCCCGGCATTCCCGTAAGGGATGCCTATGGCAAAATGCCGGGGCTAACATGAGAGATTGCTCTCCTCGGTCGCTTGTCCAGCG
>CAZUZS010000137.1:0-6924 GCA_964624795.1 uncultured Calditrichaceae bacterium
GCTCGGTAAATTATTTCTCGTTTCAGTCTTCATAATTTCTTCATTTTTGTCCAATAATTTTAGCCAGCTTTTATAGAACATTCTATTCGATTATTTTTTGAGGGGAGGGAGGTTTTTTTATCTTCTATGAATAGCGGAGGGAAGGATGAGTAGCTGCCGCCGTATTTGAGTTCCTCCAGGCGACCGTTCTCCTCCACCCAACAAACAAATTTCTCCCAAAATTGATATTTCGCACTCGCGCGAATTTTCTTTTAAGTTATCACATTTTAAAAGGGATTGCAGGCTATTAAATATGGATGTGTATTCACATAAACTAAAAACGGAGGTAGGGATTGTGGCAAAGTATCACCGATACCAGAAGTGGGTGTTCATGTTATTGCTGTTTGCGGGCTTTTTGCTCATTACAAGTTGTGCCGGGACCAGGGGATATTCCACGCCGCCGGTGACGGTTCCGGAAATTATTAAAATGAGCAAAGAGGGTGTTCCGGCACAGACTATCATCAGCAAGATGAGAAAGTCGCACACTGTTTACCGATTGAAAGCCGAACAGTTGGCTCAACTGAAACAGGAAGGCGTTGCCGGTCCGGTAATTAATTACATGCAGAACACATATCTGAAATCCGTAGAACGGAATCAGCAGTTGGAAGACTGGAGCTACTGGTGGCCGGGTTGGGACGGTTACTGGTACGGAGGACCGGCTTTTGGCTGGCCTTATGATTACTGGGATTGGAACTGGGGGCCGGACGTGGATTTCGGGGACGAAGATTAATTTTACTTTTTCCGGTGCACGAAATAAAAATCCGGCGGAAGCAAATTTAAACATTCTTTGTTCATTTATTGATTTAGGTTGAGGGTGAATAAAGAATGCCAAGATCAGCGCTGTTGCTACAAACGGGGAGGGCACCAGCGCTGTTTTTTTGCATCTCACATTCTGCAGGGGGAAAACAACAGGCTCTATAACCGCCTTGTCATTGAATAAAAACAAGACTGATACGGAAACGCTAACCGATATCACGTGACCGGAATTGCTGAGAAAGTTCAAAAAAACTTATGGAATGAAATTAAAATATGCAGAAAAAACAACTGGGCAATATTACGATTTTTGCTCTGGCCGGCCTGAACGTTATTTTTTGGTTGCTCTTTCCCCCGGTGAATAACGGAAAACATACCTTTACCTATCAGATGATTGCCGAGATATTTTCTTCCACCGCGATGGTTTTAATAGCCTGTGCATTGATACTGGCAACCCGGCCGCGTTTTTTGGAGCGGTACTTTGGCGGTCTGGACCAGGTGTATCAGACCCATAAGAAAGTGGCCCTGTCCGCCATCATTCTGATTTTTGTTCATTATTTTATTGTACCGGATTTGGGTGAGTCCGAAGTTGGTATATTATTAGGAATATTCGCCTTCGCAGGTATTCTGATTTCAATTGTGCTGGCCCTGGCGCCCCGTATACCTTTCCTGGGCGGATACATCAGCCTGGCGTACCACAGGTGGCGAAACCTGCATAGATGGATTGGCGTTTTTTTCATCGTTGCCATCGCGCACAGCCTTTTGGTAAAAAACCTGGTGCACACAACTGCGGTTCCGTTCCGCTTCCTGCTGGTTGTCTATGCGGCGGGACTCAGTGCATACATTTATAAAGAATTATTTTCCAGAAAGTGGGACAGATCGTTTCCATATATTGTGAATGCGCTGCGTCCCCTGAATGGCACAACCATGGAACTTACCTTGAAATCAGATAGACATAAACCCGCCTTTCGGGCCGGTCAATTCATGTACGTGAGTTTTGAGAAAGACGCTATTCTCAAAGAGCCACACCCTTTCACCATCAGCAGTTCTCCCAGGGAAGAACATCTTCGCCTGTCTGTCAAAGCATCCGGAGATTGGACCCGTTACCTGTTTGAAAATCTCCGGACCGGCGCCCCGGCAAAAGTGGACGGTTTCTATGGAATGTTCGATTATAAGGCTGGGGGAAAACAGCAAATCTGGATAGCGGGGGGAATCGGTATTACGCCATTCTTGAGTTGGATAAGGGATCTTGCGGATAAGCCGGATCGCAAGATCGATTTTTACCATACAGTGCGCAGCGCGGAAGATATGATTTTTTGGGATGAATTCATCGCGGCGGCGGAACGGTTTTCGGATTTCCGGCCGATGATTCAGATTACCTCGCGCGACGGCAGCCTTACCACGACAAAGATCGCCAATAATACCCGGGGTAATATCCGGAACAGAGACATCTACATGTGCGGCCCGTTCGGCATGATGATATCGTTCCGAAAACAATTCAGGCAAATGGGGGTTCCGGCTCGCCAAATCCATTTCGAAGAGTTTAATTTCAGGTAGCAAATCTGCAAACTAACGCATTTCGGGAACCGGGGTGCGTGTTCAAAACGACAATAGTCTCCTGCAGGAGTATATGATCCGTCGGCTCCTTTACTGAGAATCTGTCTTTCGATGCAAATTATGTAGTCGGCGGCTTAAATAATAAATCCCCCATAATGGCAGCATCCCCCTTGATGCACGAACAGTTTATGAGTCTAAGAGTTAAAGCAGAATGCGGTTCTAATACACAAAGAGGAGGAATTTAATGCCAAATAATTCGGGTCATATTCCGCCCCAATCCATTTCCTACAAAGCGGTTAAAGATCCATATGCCAATTTCGCATGGTTCTATCATCTCTGGTCAGTACTGACCGAAAGCAAAGCGGCTGAAAAGGTTTTGGATTTTGCCGGGATCGAGAATGGTGAAGACATTCTGGAGGTAGCCGTGGGAACCGGCGAATTATTCCAAAAGATTGTCAATTTGAATCCCGATGGGTCCAACACCGGCATAGATTTTTCCTTTGCCATGCTTTCCAGAGCGAAGCATAGAATGGTCAAATCGGCGAGAAAAAATTACAATTTGGAAATCGCGAGTGCTTACCAATTACCATTTGAAAACGAAGCTTTCTCGCTGTTGATTAATAATTTCATGCTGGATCTTTTGCCGGAGCAAGATTACGTTGCTATTTTGACCGAATACTATCGTGTGCTCAAACCATCCGGAAGACTGGTGATTTCCGCCATGACATTCGGCAGCACGTTCTACCACCGGTTTTGGGGATGGGCGGCGAAGGAGTTCCCGGCACTTCTGACCAACTGCCGGCCGATTTCCATTCGCAATTATTTAATCGGGACTGGGTTCCGGATAATCGATTCTGCATTTATAAGCCAGAACACCTTCCCCAGCCAAGTGACCGTGGCATTGAAATAAATCATCATTTCCTTTTCAACTTTTGCCAGATGCCTATTCAATGCGCAGTTTACAGGCAAAAATGCCGATCGCGTACATTTCCAATTTTTTATTTTATTCGTCACCAGGTGATCCGCAAATGCCCGAATGAGAAAAATATAATTATTGTTCTATATTTATGAGCGTTTTTATTAATGAATCCATCGGCAGGTATATTTGATAAAAAGCATCTGCAAAATTGCATTGTCGGAGGTTTCTGTCCCCTCAGCACCTTTCTCCTCGACAATTGATGAACTTAAAGTGAAAATTTTTGTTTTATATATCACCAGTTTGCGGACATGGAAAATATCATTCAGGAAGGTCTTGTATAATGTAATTTTTTTTATCCAAATTGAAGAGGGTCTGGCACAATGCAAAAATTTGATACCATTATTATCGGTGGCGGACCGGGAGGAACTCCCGCCGCAATCCAATTGGCTCTAAAAGGCCAAAAAGTATTATTAGTCGAGAAGTCAGGCAAACTTGGCGGCGCATGTTTGTTTGTCGGTTGTATTCCTTCAAAAATTATAAAACACTCGGCAGATCAATATGCGCAGCTTAAAACAACCACCCTCCTCACCCAGGAAAAACTTGAAGATATGAAAGATCTTTGGGATGAAATAAAGAAAAAAATGGATGATATTCTTACTATGCGCTCCCGGGCAGCCAGGCAGCATATCAGACAACTGTCCGGTTTAACCTTCAGTTCGGGAACCAGCAGGTTTATATCAAATCAGGAGTTGGAAATTGAAGAATTGGGTGGAGTGAAAAATCGTTATGGTTTTGATAATGCAATCATCGCTACCGGATCGATTCCGTTTATCCCTGAATTTCAGGGAAATGCCGGGCAGGAGGTTTTGAAAAGCGAGATGCTTTTTCAGGAAAAAGTTCTGCCCAAATCAATGGTTATTATCGGCGGCGGCCCCATTGGAGTGGAATTGGCACAAATGCTGACGAAACTCGATGTAAACTGTACAATCATTGAAATGATGGACAGCCTTTTATCAGGCCTTGTTGAACCGGAATTCGCGCAGGCATTGAGCCAAAAGCTGGCGGCTTCCGGCATCGATGTTTTTACTTCATCAAAAGTAACGGAAATAAATAAATCGGGCAATAATTTCAATATAATAATTGCCGATAAAACCGGTGCAAAAAAAGCTATTTTGGCCGAGCAGGTATTGGTGGCGGCAGGCAGGGTACCTAACATTGAGGCGCTTAACCTGGAAGCGACTGACATCCGATTCGACCGTCATGGCATCACTGTAAACGATTATCTTGAAACAAGTGTGAAAGGAATTTACGCCACCGGCGATGTAATTAATGGGCCGAAATTTGCCCATACTGCAACCTATGAGGCCCATATAGCGGCGGCCAATATTCTGATGGGAAACATTCACAAAAAAGATTTCAGAAAGAATTCTTGGGTACTGTTCTCCGACCCGGAAATTGCTTCCGCGGGGTATACCGAGGCAGAAGCCATAAAAAATGGTTTCGACGTCGTGACCGGCTCCTATGATTACAAAATTGATGCAGCCGCACAGATCGCCGGGGACCCATGCGGATATCTTAAATTTGTGGTGAACAGAAAAAACAGCGAATTTCTGGGCATCCATATCTTTACACAGGGAGCTTCCTCTATCATCGGGGAAGCAGCCCTGATGGTGTCAAAAAAAATGACCTTGAATGATGTGGCGCAGACAATCCATCCGCATCCGACACTAACCGAGGCATTTGGTTTCCTGGCGTCAAATATGATTGGTTGAGTCAATTCTGAAATAAATTTAAAGGAAATTTGAAAAGAAAAAGAAAGGGCAGGTTATTTCAGCCTGCCCGTTTTGTTTTTCTTATTTTTTGGCACAATCCATACAGACCCTGCTGTCGCCCTTCAGACGTCCGTATTCGGTCACGGTCATTTCTCCGCATTCCTCGCAAACAAAGCTGTTGAAGCTGTGTGCCGGGTCCCGGTGATCGGTATCGAAAACTTCCGAGCGGTTAATGATCATTTCTTCCGGTGCCGACATTACCTTCTCCACCAATGGATCGACAACTCCGGCCGGGACCTGGGTGGGCGGCACGCCCTTTTCCCGGTAGTCTTTGAAAAATGCGGTATGTTTGTTGGCCTGCATCGCTTCCGCTTTAGGCGTTACGCGCACTGCCTTTTTCGTTTTTTTGTCTATCAGGGTCAGGGCCCATTTCCCCTTGTGCGTCTTCTTGATATTGCCTTTTCCGAAAGTGCACCCGGTGATGACCTGCACGCCGTCCGCAAAACAGGTGGCGCAATGGTCCTCACCCAGATCGAGTATTGCCAGAAGGGCGCTGTCCCCGGTTCTCTCAACATTCAATGCATTCATGGCCGCCGCCGCAACCCGAAGTCCCATGGGCATGGCGGGACATTTATGTCCGTGAAATTTTTGGCCGAATTCCAGCCATTCTTGTGGATTTACCATTCATCCTCTCCTTATTCGATTAATTAAAAAATAATTGGAATTGTATAATTGATTGATAATTTGTTCTGCGCCGTGCAAACTGAACCCGGCTGTCCAGCATAATTTTTGCCTTATTCCCGGCAATGTAATGGTTAAAGCCCAATATATACCAGGGCGCATTGCTGGTTGCGGAATCCAAATCTTTGTATTCTTCCAGCGAACCCACCAGTTGGTTCCTGGGGGTAATGCTGTAATCTCCCAGAATATAATATCCGCTGGCTTTTCGGTCACCAAGGTACGCTTCGATGTACTCACTTTGGACCGCCCACTTTGGGTGACTCAGAAAGAATTCCAGGCCCCAGCGAAAATCATTTCCGTGAAAGAGAGTTTTATTGCCGTAGATTTTGGGAAATGCCAGGCCGCTGCTTTGCCGGAAAGCCAGCGAATAGCCGAAATCAGCTTCCATCTTTTTTGGCAAAGAGATGAGGAAATGCAGGCGATGGGTAAAAAGAAACTTGCGGTCCTCGTTGCCCGCCTTATTCCCCCCGTTGCCGTTAAACATTCCGGCTGATACCTGGATGATTTTAGTCGCGGTCTGTTTATGCGCCTGAACGCCGATATCCCGGGCACCGGTTTCGGCAGACGGGATCAGCGCATTCACCACTCCGGCACGTTCCACTACCGGTATGTCATAATCCGGCTGGCTGCGCTGCAGGCTGAAATCCGGCACCATCTGTCCCAGCCGCAAATGCCCCGGCCCAAGCCGGTACTCCCCGTAAACATCCTGCAAGGTAAAGCTGCCCTCGTTTTGGTACTTGAAAATCCCCTGAACCTTATAAAACCAGTTTCCGGGCACAGGGGCCTGGCCCGCCACCCATAATTTCGCGCGACGGATGGAAAAACCGGTCACTTCCCGGTAATCATCCGTGAAACGGCCTTGCAGGTAACCGTTCAGACTGGTTGATTGCGAAAAGGACTTTGAAGTGAACAACAGAGCCATAATCATCCAGAGCAGCAAAACAGAACCCGTGCGCCAACCGAAGTCCCGTGCCGGCTTGTATCTTTTTTTGTTCTCCAGGGCCGGTCCACTTTTTGAATTGGGCCGCAAGGCTTGCCGAAAACTCTTTTCCGGCAATTTCAGACGGTCAAAATTCATATATAAGTTCATGAAAGAAAATCCTCAATTTCAGCTTTTTTTTCTGCCGCATCTTTTTCGCCCAG
>CAZUZS010000138.1:0-4427 GCA_964624795.1 uncultured Calditrichaceae bacterium
TCCTTAATCCCCGGCAAAATGCCGGGGCTAATCAAAATGGCAAAAGAAGGCAGGATTACGGGGGAACGAAAAAAGCATTCGACGTTTTTCCCTAAAATTCCACCACCAACCCTACCTGTGCGGTAATCAAATCGGTCCCTGAATATTTTTCGTTGAGATCTACTTCCAATGCAGGAAGAATCAACTCCTTTGGCAAATAACTGGCCGGCTCACCGGCGATATAACGCCCGCGGAGATCGATAAGAAGGTCGGATAAATTCCATACCTTGCCGGTAATTGGAAACAGGGAAATCATCAAACCGGCACCTCCGCCGTAGCTGAAGGCGGTATCATCCTTGTAAACCGTGCTGTAAACTTCCCGGTTGGTGCGGGGATTGTGAAGATGCGTGCGGGTGCTTAGATAGTTGATGCCTGCCAATCCCTCCAGGTAAGGATGCAGCACACCGATTTTGCCGCGCAGGCGAAAAAGCAAATGCCACTGCAAAATCTTGTTATCCGTTTTTACATCGTAAACGGATCTGAAATAGTTATCATCGAAAAACACCCTGGATTCTTCTTTACCGTATGTCAGGCTGACAAATGAGGCGCCAATGGAGAGCGGCGTTTTAGGGATGAGGCAGCTCATCTCCACGCCCCATCCCCACGCTGGATTGTTGATATTATCGGCAAATTCTTTCTGCTCAAACCCGGCTGCTGCACTCCATTCCGCCTGGAAATGCGGTTGGGCATGTAAGCTATTTCCTTTGCCGGGAAGAAATCCCGCACATGCCCACATCAGGAATGCCGCGCCGATCACCGTATTGTATGATATCTTCATCATGGTACAATTTACCCCATCCAATATGAATGGTTCAATATAAATCAAATGGGAGGCGGATTTCCACAAGATACCGAAATGGCAGCGGCGGGAGGGCTGTGGGGGGAACTCGTCCGGCTTTTGCCTGGCGCCGGAGGCTTCCTGTGAACTTCTTACACAAAACAATGAAGGGGGATTTCCGGAACCATTGAGATGTGCGGATTTTGCTTTGGCAAGATAATTGATTCTCATTAACTCAGAAATAAAAAGGAGGCTGTAATGAAAAGGACATTTACCGCAATAATCATCGTTTATTTATTCACCACCTTTTCAGTCCGGGCACAGTCAAGCAGCACACATGTCTCGTGGAGTCCGAGTCCCGATCCCGACATGATGGAGTACCGGCTGTTTCGCGCGGTCAATTCAACCGGTAATTTTAACCTGCTGTGCACCATCGTTCATCCCGAAACGCTTGTTTTTGATAATCTGAGCATCCAGCCGGGGAACCTGTATGCTTACACCGTTGCGGCAGTGGATTCTGCCGGTAACCAGTCCGGTTTTTCTGATACCGTGCAGATCGGCATTCCTGAAATTACCTGGTCGGTTTCGGAAATTTTATCGGGGCAGGCGACCCGCATCCCGCTTTCGGAAATATTTTCCGATCCCGATGATGCGCTGCAAAACCTGGTGGCGGCTTGCTCCGGTGAAGATCATTTGCAGATCAGTATTGCGAATGGAGAAATAAACGTGACGCCGGTTCCGCTCAACTACCTGGGCAGCTCCCATTTCACCATCAATGTGCAGGATCCGGACGGTTTTTATGACCAGCGGACCATCGCCCTGAATGTGGTGCCATCGTTGGGTGTGAATCATGGGGGGAATGCACCTGCCACTTTTTCGGTAAGCCAGAATTATCCCAATCCGTTTAATCCGCAAACCGAAATACAATTTGCCATTCCGGAAAATTCGCAGGTTGAAATTGCCGTTTATAACTCCCTCGGCCAGAAGGTCAGAAATCTTTTGTCCGATTACCGGAGCGCCGGTTATTATTCGGTGATCT
Organism: uncultured Calditrichaceae bacterium; assembly: GCA_964624795.1. Taxonomy (GTDB): domain Bacteria; phylum Calditrichota; class Calditrichia; order RBG-13-44-9; family RBG-13-44-9; genus CAZUZS01. Next base: position 1,857 of record CAZUZS010000138.1, read on the forward strand.
GGGACGGTACCAACAACCTGGGCCAACATGTGGGAAGCGGGACCTATATTTACGTGGTGAAAGCCGGAAACCGGATCTCCTCAAAGAAAATGATCCTGCTCAAGTAGTCGACGATTTGATACATCTTTTGGTGAAAGGTGTGCCGGGCAGATGTATTTTTGCACAGAAGGACCTATTTTATTTTGGAGCAGGCTGTGGTTTCATTAATGTAATTGATGGTGTATGTGCTGCATCCCGCACACCTCCGGCGCCGCCCGCGATGCCCGATTGCATTGGGTTTCCGGGCGGCGGTTTTTATTTGCAGATATGATGCGGAAATTTAATTTCTTCCCGGACGGTATTTTTGATGCCGGACTGGTGAGTATGCGCCATTTCTCCTGCCCGACAATGATATCTTGCCTGTAAAGATAGAAACCAATTGAATTCACCCTATCCCGCCGGTAAATTTTATTGCCCTTTCGTGGAGTCCAGTCGACCGCAGACAACCACGAGACGAATTAACAGATCACAACAAATGAGGCATTGTCAGACAAATGAAAACTATAATTCTCTCGGTAGTCATTTTTGTCGCTGTAAACCTTAAGGCGCAAGCACCGGATACACTTTGGACCAAATCTTTCGGCGGAACAAATATCGATGTTGCCCACGATGTCCGGCAAACCGCTGATGGCGGTTACATCATCGCCGGTTATACCCGTTCCTTTGGAAATATGAGCGGGAGGAACCTGTGGCTTGTGAAAACCGATTCTTCCGGCAACGAGGAATGGAACAGCGCGCTGGGCGGAAATGATGATGAGGAAGCTTATTCGGTAGTTCAGACTCCCGACGGGGGCTATACCGTGGCAGGATATACAAAATCTTTTGGTTTGGGAATGAAAGATGTAATCCTCATAAAAACCGACAGCACCGGAACTTCCGAGTGGATCCGGACCTTTGGTGGCGCCCAGGATGATGAAGGCTATTGTCTTCAACAAACCGCCGATGGCGGGTATATCGTTGCCGGGGTTACATCATCTTCCGGGGCCGGCAGCAGGGATATGTGGTTGATAAAGACGAATGACTTCGGGAACGAAGAATGGAACCAAACGTTGGGCGGGTTTAGCTCGGATGGCGCCTGGTCGGTCCAACAAACAACCGACGGCGGGTATATCCTTACCGGCTGGACTTTTTCAAATGGGCCCGGTTATTTGGGCAATGCCTGGCTGGTAAAAACGGACTCCACAGGAACAGAAGAGTGGAACAGGACATTTGGGGGAGATGACGCGGACCGGGGTTATTCGGTTCAACAAACAACAGACGGCGGCTACATCCTCACCGGGTATACCTCATCTTTTGGTGCGGGATTAGATGATATGCTGCTCATAAAAACAGACAGCCTTGGCAATGAAGAATGGAATAAGACATTCGGGGGAAACGGCCGGGACTACGGTAATTTCGTTCAGCAAATCCGTGGCGGGGGATATATTGTAACCGGTTACACCCTTTCCTTTGGCGCAGGTGGAGATGATGTCTGGGCAGTAAGAACAAATTCCTCCGGTATCGAGGAGTGGAGCAGTACGTATGGAGGGCCTTATTCCGATGTCGGATTTGCCATCCGGCAAGTATCGGACGGCGGATTCATCGTTGCCGGGCATACCCTTTCCTTCGGCGCCGGATTGCATGATGCCTATCTCATCCGCATTGCTCCCGAAACCGCGCCGGTGTTTGCGGTTGCGCCCGACACAATCATTTTTAGTAATGCGATAATGGGCAACACCCTGGTGGATAGTGTGCGAGTGCAAAACACCGGAAGTTCGAATCTGGTAATTGACTCGGTTATTTCTTCCCAGGCTTTTCTAAGTGCCTCACCTTTCGCTGCGACTCTCGCCCCGGATTCTACTGCCTGGTTTTATGTGCAATTTTACGCTGATACGGTGGCCGGCAGCCAGAGTGGGGCGGTTCTGTTCTATCATAATGGGGCAAGCTCTCCGGATTCAGTGACGGTACTGGGCGAAGTGATCACCGGAATCGACAGCCGCAATTCGAAAATTGCGCAAAAATTTAACCTGCACCAGAACTATCCCAATCCCTTCAATCCGGTAACCACCATAAAGTTTGAGCTTCCGCAAAGGGAGTATGTGGCGCTGAAAGTATATAACGCCCTGGGGCAGGAGGTTGCCACCTTAATTGACGGTGTGAAGGCTGCCGGGAGTTACAAGGCGATCTTCGATGGAGCTCGGTTCAGCAGTGGGGTGTATTACTACAAAATCACTGCCGGAAATTTTTCCTCCGACGGGAAAATGCTGCTCCTGAAATAGCACGCATGCGCTCTTTTTCCAGAATACGATTGCGTGAGACATGTGCCACGAGGTTGGCGCGGCGGGCACCTGGTACGTCGAGTAATTCTTTTCTTGTAGATAGATAAAGATTTTTCGGCGAAAGCCCACTCTTGCGAAGTGCTTCGTCGGGCAGATAGCATCCTCAAACGGAAAATGTCAAAATTCGTTATACCTCATCAGCAATACTTCATTTTTCACTTGAATAATTCCTGCCGCTTTTTTAAACTTGTAAAAACAATAACACAAGAGGCAT
>CAZUZS010000138.1:4527-6922 GCA_964624795.1 uncultured Calditrichaceae bacterium
CTTTTCCGCCCTGTATGAATTGCCTTTTCATATTTTTGCCGGGCTGAACGATCGACTTAGATTTGGTTTGCAGGATCAGAATCTGATAAACACAAAGGTAAAATATAGTATTCAGGATGTGAAAGACTTTCTGCCGCTTATGTTGCGTGGTGGCCTTTCCTACCGCATCATTCCGCTTACTAATAAGGAAAAAAATCGCCAAATAGTTAGCCTCCTGTTTGCTTTCGAAGCGGTTCTTTTAGGCGCGGATAACAGCTTTAACTACTGGCAGCCAAATTACGGCATCGAGCTGACGCTTCTGGAATATCTGCAATTGCGCTTTGGGCGGGAGAGCGAATTTGAAATCGATCCCGTGTACAGTTATTCGCCCCAGTTTCCGGTGAACCGTTTCGGTTTTGGGGTCCGGCTTCCGGTTTCCGAGCTACTGCATTTTGGGCGGCAACTGGCATTGCAATTTGATTATAACTACTCCGATTGGAATCAGATTGATGAATCGGGCGTTAGGTTCTTGGATGGAGAAACCGGAATAAACCGAAGCGCTTTCAGTATAAAATTAATAACCGATTTATAAGATTCCGCACTGTCCCGGAGGTTGAGCCAGCAAATTAAGCCTGTTTTTAAATGCCATCCCATATTATATTTTGGCGCAACTGTTCTTTACCCGTTATAGAAGGAAGCTGGCATGGCACTACAAAATCTGGGTTTCGATGAATGGTTTCAGGAAAAATTTTCCCAATTTCCGGAAGGTGAATTCAGTCCCGCCCGCGTAATTGCGGTAAATAAGAACAGCTACCTGATCGGCAACGGCGAAACGGAAATCTTCGCCGAGTTGACAGGCAAGTTCTTATTCGGTGCAGTTTCGGCACTGGACCTGCCGACGGTGGGGGACTGGGTGGCGGTCAAATATTTTGATGATGACACGTTTGCCGTTATCTACGATCTGCTTCCGCGCCGCTCGCTGCTTAAACGAAAAGATCCCGGCAAGATAGATTACCAGTTGATTGCCGCTAACGTGGACTTTGCTTTCATTGTGCAGTCGCTGGACGCCAATTTTAACCTGAACCGCCTGGAGCGCTACCTGGTGACTGTGAACGAAGGCGGCCTGCAGCCGGTTATTCTGCTGGGCAAATCCGACCTGGTAAGCGAGGAGAATCGAGTGGAAAAATTGGCCGGGGTCAGTATGCTGTACAAAGATTACCCGGCTATCTCGTTCAGCAATGTAACCGGCCAGGGAATCGATCTTATTTTAGAGCAGTTTGTTCCCGGCAAGTCGTATTGCCTGTTAGGCTCCTCCGGGGTGGGCAAAACCACCCTTTTGAACAGACTTGTCGGAGAGGATCGCTTTGTTGTAAAAGAGGTTCGCGAGAAAGACCGGCGCGGCCGTCATGCCACAACCCGCCGCCAGCTCATCCGGCTGGAGAACGGCAGCCTGATCATCGATACGCCGGGGATGCGGGAGCTGGGAAACATCGATGTTGATGCCGGGCTGAGCGAAACTTTCGAAGATATTTATACTTATTCCCTGGCATGCCGCTTTAAGGATTGCACCCACACCCATGAAAAGGATTGTGCGGTTCTGGCTGCGGTGCGCAACGGCGACATCGATGAAAAGCGCTATGAGAATTATATGAAAATTCTGCGGGAATCCGATTACTACAGCCGCTCTTATGTTGAAAAACGCAAGCGCGATAAGGAATTCGGAAAGATGGTCAAGCGGATTATGAAAGATTATAAAAAGAAATGACGCCGGATGATTGGCCGCGATTACATCATGCGCATGGTGGAGCAGTTATCGCAGGTTCTGGTTCAAATCGCCTTTCAGAAGAAAAACAGGAATTTTGATGCGGCGCAAATTGAAACAAACACTGCGCTGAAAAGAATCACCGGTATTGAACCACAGATCATCAATTCGCTTTCGGCGGACGGGATTATTGCGCTGTTGAAAATTGGCGACCGCTTTGAGTGGGGCAGGGGATTTGTTATCGCCCGGCTGCTAAAGGAGCGCGCCGAAATCGGGGAGCTGCTGGAAGAGAAGCCGGAAGACTGTCGGGCGCTTTATCATAAATCGCTGCATCTTTATCTGGAATCTGCTTTGGTGTCCGGTGATTTAGCGCCGGAAAATTATGCGGACGATGTGGACGAGCTCATTGGTAAGCTCGATTTGGATATGCTCCCGCCACCTCTGAAATTCAAATTATTCCGCTATTACGAACGACAGGGCAGATATGCCGAAGCGGAAAACCTGCTGTTCGATCTGGTTTATTCCGGTTACCCGGAAATCAAAACCGCAGGAATTGCTTTTTATCACCGCCTTTTGAAAAAGAGCGACAGCGAGTTGGATAAAGGCAATTTACCGCGGGACGAGCTAGAAGCGGGTTTGCGGGAGATCGAAAAT
>CAZUZS010000139.1:0-6905 GCA_964624795.1 uncultured Calditrichaceae bacterium
TGCACTTGCCCAAATCCGGGTGAAGTAAATTATCATTAATTAAATAGCCAAGTCCATTAAAGGGATGCGAGACCAGGAATGAAGAAATTTGTTACCAAAATTTTGGCCATTGTGGTATGTTTGTCAATTGTCGCGCCGGTCTTTGGCAGAAGCGGGGTCGAGATTGAATATGATCCGGTGAAAATATTGAAAAACAGCGATATTCTTCCACTGGAGCTGACCATCTCCAATTTTTCCGGCGTTCCGGTAACGGAGATCGCCGTGCAATATCGATTTGCCGGCGAAAGCCGCTTCCGCCTTCAGCGCCTGCGCAACGAAGGATTTACATATTATGCCAACCTGAATGTCGGGCAATCCGGCAGCGAGCTGGTGGAATACTATTTTGTCATCCAATACCTGGATGCCCGGCACGAAGAATATCCCGGCGGCGCCCCGGTGAGCAACCTGTTTCGCACCGCTTTGCAGCGAATGCGAAATTATGGGGACGACATCGTTATCATTAGTCCGGAGCCGGATGAGCAGATTTTTTCAAACGATATTGTGATAACCGCTTCGTTTGCCCGTTTTGCCTCGCTGGTGGATGTGGAAAAAACAAAATTGTACCTGGACACCTGGGATGTTTCCCGTTACCTGCTGAAATATGAGGATTTTGTAAGTTTTGCACCCCGCCGCGTTCCAACCGGGCGGCACAAAATACGGCTGGAGCTTTATGATGAAAACTCGACACTGGTTGCCAGCCGGGAATGGTTTTTCACAGCCCTGCAATCGCAGAGCGAAGAGACTGTTGAAGGCGCTTTTAAAATTTCGGGACGGCTGTTTGCCGAGCTTCGACGGGAGGATCTTCAGGATGGGGCGTTTGTCAACGATTACAATCAGAGTGCGCTTCAACTTCGGGGGAATTACAATAACCTGGCATTCGGTGGGCGGGTGTATTTAAATAACCAGGAATCGGATGTGACCCAGCCGGTAAACCGCTTTTCGGGATTTGCCCGTTACAGTTTCTGGAACAACAGGTATTTGAATGTGACTGCCGGCGACGCCTACCCGAAATTCAACCCGGAGATTCTCCAAAATATTTTTGTTCGCGGCTTTTCCGGTTCGCTGTATCTGAAATTCATCAATCTGGATATTGCATCCGGAAAAACGTTGCGGGCAATCGAGGGCAGCGCTGAATCGGTAGCCGGTAATCCCGATACGGTTGTTGTTCAACGATACGGCACTTATCGCCGCAATATTTTTGCGGTGCGTCCCAGCTTTGGAGCAGGCGAAAATTTCCAGCTTGGACTCACCTACCTAAAGGGAGTGGATGACACCAGCAGTATCCTTTACGGCCACAATCCGGAAGAGAACGTGGCGGCCGGCATGGACATGTTTGTGGGGTTGGACCAGCAGCGGATCGTATTCGAAGGAAATGTAAATGCCAGCTCCTATAACAGCAATATTACCGGTGGCTCCATTCCATTCGACAGTCTTCAAAAAGTGATGGAAGGTGATCTTTCTTCTTCCGACGAAAAATATTATAATATGGCCAAGAAATTCATTACGGTGAACCAGTATCTCATTTTGCAGCCTGGGGTTTCTTACCAGGCACGTTTGCGACTGCGCTATTACCGTAACAATTTCAGCATTTTGTACGAGTCGGTGGACGAAGATTATCACAGCCTGGGACAGCCCTACCTGCTGCGGGATAACAGGGGATATCAACTGGTGGACAACATAAGTGTGCTTCGCAACCAGGTTTTTCTCACTCTGGGTTTCCGGCATTATCACAATAATTTGCAGAATAACAAAACCAGCACCACCACAAACCGGAATATCTACGCCAATCTCTCGTATTTTCCCCTTGGCAACTTCCCGGAAATCACCATTGGTTACAACAACTATTCAAGAAACAATGACATATCGGCCGATTCGATTGCCTCGGTTCTCTACCGGCCGGAGGATAATCAATCGAATTCTATCAATTTTTCCACCGGTTACCGGTTCAATTTTTTGAATCTCAAACAGCGGGTCGGATTTAATTTAACCAACTACCGCCGCACCGATATTTACAAATATGCCGAAAGCAGCTCCGATTATATGTCCATAAACCTGCGCACCCAATATAATATCCCGTTGCAGACCCAGTTGGAATTTGTCCTGCAGCAAACTGAAACTGGCGCCGGAACATCCCGTGAGAGCAAACTCGACCTGGCTACTGTGGGCGCGGGCGCCCAGTACACTTTTCAAAATCTGTTGACCACCGACCAGTTGCAAATCAGATTCAATGCACGGTTCGGCACCCTTTCTTCGGTGTATAAATTATCCGACCAGAGTTATGATTACACCAGGAATTACTACACATTCCGCATAAACTATTCTGTGCCCAGATTTGGAACTCTGGGACTGATGGCGGATATCCTGACTTACCAGGGTGACCGAAGCAGCAGCGACTCCATTATTTCAGCGCGCTATGATTACAATTTTTAACCAATATTCTGCCGGGAGCGCCACCTTCCTCGATGCAGCGGAGATGATTATCTGATGCTCACCGAAATCCATGATGTGAGGCAAATTCCAGGAGAAAATTCCCGCCGCTGGTTTGCCGACCGATTTTTCGATCTGATCGTCTGGCACGATGGTGCCGGCGGTGTGGAGGGATTTCAGCTTTGTTACGATAAAGAGGATACGGAAAAAGCACTCACCTGGTACCGGGAAAAGGGCTATTCACACGACCTGATCGAGAGCGGTGACAGGATCGGGGGCTTTAAGATGGCGCCCATTCTGGTGGGCGGCGGTGAATTTGATGCGGAAAGGATTATCGGGAAATTCTCGGAGGAAAACGATAATCTTCCTCCCGACCTCGCTGAATTGGTTTTGGAAAAATTACAGGATTTTGCCAGCTTCACCGAATCCCGAGTAGCAAAAAGCGACTAATAGCAGCGTTCTATCAAGAAATGAATTAACGGGGAGTGTCCCGGTTGCCGGCGCAAATGGCAATGTATCATATCGCATGAATTGTTCGATAAATATTTGTCGTAAAAATAAAATAGAGCTGATCTAATCTCATGAAAAAATATTCCCTTCTCACCCTTGGCGGTGCAATAATTATTGTTTTCCTTATTACATTGATTCTCAGATCGATTCCGGCGGTGAACACGCTGGAATTGAAAACCATAGACTGGCGATTCCAGTGGCGGGGACCCATTTCGGTAAAAGACTCTCCCATCGTTCTGGTTACCATCGACGACCAGTCATTTGAGTCGCTGCCGGATCGCTGGCCGTGGCCGCGCTACTATTATGCAAATGTCATTGAAAACCTGACCCGCGCCGGTGCCAAAGCCATTGGTGTGGATGTGATTTTGGATGTTCCCGATCGATTCGGTGTCCAGAGCGATCAGCGGCTTGCAGACGCGATCCGGAAATCCGGCAGAGTGGTACTTTCCGGCAAACTGGAAGAGCGCATTGCAACCGGGCAGATACGCTCCTACCGCTATCCGGTGAAGCCAATAGCCATATTGCTCCAGGCAGACAGCGCCTGGGGGGTAACCGCCATCCAGGCTGATCCGGATGGCATTTACCGGAGATACTTTGTGTTTCAGGATTATCAGGACAAAAGCCTTCCATCTTTTGGAATTCAGGTTCTGAGAAAATATTTTAATCTGCCGACCACTGAAGGGCAGCCGACGTCTGCCGGTGACATCCATCTCGGAAATCTGAGAATCCCGATTTCAGCGGATGGGTTGATGATGATAGATTTTGCCGGACCGGCCGGAACCTTTCCCCATTATTCGTTCGATACGGTGATAGATGATGATCGCTTCGACCTGGGCGATTACGATCTGAACTATTTCAACACCACCCTGCTGCCGGATGGGGTTTTCAAAGATAAAATTGTGCTCATCGGCTCAACCGCTACCGAACTTCGTGATAATTTCCCGACACCCTTTTTCGATTTCAAGGATAGCCAGGGCAATAACCAGAGGGCGGCGATGCCCGGTGTGGAAATACACGCCAACGCCATCCGGACAATCTTGAGCCAGCACTTTTTCACGCAACTCAGTAACGGATATTACCTGCTGTTCCTTCTGTTCATAATTTTGGTTATCTACTTGCTGGTGATGCGATTGCCGGCTCTCTGGTCGGTTGTAATCGTTGTTGTTCTGGTTGCCGCCTATAACCTCGCCCAGTTTTTGCTGTTTTCGAATTCAGGATTTGTTATGGAAATGGTTGCCCCTACCGCAGCCATTTTTCTGAGTTTTATTGCCAGCAACCTGCATCAGTATGTGGTCACCGCCAGGGAGAAAAAAATGATTATCGGCGCCTTCGAGCGGTTCGTGCCCAGGAAGGTTGTGGACGAGTTGCTGGAACACCCCGAGAAATTGACTTTAGGCGGCGAAGAGCGGTTTTTAACTGTCCTGTTCATGGACCTGGCAAATTTTACAAGTACTGCCGAGCAGCTCAAACCGGCAGAACTGGTGCAGCTTATAAATCTGTATTTGACGGAGATGACCGAGATAATCCTGAAATACGATGGCATTATCGATAAATATGAAGGCGATGCGGTAATGGCGGAGTTCGGAACCCCGGTCCATTTTGAGGATCATGCAATCAAAGCTTGCACGGCCGCTCTCGAAATGCAAAGGCAGCTCAAAAAGCTGAACCTGTCGCGATTCAAAGGTGTTGTCAGTCAGCTTTCCAGTCGCATTGGCATCAATAGTGGAAATATGATTGCCGGGAATATGGGATCGAAAAATGTCTTCGATTATACCGTTATGGGCGACGCGGTGAACCTGGCATCCCGCCTGGAGGGTGCCAACAAGATCTACAAGACCGGGATTATGATCAGCGAGGATACCTATAACCTGGTTAAGGACCAGTTTGTTGTGCGACCGCTGGACCTAATTCGCGTGAAAGGCAGAAAAAAACCGTCCCGAGTTTTCGAGCTGATTGATCAAAAAGAGAACAAGCTGCCCGACCAGCTTAAGACCATGCTTCCTATTTTTGTTACCGGTATCCGCTATTATCACCACCGCGAATGGGGAAAAGCCGAGGAGTGTTTCCGATATTGCTTGAAAATGGTGCCGGGGGACGGGGCTTCGGAGCTTTATCTGACGCGTGCCCTGGAATGCGCCAAGAATCCGCCACCACCGGAATGGGATGGCGTCTTCACTCTCAAGGTGAAGTAACCGAAGCGATCCGAACCGGCAAAATCTGCCGCTACTGCAATTGCGGCAGATTCCGGGTTGTTCGATGCCTGCCCAGGTTTCAACCTGCCAAAATCTCTTGCGAAAACGTCAGAGCCTCTCTAAATTGAGTTGCATAATTTAGAGGAGCTTATGCAGTTGGAAGGTGAATTTCGGTCGGGATATGCAGCGTTAATCGGGCGGCCAAATGTGGGCAAATCAACGCTCATAAATCAATTGCTGAATTTCAAGCTGTCCATTGTAACTGCTAAACCACAGACCACCCGGAAGAAAGTGCTTGGGATCTTGAGCGGAGATGATTACCAGATCATTTTTGTGGACACGCCGGGAATGATCGATCCGAAATATAATCTGCAAAAGATAATGATGAACTACCTGGATAATGCAATTCAGGATGCGGACGTCATCGTTTATCTTGTGGATGCATCGTCCGCCCGACATGATTTTGACGCACTGGAAAACGGGCTGCTCCCTGTGCATCGACCGGTGATTTTGGCGCTGAACAAGATCGATCTTGTTCAAAAGGATAAAATACTGCCGCTTATTGACGGGTATCGAAAATATTACAATTTCCAGGCTTACGTTCCCGTCTCGGCCCTCAAAAACGATGGCCTGGATTTTCTGGTTAAAGAAATCGTCCATAGTCTGCCGGCAAATCCGCCCTATTTTCCACCTGAATATGTAACGGATCAGCAGGAGAGGTTTTTCGTTTCGGAAATCGTGCGCGAAAAAATCTTTCAGCAATTCGGTGAGGAAATACCTTATTCCTGCCATGTGCAGATCGAAGAGTTCAAAGAACAAGCAGGGAAGAAGGACTACATCCGGGCCGTTATCTTTGTGGATCGCTTGTCTCAAAAAGGAATATTGATTGGCAAGCAGGGATTGTCGCTGAAGAAGTTGGGAGAGTCGGCAAGATGGGAGATAGAGCAATTCCTTGGCCGGAGTGTGTTCCTGGAGTTGTATGTCAAGGTGATGGAGAACTGGCGCAAGAAGCCCGGCAAACTAAAATCTTTGGGATACTGAGACCGAGAAAGAGCAATTTCTGACAAATATGATTATGAAGAGAAAACTCATTCTGTTCGATATAGACGGTACCTTGATCCTTACCGGGGGAATTGCCGCCGGTCTGATGGTTGAAGCTGTTTCGGCAGTTTTGAAGCGCCCAATCCAATGGACCATACTCGATTTTGTCGGGAATACCGATCGCAGCATTATCCAAACACTGCTCCGCCGAAACGGCGCAATCGAACCGTCGCTGGAGGAAATGGCTGAAGCATCATTAAATGATTACCTGAAGCGATTGAAGAAAACGCTGGCGCGGGATGGAATTGTGCAGGTTCTTCCCGGCGTGGAAAAACTGCTTAAAACCATTCATCAGGACAAGAGATTCGCACTCGGTTTGCTTACCGGCAATGTGCAGGAAGGTGCCAGGCTGAAACTAAAAAGCCACAAACTTTTTGATTATTTCCCTATCGGGGCGTTTGGCGATGATGCATTAAACCGCGAGTTGCTGCCCGGATTTGCCATCCAGCGCGCCGAAAAACATTTCCGCTGTTTTTTCGACCGACAGGATGTGTGGATTGTCGGAGACAGTACCAATGATATCAAATGTGCCCGTGCAAACCATCTGCGCAGCCTGGCGGTGGCAACCGGGCATATTAAGAAAGAGGAACTTGGGCAATTCCATCCCACCGTGCTGCTCGATGATCTTAGTGAAAC
>CAZUZS010000140.1:0-6637 GCA_964624795.1 uncultured Calditrichaceae bacterium
GATCATCTCCCTTAATCACAGCCTCCTGCGGGAATAGTTTTTCCGGCAGCTCGTAGCCGTCAAACAGCACATATTGCGGCTTCACCTTCAGCGAACCGATTGCTTTGCGCATCGCCTTAAATGTTGCTTGACGGATATTCAGGGAATCTATTTCGCGGTGGGAGACAATGCCAATTCCGAACGCAACCGCATTTTCAAGCAGGATGTCATATATTTTTTCACGCTTGGCGGCAGTGAGTTTTTTTGAATCCCGCACTTCGGGTATGAAAAAGTAGGAAGGAAAAATAACTGCCGCGGCAACCACCGGGCCGGCAAGCGGTCCCACGCCCGCCTCGTCCACGCCGGCAATTGTGTGATGCCCGTTCTGCCAGATGAGATGCTCAATTTCCAGCCGCCCGGGAATCCCCTTTTCGGGATCGACCCTTTCAGATTGAATCAACTACAGACTCCAGAAGTATGAAAATTTAAAATAGAGGATATGATTGGCCGATTTGAGCTTTGTAGTGGCAAAATTATCCCATTCATGTGTGTAGGCGAGGTAAATCGTGCTGCCGGGCTGGAATCGCCAACCCAGCATAGCATTTCCGCTCAAACGCCTCCAGGCAAAATATCGGAGCATTCCTGCATTATTGTAATAGGCGCCTTCAGCACCATTAGTATATTGGAAGAAAAGGCGGGAAAAGAAATTTTTTGTAAACAAGTATCTTCCCCTTAATGCCCAGATGCGGTTATCCGATTGCCCGATGACCGCTACCGGTATTCGTTGCATATTGCGGTTGAAAAACCAGCGCCGCTCGTGTTCAAGTTCGAGGGAAGCGTTGGGCACCGGAACCACTCGCACCGAAGCCTCAATTCCCTCGTTATAACCGGTAGAATGGGTCTGAAAGTAGTATTGCGTATCCCAGTTCCACCGAATAGTGCCCGAAACAGGTTTGCCCGGATCTGTACTAGCCTCCGCAAATAAGTCTCGTCCCCAATAAACAAGCTCATTCTCCGGGAAACGGCTGAAGGCGTAATAATAGAGATCAGTTTCCGCATCCCGATACCTGGTGAACCCAATTTTTAGCTGGGATTGGTCTCGGGTCTCAATCCAAGCCGTGCTTTGAAGGCCATACCCGGCAGCGCTTTCGTCCGAATCGCGGGTGTATATGGGTTTCAGGCTGATCCCCCAACTCCGCACAAAGCTGCGATTTATCAGGGGATGAACATCTGCATATAATCCAAATTGTCTCTTGCCCTTTCCGGGAATATTCAAAAAATAACCGGTATTGTTCAGATTGAAATTTGGTTCATAGTAAGTAGCAACTGCATCAAACCAAAACATTTGGCCATATCGCCCGGCCTCTCCATAAAGCGCCCCTCCTTTTTCATTTGATGCCGAATTCCGGGAATAGACCGCTTGTCCTACAAAGTAGCGTTGTCCGGAATACATATTCCAGTCCATGCTCCCTGACCAACTGGAATGTGAATCAACTCCACCGGCGTTCGCCTGGCGATCCACAAACATCGCTCCGACATTGGAACTGGAAAAAATATCCCGCTGAACGCGTGCCACTGAAAACAGCTCGTCAACCGGCGGCTGATTTGGATCGCCAATGCCAAAGTTGTTCCAATCTCCGGTGAGCGCTTCCAGCACACCAATCGAATATGGCCCGGCCTTCCCGGTCAGTTTGGCGCCGCCTTTTATATCGCTCTGTGCCCCGATTCGCCGGCTGTAAAATAGCTGGTAATACGGCATCTGGAAAAGGTTGGTGCTTTCCAGGAAAAAGGGCCGCTTCTCCTCCAACTGGATTTCAAATCGTTTATCGAGGTTAATTTGCTCCTCATCGATCTCAACCTGCCCGAAGTCCGGATTCAGTGTCATGTCCAGCGTGAGATCGGAGGTGAGATTGTACTTTGCATCCAGCCCACCGGTGAACTGTGATTTCTGCGGGTTCATACCCGGATGGCTGTTTCGCACTGTGTAGTAGGGCAGAAAACGCAGATTCTGGCCGCTGCTCACATTTTTCATTCCAACAAGAATGCCACCTTTATCAAGCCGAAACGACTGGTAATTCTGGTCTACCAAAGACCAGTAAGACATCTCACGGTTTTCCTTCCTGATCCGCCAGGCATTAAAGCCCCAAACCTGGTAGCGCAAGTTATCCTTGAAGCGGAGTGTTTTGTATGGAATGGAGAATTCGGCAATCCATCCATACTTATTGACACTGGCTTCCACCTTAAAGATGCCATCCCATGTCATATCAACATTTTCACCGTTTTCACTTATCAGGCCATCCTGTTCAACGCCAAGCGGATTTGTGGAAAAAAAGAATGCTTTGCGGCTGTCGTTGTAAGTATCCAGGTAGAAATTGATATTATCGTCCGGACCGAACTTATAATCGCGATCCACCAGCCTGGCCGGAATAGAACGGCTGTGGCCGTCCAACATGACGAAGAGAAGGTAAATATTTTCATCATCATACAGAACATAAAAGCGGGTATCGTTGGTTGCATCTTCGCCCTGTTCGGGTTCTCTTTGGACGAAGCCTCTTTGAATAGGCGCTTTTAGCCAGATTTTATCAACTTTTCCATCAATTTTTGGAGCGACCGGGGTGTAAACAGCTACCGCTTTTTGGGCGGGCAGTTTTGTTCCTGCAAAGGCGACGCTGTTCAGGATGAGAAATAAAAGTCCGATAACAGGGATAATATGAAAATAGTAATTCAACTGTTACTCTCGCCTGACCGCCTTTTCATCTAACTGTTTATGCATCCTTGCGGGAACAAAACCGTAGTGCACTACCACGTGTAAATATTTTCGACAAAATTGCAAATTTCAATAGAAATATTTTTTCCCGGACAGCAACTTTCCGGTCTGCAAACTGCACCATGTGCAGAAGATAGACCTGCCTATGCAATCCTGCAGTTTCACATAATTTATTTGGCGCCGGAATTGTCGAAATAGACATTTCGAAAGGACACCCATTCCCCAGCCGGTTGAATTCTGAAATTCATGACATTCCGCTTCATTACGGCTACATTCGTTTCGTACCACAAGCTGATGTAAGGCAGATCGTCAGCCAGGATTTCCTGGATCTGCCAGTAGATCGCCTTTCTCTGCTGCATGTCCAGCGTTCTTTGCGCCCGGATGATCAGCTTGTCTACTTCCGGATTGCTGTATCCGCCGCGGTTGGCTCCCACCCCGATGTTGTCGGTGTGGAAGATACGATAAAAAATATCAGGTTCGTAGACACCAACCCACTGCAATGAATATATATCAAACCTTCCGTTCTGAATATCATCAAAGAATGTGCCCCACTCATAGCTCTGAATATCGACCGAAATTCCCACATCCTGCAAATCTTGTTGAATTATCTGCGCCTTCTGGCGGCTCATCTGCTTGTCCGTGGTTTTGTATGTTAGCTGAAAACGGCTTTGCGGTCCCGGCCCGTCCGGATCGGGAAAACCGGCTTCATCCAGCAGCCGCCGTGCTTCCTGAGGATTATAATTATAATCAGGAAGATTGGGATCGTATGCCCAGTTAGAGGGATAGAGAAGAGATTTTGCGGGCGTCGGGACTCCCGCCATTAAATTGTCGATAATCCCCTTCACGTTTATGGCATGGGCAATCGCCTTTCTTACCTTCTTATTTTTCAGATAGGGATTGCGCAAGTTCATTCCCAGGTAAACATAGTTAGAGCCGGTTTTCATCATTACCTTCAGCCGTGGATTATCCTTAAACCGCGGCAAGTAACTCAGTGGAAAATTGTTCATGAGAAAATCGACTTCCCCGTTTTCCAGCGCCAGAATGCGTGTTGTGGATTCCGGCAGGATTTCAATCAGCAGACCGCTCAAACGCGGCTTGCCTTTCCAATATCGTTGGTTTGCTTTCAGTTCAATATAGGAATCGGACTTCCATTTCACAAAGGCAAAGGGACCGCTGCCAACCGGCTGCCGCTGCAAAATATTCGGATGACCCTCGGCAATATGTTTTGGTACGATGCCGACCTCAGCGTTGGCAAGGAAAGGTGCGTAGGGGTATTTTAGTTTTATCTTGAGTGTAAAAGAATCCGGCACGGTAATTTTGTCAACTACCTCAAACGATTTGCGGGATGGCGCCCCCAGCGCGGGGTCCATAATCGATTGGTAAGTATAAGCAGCATCATAAGCAGTGAGGGGGGCGCCGTCGTGAAAAAATGCATTTCGTCGGAGTGTAAAAACGTAAACCGTATCGCTGGGATTCTCAATCGATTCCGCCAGATCGGGATGTGGAAATCCGGATGAATCGGGTCGCACGAGAAAATCATAAACCTGTTCGATAATCCGGTAGGAAGCCACATCGCTGTAAGTACGCGGATCGAGATTGGTTGGATTATCGAACAGCGCCACCTTAAGTATATTGTCGGAACGGCCAACGGAATCACTTTCCCCGCAGCTAAAAATCAAAAGCGGAAGTAAGAAAAGAAACAAGTTTTTTGTGATTTTAATCTTGGTTGAGGAACTGCGAAAATTACCGCTCAAAAACAATATCATACTCCTTTCACTACATTTTCCTGCCGAGTGACTGCCAATTGTCCATAAAGTTGTTGAATTGTGCTGTCGACTTCGTCCTCCGGCATCATCCACGAAATGCGCAGTTGTGATATTTGCAAAAAATCCGTCGTAATCTGCAATTCGTTCAACGCCGTGAATATTTTACGGGATATTTCGGAACTGAAATTTAATCCGGTTCCGATAATAGCAACCACTCCTTTTTTCTGATTTATTTCTGTGCTGAAGCCAAATCCTGCCTGACGGGCATCGGATAACATTTGCACCACTTGTTTTACTTTGCTTTCCTGAACAAGGAATTCGGGGCCATTCCGTTCCCCGATAAAAGCCTGCGTCTTCACTCGTCTTTCTGCCAACTCGCGGGTAATATAGCGATTAAATTCCGGATCATCAGAAGTTGTCCTGACATGAGCCATGCCTTTCTTGCCGACGATCCCGGAAACCGACGAACTTTGCAGCGAACGGTCAGTAACGATGGTGCCAATTTTTCCCGTAAAACTAGAGCCAACAGCGATCTTTATTTTATGCACCTTGGCCAGCTCAATGGATTCCATTTGCAGCACACCGGCTCCCATGCCTGCCATTTCAATCATCTCATCATAACCGATTTGATCGTTCAGGCGAACGCCGGGCACGACTTTCGGCTCGGCGATATAGACGCCATCCACATCTTTCATAATCTCGCAACGGTCTGCTTTCAGAGCGGCTGCCAGGGCAATTGCCGTGGTATCCGAGCCACCGCGTCCCAGGGTGGTAATTTCTTTATTTACACTCACCCCCTGAAATCCGGCGACAATGACGATTCGTCCCTTCTCCAGCTCCTCCAGCAGGCGATTGGCGCGCACTTCCAGGATGCGTGCTTCGGTGTGCCGGGTGTCGGTGATAATTCCCACTTGCGATCCCGTAAAAGAAATAGCATCATGCCCCAGTTCATGAATCGCCATCGCCAGCAGCGCGATGGACGTTCGTTCGCCGACAGATAGCAGCATGTCCATTTCCCGTTCCGGCGGATTTTTCGAAACTTGTGCGGCGAGTTGCACAAGGTGATCGGTGGTGTCCCCTATTGCCGAAACGACCACAATAATCCGGTTGCCCTTTTCTTTTTCTTTGACAACCTGCTCTGCCACCCGCTTGATGTGCTCAGGCGTGGCGACCGAGGTTCCGCCATATTTCTGGACAATGAGCGACATTCGATCACGCCCCGTCGCCCGTCAGTTGATATTCTCCAAGCACCGCAGAAAGCTGCTGAAGATTATCCGCGGACATTTCGCACAGCGGCAGCCTGAAATCACCAACGTTGAAGCCCATGAGGTTCATGGCAGTCTTAATGGGAATCGGGTTCGTTTCAATGAACAATACACGGTTCAGGCCTTCCAGCCAGTGGTGCAGCTCAAGTGCGCGCCGAAAATCGCCGGCCGAGAAGGCAGCGACCATCTCCTTCACCTTATGCGGAACGATATTGGCGGTCACGGATACGACACCTTTTCCGCCAACGCTTAAGATGGGGAGCGTTAGTCCATCGTCCCCGGATAGTATGTCCAGGCTCTCCCCCACCCTCTTATGAATCTCTGATATTTGCCCCAGGTTTGCGGAGGCCTCCTTTATGGCTACGATTTTGGGGTGTTCCGCCAGCCGCTCGACGGTTGCCGGAAGAATATTTACCCCGGTGCGTCCAGGCACATTGTAAATCACCAGCGGGAAATTGGTTTTTTCTACCACCTCCATGAAGTGCCTGAAAAGGCCTTCCTGGGTCGGTTTGTTGTAATAAGGGGTGATCACCAGCGCTCCTGCGGCGCCGATTTCTTTAGCAAGCTGCGTCATTTCGATGCTGTGGCGGGTGTCGTAATTCCCGGTGCCGGCAATAACGGGCAACTTATTTTGAGCTGCTTTGCAGACGGTTTCGAAAATCTTTAATTTTTCCTGATCGTCCAGTGTCGGAGATTCCCCGGTAGTGCCGCAGGGAATGATTGCGTCCGTTCCCTTTTCGAGGTGGAACTGCACCAGCTCACGGATCTTTCCGTAATCCACATTCCCGTTCTTGTCGAACGGGGTAACCAGGGCAACAATGGTTCCGCTAAACATGTCAATTCTCCTTCTTCAGATTTAA
>CAZUZS010000141.1:0-6452 GCA_964624795.1 uncultured Calditrichaceae bacterium
TCAAATTCACCTTTCATGAACACCATCACCGGTGCCTCACGACCAACCATGTCTGGCCCGAACCGCAATGAATTCTCCTGTCCTATTGAAATGATCCGCTTATCCATCCTGCCAATAAATCTCCATTCCGACTCTTTTATTACCAACTCCATATTGGCACCGGGATCAAAGTATGGTAAAACATCAATCGAGGCGGAATAGCGTTCATTATCCGCATAACATCTTTGATCGGCTACATGGCGTTTGTCTATCAGTCCCATTCCGCCCGGAACAGTTATCATTTCCATATCAAACTTGTCCGGATCTGAAACCTCTGCATATCGCCATGCCGGAATCGTCCGATCGGTACGGAAATAGACTCTAATAACGTGTCGGCATACCGGGCATCCGTGCAATACCAGCACCGGCAGTTCGAGCTTCGGAAGATTTAATTTCTGCCCAACCCTGTATCGCTCTACAAACACTATCTTCCACTGGCCATCAACGAACTTTACGCCAATCATAACGGCTCCTTTTTCTCTTTTGCTCTTTCCCAACCGTCCATACCCACACCATGAGGAAGACAATGATTACACCAAAATACCCACTCAATTTCAATATTAATTCACGCAACATTAAAGACCTCCTCCCTGTTCATTTCGTCTCTTAATTTCATCCCATAGGCATAAGCCTTCACCCTGGCAGTCAGTTCATCCGTTTCAATGTCCAATATCTGTGATGCCCGGTCCTCATACCTATAGCGAATGATCTCGTACTTCTCATTGATTCGTTTCACCTGAATATTGCCAATCGCCTTATCACTCCTTTTCAAGACAAACATCACCCTGGAATGAAGACTCGGCAATTTGGGCTGGCCACTGGCAATTCTTTCCCGGATATCCTTCTCCTCACGCATTTTGATGGCCTCCAGATTTGGATCAAGATTCCTCATATCAATTTGAAGTATGTAGGGATTTGATTCATTCGTACTGCCATCACCTTCCAACTGGCTACCATCATGCTCCGTAGCTTCCGGATTCGGAGTACCACTGTGGTACTCGCCCTCAGCCTCGATGAACAATCTTAATTTCTCCTGCAGTTCATCCCGATAACGATTAACCGTTTCCCACGTCCAATTACGGATTTCCTCAAATTCGACATTGAGCAATTCCACACGCTGAGAATATTGCTTATACATCCGCTCTAAAACCGAAGCACTCAAATCACCATAGGGATGCTTTTCCTTTTTTCCAAATACCTCATACGAAAGCAGCAAGCCAACCCTATGTTTCATCTCGCGCTGAATTTCAAATATGTATTGATTCAGTTCTTTAATTTTCTGATCGGTCGGACGCCACTTATTCGCTTTCTCTTTTTCTTCCTCTGTCCATTCCGGCTCCTGAATGAGATTCCATGCCTTCCAGAACAAATCCCAATCCCAACCTTCATCACCATCCAGAATTTCCTTGGTGGATTCCGAGAACTGCAAATACACCCGTTCAATTCTTATTGGACCGCCGAGCACAGGTGAATCAAGCATGGTGTTCCGGAGAACCGTATCGATCTTCATACCAAATAGTACTTCGCTCAAGTGGTCAGCATCTGCACTCGCCCCACAATAGCAACTTCCCTCCCCCCTATGCCCCGCGGCATTTCGATTAACTGCCGCATCGGCAGAAATCAAAAATTCCAGATTATCGTTGATCTTGCGAAAGCTGACTCGAATGACTTCATAGTCAGATGGATCGCTTTTAAAATCCTCAGCAGGGAAACCCGATTCATCATTCACCTGTTCAATTATCTTCCCGGCATCCCGATCAACAATCTTCTTTGTTGTGGTCTTCGGCTTGCCGAACATATTTAGCTGTCCGCCTTTGGACTTTTTAGCCATTTCTCGCTTTCTCCTTTTTGGTTTGGCATCTGAAATATTTTCGGGGTCGAAGAAAACCTGGCAATCACCACAAGAGTAAATTTTGCGGTGACGTGCAGAGGGATAAATATTTGATCCACCACAGTGAATACATTTGACATTTCCATTAGCCATTTTACCTTCCCATTAATTCCACAATATTAAATAATGCCTTTAACGCCTTTGCCCTCTGCGAATCAAATGCAAATCTTTTCACCCATTTCAAAAACAATGGCTCCAATAATCCGGCTTCCTTTAGGTACCGGTACAACGCAGCGTCCTCACCGCGCAGTACGATCGGGCTATCTGTCGGCTTAACAAACCGCAATTCATTTCCAATCCGAACCAGAAAATATCCATAGGCACAAGCGATACTATTTGCCGTTTCTAAAGCCGTGGTCTCAGTATTGAGATTGTCAATGACATCCAAGCTCTGGTAAGGAATATCCGCTACTTTTGCAATCTGCGGGAGCGAATTATTACTACCCGCTGCCTTAATCTCGTCCAACATTATTTTCACAACTCGTGTGCTTATCTTACTCATTATCTCTCTCCGGAATTAAAACAACGACATTTTAGCAACCGCAGGCTTTAGCTTTGGAGGATTCAAATAGGTATTGAGCGGAATCAACAAGCCAATTTCAAAATTCCACATTTCAACCTTCCCCCGGTGATTAATCAACTTGTCAGGGATCGTCCTGAGGGGAATAACATAAAATTTGCCAGACTTTTTTAAATACATGATGAAATTCTTATTCGATTTAGAGGCATACCGAATTAAATTTCCAGCGATACTTACGATACGACCATATGGCTCGTTCTCGGCTACTAATATAAATTCCGGCAATTCATACGCGATCTTTCCGTGGTCATCCTCAATAGCAGAGATGGGTTTCCGCGCAACTTCCGGGAACTCATTGATCTTGTTCAATCCCTCATCCAGTAACATAGCCCCACCTTTGACAGGTGACGAAACATCCCGATTCGGATACTTTTTCATCTTGAGCTTGATCTTCATTTTCATCCTTGGCTCCACATTGTAAGGTGTTATTATATAATAATTTGCATCTATGATTTTCCTTTGTCAAATCGAATATTTGATAGTTAGGTATATTCTAGCATCCCTTTCCTTTCAAGCATTTTCATAGCAAAATCACGCGGCGAGAAAGACTCCGCCCTTTCCTCGAAATCCGCCCGGTCAATCGCTTTAGCTATCGCAGACTGCTTATTATATATAAGCTGATCGATATCCTCATCAATCGTCTCTTTACTCAACACGTAATACACATTCACATTCCTGGTCTGGCTCAACCTGTGGGCACGTTTCCAAGCCTGCTCGATGCTGTCCGGTGTCCAATCCAAATCGGTGAATACTACATTATTAGCAGCGGTTAGGGTAACACCTTTGCCCATGGCCATGATACCGGCAATTATGATTTTCAATTCTTTCGACCTGGAAAACTGCCGCCTGATCTTGTTCCGCTTCTTAATTGAAACTGAACCCACCACCTTTGCCACACCGAACCCTTCCAGCGCTTCTTCCAACCTGCCGGCCATATCATTCAGCCCGGTAAATACAATCACTTTTTCACCTCGCCCCAGGCAATCCTTTACAATATCGATCACCTGTTTTTCTTTAGCGGTGCCGTTCCCCTGAAAAGAGATCATTTCATTATTCACCTTGCCAGAAGTAGGAATCGTTGCGGCAAATCGCAACTTCCATAACTGGCTGAGGATCTCCGCGCCGGTTAACCTGTTGTCACTGCTTCTTTCTTCTTCTTCCAGCCGGCTATTGAACCATTCCGAAAAATGCTCTAACCACCAGGTGTAAAACTCCTGCTGTGGTTCATCCATATCTACCCAAACCTTGTAATGATTGACATCCGGCAAGTTGATATGCTCAGCCACATCCGGGTGTTCAGCCAATCTCCTGATCATTTTGGGCTGCATCATCGACCAGAACTTTTCCACATTCTTTACTTCCGGCACCATCTTTTTCCGACCGGAAGTGAGTGTGTCTGACCATTGGTTCGATACATATTCATAGGTGGCATAATCATGCAGATAGACCGAAGTACCTCCCTTATATAGATTGTAGGGAAAAAGCGGCGTACCACCACCAAAGCACCACATTACTTGAAATGCGGCGTCCGTTACCCATCCCTTCATGATAGTTCCGGTCACCAACAATTTCCGTCGAGCTTTAAGCGACCTCACGGCCCGCGCTCTCAATGAATTCTTAGCCTTAATGGACTGGCTTTCATCCACTGCGATCATGGACCACGTGATGCGCTTCATGTATTTGTATAACTGCTTGCTCTTTACGGAATGTTCTTTTAAGAAATTCTTTGTTGGTTTCCACCCACAATGCGGACAGATTGTTTTCTGAAACTTCGTCCCGCATCGTCCACATTTCATCGGTTCATAGCGAGTAGTATAACTCGTCAGCTTCTCATAGCTGACAATATAAAAAACAGTCTCATCGGTAGCCTTGATTCCTTTTACATGATCCGGATCGGTTATCACCCGGTATTTCAAACCGATTCTTTCCGCAATTTCAACCCAGGTGTCGATAAGGCTCGACAGACAGACAATGAGAACCTTTTTCATCCCCATTACAGTTGCCAGTGCATAGGTGGTATCGGTCTTTCCCAATCCTTGCAGATATCCGAGATAGTTGAACGGTTTCAGGGCCAGACGGGCCACATCCTGCTTTTGGTAAGGGAACAGGTAGTTAAATTCGGGATGTTCGGTTTCCAACTTATTCAGCCATTTCCGGAATTCACTTCGGTAACGGGTCATAACACCATCCTGATCAGCACAGAATCCCATGTCCACCTTACCGAACAGGGTGTTGAACTCGAAATGCTGGATCTGTTCCTCGTTTCCTTGCATCCACCGAAATTCGGTCCTCTCATGGGCGATGAAATCAAAGGTTGTTTCTTCCCTTTCGGATGATACGGTTACAATCCGTCCATGCATCTCATCATCCCGGATCTTCACAATCTTATAATAGTTGCCATCTTTATAAACATCCCTATACCAACGATCCAAATGAACAGTGAACATAGCCTGAACATGGTCTCCCTCCTCTGCTGTTGAAAAAAGATCATTTTCATCAAGGTGACCATAGGGATCATCAGCAAAAATTTCATAGGGAGTCTGCATCCGCTCATACCATTTGCGTTTCTTCTTAATCCAGTTCCGGACCTGATCACTGATATTCACCCGCAATCCCATTGCTTTCAGATTCCAAATCAGCCTTGAATTTTCCAGCTCAACTTTTTCGACATAAAATTGCTGCAAATTCGTAATTCGATCCCACCCACGATCATAATCCTGCGTTTGATAATCCCACTTTTCCCCTAATATGACATTTTTCAATTCCTCCACCTTCAAAGCGGCAATCAGGCCATTCGGCTTAACAATCACATCATACTTGCCAAGATGCAATTCCACCAAGTCTATGGCTGTGTCAGGTAGAGTATTTTTAAAAACAGTCGTTTTTAACTCAGGATTCGGATTGAATTTCTTTAATGCTACTTTAGATGGGTGAGATATATTTCTTTCTTCATGAATTTTCTGAATCCACTCCCACCAGCTTGAGGACCTGAACGCCTCAATACACTTTTCCTCATCCCCCGGTTCCTTAATTACAAATTCAAACATCCCATTCTTATTCTGATAATAGTCATAATCTTTCACCAGAATCCAGAGGATGGTCTTAGCTTCGGTGCCCTGCGGTTTGAAAGTCCATTTTGGCAAATCAATAACAGCCGCTTCCAGGCAGTTATTCCTTACCCATCGCCGGAAACCACGCAATTCTTCATTCTCCAGTGCACCCTGGGGCAATACGGCAAAGAGCACACCGCCCCGGTTCAATGAACGAACGGCAATCTCCATGGTGGCCAGGTGACTGAGAACCCGGCCATCATATCCGGATCGTTCAAGAATCGTATCATCCTCTGCCTGCCAGTGCAGCCCATACGGCGGGTTAGTGACCACCAAATCCATCTGTTCCTCAACATCTTCCACATGGAAAAGCACGTCATCCTGAATAATGGTGTCGTCCGGGAACACGGCGCTGGCAACCTGAAAAGCCGAATCTTCAAGCTCAATTCCATAGCGATTCACCTTATCCCGGGGAAACGGATATAACAGCGTTCCCGAACCGCATGTGGGATCGAACACCCGAATCTTATTCTTAAAAACTTCCGGTGGCAGCATTTCTGCAATCATTTCCGCAACCCATTGCGGAGTCAGGTATTGACCACCAGCCAGTATATTCGATGCAGTGTAACCCAATTCCTGAATCTGGTCTTGAGTAGCTTTGACGATTCCGCCAATCCCGGTGAAATACTGCATTGCCTTTTTCCGATTTTCCTCCCACTCCGGACCAGCCGGATTCAATGCGCCTTCATTGATCATTCTCAAAACAGTCTCATTATTGGCCTTTCTTTCTGTCAATGTCAAATACTTAGAAGCCGGATCAATGAAATCATATATCCCCCAATTCTTGAGCTCCGGATAATCTGCCAGAACCTCTGCCGGAACCTTCTTGCCT
>CAZUZS010000142.1:0-6435 GCA_964624795.1 uncultured Calditrichaceae bacterium
TCCTACCATTTTAAAGTTTAATCGTAATTATTTTAACGAGAGTTCAGCATAACAAAGGTATCTAATAAATCACCCATTGTGCTAATGAAAAACTTGATTTTTACAAGGGGGTGACGGATTAGTTCTGTCGTTTCGAGCATTAGCGAGAAATCTGTAAAAGATTCCTCACCCTGCTAAAGCAGGATTCGGAATGACAATTATCTAGCAAATAATGCAAAACGAATAGTCTCTTTAAGTAAAAGATTAATAAGCACAACGGGTTAAATCATATTTGAACCTATTTCCCAATGTCATTCCCAGTTTACCCCTACGGGGCATGTGTCCGGCGGTAATCTGCTGCAACAGTACGCAATTTGTTCTTCCCTGGGCCTCTGGATTCCGGCAATTCCCCGCAACAAGTGTGGGGCAGGCTCTGCCGGAATGACAATTAAATTAGAAGAGCGCTTACCTCGAACTCAGGTTATCTTAAACATAATTTTCTGCCGGATTGGAGTTGCTTTTCCATAGCGGCACCTGATAATTTTTAGTAACTTCCTTTCCATTGAAAGGGAAGCGAAAGATTTGTTCACATGATTATCCCGGCAGAAATATTAAAGGAGTTGCGACTTTCCCAATTTGTGGCGGTCGATATTGAAACCACCGGCCTGGAATACCAAAAAGACCGGATTATAGAATTCGGCGCAGTGCAGTACACCGACGGCGGACCTGAAAAAACTTTCAGCATGTTGATCAATCCCCAGATCCCGATACCGCGGCATATTACCCGTATCACAGGACTGCAGGATAAGGATGTGGAGAAGAGTCCAACGATGGCCGAAATAGCCGATGAAGTCCTGCAATTTATTGGTGATCATCCGATTATTGCCCATAACATATCATTCGACCTGCCGTTCCTTGAGTATAATTTCCGAAAAGTCAAGAGTACCGGGGCCGGGGAAGAGAAAATTCGCGATTACCTGTTTCTGCCCAACGACAAGCATGATACGCTGCTATTTGCCAGGACGTTTTTGCCGTTTCTTCCCGGTTACTCTCTTGGAAGACTGGCTGAATATTTCCACATTGAGCAGGAAGGCGCGCACCGGGCTTTACCCGACGCAGCGACGGCCGGGCAGCTCTTTTTGAATCTCGTTGATATCGCCGTGAAAACTGACATGCGGGATGTCCGTCGCCTGCTGGAAATCCTGGAACCAACCGATGAGTCGATCAAAACATTTCTACTCCATCTGCAGAGCCTGTTGGCTACCGGGAAATATCATTTCGAATCAAAACTGGACCGCGAGACCTTTACATATTCGGCAAATTATTATAATATTATCGGAGAAGAAGATACCCCGGAGAGCGGTACGCTGGAGGTGCAAGATATTGATGAAAGCGAGACAGGCGCTTTCTTTGGCCAGGACGGTACTTTGCAGAATACATTTGGCGGATTCGAGCTTCGCAATGAACAGGTGACCATGGCCCAGGCAGTTGCCCGGGCGTTCAACCAGCAGGAGTTCCTGGTTGCAGAAGCAGGAACCGGGACCGGAAAGTCCTTGGCTTACCTGTTTCCTGCCATCAAATGGAGCATCAATAATTACGGACCGTTCGGACGCGTGGTAATCAGCACCAATACCAAGAATCTGCAAGAGCAGTTGTTTTTTAAAGACATTCCTATCCTTCACAGCATTTTGAAAGAAAAATTTAAAGCAGTTTTGCTCAAGGGAAAATCAAATTACCTGTGCCTTGACAAGTGGTTCACCGTGCTTAGCGATATGAAATACCGGCTGAGTACCTACGAACGAAGCAAAATACTGCCGCTATATTTATGGGTAAAGAATACCGAAACAGGTGACATATCGGAGAATACCGGATTTTCCGTCGAACGCAACATGGGGCTTTGGTCGAAATTTATTGCCGAAAACAATTATTGTCCCGGAAAGAGTTGTAAGTATTACAGCCAGTGTTTTCTATGGCGCGCCAGGAACAATGCACGCGATGCTCACCTGGTCCTTGTAAATCATTCATTGTTGTTTTCGGATTTGGCGGCAGAGCAGGCGGTACTGTCAGAATATTCAAATGTTATTTTTGATGAGGCACATAACATCGAGAAAATTGCCACCGATTACCTGGGGATTGAAATCTCGTTATGGAATTTCCGGGATTCGTTCCAAAAGCTCTTTCAGAAAGAACGCATCGAAACCGGCATCCTGGTGCAGATGCGGAAACGGGTGCAATTGAGCGACATGGAATCGGCCAAAAAAGACCTTTTGATGACGCATCTCGATTCTCTTATCTCCCTGGTGCAAGCCTGCTGGAACGCCACACAGGGTTTCTTCAAAGAGCTGACACATCAACTCCGCGCTTTGCTGCCGGGAGAAAGAGAGAGCAGCTACGCTTCCCGCTTCCGCTACCGCAAGGAGGATGGCCTTGCAGACAAGATGGGGCCGTTTACGGATGAATTGAGTGGATACCTGCGAAAGCTGTTGAGCGCCCTGAACGATTTGCTGGAGTTATTACGGGAGCTGCCGGATGACTCTTTCCGCTACAAGAAACAGGTTTTCCAGGAATTGCAGGCGCAATTTACGCAAGTGGACGGATTATCCAACAACCTGTCTTACCTGATCGCGGCAGAGTGGGACAACTGGGTGTACTGGTTCGAGCTTCCTTCACGGGAAAAGGCAGATTACGGGCGCCTCTATGGCGCTCCACTGAATATTTCAGATATCCTGCATGAGAAATTATACAAGAATCTTCGGACCGCCATTTTTACATCGGCGACGCTAACTGTCGGCAGAAGCTTCGAATACCTGGTAAGCCGGATCGGGTTAAACCTGGTGGAGCGGGAGAGGCTGCAAACCCTGCTGCTGGATTCGCCGTTCAATTATGAAGAGCAGGTACTGCTGGCAGTTCCGGTCTACATCCCGGACCCGCGTTCGGCAGAATTTAATAACGCAATAAAACATTTCCTGGAGGGGCTCGTTCGGGAGCAGCGGCGCGGCAGCCTGGTGCTGTTTACATCGTATTCCATGCTGAACGGCATGTACGAAGCGCTTCGCCTGACGTTGGAGTCAGAGAAGGTGCCGCTGCTGGCGCAGGGGATTAACGGGAGCCGGCACAGCATCATTAATCAATTTAAGGCAATTCCGCACTCCATGCTGTTTGGCACCGACAGTTTCTGGGAGGGCATCGATGTGCCGGGAAAATCGCTTGAAATTCTGCTCATTACAAAACTGCCGTTCGATGTGCCATCGGAGCCGGTGATCCAGGCTAAGGCAGAGCTGATCCAGAAACAGGGTGGAAACCCATTTATGGAATATTCGATTCCGGAGGCGGTGATTAAGCTGCGGCAGGGTTTCGGGCGGTTGATCCGCTCCAGATCCGATTACGGCGCGGTAATTATCCTGGACAACCGGGTGGTAAAGAAAATGTATGGGCGAATTTTCCTGCAATCGCTGCCGGCAAAGTCGCAGGTATTCCATACTGAAGATGAGTTATGGGAAAAACTGTTGCAGTGGTTTCATTAACGGAGAATATAAGAATGGCGGTTAGCACCGGATTGGATGTTTTGCAGAGAGACGGTTTTAAGGCGCTGTATGGAAAAAGAATTGGTCTTTTGTGCCACCAGGCCTCTGTTAACCGAGAACTACGGCACATCATCGAATTGTTGCTGCCGCTGCACCGCGCCGGCAAGCTGGAGATAAAGGCCGTTTTCGGACCGCAGCATGGATTATGGGGGCACACCCAGGACAATATGATAGAATGGGAAGGCTACACCGACCGGGAAACCGGGCTGAAGATTTATTCGCTTTATGGCGAGATCCGCAAACCGCGGCCCGAAATGCTGGAAGATATCGATCTGTTTCTCATCGATCTGCAGGATGTGGGGGCCCGCTACTACACTTTTACCTGGACAATGGCGCTGTGCATGGAAGCATGTACCGAGCAGGGAATTAAGGTGATGGTGACAGATCGCCCCAATCCCATAACGGGGAGGAGGGTAGAAGGGACGGTTCAGGAACCGGGCTTTGACAGCTTTGTGGGGCTGTATCCGCTGCCGCAGCGGCACGGCATGACGATTGGGGAGATCGCGCTTTATCTCCAAAACAGTTACTTCAACAAGCTTGAATTGGAAATTTGCAGGATGGAAGGCTGGAAAAGGGAGATGCAATTTTCGGAAACCGGACTGGCGTGGACATTGCCATCCCCTAACATGCCGTTGTGGGAGACGGCGCTGGTTTACCCGGGCATGTGCCTGTTAGAGGGCACCAATCTTTCGGAAGGGCGGGGGACTACCCGGCCATTCGAGATATTCGGAGCGCCCTGGTTAAATAGGCGGCAACTGGGCAAAAAGTTGAATGAATTGGGACTTCCGGGTGTTTATTTCCGCCCGGTGCAGTTCCAGCCGACATTCCAGAAATTTCAAAATGAAGTGTGCGAAGGCGCCTTTATTCATGTGACCGATCCGGATAGCTTCCAGCCTGTTTTGAGCGCGATTGCCATATTGCAGGAGATAACCAGGCAGGCGCCCGGCAATTTCACGTGGAAAAACCCGCCGTATGAATATGAATACAAGAAGCTTCCGTTTGATATTTTAGCCGGGAATAATTGGCTGAGAACAATGATCGAAGAATTGGCACCCCCGGATGAAATTGCGGAAAAAATGAAATCGCAGAGCGGGGAATTTGAAAAGGTGAGAGGGAAATACCTGATTTACCGACCGCTGCGATAAAACCTGATCTGCACCTTTTCTATTGTCGCCAGCCCTTCGGGAATCGCATCATCGATGATTGGCAGGAATGCCTCGATTTTTTCCCTGGTGTCCACAATTTCGATGATTATGGGCAGGTCCTCCGACAGGCGCAGGATTTTGGCGGTATGAATTCGGCTGTGGGCGCCAAACCCTTCCAGGCCGCGCAATACGGTAGATCCGGCAAGACCGTTTTCCCGCGCTTTGCGAACTATCCATTCATAGAGCGGGATGCCCTCACATTTGTCACTCTCCCCGATAAAAATACGCAGCAGGTGTCCTTCTTCCGGCAGTACCATATTTATTCTCCTTAAATAAAGCGGGAAATGACCATCCCGAACCAGACCGCACTGAGTCCCAATAATAACTGTAATGAAACATTGAGAAGTGCAGAGGCTACCTGGCCGTCCCGCAAAAAGTTAAGGGTTTCAAAGCCAAAGGTAGAAAATGTTGTAAAGCTGCCCAGAAAACCTATAAAAATAAACAACCTGATTTCGGCGGAAAAAAGCTGCCGGGACTCGGTGAGGCCGGCAAAAATGCCGATAAGCAGGCAGCCTAAGACATTCACGGTAAGGGTGCCTACCGGAAACGATGAAATCATGCTGATCTTGTGTGCCAAGCCGGCGGCGTAATGCCTGAGAACAGCACCCAGAAAACCACCCAGGCCGATTAACAGGATTTTGAACATGGAAATATCCTTCTTTATCAAACGGACAGGAGTCATCAGCCTTCCGGCGGTCGCGGGTGAACTCCATCACCCTTTTTTCTGGTGCAACGGCAATTTTACCACGATCCGGTTTTCCGGTTCCGTATGGTGCTGTTATGAGCGACCGTTGGAGATTTGTGCATCCTCTACGAGGATGGGGGAATATTGGAATTTCATTTTTCTATAATAATTGAACACCTACGGTGTTCGGGGGCGGCGCTTCGATATGCTTCATCCCTGAAGCTACTCAGCGTCCGCGTGGGGCATCGGGCAGGTTGTCGGCGAAGGGATTCGCCTCCTACCGTTGGGAAGACAAAATGAAACCAGCCGGACAATGCGATGCGGTCTCCTTCACGTGCTATACCCCGATATGGATGGGGCATTATTTTTCTTGATTATTGCAGGTCATGCCCTTATATTCAAATGTGATCAGAAAGAATCCCGCGTAGCAGCATTGATGCTGATTTGTTATTCCACTTAAAAAGGGGAAAATAAATGAAGAAATTTATGCTGTTTCTTATTATACAGGTGTTTATCGTGACGGACTGCAGCCACAGCCACCTTCTGCGCCCGGCAGAAGGCGAATTTGAATCCCTCAACGAGCAGGGCAGCAGGCAAAATGCAATGGTCACCCTGGCAAACGGAAGGATGTTTGCGGCAGGGAAAATCCACGGCAATCCGTATTCAATAACATGGATAGATGCTCGCACGGGTGACGCCAAATCGGTGCCGTCCAGAGATGTCTCGACAGTGCGTTTTGTAGATCGGGGCAGGGGAGCGCTGGAAGGAATTGGAATCGGGTTACTGATTGGCGGCTTTACCGGGGCGGCAATTGGCTACAGCAGCGGTGACGATACCGAGGGCATCATCAGGTACACCGCGCAGGACAAAGCACTTCTGGGCGGAATTATACTTGGTGCCGGCGGCGGTATTATCGGTTTGCCGGTGGGGATTGCGGTCGGCAGCCGGGATGTTTACAGCATCGAAGAAAGCAATGTGAAAA
>CAZUZS010000143.1:0-1653 GCA_964624795.1 uncultured Calditrichaceae bacterium
CTGCCCACAAACAGCACCGCATCGGAGGGAAAACTGTTCTTCTGATCCCAATTGACGAATTGATCGATTTCCTGTTTGAACCGGTTGGGATCGGGGTCATTTACATTTTGGCTGAATACCGGATGGATGGAAAGCGCTAAAATCCATAGTGCAATCCGCAGAATTGAAATTGCTTTCATAAACGCAACTCCTCTTTGGTTTTGCAGACTCTCAACACGAGCTTTTCAAATCCGGGAAGAAATATTGAATACCGGTCTCACCGGTGAATGATCATTTTTGCAGATAGTTTCACCGTGAATCCTGAGCCTAAGCCTAAGCCTCAGCCTTTGCCTTCCAGCCTTACCTTAACATTTCGAAAAAAGCAAAAATCACTTCGCCTTTTTCTCATATGCTTCCAGCGCAACGGCTTCCAGCATCTCCTTGAGCTCCGGCTCATCCACACGAACCATATCGACATATTTCCCGGCTTTGGTGCGTTCGGACGGCATTCCCACAAAAAAGCCGTTGTCGCCTTCCACCACCTTAAATCCTTTGATTGTAAATCCCTCCGAGGTGCGTATATCGACAATGGCCCGGATTTTTCCAATATTCACTAAACGAATGGCGCTGACTTCCATGATTGGTTTTTCCTTCGCTTTATTTGTTGAAATAATTTAAGGTTTTTGATGGAATTTCACAAATGGAATGTGGAGCGATAGAACACAGACGGCACGGAAAACACAGATTTTCGCGAATTAAACAAGAATTACTTGAATTTTCCGGGAAAGATGTTGGGCAGGGATCAATGGGCTAAATATTACGATAGAATTTAAACTTTAAAAGTGACTACCGATATTTGCCTTAATCGATCATTAATAAATATGAATCTCGAATGTGAGTAGAGGTATAGCTCGTGAAAATCCGTTAAATCTGTGCTGTCCGTGTTCTATGTCAATGCTAAATCACGCCCAGTGCCTGGCTCCTGATCCAGCCGCTTTTGCCATCCGGCAGGCTGATCTTCACCCATGCTTCCCGCTGCTCGTCCAGCGACACCTTGGCGCCTTCATGCAAAATAAACACTTCGGTGCTGCCCGTATCCGGTGCGCTTTGCACGGTTACTGCTGGCGTTAAAATCACTGCTTCGCGAAAATGCTTGTATTCCTGCGCGCGCAGGTAAAATATGTATCCCCAGAAAATGGCAAGTACGCCCAGCACGATGGTCAGGGAAAGCGCCAGCCTGCGCAGCCGGTCTCGTTTTGCGAACAGCCAGGCGATGAACAGCAAAATGCTGAGCATGAACAGGCCGACAAACAAGTAACTTAGCTGGTCTATAGAATAGTAAATCTTAATGCTGTCCCACCATTCAAACAGGAAAAAACGGGGAGGCATATCCACCCGGTCAACCACTTTCAGATTCACCAGATCCAGGTTGTGCCGGATGTCCAGATCATGCGGATTTAATTTGAACGCCTTTTCGAAATATAAAACCGCCTCCCCTACCCGGTTCATTCGGTAGTAGCAATTGCCCATATTATAATAAAGCTCGGCATTTTCATACCCATTGGATAGAATCTGCCGGTAAAGTTCGAGTGCCTTCTGGTACTGGTCGGCCTGGTACGCCTGGTTCGCCTTCTGAAATGCGGTATTCAGGCTGCCCTGGGCATAAACCGAAAA
>CAZUZS010000143.1:1753-5960 GCA_964624795.1 uncultured Calditrichaceae bacterium
GTTAATCCTGTTCATCCTGTCAAAGAAGCAGCTAATAATCAAAAATATTTTTCCAGCTTCACCAGGATATTTTCTGCCCGGTCGTAGAACTGTTTCATATCGCCATCCTGCACATTGCCGGGTGCAAAACGCCGGAAATCTGCTTCGTCCAAACAGGTTAAAAATTGGTTTCGGAGATCGTCCTCAACCCTTGATTTCCCAAGAATCTGCAACACGTCATCCCGCACCAGACCGGCCGCCGATTGGTTGGTTTTGTCGGCCACGTAACCGGTAAGCCCCCGGGAAACGGCACCATAAAACTCCGCACCCTTCCCCTGCTTCCACAAAGTTTTCGCCTCGCGCAACTGCATCTGCGCCTGCTTATGCGCCTTACGGCTGCGGGCATATTCCACGTTGGTGGACATTTTCTCCAGGTGATTGCGGTAAATCCAGGCCATGCCCAATACCCCGACCGGTAGAATCAGCGAGAGATAGAACCACCAGTTCATGTATGGAAGACGGCCGATTGGCTTAAAATCGCCCGCTTCTTCTTTTATAAAATGAATGTCGCTGCCCAACAGGCGTACTTCCTCTTTGGAAAGCCCGGCGCCGCTGCCCGAACCCAACGCAAGATCTTTTCCTTTGGAAACATCTATCGAATACTCCGGCACCCGCATTTCATGATAGCGCCTGTCCGCCGGATTGAAGTAGCTCAAACTGAATGCCTTGATGCGATGCTGCCCTGCCAAACGCGGTATAACAACATATTCGAACTCTTTGTTGGCGCTCATCCGGGCGCCGCTTTTGTTCATATTTTCATTGACCTTGGGATCGTAAACCTCAAAGTCGGGCGAGAATTCCACCGGTAATTTGTTCAGAAATTTCAGCAGACCGGATCCGGAAATCTTGACCTTATAGGAGACCGCCTCGTTGGCCTGAACCGCATTTTTGTCCAGCGAGGAGTGAATTTTGAAATCCCCCACCAGCCCGGAATAATCGGCAGGCTTTCCGGCTTCCGGCACCGGCTTCACATTGAGCACCACCGGCCCGGAGCTCAAGCGTTTTTTCACAACTTGCCCGAACGGGTCGTTAAAAAAGCTGTCGAAAAGGTCACGGGAATTTCTCGACCTTTGCCGGATCACGGTTTCCACAATCAGCTCCATGGGAGAAACGGTAATTTTGCCGGCGCGGGAAGGAAAGAGCGCCACCTTCCTGATCTCCGCTACGTTGTATTGTACGCCGTTCAAGGTTTCTGTGTAAATTTTGGGCCGCTGCGGGATGGGATAATCCTCCACCCAGCACCCCACCGCCTCGGGAAGTTTGGACACTTCGTTGTTGGTAATATTTGCCCGGAAATATATCTTGTAACTCAGCGTCACCTCTTCATTCACATAAGGCGATCTTTTGGAAGGAATGGCCTTCAGGAACAGGATTTTCGACAGATCCTGGTCGGTTTCTCCGCTTTGCCTGCCCCTGCTGCCGGGCCTGTTTTGCGGAATCGGCTGGTTTTGCGCCGACTGCTTCACAACCGTCACATCCACCGAATTCGATTTGAAATCCTTGCCTTTGAAGCTTGCG
Organism: uncultured Calditrichaceae bacterium; assembly: GCA_964624795.1. Taxonomy (GTDB): domain Bacteria; phylum Calditrichota; class Calditrichia; order RBG-13-44-9; family RBG-13-44-9; genus CAZUZS01. Next base: position 3,311 of record CAZUZS010000143.1, read on the forward strand.
CTTGCCGCACCGATTTTGAAGGTCCCAACATTTCTGGGCATAAGCGTCATAGTGTAAGTCTTGCTGGCAGACATGTTGAAATTAACAATCTGAAAGGAAGATGATACGCTGGGGCCGCCCAGCACCGCAAAACTGCCAAAATCCGGCAACTGCACATCCGGAAGGTTTTGCGCCGAACCGGACACTTCCACCTGGTAGGTGAATTGGTCATTCAGCCCGACCGGATTATGATCGACACTGGCAGTGATGCTGACATCCTGCGCCCGCGCGCTAACGCTGACAACTGCAAGCAATATAATTGAAATAAGGGTGCGCCAAACGTTCATTTTTACCAATCTTTTTCTACCCGTACTTTCCCTGCCGGCTGCTTCGCGCGCCGAAATTTCTGGTTATCCTTCTCTTTGCTTTTTAACGCTTGCAGGATGCGATCGGCTTCTTCTTTGGACAGCTCTTTCTTCTTCATCGCCTGTGCTTTCTGCTCCTGCTCTTTCTTTTCCTCGGGGCTTTGCTGTTGATCTTTTTGTTGCTGCGCCATCTGCTGCTGTTCTTCTTGCTGCTTCTGCTGATCTTGGTTTCGTTGATCCTGGTTCTGCTGTTGCTGATTCTGTTGTTGCTGCTGATCCTGGTTTTGCTGCCCCTGCTGATTCTGCGATTGGCTTTGCTGCTGCTGTTGTTGCTGTTGGTTCTGCTGGGGCTGTTTCTTGGCCATCTCTTTCAGCTTGGCGCGAACCAGCTCCAGGTTGTGTTTGGCATCCGCATCATTGGGATCCAGTTCCAGCGCTTTGATATAGCTCTGGATCGCCTCCTGGTATTTATTCATCTGGTAATGGGTATTTCCAAGATTGTAATATGCCTGTTCACGGAGAGGAACATCTTTGGTTCCCAGCGCTTTTTCATAAGATTTGATTGCTTCTTCATACTTTTTATTTTTGTAAAGCGCTTCTCCCACATTGTAGTGGCCGGTTGCATTTTCGGGATCATCCAGCAGTGCATCCTGGAAATGCTGCAGCGCTTCGTCATATTTGGACTTGTCGTAAGCCTCGATCCCTTTTTTCACTTTGGATCGGCTGATGTCGGCAAAGGCCACATGTGAAGCCGCGCCCATCAGAATAAAGAAGGAGATGAGAATCAAAGTCTTAGGGCTGCTCATAAGCGACTACCTCTGCTTTCAGTTGTTTAATTTTTCGCCTTTCTCCCAACAAAGTTTCAATCACCAGCAAAATCAGCACAAACAGCAGGAAAATCTGAAAGCGGTCTTCGAACTGGGTGAACTGCCGGGCGGAAAGCTCCTTCTGTTCCATCTTGGAAATATCGTCGTAAATTTTGCTCAGCTCCGACTCGCCGGTACTGGAAATGTAATATTTTCCGCCGGTTTCAAACGCAATTTTCTCCAGCGAAAGCACATCCAGCTTGGTTGTGATAATATTGCCATCCCGGTCTTTTTTGTAGCCGGTACGGTTGCCGTAGGAATCGTATTCCGGAATTGGTGCTCCCTGTGGCGAACCGATCCCGATTGTGTAGATGACCACGCCCTCTTTATTGGCTTCCTTCGCCGCCTCCAGCGGATCACCTTCGTGGTCTTCGCCATCAGTAATCAGAATCAGCACTTTATGCTTGAACTCTTTGGTCACGAAGGACTCTTTGGCCATTTTTATGGCGCTGCCCACCGCCGTTCCCGGCTGGGGAATCAGGTCGGTGTCGATGTCGTCGAGGAACAGCTTGGCCGCGCTGTAATCCAGCGTGAGCGGGCACTGCACAAAGGAAATGCCGGAGAAGCAGATCAGGCCCACCCGATCTCCCTGCAGCCGGTCGATGAAAGTGGAAATTTCATGTTTGGCTTTGTCCAGGCGATTGGGCGCCACATCTTCCGCCAACATACTTTTCGAGACATCCAGCGCAATGAATATATCCACACCCTTCCGTTTCACCTGCTCCAAATGGGTGCCAATTTGCGGATCGGCTAACGAAAAAACCAGCATGACAAACACCGCAGTAATGATCACCGTTTTCCAGACCTGCTTTTTGCGGCTCACCGAACGGGTGAGATGCCCCACCAGCTCCTCATCGCCGATCTTCTTCAGCAGTTTGCGCTTCTTCCGGAAACTCCAGATGAAAAACAGGATAATCACCGGCAGCAGCCAGTAAAGCTGGAAAAAATGTGGATAAGCAAATCTCAGCAACTACAAAAACCTCCAACTTGAATTCATTACGGCAGCTTGCGCAGCCAGGTATTGGCTAACAGGATTTCCACCAGCAGCAGAAACAATCCGGCGCCGGCATAATTTACAAAAAGCTCGCGGTATTTGGTGAACTCTTTGATCTGAATTTTTGTCTTTTCCATTTCGTTGATCTGGCCGTAAATCTGACGCAGTTTTTCGGAATCGGTGGCCCGGAAATATTTGCCTCCGGTTTGTGCCGCTATGCGATTCAGCAGATCTTCATCGATCTCCACCGGCATGGAGACGTAGCGGCGACCAAATATGGGATCGTCCACCGGGTAAAGCGCCGAACCCCTGGTGCCGGCACCGATGGTGTAAACCCGGATATTGTATGTCTGGGCGATTTGCGCCGCCGTTACCGGGTCGATCTCCCCGGCGTTATTCCGTCCGTCGGTCAGGAGGATGATCACCTTGCTCTTCGCTTTGCTGTC
>CAZUZS010000144.1:0-5934 GCA_964624795.1 uncultured Calditrichaceae bacterium
GAAGTAGGAAGTAAGAAGTGGAAAGGGGAAAATTGTGAGGCGTACGGTGGTGCAAAAATATTGATGATCTGCCCGCTGGTAGCTGATTGCAGATAAATAGCACCTAAATTCCGTGATGCAATCCGTGACACCGTCTCGAATTTGGGATTTTAAGGGAAGAAATTGGATGAGATTAGCTTGTGGATTATTTTATTAGTGATAAGGACGGAACATTTATTGTTCGGGATAAATCCGGCGAATATGAGATTGATCTATCGGAAAGGATCTTTAGATTTGTTGTCAGGGTCGTTAAATATGTTAAGAGTTTTGAAAGATCTGCAGTGAATTACATTGTCATTTCCCAATTAACGAAATCTGCAACATCGATTGGGGCTAATTACGAAGAAGCGCAGGGCGCCTCGAGCCGCGATGAATTTGCCTACAAGGTGGGGATCTCTCACCGCGAAGCAAAAGAATCAAACTATTGGCTCAGGGTAATTCATGCCAGTAGCATGGATGAATCGTCAGAATTAGATGGCCTGATGCGAGAGTCTGCAGAATTGAGAAACATTTTGGGCTCCATCGCTGGCAAGGTAAAACGAAGAAATAATAAGTAGAAATAAGGAAACAGAGGTTAGAAAATAAGAAATATGGAGGGAATATGTATGATGATGTGCGCTTCTCCATCCTGAAAACCATGTCTTTTTCCCCCCTCAACTTCTAACTTCTTACTTCCGACTTCCAACTTCTAAAATGTACCAATTCTATTATACAATCGCGCTTCTGGTTCTCATGTCAATCGCCCTTATCCGGGAATGGCTTGAGCCGGAGATTACCGTATTCGGGACGCTGGTATTCCTGCTGCTGGGGAAGGTGATTACCGTGCAGGAGGCTTTCGCCGGTTTTTCAAACGTCGGTGTCATTTCCATTGGCATGCTTTTCGTAATCGCCGGGGCGTTACAGGCATCCGGAGCATTAAACTACATCAGCGGATTTATTCTGGGAAACCGGAATGCCACACTCACCGGGAAACTCCTGCGAATCCTGTTCCCGATCTCCCTTTTTTCGGCATTTCTGAATAACACGCCCATTGTGGCGCTTTTTATTCCAACCATCCGTTCCTGGACGGAGAAAAATAATTTTGCTCCCTCCAAATTTTTTATCCCGATCTCGTATGCCGCAATCCTGGGGGGGATGTGCACGCTGATTGGTACCAGCACTGTACTGATTGTCCACGGTCTGTTGATTGAATACGGCCAGCCCGGTTTCACTTTTTTTGAAATCTCGAAGATTGGCGTGCCGGCCGCCATAGTTGGACTGCTGTTTATCAGCTTTATCGGGCATCGCCTGCTCCCCGACCGCAAGGAGCCGATGGTGGAATTGGGAGAAAATACGCGGGAATTTGTCATCGAGCTGAAGATTACCGCTGAATATCAAAATGCCGGCCGAACCATCGAGGAGGCCGGGCTTCGCCATCTGAAAGGATTGTTCCTTTTCCAGATCGAGAGGAACGGGGAAACCATTGCGCCGGCTGAACCGGACGAGAAAATCGAAGTAGGGGACCGGCTGTTTTTCACCGGTCTGCCCATGACAATAGTGGAGTTGCAGAAGACGCCCGGTATGCAGTTGATCAAGGATTCTACCTTCGATCTGAAGCACTACGACTCGGAAAAGATCAAAACCTACGAGGCGGTGATCTCGCCCAGCTCACCGCTCATCGGGAAAAACGTGCGGGAGAGCAATTTCCGCGGTAAATACGGGGCGGTGATCATTGCCATTCATCGCAACGGCGCGCGAATCCGGAAAAAAATCGGGGACATCGTAATTCATCCCGGAGATACCTTGCTGCTGCTTGCGGAAAAAGATTTTATGAAGAAATGGTATCATTCCAACGATTTTTACCTGGTCTCCAATATAGCAGCAGTGCCATCCAAGCCGCGCTGGCAGGGGTTTCTCGCTTTATTTATTTTCGGCGCTATGGTGCTGGTGACGGCATTAAATATTCTCCCGCTGGTAATGTCCGCCGGTCTTGCTGCAGTCCTTCTCATTCTCACACGCAGCATTTCACCGGTCGAGGCAAAGAAAATGGTCGACCTGCGGGTGCTGCTGCTCATTGCCTCTTCACTTGGTATAGCATCCGCCATCGAGAATTCGGGATTAGCCGGTTTCCTCTCGCACGAAACCATACTCCTGGCACAGCCGCTGGGTATCCTGGGTATCCTTGCCGGCCTTTATCTGCTGACCAGCCTTTATACCAGCATAATGACCAGCAATGCGGCTGCCGCATTTTTCTTCCCGGTGGCGCTTTCAACTGCATTAAGCATGAACCTTGATGTGCGGCCTTTTGCGTTAATCGTGACAATCGCCGCCGCTGCCAGCTTTGCCACCCCCATCAGTTACCAGACCAACCTGATGGTTTACAGTCCCGGCGGGTATAAATTTGCGGATTACCTGAAAATAGGTGTCCCGCTGCAGGTGCTGGTCGGCATCATTGCCGTGGCATTGATCTGGATGTTTTATTTTTAATGATTCCGGGGTATAAAAGGGCATAGGGGGTATAAAGGGCAAAATGGCAAATAGGGGGCATAAGGGGCGTAGTGGACTTATGTGGGATATGGCAGGGATATAAACCAACATCGGGCATAATGGTAAATTCGGAAGAAATTAAGGAATTAAATACGACTGCAGACCAGGTCGATGAGCCGGGCGAAGGGTATAATGCTTCCAAGGACTTTACAAGCCTTGCGTGTTGGCAAAAGGCAAGAGCATTGAAGCTTTTCTTTTTTCAGGAAATATTGCCCCTCATACCATCCTCCGAAAAATTCAATCTAGATATTCAAATAAGGAAGGCCATTGTAAGCGGCACCGCAAATATAGCAGAGGGATATGGACGTTTTCATCACCGGGAGGGAATCCAGTTTTACAGAATTTCAAGAGGCTCCATCTACGAATTGAAAGACCATTTAATTACATGCAAAGACTATGGGTATATCAATAATAAGAAATACGAAAAGGGACTATCTCTCATCGAAGATGCTAAAATAGCACTAAACGGATATATCCGTTACAAAAAAGGACTTCTAAATAAATAGCTGCTGCCTTTATGCCCCCTATGTCCCTTATGTTCATATTCCTAAAACCCTATGCCCCTTTCCCCTTTATGTCCCCTATGCTCCTTACCCTTTCCATCCCACTTATACCCCATCACCAACCAAAACCATACAGGAACTGATTAATGAAAAACATGATCAATAACTTTGCGCTTATTGGCGCTGCAGGATATATCGCGCCGCGTCACATGCAGGCGATTAAAGATACCGGCAACCGTTTGATTGCCGCAGTGGATCCGTTCGATTCGGTGGGCGTGATGGACCGCTATTTTTATGACGTGGATTTCTTCACCGAGTTCGAGCGGTTCGACCGTCACGCCGAAAAATTGCGGCGGCTGGATGCCGAAAATCATATCCATTATGTCAGCATCTGTTCGCCCAACTACCTGCATGATGCCCATATTCGTTTTGCGCTTCGCGTTGGGGCAGACGCCATCTGCGAGAAACCGCTGGTGTTGAATCCCTGGAATGTGGATGCGCTGGTCGAGCTGGAAAAAGAATCCGGCAAGCGTGTCTACAATATTCTGCAACTGCGGGTTCACCCCTCCATAAAGGCGCTGAAGGAAAATGTCGCGCGGGAACCGGCGGGGAAAAGACACAAGATCGATCTTACCTATATCACTTCCCGCGGCAAATGGTATTTTTATTCCTGGAAAGGGGACCGCAAGAAGTCCGGCGGGGTGGCAACCAACATCGGCATCCATTTCTTTGACATGCTTATCTGGATATTCGGACCTGTAAAACGTTCCGAGGTGTATTATGCCGATTTCGAGAAAACCGGCGGATTTCTGGAGCTGGAGAAGGCGGATGTCCGCTGGTTTCTCTCCCTCGATAAAAAAGATCTGCCGCAGGATACCGTGGCGGAGGGCAAAACCACCTACCGGTCCATCCGCGTGGATAGGGAGGAGGTGGAATTCTCCGGCGGTTTTACCGATCTGCATACGGTAGTTTATCGCAATATCCTGGATGGCCGCGGTTTCGGGATCGAAGATGCACGGGCGTCGATCAACCTGGCGTATGACATACGTAATTCCAATCCCACCGGGATAATAGAAGAAACAGCGCACCCCCTGCTTCGTCAGCTTGCCAGATAAGGTGATTAAGAATAAGTTTCCACAAAAACCATCTTATTAAAACCTGATCCGCTGTGCGAACTAAGTTTTGAGGCAAGAAACGGGTTGCAGGTATGATTGACCGAATATCTGTCATTCCGAACCCCGCTTTTGCAGAGTGCCGGGTGAGTGCCGCATTGCGGCGGCAATGCCAGTGGCTTACGCCGGGGGATAAAAAACACCTATAAAATAACAAGCCCTTCAGGGCTTTCCGTAACCTGAAGGCCATAAATGGCCTATGTCAGGAGAATAATTTAGGGATCCCAGGCATAAATGCCTGGGCTAACAAACTCAAAATTATGAATATCTTACAATCAATTAATCTTAACCGGACATTAGTGGTAATTAGCATAACAATTGAATTAAAATTTGTTATTAACACCCTGCTTCAGCAGGGTGGATACGACGCAAGTAATTTATACTTAACCGCTTCAGCGGTTTACGCGTACCCATCTGTTCTATTTCCTGGCACAACAGAATAATTTGACAACCAAACGGGACGGAAAGTCCGAGAGGATTTGCCTATGAAATTCCTTGTCACCGGCGGTGCCGGCTTTATCGGATCGCATCTTACCGGGCGGCTGCTCAATTTGCAGCACGAAGTGGCGGTAATCGATAATTTCGATCCGTTCTACGATCCGCAGGTAAAGGAAAGAAACCTGGCGGAAGTGAAGAAACACGCCGGCTTCCATCTTTACCGGCAGGATATACTGAATAACGATGCGCTGGCACAAATCTTTGCCGGGAACAATTTCGACATGGTGATCCACCTGGCGGCAAAGGCCGGTGTGCGCCCTTCCATTGAAGATCCGGTGGGATATTATAAGTGCAATGTGGAGGGGACACTCAACCTGCTGGAGCAGTGCCGCAGGCACAATGTGCGGAAATTCATATTTGCCTCCTCTTCCTCGGTTTACGGCAACAACAGGAAAGTCCCCTTCAGCGAGGACGATAATGTGGATTTTCCCATCTCGCCGTATGCCGCCACCAAGAAAGCGGGCGAGCTTTTGTGCCATAACTACCATCATCTCTATGGAATGGACATTTTTATGCTCCGCTTCTTTACCGTTTACGGCCCGCGCCAGCGGCCCGATCTTGCTATTCACAAATTTGTCCGCCTCATCGATGAAGGAGAAACGATCCCGGTTTATGGAGACGGCAGCACCAGCCGCGACTATACTTATATTGATGATATCCTGGACGGTATCCTGAAAAGTATCGAGCGTGTGAAGGGTTACCAGGTAATTAACCTGGGGGAATCCCGGACGGTTAAACTGGCAGAGCTGATTTCGCTTATCGAAAATGTGACCGGGAAGAAGGCCAAACAGAAAAAAATGGAGATGCAGCCCGGCGATGTGCTACGAACCAACGCCGATATTTCCAAAGCAGCCCGCCTGCTGGATTATCATCCGCATACCGATATAAAGGATGGCCTGGAGGAGTTCTACCAATGGTACAGGGAAGTAAATGGATAGGCTTTGCCTGTAATTCCGCTTGCAAATGGTCATTGGTCAATAGTCATTAGTCATTGGCTGATTGCCTTTTTGGGAAATAAGGACATAAAAGGCATGGAGTGGGTGGCCAGAACACGGAGACCGGAAACAATTATCACTGACCGATGACCAATGACCAATGCATAAGAGAAATTATAAGTATTAAAACAGAGATAGAAATTATACCGGAATGCCTGAACGCAAAAGGAATTCGGGCACTGGATCGACCATACCCCGTAG
>CAZUZS010000145.1:0-5928 GCA_964624795.1 uncultured Calditrichaceae bacterium
TTCTCCGTTCCTCGGAACCGGGTTCATCCTACACAAGGACGAACCGTGGACCGGCTCCAGCACACACCGCCTTTTAGGCCGGGCTGCAACCGCCGGCTGTCACCCACTTAACTGCACCCGAGCACGGGTCGGGCCTATCGACAGGGTGAAAGGATGTCAGCCCGGGTGTCCGGACCACGTCGAAAGGCAAACATGGCAATGCGCCACCCCCGAAAACGACCAGCCGGATCAGAAGTGAAACAATTGCAGGCAAGGACGACGTGGCGTTCTCACTGCAGATGCATCGGCAGTGCGTCCGGCGGCAAAATCGGAAAAACCCGATCGAGGGCCTTCATGATGCCATTCATTTGCGCAAGAGCGACGCAACCCGGAATCCGGCAACGCGGACAAAACCGGGAGCGACCTGTTCAAGACCGTAGATGTTTCGCACAAAAAACGATGCGATCGCGATGGACGGGGACCCCGTTCGGCTTCGGTTCGAACCATCTATGCGGAGGAAAATGACAGGAGGGAACGAACGACAGGAGCAAATCGATGATCAATCACACCAAAATCACCTGCCCATTTCTCGACATCGGCGGCGTACTTCTGACCAATGGCTGGGACCATATCGGTCGCCAGCAGGTGGCAAAACATTTTGGTCTCGATCTCGAGGAGATGGAGCACCGCCACCATTTGACGTTCGATACCTACGAACAGGGCAAGCTCAGCCTCGATTCCTATCTGGACAGGGTTGTTTTCTACGAAGAGCGGCCATTCACGCGCGAAGACTTCCGGCGCCAGATGTTTGCACTTTCCCAGCCCTATCCGACGATGATCGAGATGATCAAAACCCTCAAGGCCGAACACCACCTGCAACTCATCGTCGTTTCCAATGAAGGGCGCGAACTGAACGACCATCGGATCAGCCGTTTCGGGTTGAACACCTTCATAGACGCGTTCATCTCCTCATCCTTCGTGCATCTGCGCAAACCCGACACCGAAATCTTCCGGCTTGCCCTCGACATCGCGCAGGTAACGCCGAATGAAGTGCTCTACATCGAAAACACCCCGATGTTCGTGCAGGTTGCCGCCGGTCTCGGCATCCGCGGAATCCTGCACACGGATCACAATTCCACCCGCGCCCACCTGGCCAATTTCGGCCTGACGAGCAATTTCAATCCCGCGCGCCCGTCGGGCTGAGCGGATAGCGCCACGCGTCGCCGCCGGCTCCAGCGGCAAATCCACAAAACGACTGGAGCCTGTCCAAGGAGATCATGCCATGACGACCACCCCTCTTTCTCCAGAAGCCCTTGAAAAGATCGATGCCTATTGGCGGGCTGCCAACTATCTGTCGGTCGGACAGATCTATCTTCTCGACAATCCGCTGCTCAAACAGCCGCTCGAACTCAAGCACATCAAGCAACGTCTGCTCGGCCATTGGGGCACAACGCCCGGTCTCAACTTTATTTATGCCCATTTGAACCGGATCATCAGGGAGCGCGATCTCAACCTCATCTATATTGCCGGTCCGGGGCATGGCGGCCCCGGCCTTGTCGCCAACACCTGGCTCGAAGGCACCTATTCGGAGCTTTACCCGCACGTGTCGCAGGACGAGGTGGGTATGCAGCGCCTGTTCAAGCAGTTTTCCTTCCCCGGCGGCATTCCGAGCCACGTCGCTCCGGAGACCCCCGGCTCGATCAATGAGGGCGGCGAACTGGGTTATTCGATCTCCCATGCCTATGGTGCCGTGTTCGACAATCCGGACCTTATCGCCGCCTGCATCGTTGGGGACGGCGAAGCCGAAACCGGGCCACTCGCCACGGCCTGGCATTCCAACAAATTCCTCAACCCGGCCCGCGACGGTGCGGTTTTGCCGATCCTGCACCTCAATGGCTACAAGATCGCCAATCCGACCGTGCTGGCCCGTATTGGCGACGAGGAACTGAAAAGCCTGATGATCGGCTATGGCTACAAGCCCTATTTTGTCGAGGGCGACGATCCGGCCGTCATGCACCAGCAAATGGCCGCCACCTTCGACACCGTCTTCAGCGAAATCGCGGACATCCAGAAAGCGGCCCGCAGCGGCCAGTCCACCGAACGGCCACACTGGCCGATGATCGTTTTGAGAACCCCCAAGGGCTGGACCGGCCCCAAGGAAGTCGATGGACAAAAGGTCGAGGGCTATTGGCGTGCCCATCAGGTCCCGATCCCGGTTTCGGCGGAAACTCCGGAGCATGTGAAACAGCTCGAAGACTGGATGAAGGGCTATCACCCCGAGGAGCTGTTCGAGGAAACCGGCGCGCTGAAACCGGAACTGGCCGCGCTCGCGCCCACCGGCACCCGCCGCATGGGCGCCAATCCACACGCCAATGGCGGGTTGTTGCTCAAGGATCTCGAAATGCCCGATTTCCGCAACTATGCGGTTAGCGTGCCCAAGCCCGGCGAGGTCCGCGGCGAAGCCACCCGGGTGCTCGGCCGCTTCCTGCGCGACGTCATGCACTCGAACGAGGCACGGCACAATTTCCGCGTCATGGGACCGGACGAAACCAATTCAAACCGTCTCAACGCCCTGTTCGAAGTGACGAACCGGGCCTGGATGGGCGAAACGCTGCCCGAAGACGATCACCTCGCCCCCGATGGCCGGGTCATGGAAATTTTGTCCGAACACACCCTGCAGGGCTGGCTCGAAGGCTATCTGCTGACCGGGCGGCACGGCTTCTTTTCCTGCTACGAGGCGTTCATCCACATCGTCGATTCGATGTTCAACCAGCACGCCAAATGGTTGAAGGTCACCAAAAACGAAATTCCCTGGCGCCGCCCCATCGCCTCGCTCAACTATCTTTTGACGTCGCATGTCTGGCGCCAGGATCATAACGGGTTCTCGCACCAGGACCCGGGCTTTATCGACCATGTGGTCAACAAGAAGGCCGACATCATCCGGGTCTATCTGCCACCGGACGCCAACACGCTCTTGTCGGTCGCCGACCACTGCCTGCGCTCGCGCGATTACGTGAACGTCATCGTCGCCGGCAAACAGCCGGAACTGCAATGGCTGGACATGGACCAAGCGGTCAAGCACTGCACCGCCGGCATCGGCATCTGGGAATGGGCGAGCAATGACAGGGGCGGCGATCCGGATGTAGTGATGGCTGCGGCAGGTGACGTGCCGACCCTCGAAATGCTGGCAGCCGTCGATATCCTGAGAACCGAGGTCCCCGATCTCAAGATCCGGGTGATCAATGTCGTCGACCTGATGACGCTCGAGGACCCGCATGAGCATCCGCACGGTTTGTCACATCGTGATTTCGACACCATGTTCACCACCGACAAGCCGGTCATCTTCGCCTATCATGGTTACCCTTGGCTCATTCACCGACTGACCTACCGTCGGACCAATCACGACAACATGCATGTGCGCGGCTATAAGGAAGAGGGCACGACGACGACGCCTTTCGACATGGTGGTGCGCAACGAACTCGACCGCTATCATCTCGCCGGCGACGTCATCGACCGCGTGCCGAAACTCGGTCCGCGTGCCGCTTATCTCAAGCAGGCTTTGCGCGACAAGCTGATCGAGCACGAGCAATACATCCACAAATACGGCATCGACATGCCGGAGGTCCGCGACTGGCAGTGGAGCCACGCCGACGAAACGTGATGTAGACGCCGGCAGCGTGTCGGCTGACGCGGCGAGACGGAACGGGCCTTCCGGCGCTGCCGAAAGGCCCGAAAATCAGGTGTCCATATGGCAGCGGGCGCATTCATGAAAACTGACGGAAACGGATCTGTCACGGTCCATCCAGATCACGCCGCATTGATCCGCATGCTCGACGAGGCGCCGCTGCGGCTGCCACACATGCTTGCCTGGACCCTGTCCTCGGGCGGAACCTTGCTCGACGGATTGTCGGTATTCATGCTCGGAATAGCCATTCCGCTGCTGGTCCGGGATATCGCACTTGACGCCCTGCAAACCGGCCTGCTCGGTGCGGCATTGGTTGCCGGGGCGGCGCTCGGCGCCTCTTTGGGCGGACGCCTTGCCGACCGCATTGGACGCAAGGGCGTCTTTTTACTCGACATGGCCCTTTTGGCCTTGGCGTCTTTGCTCAGTGCCCTGAGCTGGGATGCCTGGATGCTTATCGTCACCCAGTTTCTGGTTGGTACGGGGATCGGCATGGATTTTCCGGTCGGCAGTTCCTACGTCGCCGAATGTATGCCGCATCGCTGGCGGTCCCGGATGATGGTTGCCACCATCGCCAGCCAGTCCGCCGGCATGCTTCTCGCCGCCGCAATCGCGCTCGGGTTACTGCATCTCAACATCGCACCGGATGCCTGGCGCCTGTTTTTCAGCACCGAGGCGATCCTCGCCATCGTCTTCATCGCCATGCGTTTGCAACTGCCCGAAAGTCCGCGCTGGCTGATGGGACAGGGACGCAATCGCGAAGCCGTACATGCACTCGAGCGCATCATTCCAGAGGACCGGCAGCAGCTCGAAGCCCTGGCCACCCGCCTCGGCGATGAGGTTCACCATGTATCGCGCCTGCCCCGGCAGCCGCATCGGCCTGGCTTTGCCCAGCTTTTTGATCGCGCCTATCGCCGCCGGACCCTGCTCAGCACCCTGCCCTGGCTGCTTATGGATATCGCTACCTATGGCATTGGCCTGTTCACCGCCGTTCTGCTGGCCGCATTGCATTTCGGTGCGGCCGGCGGCACGCCAACCGCCCAAGCGGAAGCTTTGGCCGCCGGCAGCGGCGCGATCGATGTCTTTTTACTGGTCGGCTTTATCCTCGGTTTCTGGGCCGTCGCCCGATTTGGCCGGATTCAAATGCAGCTTGTCGGTTTTATCGGCATGGCTGGGGGAATGGCGGTTTTAGCAGCAAGCACGCTGCTTCCGGGTGGCGCGGCCCAGCACATTTTTCTGGTCTTTGTCGGTTTCGCCCTGTTCAACCTCGCCATGAATATGGGGCCGAATAGCACCACCTACATTCTGCCCACGGAACTGTTTCCCACCGAATTGCGCGCCACCGGCGCCGGCTTTGCCGCAGCATCGGCCAAGATCGGAGCCACGGCGGGCGTGTTTCTTTTGCCCCTGATCAAGTCCAGTTTCGGTGTTTCAACGGTTCTGGCTTTGATGGCAGTCGTCAGCCTTTTGGGGCTGGCCTTCACCTTGCTGTTTCGCGTCGATGGTCACGACCGCACGCTTGAACAGCATCATGCACCCGACTTGCCCTGACCGCAGCGCTCCAGTCGATTCCAAGAGACTGTTTGTCTCACACACCTGTCGCGCGACGGGCGCCGGCCTGTCATCACCGCATGCAAAAACCGAAAGCGCACGTCCCCTTACCGGAGCCGTGCGCTTTTTTTGTCAAACATAAACGCCACAGCAGATCGTGTCGCAATCCAGCCGGACAGTCCGCTTTACGTTCCACCTTGCCGTGCCTTTGCACCGGGAACGTAATGTTCCCACTTCTGGCAAAAGCACCGCAGCATCACAGATGCAGAGCGCTCTGCCGCATCAACCGCAAGGCAGAGCGCCCCAAGACGGTATACGTCCTATTTTCCGTTGGGGAAGTGCCGCCGGGCATAGAGCCAGGCGATCAAATAGAACGTCAGATAGACCAGCGGCAGGATAAAAATGATGTGAACGAGATTCATTTCCGGCCACCTTTCGACGAACCCGCCATTTCCTTTTCGGCGAACTGGGTCTCGAACAAAACCCCGCCAGCCACTGCGATCAGAATGATCATCATGGTGCCGAGCATCCAGGCAAAATACCAGGGCCCGGAATCGCTGGCCACAACCGCAATCGAAAGGCAGAGAACGCCGGTCAGCGCCAATCCTACCAATTTCCAGAACGTACCCATGTCTTTCAACTCCTCTTACGGGCGCACGGGCAACCGAGACGTAGCTCGACCCGTTATCCGACAAGAGCCGCGGCCGGTGAACGAC
>CAZUZS010000146.1:0-2676 GCA_964624795.1 uncultured Calditrichaceae bacterium
GGCTATACAATATGAGTTGGAAGGGACTGCGCGTATTTACCTGGATGAATTTCGAGATTTTCATGTTTTATCATCCGGAAGTGCAAAAAGCTGTCGCACTGAATTAATGAGATGTGATGCGGGTTAAATGTCAATTCTTTAGAGTGTTTGCTGAAGTATGATAAATAAAGGGAGATGCTAATGAAAGATATTCATCAAATTGTTACTGAGAACGGGAAAAAACTCGAGAAATTGGTAGTGGGTGATGTGGTTGAGTTTGAATCGTTTGCAACCATTGATGCTGCACACCGGCCGATCAATCCTAAGACTGAACACCGTAATATTCTGATCAAAGAAGATCTGAATGTGCTGCGCTGGCTACGGTTGACCATTATGAATATCCGGGTTGTGGGAAAAGTTGATTTCGGTGCAGTTAATAAAGAAAATACAATAGATGATTTTCGGGATAGCGAATTTATGACCGCTGTCCAGAAGCTGAAAACCTACCGAAAATTTAAATCTGTTATTGAGAAGCGCGATATTAGCCTGATGGATCGAAATCTATACCAGCACCTAAATCTGCGTTGCGGTTTTATTGCCCACTATGATATGGACGGATTCAAAAGAGTTTATTCCAGCCATGGATTCTTGGACTTTTGCGATCATTTCATGCGTGGAAATCACATCTATTATGGTGAATACAGTGATGTGAATAAGGCAATAAAGTTATTGGTTGTCATGCACATTGATAATATTCGGCAGGAGTTTCAGGATAAGGTCTTACAGGATGAACTGAAATTACTGCATACACTGGCAGAAAAACACGGTATCAAAGTGATTGACCCCAGGAAAGTAGAACAAAAGGCCCTTTTTTGCACAACCGCTCAAGGTTGAATAGTGATATTTTTTGCCCTCAAGGTTTAGTATACTAAACATATTAGGATAATATAAATGATAACTAAACAGTTTACAGCGGTGTTTGCACTTGGAGACGAGATCACAATGTTTGGTGTAAGAACGACCAATCGGACTGATGTAGAGCCGATGGCCAGGAAAAGATTGAACAAGGACGAGTATGTGGGTGAATTGGTCGCAATCATTGAAGATCCCGGTGTGGATCAGGAGCGTTATCCGGATGTTTGAGAGTAGTATTTTATCTTACCCGGAGCGTGGACCATACGGGAGCCAGAAGTATCGAGGAAATTGCTCCGGATATTTGATAAGGGATCTGCTGAGTTTTTTGCGTCCCGGATTGTTTTGTGATCCTGCAGAAGGTTCCGGGACTTCGGGTGATGTCGCTCAGGAAGTTGGCGTTCGTTATATCGGTCTGGATTTGAAGAATGGCTTCGATCTGTTGAGCGATAATCTGGCTGATAACCTGTTAGCTATGGAGAACGAATTAGCCGATTTGATCTTTTTTCATCCACCATACTGGAATATGGTCAGGTATTCTGGTTCGGTATGGGGAAAGGAAATCGCATCAAATGACCTATCACACTGTAAAACCTATGCTGAGTTTAAGGAAATGCTGCATTTGGCCTTGCTGAACATCTATGATGCGGTGAAAGCAAAGGGTCATTATGCGGTTCTGATTGGTTCGATGCGGAAGGACGGCAGGTATTATGATATGGGTGCGGCGGTTCAGTTTCTTGGAATCGGAAAGTTGCGTGAGATAATTATAAAGACACAGCATAATGCCAAAAGTTCGTTTAAATCCTATTCGAATGCCCGAAATTTTGTTCCGATAGCCCATGAAACGTTGTTGATATTCCAAAAAGATAAAGTAATGTCGGTGGTGGATTATTCGATTGCCATGGAGAAGGCACTGCAAAAAAGAATTGAAGTGACTTGGCGTAATTTGGTTCGCCGGACCCTGCAGGAAATAGGCGGTGAGGCTGAATTAGCTACCATCTATTCTCATATTCAAGACAGTCAAAAAAAGGCTTCAAATGTTCACTGGAAGGCCAAAGTTCGTCAGGTATTACAACAACACACTGAATTTGTAAGGGTGGAGCGTGGTGTTTGGTCATTGAATTAACTGTGAAAGGAGGAGATGTGGTGAATGGGAAATTGCAGGTAACAGATGAGGAGAGGGCTGTCCTGAATCGTATTGAACACAAGTTCAATGAGATCGAAGATGCCTTTAGCAAAATATCCGCTGTGCTGAGCCACGAATTGCTTCAATTGCACAATGAAGGTCATTCCCTGAACCATTGTATTCGGTGGGGAAGGCAAGCCGTTCAAGAGATCAATGATGCAATTGGCCGGGACGATATTCAGATCATGTACGCAGGGAAATGTTGGGTAATCGTTTTGCCTGGGGGCGATTTTGCTGACCAAACTTTTGAAACGGGTTTGGAGCTGGCGATTTATCTGAAAGAAACGGGAATGGGCAAGAAGGTCAAAAATTTGTGCAACCTACTTCCGGAATTACAGCAAATCGCCTTGAGTGATCCTGAGCCGTTTGAATTAAATCGAGAAAGGGGCAAGTGATATGGCAAAATGGAGTGTGGTTGAGAATACGCCCGGTTATCTGCCGGAAGGTGATCCGATTGAATGTGACACCAAGCAGGAAGCCTATGAGGCAGCAAAAGAGTTGGCGGGACAGTTGCGAGAGGCTGGCTATCGGGTAAAGGGTAACATGCGGAATGGTTATTTTGGAAAGCGTCACAAAAATGATTTGGGCCGGGTGATTGA
>CAZUZS010000146.1:2776-5924 GCA_964624795.1 uncultured Calditrichaceae bacterium
ATCGAAGTGCGTGGTGGCATGGTCCAAATGATACATGCCACAGATCCCAGCCTGCGAATTATGATTGTTGATTGGGACAATATTCATGAGGGGCACGAATCGTTTCCGGAGAATGATGCTTTGATGGAACCGGACTATGTGGCTGATTTCGATAAAATTTACGGGTTCGTTATCGAACAGAAAGGGGTAGGGCAGGAATGAATAATGTAATGACAGATTTACAGAAAGGCCATGACAATGGCTCGTTTATTTCGGAGTTTAAGAATCCCTCTATTCTTGAGCTGTTAAAGGAAGGCTGTTTGGTTCAGTTTCCGGATGAATTTTTTCTTGCTGGATTGCCCAAGTTGGATAAAATCGAAGTTGGGCATAAGCTCTTAGGCACAATAGACTACTGGTCACTGGATCGGATTGGGCTCAAGACTGCTTTGGCACGCCTGGAGTTTGAACAGGAACAGGTTGCGGTTCAGAATGGAAAGCAGGGAAGTTTGATCTAATGTTGCTGACGGATCTTCCATATCAGAAGGCGAAACGGGAGGTTGAAGCATTTGTTTCCAGGCACGGATTTGAATATTTGACGGATGTGAATTTTTTGGTTGAATCGATGGGTGGAGATATAGGAGATACGTTTTTGTTTATTCATTGGGAGTATAAAATCGTTTTCGCCTATCGCTTCGGACAAAAGATCAAGGTCCTTTATGGTCGCCAGCTTAAAGAGCTATTCTGCGAGAAGATTTATGAAATTGATCGGAAATATGGCGGCAGACGTGACTGCATTTTTTTGTCGAAAAGCAACCACCCGCTTATGATTGCTCTGGCTTCCGTGGATATCGATAAACTGATGAAAGCCGTGAATCAGCCAAAACCGAAAATCAGAAAGAGAAAAAAAGGAAAACTGAATGAATACAGCGATAATGACTTTGAAGCGCCAGTTGCTTAAATCCAATACACCAGAGGAATTTCAACGAATCAAACTCGAAATTGAGCGCATTCAGAAAGGAAATTCCGAGGTCCAAACTGTTCCCCAGCCAACGCCGGAGGTATCGGTGGCTGAGGTTGAAGTTGAGGTGCCGCCAGTTAAAGATGAACCGGAAGTGCTGGCAGAAACAGAGAAGGAGTACCACAGTGGTACTCTGAATGATGTTTCTGAGGTAGAGGAGATTCAGAGTGATACTCCGGATTTCAGTAATCCGGTGCCAATCGTTGCCCGGGCCGGCAGGAGAGCGGCTTTTCTGATTACGAACCGGGTTCGGGTGGAACGGCTTCGAGAGTATGTAAATGAGTATCAGGAACAACTGGATCCGCTGATCCTGCAACGGGACGAACTTCTTGTCAAGGAAGCGGAAGTGGCGAAGGCAAAGAATCGTGCACCCAGGGTCTTATACGATATTGATTCAAAATTGTATGAGAGAATTGTCAAGCTTGAGCGGCAGATAAAGGGTTGCGATAAAATGATTGAAAATTTTTCACAGAACCTTAGTAAGGTTTGAATCACGCGGAGAGGGAAATGGCGCAGGAAAGAGAACAAGTAATACTTGCAGTGTGGCCAAGATGGCTAAACAAGGAAC
Organism: uncultured Calditrichaceae bacterium; assembly: GCA_964624795.1. Classification (GTDB taxonomy): domain Bacteria; phylum Calditrichota; class Calditrichia; order RBG-13-44-9; family RBG-13-44-9; genus CAZUZS01. The sequence continues at coordinate 4,342 of CAZUZS010000146.1, forward strand.
GTGCAGCGGATTATCTTTCGGTAAGTGTAAAACAAATAGAACGTTATATTAGTTCTGGTAAGCTGCCGATTTCTCGACCAACTGGTGGACATTTACGAATAGATAAAAATGATCTGGATGCTATGATGGAGGCGCATAAAGTTGATCTTGTAAAGAAGAAAAGGGCAATGGCAAAAAGAGATTTTAGTTGAAATGGGAACGATTTGTCGGTTAATTTGGCATCGGCAGAGTGACGAATGTCAACCTAAAATTGAGTCGAGTTGAAAAGGTGGTTTAGAATGGCTATCTAATAGATAGGGCCAAAATAGGGGAGATGTTTACAAACATGAGTTATCTGAGGAAAAAGGGCGATTTCTACACCATCGAATTTCGATATATGGGCAAGCGGTACATCAGAGGGCTGGGGGTTTCTGCGTTGAGAGAGGCCAAGCATTTGCAGGCTGCCATAGATTACCAGATCGCGACCGGAAAGCTGGACCCGGAGTATCTCAAAACGAAGATCCGCGAGGAAACATCCTTATTTGAATTGGCTGAGGAGTATATCTCTTTCATAAAGGCGAATGGGAAAAGATACAGTGTTAAAACAATCGAGAGTTACGAGCAGAGTGCGGAATTGATTAAACAGATACTCGGCGATACTATGTTGAAGCGGATAGATGCAAAGGTTGTTGAAACGAAGATATTGCCTTTTCTATATGACGGATATAGCTATGGTAGTGTGCGGCACTATATGATTGATTTCCGGTCGCAGTTCAGCAAGGCTGTGGACTGGGGATATATCGGAGTGAATCCATTTACCGGCAAGGTGCCAAAACGCAAGAAGCGTGTTCCTCATTATTATAAAGAAGATGAGATTGACAGAATGGAGGAATATTTTGCTAATCCGAACCTTCCCAGGTGGCAGGGGCATATAACGTTTTTGGGTATGAATACGGGTTTACGCAAGCATGAGTTGTTTAATTTGGATTGGGAGAAATACGTTGACCTTGCAAATGAGCAGTTAGTCTTTCCTGGCAAGGGAGATAAGGATCGGGTTGTTCCTCTGAATGACCGGGCTATGATGATAATGTATAGTCGCTCAAGACACATCGCGAGCACACGCGTGTTTTGGGAAATAGACAGTATGAGTGCGATTGATTCAATGTGGCGCAGAATGCGTGCGCGAACTGGAATTAAGGGCACGTTTCATGATTTAAGAAAGACCTTTGCATCCTACTATGTGATGAATGGTGGCAGTCTGGCCAGGCTGATGGAAATTTTAGGACACGAAGATTATGAGACGGTTCAGATCTATGAAACGCTGTCTCCTGAGAGTTTGCACAGGTATAAGAACATCGTGGGATTTGGTAACAACGTGAAAACAGGCACAATGTAGGCGTTTTTATGAAAATTCAAAAATTCCCAGTACGGTATCAGTACGACACACTTTGCATTTTTATGTCGTTTTATGTCGCATGGTGTCTTTTTATAAGTAATTGATAATTAAGAATATATAGATATTTCAATGATTCTAAAAAACGCAATTTTATGGTTCGGGACCAGGAGGTCGGAGGTTCGAATCCTCTCGCCCCGACTCATTCATA
>CAZUZS010000147.1:0-5848 GCA_964624795.1 uncultured Calditrichaceae bacterium
ATTATTCTTATTACCTTTCCCTAATATTGCTTCAACACCTTCGTCACCCACGCCCCGCTTACTTTCAGGTGCCGGGATAGCTCCGTTTTTGTCCAACTATCCTTTCTCATTAGCAAATGAAATTTCTTTGCACGCTCCATCTTTTGGCCTTTTGGATTTCGCGTAATTCTGTGCTGGTCCGTTTATGGTTAACTCTCCAAATCTTATAGAAAATGGACGAAAATTGTCCCGAATTAAAAGAGAGCTCCATAGACTGCCAATCCGGTTATGGGCATAGCTTCATGTTTATCGGAATCTTAAAAGTATGATGATATTTTCTAAATGGGTTCGTGTTCTTAAGGCACCCGGGGAGCAACACCTTATAGTAACGCAAACCAAAAAACCCGGCAATTCTTGCGGTGCTTTTTCCTGTATCCCGATCGCTATCTTTTATTTCAGCAGCAACAATTTCTTTGCAGCCTTGAAATCACCAGCCTTCATCCGGTAAATATACACCCCGCTGGCAAGCCTGCTGGCATCCAATTCCACGATGTGGTAACCGGCAGGTTTTCGTCCGTTGAACACCGTCGCTACCCGCTGGCCCAGAATGTTATACACGTCTACAATCACATCGCTTGCTTTTGGCAAGCCGAACTTGATCCTGGTGGTTGGGTTAAACGGATTCGGGTAGTTTTGATCCAAATGGAATGATAAAGGTAATATCGCATCCCTAAGAGGAGCATCTACACTGGTAAGCCCGCCTAAAAAATCATGCCAGTATTGAAAGATACCATTGTAGCCTGGCCAATCGAGATCGGCAACATAGATTTCGAAATACCGGCAGCCGAAATTATTTAAACCATATAGCATTCCGACATCGGGACCGGTAGTGTCGGTCCGGCAACTATCGGTTGCCGGAGGATTGCGGAAAGGATTCCTCCATGATTGCAGCATCTGGAACATAGTAAAGGTCGTATCCTGATGAAGATATAAAGGATTGTTTTGATAGCCCGGGCCGGCGCAGGCCAGGTTTTCCTGAAAAAAACCCAGGCGGGGATGAGAAACTCCATTGAACCTGGTAAGAAAAGAGTCGATCAATACATCCCGCAGGGAGGGCTGCTGCCCATCAACAATACCGAAAATGGCAAGACAAGAAAATTTATCAGTGAATTGATCCAGCATCGATTGAATAGAACGAAGGCTCCCATTGATAAATAATGAACGATTGTAATGTGCTGAGTTGACCAACCGGTTGCCTAAATCGCGGATACCCCCTAAACCGACAATGCTGCAATTTAATTGTTTCAGAACTGAATGGTCGCGGAGTGCTACCGAATCGCCTCCCAATGCAGCATCCGGAAGTCGGTGATTCCCCAATGCGCGGCAGAAAGAATCCCACCGTGACAGGGCAGTGGAATCCCATGGTACCGCGGTTAGAATTGAATCAGAGCTGTTTGAGGATACCTGGGCATAGTAGGTTAAAACTTCAGGCCGGTATAAAATGTCCGGCGGTATTTCCTTTGCAAACAAAGTTATTGTCAATTTTTGATTGAGCGCCTGTAAAGTTGACACGGCAGAGTCGATGGGGGAAAAATCGTACACCGCCGAATCCGTTTCAAAATCGATCCAGCCGACCCGCCAGGCATAACCATCCACGAAGGAATAGTCGCGGATATTACCTAAACGGGGCATCGGCTGTCTGGTGCCGGGGCTTAGCGCATAAATACCCGCCGGCCGCGAAAAGTTTTGAGCAAATGTGAAGTATGAAAATATCCAACAAAACAGAATAGCCGGATAGATAAACCTTAATTTTTTCATTAAATTATTTCCTTTATTTTAATAAGTGTGCTTTACGAATATGGGAGAATTGCCTAATTGTAATCCGGTAAAAATAAATGCCGGATTCCCCTTATTATTTTTGCCGTCTCCAAAAATGGAATGCCCCGAACCGATTGTGTTTGATTCACCAACTCGCGTACCTCCTTTCACAACACATCATAAATCGTCAATTTTACATTCCCGCGGACCGGCATCTGACAGCGGATAGTGGTTGACGGGTTAAAGAGATCGGGGTAAATCTGTTGAAGATCGTAGCCTATGGCCTTTGCTTCGTTTGCCTTAATACCCACTATTCCACTATCATTGAAAAGACATATCCCATTCCCACAGGCAAAATATAAGTTATTATCATCATCGATGTCTATTCGATATATTGTATTACTCACCAAGCCACTATTTGATGAATCATGAGATGACCATGTATTGCCATCATACTCAGAAATACCACGCCCTTGGCCGAGATCGTTTGCAAATGTCGTAAACCATACATTATTATTAATATCTAACCCGTTGTACGAAATAACTGAGCACAACGGGTATTAAGAAATAAAATTTCTTGCCAACTCCTCATCAAGAAAAAGCACTGCATTCGGGTGGGTGCGCAAAATGGATGCCGGGAAGTAAGTATCGATAGGCCCGTTTAGGGCAGCCGCTACTGCCTTTGTCTTGGTGGGACCCGGTACCATGATTTGCAATTGTCTGCCGGACATAAGCGCCGGTACGGTGAGGGTAATGGCCTGTCCGGGGACTTCTTCAAGCTTGGGAAAGTAACCGCCATACACCTGCTATTGGCGGCAAGCAATGTCAAGTTCCATCACTTTTACTAAAAAGGGATCATCGAATCTATCCACCGGGGATCGTTAAATGCCATATGTCAGTTCGCCCCTATCCCCATGCACACCATATCGATGGGAAACTTCTGCAGTAGTTCGGCATAGCGATCACATTCCTTTTTTATATCTGGCGCATCGGATTGGAGATGCACACCTTTTTAAAGGGGACCTTCTCAAAAATCTGGGTTCATAGGTATTCCCCAAAGTTCTGGTACGTCCCGTCCATGGCAGCACATTAATTCTCCTAATCTGTCAGGTCGCATATTTTACAACTTCCCTCCGTCGAAAAAAATTGTTTCTGTTTCGGAATATTGCTAATTTTAAATGTTGATTTTCCGAACGGACAAAGTCTCTTCCGGCCGCGATGCGAGTTATTTCATATAACCGTAAAATTAAATGGGGTGAATTTCTAAAATAACAGGGAATAATAATACTCCATAATTGTCTTGAATCTTGATATGTCAATAAAAATCGAGGTCTAAATTATGAAAACTATACTATTCACCATTTTATTATACGTTTTCCTGTTTTTCAGTGGATCTCCCGGTCAAGTCCGGAATTATACTCAGAATAATAACGATACTTTAAAAATATTGAGCTTCAATGTTTACGGCGCACCGGACAGCGACTGGCCGACCAGACAGAAAATGATTTTGGACGAGCTGGAGAGACTCCAGCCGGATATGATAGGCTTTCAGGAAATTGTGCAAACTCCGGCGCCGGGCGTTGGCGCTGACAATCGTGCCAAAATCATTGCGGATTCACTCTATCACCGTACCGGCATATTTTATGATTTTATTTTCGGTTATACTCACTTTTCCTGGAATCAATATGATGAAGGTATCGCAATTCTGAGTCGCCATATTATTCTGAACAGCGGTGAATTATCACTCCCACCGGGGCTTTTTAATAGAAAAGTAATCTGGTGCCGATTGCTTACCCCTGCCGGCATCGTCAACTTTTTCGATACCCATCTATCGCATGGCGAACAGGAACCGGTTCGCATTGCCCAGGTGCAAAGGATTAAAGCGTATATCGATTCGGTCCGGACCGATAGTATCGCGATTGCCAACATCTTATGCGGTGATTTCAACTCCACTCCGGACAGGCCGCCCATAATACAGTTAACAGTCCCCGATTCCAATGGCACAGTCTACCTCGATACATGGGCGGAAGCCAATCCCGGCCAGCCCGGCTACACTATTCCGTCCGATAATCCGACATCCCGGATTGACTATATCTTTCTAAAGGACGGTGAATCCGGAGAAATATTCAATTCCGAAAGGGTCATGACCCAGCCCAATGCGAATAATATTTATCCATCGGATCATCTCGGGGTGTTGAGCCGACTGGGAACTACTATTTTCAATTCAAACCTGAATATTCTCTCACCTTTGCCGGGCGACGAAATATCCGGGCAAACCAATATTTCCTGGTCATTTGGCTCGGCGGTGGGACCGGTTACCATAAGGATTTTTATCAGCCGTGACGGCGGAAATCACTGGTGGGAAGAATGGAGCGGACAAAGCGGATCGAATACGTATTTATGGGACACCACGCTGTCCCCCGACGGCACCCGGTATGTAGTGCGTGTGGCTGCAATCGGCGATACCAGTTATGGTTTGGCACATACCGCGGGAACTTTTACGGTAAATAATCCCGGAAATGCCCCGCCCGAAATTAATCTTCTTTTTCCCAGGGGAGGCGAGCACCTGAGCGGGACAAGTTTAATCCGGTGGCAGGCCGCCGATGCGGATGGTGATTCACTGCATTGCGACCTGGATTATTCCATTGACAATGGCGCAAATTGGGATGCGCTGGCTATCAATCTTCAAAGTGACAGCACATATTCATGGAACACCCTTGAATATCCAAATTCACCGCGCTACCGGGTGCGACTCCGCTGCACAGACCGCACAGTTGAAGTGGCCGACACGTCCGGTGTGTTTGAAGTGCTTAATCCCCACTGGCCGCTCCCCGATTCTTTAATCTTGCATGTTATGGGAAACAGCGATGCCATCGTAAAAGCAGTTGTTGCGGATCAGGCACAGCTTACCGGCCACACCTATCGCATCACCTTCGACGATACACTCTTCAGCTATAAGACCTATGATGTCCGTGATGTAAATACCGGGTCGCTGGTTATTCAAAACGCCACGCAACTGAACGGGCTAACGGAAGGCCCCATTTTCGATGGTCTGCGGCTGCTGATAAAAGATTTTGACCCTCCCATTGTGAACCGGGACAGCAGCAGGTGGCTGAGCGGCAGCTCAAACCTGGATATTTCTATCTTCCTTCCCAGCATCAATATCGGGGGAATTACATATCACGGTGTTCCCTACCCTGCCGATTATAAAATCACAGTGTTCGATCACGTCGTCGATACTTCCTCCACTGCTTTTGGTGCCCCGGCGATTCCTATGATGTTTACTGTGCAAAATGAAACTGAGAATCGAAGGGCCGAGATTATTTACTTCGATCCTGATAATAACAGAACCATTTCGCGCTCCGATGTAATTTACATACTTGAGTCTGATACACAGGGACAGCCGCAGTTTGTCTGGGCAGTGGGCTTTAGCGGCTCAACCACTGCAACACCGCCGCTGCCCGGCGATGTCTATATTCTCAAAACATTCAAGCCGCTCACCCACCGCGACATTTATGAATTCAGCTCGGCTGTTGGTATTCATCGGAACCTCAATCAGAAACAAGTTCCGGGGTTTGGGTTGCATCAAAATTATCCCAATCCCTTCAATCCCAAAACGACCATTGAGTTTGCACTGCCCTATTCGGGAGTTGTAAGCCTTAAGATTTACAATATTCTCGGAGAGGAAGTGGCGACGCTGGTTTCGGAAAAACTGGCTGCCGGAAATTACAATTACGATTGGGATGCCGGTGGATTGGCAAGCGGTGTCTATTTTTACCGGCTGCAAACAGAACGTGGAATCGTCCAAACCAAAAAGCTTCTCTTATTGAAATAAGTCAATTTATGAGGGCGATCGCAAAACCTGTGTTAGTTCTGTTTAAAAACTTGATAGTCTGTCTCCCATGTCAATTTCGTTGCCGGATAGACAAATGATATCCAGAGCTCCGGGCATGGATTTTCGGCATTGACAATCCACTCCCAGCGCTCCGGGCACGGGTTTCCAACATTGACAATCGACTCCCAGGGCTCCGGGCCCGGGTTTCCAACATTG
>CAZUZS010000148.1:0-3252 GCA_964624795.1 uncultured Calditrichaceae bacterium
CCGCATTGATCTCTGCCGGCAGCTCAGGCGCGATCTATTTTGCGCTGGCGAAAATGCTCCCCATTGCCGGCACTCACTGGTATCTGATTGCCGGTGCCGCCGGTCTGGTGACCTTTGTCGCCTCCAACTGGATGGGCATCCGGCAGCGCCGCACCACGCGCATGCTGGGATACTCTTCCGTGGGGCAGATGGGACTGCTGCTATCGGTATTGGGCCTGGGGTATTATCTCGACCCTCAATTCACCCACTTTAAATTCATCATTGCCGCCCTGTTCTTTAACCACTTTTTCGCCAAGGCGGGACTATACTGGCTGGCCGGCGTTGTCCGAAAGGACAAAATTGATGACTGGTCGGTTTTGCGGAACCAGCCATTCTATCAATTCCTCCTCGGCCTTTTTGTCTTCGCCCTGCTCGGCTTTCCGCCATTCGCCGGTTTTTTTGGCAAATGGTCACTGGTAATGATGCTGGCGCAGAAGCAGATGTTTCCATGGATTGCCTTTTTGCTGATCGGCTCCCTGCTGGAAGCGGTCTACCTGCTGCGCTGGTTTGGCTTTGCTATACGGGGCGAAGCCGTCGTGCCGGCCGGACAAGCGGCTTCAGTAGGCCAAAAATCCGCCCTGTGGATTTTTGCCGGGTTTACCCTGTTGAGCGGCTGGGCGGCATCGCAGCAGATACTTGAAGTATCGATGCTCTTTTACTGGCCGCTGGCAGCAGCGCTGGCGCTGTTTGCGCTGGACTGGCTGCCCGCAAAAATAAAGGGATTTCTTACCCTCGCTTTCCTGGCTGTCTACGGCTGGAAGGTGCAGGGACAACTTTCAGGTTGGGCATCCTACTTCAGCCTGATCTTCCTGGGCGGCGGATTTGTCATGACCATTGCCACGCTGGCACGCAAAGGCCGCTCTGCAGGGTTCTATCCCATGCTGACCCTGATGCTGGGTTCGCTGGCAGGTCTGCTTCTGGCAAATGATATGCTGGCGTTTTTCATGGCCTGGGAATTGATGACCCTTGCTTCATACCTGATCATTCTGCGAGGCAGCCGGGCGGAAAAAGCCGCACTCAATTATATCCTGTTTTCGCTGGCCGGGGCTTACCTGATTCTGGGCGGATTTGCCATGGCATACGGGCAGGGCCACTCATTCAGCCTGGCTGTTCTGGCACAGGCCGGGTCGCAGGCGGGCTTTGTTTTTTCACTGATCGCCCTGGGTTTCCTTGTCAAAGTGGCTGCCATCGGTCTGCACATCTGGGCACCGGGCGCCTATGCGGAGTCGGAAGATGATTTCACCCCCATGTTTTCCGGCATCCTGTCCAAAGCCGGGATCCTCGGTTTGTTGATCCTGCTGGCAAAAATGGGTTCACCTCTCCTGGTCAGGATTCCCCTGACCGCGGTGTTGGGCTGGATCGGGGTATTGACCGCATTTTTTGCCACATTGTATGCCGTTTTCCAGGAAGATGTCAAAAAGATGCTGGCCTGGTCCAGCGTCGGACAGGTTGGCTATATCGTCCTGGGACTGGCTGCCATGAGTCACCTGGGCTGGGCAGCCGCGTTGTGGCACACCATGAACCATTTCCTTTTCAAAGGACTGCTTTTCCTGGCGGTGGCAGGCGTTATTTACCGTACCGGCACCCGCAACATGTATGAAATGGGCGGACTGATCAAAAAGATGCCGCTGTCTTTTATCAGCGTGCTGATGGGCATAATCGCGTTGTCCGGGGTGCCGCCTTTGACGGGATTCGGCGGCAAATGGCTGCTCTACGAGGCGCTGATCGAGCGGGGCTGGTATCTGCAGACCGGCGTGGCCTTTTTTGCCAGCACCATTGCCTTTTTATACTGCTACCGGCTGATTCACTCGATTTTCCTCGGCATGCCGAAGCCCAAGCACAGGGAAGTGAAAGAAGCGCCGGTGTGGTTCATTATCCCGCAATATATCCTGATTATCGCGATCATGGCATTCTCGATCTTCCCGAAATTGCTTCTGCAGCCTATATCGGCCATGATCGATCCGGTATTTCCCGCCACCCTGCACTGGAGCCAATCGACGGTGTATAGTTCACTGGGCTACTGGAACGGGATGATCATCATGATCGTTGTGGCTGTTATTTTTGTCGGCCTGGTCATCTACCTTATGCTGGTGGGTCCAAAGCCGCAGAAAGTCAAACCATTTAATATAGTGTTTGCAGCCGAGCGGCCGGAGCGGCCGGAGACCACCCATTATGCCTATGGCTTTTTCAGACCTTATGAACGGGCGATGGCACCAATCTTACGCCCCCTGGTCAGGCAATTCTGGGCCAGCGTGAGCGAATGGACTCAGACTTCGGCTGATGTGCTGCGACAGATCTACACCGGCAATATTCAAACCTATGCCATGTACATATTCTTTTTGGGACTGGTTCTCTACCTGTTTTCTGTAGGAGTGCATTAATGGAAAATATATTGATCAAAATCGCTTATGCCCTGGCTTCGCTGTTCCTGATTTTTAATTACGGTATGCTGCTGATGGGCTTTACACAAAAAATAGTCGCCCGCGTGCACGGCCGTTACGGACCGCCGTTCTGGCAGCCGTATGTGGACGTCATCAAAACCCTCTCGATGCGCACGGCCATTTCACACGGCATCATGTTCTACCTGGGGCCGGTTTTCCGGCTGGCCGGCGGTATCGGCGTCTATCTGTTTGTGCCGGCTGTTTTCGGGTCGGTATGGCTTCAGAATTTCAGTTTCAGCGGGGATGTCATTCTCATTATTTATTTCATTTTCTTCGGTATGCTGGGGATGGCCCTGGGTGCCGGTGAAAGCGGGCATCCCTTCTCGGCAATGGGTGTCATGCGCGGTCTGTCGTTGACCACCGCATCGGAAGTGCCTTTCGCCCTGGCGATTATTGCCCTTGCCGCTCAGCATCATACCCTGTCCGTGACGGAAATTGTTGCCGCACAGCAGGGCGGAATCATGCACTGGAATGTATTTACCAATCCCCTGGCGACCGTTGCCGGGATGCTGGCATTCCTGGGAATGATGATGCACTCGCCTTTCGATCTGCATATCGCACCACAGGAAATCCCGATCGGCCCGCCGACCGAGTTTCACAGCAGCTTTCTGGCGATGATGCAGGCCAACCGCGCCTTTTTCGCATCTGCCAAACTGATCCTTTTTATGAACCTGTTCTTTGGCGGGGCGACATCGATACCGGAAATGGTTATAAAAACGTTTCTGCTGTTTATGTATTGTGTGGTGGTCGGGGTGGTTTTCCCGCGCTTTAA
>CAZUZS010000148.1:3352-5826 GCA_964624795.1 uncultured Calditrichaceae bacterium
ACATTTTATGGAAAAAGAATTGGATGAAATACTGACACCCGCACAGCCCGGTCCCGAGTATGACGACTACTACTGCGATGCTTTGCCCAAATCGGTATCACCGGCGGCGACCAAAGTGCTGCGGAAGTTCTATAACTGGGCCCAGGCGAATTCGTTGTGGGTATTGGGATTCGGCACGGGATGCGGATCGATTGAATTGCCGCCCCTCTACACCGCCCGTTACGATGTGTCCCGTTTCGGCATCTTCCCCCGCCCCACGCCGCGGCAGTCCAGCGTTTTTATCATCAGCGGGTATGCAGCGGTAAAAACCCTGAAGCGCATAATCCGCAGTTACGAGCAAATGCAGAATCCCAAGTTCGTGATGGCGCTGGGCAGTTGCACCATTAACGGCGGTATGTATTTCGACAGTTACAACACCATCAACCGGCTGGATCATTATATCCCGGTGGATGTGTATGTGGCCGGATGCATGCCTCGCCCCGAATCGCTGTTAGCGGGATTTACCAAACTGAAAGAACTGATCCAGGCCGGCAAGGCCGAGGGCGCCAATCAGTATGCCGAAAAATTCGAATGGTACAAAACCAATCAGAAAAAAGTGATAAAAAACTGGGATTTACCGGACTATAACTGGTAGGAAATTATGGAAAGACTGATCGAACATATAAACTCGAAATTCATTGTGCTGGATTACCGTATCCAGCGTAAAAATCTGGCATTTGTCACACTGAAAGCAAACCAGGCGGTTGACGCGCTGACCTGCCTGCGTGACACCGAGGGGTATCACCACCTGGTGATGATCTCTGCGGTCGATTACATCGGGAACGATATATTTCAACTCACTTACCTGCTGCACAACTACCGGAATCATACCGATATCGCGATACGGGTTGAAATTGACCGTGATAGCCCAAAAATGGAAAGCATTCATCATCTTTGGGCAACAGCGCAGGTCTACCAGCGGGAATTGAAAGAAATGTACGGGATTGATTTTCCGGGCAGCCCGCGGGTTGATGAGCCGATGCTGCTTGAAGGCTGGCAGGATATGCCGCCCATGCGCAAAGAATTCAATACCAAAGCATACGCTGACGAGACCTTCTTCCCGAGAGAAGGCCGTCAGACATTCGATCCCAAAACGATAATGGAAGAGAAACTTTATCCTTCGGAAACCGAGGTAAAAAATGAAATCAAACAACGTGTCCGCGCCAACCGAGGCGAATAATATCAATACACTGGTCGATCTTATCCGGCCAACCCATGCCTGGGCACCATTCTGGAACCAGCAACCTGAGCTGGACCTGGCATCGGGTAAATATTTGAAAATATGGCACGGTCCCCAGCACCCCGGCGTTACCGGCAACATGGCGCTGGAAGTGACCCTGGAAGGCGATGTCATTCGCGAATGCCGCACCCACGTGGGTTACCTGCATCGCGGGTTTGAAAAACTGATGGAACGGCGCTCCTATATTCAGTGCTTCCCCATCGTGTGCCGGATCTGCGTGCCGGAACCGGATTACAACGAGTATCTTTTTGCCACCGCCGTGGAAGAACTGGCCGGGATCGAAATCCCGGAACGGGCCAGATGGATCCGCGCGCTGGTTCTGGAAATGATTCGCGTTGCCTCCATGACCATGGGGCTGGGCGGTCAGGCCGGCTCATTCGGCCTGGGGCCGATCGGTCAATGGGCGGTGACCCATCGTGATTTCCTGCTCGACCTGTTTGAGGAACTGACCGGCGGCCGTGTTTACCATATGTATATCCTGCCCGGCGGCGTGCGCCAGGATTTGCCGGAGGGATTTGCCGGACGCCTGGAAACGGTGCTTGCCAAAATAGAAAAACTGATGTCGGAAATAGAGAAAGTAATGTTCACCAATGCGGTCTTTAAAGCCCGTGCTAAAGGATTGGGTGTAATCCCGGTCGAATGGATTGAACCGTTCGGCATCACCGGAACCACCGCCCGTGCGGCAGGCGTACCCCTGGATGTGCGCAAAAACAATCCCTACCTGGTTTACGATCAACTGGATTTCAATATGATCACCGGAACCGCATCCGATGTTTACGAACGCACCTCGCTGCGCCGGGAGGAAATCCTCCTCTCCATCAAACTGATCCGGCAAATCCTGCAGAAGATGCCGAAATCCGGACCGGTGCGCAGCAAGCTGCCCAATGTGCTGCACTGGAAGGTTCCGGCCGGAGAAACCTATGTGCGGGCCGAAGCCGGGCGCGGCGAAATGGGCTATTACATGGTGTCCGACGGCAGCGAATACCCCCGCCGCGTTCATGTGCGGGGCGCCAGCTATACGCACGCCATGGCCCTGTTGGAGCAACTGGCGGTTGGCAACAGTATTGCCGATCTTGCCGGAATAATGGTCTCTTTACAAACCTGTCCACCAGAAATTGAGAGATAGAACAATGAGTCTTAAGGATGTCTTAACCCCTTTTTACGCCTGGAAACGGGCAATGGAAAAACCGTATAC
>CAZUZS010000149.1:0-5646 GCA_964624795.1 uncultured Calditrichaceae bacterium
ATTCCCGGCCGTGAACGTCCGGGCTAACACACCCTTGGCCATTTCATGACCGCCGCCGGTCTCAGCAGAAAGAAGATGATATAAAGAAACATAATCCCACCGTTCAGTGAAGTCTTACCCTAATCCTGTAAATCATATTAATCCTGTCAAAATTTTGTGCTGCCTTCATTTCTGTTTTGAAATCTTTTTGTTTGACTACGAGATTTTCGTAAATTGCTGTCTGTTTACTGCTGAAATCAAACGAGGAGATCATGACAAAAATTTTTAGTATGACCGGCTTTGCCACTGTGCAGGCCAAATACGACGAAACCGAAGTCACTTGCGAAATTCGTTCTGTCAATTCGAGATACCTGGAAATCTCAGTGAAACTCCCTCGCGTCCTGGCCGACCTGGAAAACCAGATCAAAGAGTTTGTGCGTGGCAAAATCTCCCGCGGCAAGGTCATGTACAGCCTCAATTTCTCCTCGCTAACCAGCGAACTGCAGAATCTGAAAATCGACCCGTCAACGGTCAGAACCTATATGAACCTGCTGGAACAGATGCAGTCCGCTGCCGGCCTCGACGCCCCCATCAAACTGGATCACCTGCTTTTCTTTAAAGATATTATTTCTTTTGAAGAGGAGAGCAAAATTGATGAGAGCCTGACCGATTTTATCCGGGAGCTTACCGAGCAGGCCTTGGATAAATTAAATGAGATGCGCTCGCTGGAAGGAGAAAACCTGCGTAGTGACCTGGAAAACCGCCTGGAGAAAATAGCACAATTAGCCGGGGAAGTCGCCGAATTAGGCAAGGACAGCCCCAGGGTGGAATTCGACAAAATGTACCAACGGCTGATGACTATGTTAGGCAACAATGAAATTGACCGAACCCGGCTGGAGCAGGAATTGGCGATTATTTCCGATAAAGTTGATATCACCGAAGAAACCGTTCGCATGAAAAGCCATATCCAGCTCTTTCGGGATAATCTGCAAGCCGGCTCACCATTGGGCAAAAAGCTGAATTTCATTTTGCAGGAAATGCACCGTGAGGCTAACACCATGTCCAATAAGACCACCATTATCGAAATCTCGCACCGGGTGGTTTCCATGAAGGAAGACATCGAAAAGTTACGGGAGCAGGTCCAGAACATCGAATAGAAATTGAAAAGGCGAAATAAATTAAATGCAATACATATGATCCGGGTCAAAATCATTCGAAAATGAAAGAGAAAAAACCACAACTTGTTGCCATCTGCGCCCCCTCCGGAGCCGGTAAGACTACCATCACCAGGATGTTAGCCGAAAGAAATCCCGAATTTAAGATCTCAATATCCGCCACTACCCGCCCGCCTCGCCCGAACGAGAAAGAAGGTGTGCACTACTATTTTCTCACGCGCGAGGAATTTTTCAAGCGCGTGAAGAAGGGCGATTTCCTGGAATATGAGGAGGTTTACGATAATTTTTACGGCACGCTTAAATCAAAGGTGAAAGAGGCGCTTGCTGCCGGCTACACGGTGCTGTTCGATATTTACCTGAATGGCGCGCTGAGCATCAAGAAACAGTTCCCCAATTCCATCCTCATCTTCCTGCGACCGCCCTCCATTGAGGAAGTCCGAAGGCGGCTGCGAGAGCGCAAAACCGACGATGAGAACGAAATCGAAAAACGGATAAATCGGCTTCCGTCGGAATATGCAAAGGCAGTCTATTTCGATTACGATATCATCAACCGGGATTTGGAAAAAACGGTAGAGCAAATCAATCTTATCATCCGCGACCACCAAAAACGGGGCAGCTATGTTTCAGACCCATCAATTCAAAAATAAGAAAATCCTAATAGGCGTAACCGGCGGGATTGCCGCATACAAGGCGATTGAGCTGCTTAGATACCTGGTCACAAACGAAGCAGAGGTGCGGGTAGTGATGACCAACGGCGCAGAACGATTTATCAGCAAGCTGACATTCGAAACGCTGTCTTACCACCCGGTAGAAACCGAAATGTTTCCGGAGAGCGGGTTCTCGGGAACGCACCATATTCACCGGGCGGATTGGGCGGAAGCGGCAATTATTGCGCCGGCAACTTACAATTTCATCGGAAAGCTGTGGGGCGGGATTGCGGATGACCTGCTTACTACCACCGTTGCCGCTTTGCGATGCCCGGTTGTGCTGGCGCCGGCCATGAACGTGCACATGTGGGAAAATCCCGTTTTGCAGCGCAATCTCTCCGATCTGCGCAAGATGAACTATCTGATTTGCCCGCCGGAAGAAGGTTTTTTGGCCGAAGGATACTCCGGAAAGGGAAGGCTGGCACCACTTGAGCACATGGTTCAATACGCGTATCGGGCCATTCATGGCCTGAAGCAGGATTTGACCGGCAGGAAGGTCCTGATCAGCGCCGGGCGTACCGAGGAACCAATCGATCCGGTGAGAATGCTGACCAACCGGTCTTCCGGAAAAATGGGTTTCGCTTTAGCGTGGGAAGCATTCGCCCGCGGCGCAGAAGTCACGCTGGTGACCGGCCCAAACGAATTGGCTAAAGCTGTAGATATTAAGACCATCCCGGTTCATTCTGCAGCAGAGATGTTCGAAGCGGTTAAAACGAATCTGCGGGATGCTGATATTTTTGTGAGCGCCGCAGCAGTCGCCGATTATACGCCGGCACAGTTTTCCAGTAAGAAAATCAAAAAAACGGAAGGGGATCTTGCTCTGCCGCTAAAGCGCACCGCCGATATTCTGGGCTACGCCGGGCAGCATAAGAAGAAAAATCAACTGCTGGTCGGATTTGCAGTGGAAACCGATCAACCGGAGAAAAATGCAAAGGCCAAACTGGAGTCGAAAAACCTGGATATGATCGCATTGAACAACCCGCTGGAAAAGGATTCCGGTTTCCGGACAGATACAAACAAAGTAACGCTCTTCAGCAGCATTGGCGGGAAAAAAGTATTGCCGGTTCTTCCCAAATTGGATGTTGCGGCTGAAATATTTGATTTCCTGCTTCAAAAAGAATAGGTGCAGTTGACGCAGCACCGGAATTGCATCCCGGCCGGTATCAGGCTTCTGAAATATCTGGCCAGCAGTTTTCTGATCAATATTTCTATTCTTCGCAATGCGGTTCCTTGGAGTTTTTCGCTCTTTTAAAACATATATGACAAAATTTCTTTGACTTTCCGTGGATGATGAGCGGTAAATAATTTCTTATTTGATTTGAACAATCGGAGCAGTAAGATTGAGCATGAACAAAGAAATTTTAGATAAACTGGAAATCTTTCTGAAAGCGTATTCGGATATTTATGGTGACACAATGTTCGTTGATAACGAGCGGATATCGAAACTGAAAAATCAATTGCCTGAATTTCGAATTATAAAAACTGTACCCCGGGAGAAACCGAAAGTGCTACATAAAGATCAAAGTCCTTCTCCGGAAAAGCCGGACAGCCCGCTGTGGAATTATATGCGGGAAATCCAGAATTGCACCCGCTGCCCGCTCCATAAAAGCCGTACAAAATTTGTATTCGGCGACGGGAATGAACATGCCGACATCATGTTCATCGGCGAGGCGCCGGGCGCGGACGAAGATCGCACCGGAATTCCGTTCGTGGGAAGAGCCGGCCAGTTGCTGAACAAGCTACTGGCGCACATCAAGCTCCGGCGGGAAGATGTATTCATTGCGAATATCCTGAAAAGTCGCCCGCCCAATAACCGCGATCCCCAGCCGGATGAAGTTGCAGCTTGTATTCCCTACCTGCACAAGCAAATTGAATTAATACAGCCCAAACTCATCGTTGCACTGGGCAGAATAGCGGCGCAAAACCTGCTGAGTACCACCTCTTCCCTCAAGCAGATGCGAGGGCGTGTCTGGCAATATCAGGGCGTGGACATGGTAGTCACATACCACCCCGCTGCAATTCTCCGAAACGCAAATTTCATGGAAGCAAGCCTGGAAGATTTTAGATTTATCCAGCAGAGATATCAAAAAATTGTAGAACAGCAAAATTAGAGATTGAGGCAGAATGGCAAAGCGTCAAAAAAAGAAGGATTTGGTTTTAACGGAGGATTTATTAGAAAAGGGAGCGCGCGTTCCGCCCCAGGCAGTGGATGTGGAGAAGTCTGTTTTAGGCGCCATGCTCCTCGACCAGGAAGCAGTTGGTATCGCGATTGAAACTATCGATGAAACCGTATTTTATCGTGATGCACACCGGAAGATATACCAGGGAATGGTAGCCCTTTACGAGAAGAGCGAGCCGGTGGATGTAATTACCCTTTCCGATGAACTCAAAAAACGAGACGAACTGGATGCCATCGGAGGCGCCTATTACCTGGCAGAGCTCGCTGCCATGGTACCATCCTCCGCCAATATAGAATATCATCTAAAAATAATCCGAGACAAGGCCTTGCTGCGGCAATTAATTGTTGTTTCTAACTCGATAGTCAAGTCTGCCTATGATGAAGAAGAGGATGCCGAAAAGATCCTGGATATTGCTGAGAGTGAAATCCTGGGGGTTTCAAAAACCAGCCGCCAGAAAAGTTATGAAATCATTAAGCCGCTTATCACTGACTTTATTCATGAATATGAAAAGATTCATGGGAAATCAAAAGAAGGTATAACGGGTGTGCCATCCGGTTACCGGGATCTGGATAATATTTTGGCGGGATTCCAGAAATCAGATTTGATAATTTTGGCCGGACGGCCCTCGATGGGAAAAACGGCGTTTGCGCTCAATCTGGCACGCAATGCCTCTGCCGGAAATGATGTTCCGATAGGCTTTTTCAGCCTGGAAATGAGCAGTATGCAGTTGGTCCAGCGATTACTCTGTGCCGAAGCAGAGGTCAATTCACAACGGTTGCGCACCGGCCAGTTAAAGGATGTAGAGTGGAACAAGCTCATTCGACGTATCGACAGGTTAAATCGCGCACCCATTCTGATTGACGACACCCCTGCGCTGGATATCATGAAGCTCCGGGCACGGGCAAGACGCATGGCTGCCGAAAAAAATGTGGGGATGATTATCGTCGATTATATGCAATTAATGGAGGCGCCCAGGGGTATTGAGAGCCGGCAGCAGGAAATATCATATATTTCCCGGTCGCTGAAGAACCTGGCCAAAGAGCTGCAAATCCCGGTGATTGCGCTTTCGCAGCTTTCGCGGGCGGTGGAATCGCGGGAATTGAAGCGCCCTACCCTGGCCGATTTGCGCGAGTCCGGCGCCATCGAGCAGGACGCCGATGTAGTGATGTTCGTTTACCGGCCGGAGGTATACAACATCCCAAATTTTGATGACAACGACAAAACGCCGACTGAAAACCGGGTTGAACTCATCATTGGGAAACACCGTAACGGGCCTATCGGTTCTGTAATGTTAACCTTCCTGAAACATTACGGAAAGTTTGCCAGCTATGCCTCATATGAAGCAGATGAAATCCCGCAGGAGGCTGGATTTTAGCAGGCAAAATAACATGCGTACGATGTGATGTGAAATTAAAAAAATCTTGCAAAGGGATTTCTGGTCTGTTATATTTAGCGCGCTTTTGAAGTAGATGCAAATGATATTCCGGAGTGGCTCAACGGTAGAGCGGGTGGCTGTTAACCACTAGGTTGGGGGTTCGAATCCCTCCTCCGGAGCTCCATGATTATATGTTAATAATGACTAGCAGTAGTTTTAATTGTCAGGTA
>CAZUZS010000150.1:0-5513 GCA_964624795.1 uncultured Calditrichaceae bacterium
CGGGCTTTCGAAGTAGGTGAAGCGCGTAAGGTGGGAAATAGGCGTCGCGCTGGGGTTGATGGGAGGGCGGTAGGCGGAGAGGGGGGTGCGGATCGAAGTAGAACGGCAAAGGGAGGCACGGCAGCGGGCCACTGATGGCTAGCCAGAGACGCGATTGGCGGTTTTTTGGGGGCGAAGGCGGGGACGCGCCAGGGGGCAAGGGCGCATGCCGTGGTGAGACATGCGCTGCTTGAGCTGGCTAGGCACTACGTAGGACAGGCGCCGGTGGCGGCGGTAGCCTCGCGACAGAGCCGGGCGAGCGTGGTGAGGGTGTTCCAGGTGTCGGCAAGGGCGAGGAGCGCGCGGTTGCGGGGCAAGCCGAAGTAGGGCAGGCGCTTGAGGTGCGCGCGTTCGAGGAAGGCGTTGCGGGCTTCGGAGGCATTGCGGGCGCGCTGGTAGTTGGCCTTCCACAGGCGCGAGCCGACAGGAGCGTCGCGGACGAGACGCAAGGACTGGTCGGGGAAGGTCTCGGCGAGGTTGACGAGGTGACCCGCGGGCGCCCAGGCGGGGTCCTGGAAGGGACATTCGGTAGGGGGATAGGTGGCGTCGGGGAGAGGGGCGCTGGGCGTGCGGGTAGGGCGTAGGCATTGCTGGCCACAGAACCATTTGGAGCGGCGGCGCTGGGGATCGAAGCCATTGGCGATGAGCGCGTAGCCGAAGGGGCACAGGGGGCGTCCGCGCGCATCGTAGCCCCGCGCGACGCAGGCGGCCGGATCGCGATCTGAGGCGTGGGCGCGCAGGTCGACGAAACGCCGGGCGTGGAGCTGGGAATAGATGAGATGCAGGGGCCGAGCGGTGCCGAAGGCCGCGTCGCCAGCGACGATGGCGGGGATGAGATCGGGGTAGTGGGTCACCAGATGGAGCAGTAGGGCGCTGGCCACGTCAGCTTCGTTGAGGATGGCGGGGCCGAAGTCGGAGAGCAAGGTCACGTGAAAGCGGCGCTGGGGATCGGACAACAGCAGCGCCAGGCTCTTGTAGCCGTAGACGCCTTTGCCGCGCGTCGGCGGGTCGCCCTCACGTGGGGTGTTGGGAGTGTCCGGATGATGGTTGTCACCGTGGTACCAGATGTAGCGGGCCTCGGGATCACGCGCCGGGGCGTGCTGGCAGACCTGAGTGCAGGCCAGCGTGTCGCAGGCGCAGCCCTGCCGCCCTTTGTCCTCACGCGCGGGGCAGGGGCGCGGGGCCGGCTGATAGCAGGTAGCGCGGACGGCGGTGCAACGCATGTGGGAGGCGGCCGGATGCAGCATGCCATCGGGACACAGCAGCGCCTGCGTCCAAGCCGTGTCGCTGAGGAAGTCGTGCTGGTGGAGCAGTTGGGCAGCTTGAATCAGCAGGTCATTCAGGCGTTGCCAGACGACGGTGACGGCCGGGGCATCCCCGTACGCGGGGAGTTCGACCGCGTGGTTGGGGTCGGGAGAGTGCTGCCCCAGCGCCGTGAGGAAGTACCGACAGCCGCCTTCGGTGGGAAGCACCCCCTCCGCGAAGCCCAGACGCGCGCGTAGCGCGGCGTAGCGCGGCTCGGCCAGATGGCGCAAGGTCGTGGCGCGCGTCCAGCCCTCGCTGATCTGCCAGCCGTAGAGCAGGAACAGCGAGACGGGATCAAAGGGCACCCGCCCTTGGGCCGAAGTCCAGCCCAAGAGCTGCGCCAACAGCGGGCGCAAGGGCGCGAAGTCGATCAGGGACAAGGCCAACTCGAAGTTCGAGAGGCTCTGCCACGCGGGCAGCGCCTCTAGTTCGGGCGCCGCCACGTACTGGTAGTGGGAGCGGTAGCGCTGTTTGGGAGACGGGGCGACGTCTGCTGGCGCGGGCCAACGCAACGGCAGCCGCGCCCGTAAGCCTGCCACGCTGCACACCGCCACGAAGTCAGCCGCTCCCTGACGTGTCTCAGTGGGTGTAAGGATAGGGTGCTCAGTCATGGCGTGGCTGGCGGCGCGCACGCCAACGCGCCCGGCGCTCCGCAGCCGCCGTGTAGTCTTCGACCGTGTGGCGCTCCAGCAGGCTCAGCAACCGCGGCGCATGAGCGGGCTGTTGCAGCCACAGCAGCGCTTCCATGTGCAGTTGCCGCGCCCGCTCCCCCGTTAGCCCCCACTGCGCCCCAATCTGCTGAAACAGGGCGGGCGCTTCGCCTCGCAGACCATACCGCCGGATCACCACCTCCCGCAAGCGCTCGGGCATCCGCTCGAGCACGCGCTGCAGTTCGGCGTGTACTTCCTGGGCCGCGTACATACACGCCGGATCAGCCGCCGTCTCGATCTCCAACAGCCCGCACGCTTCAGCACCCCGCTCGGCCCGCGCCACTTCCCAGATCGCGTGTACAATACATGGCCAGGCGTAGGTGGCGAAGCGGTAACCGCGCTGAGCGTCGAACTTCAGGATCGCCTGCCACAGGCCGATTCGTCCGGCTTGGAGCAGCTCCGCGAACGGTACGCTGCCCGTGACCTGACGCCGCACGGCGGCCTGGACTAGCCCGTCGTGCGCCCGCAGCAGGGCGCTTAGGCTCTCCTGACATCCTCCTTGCGCGCGGGCAAATCGCGGGTCGATGTCCAGTCTGACGTCGACCCGCTCTTCCTGTGCCGTGTTCACCATGGTGCACCTCCTGCACTCGATATGCTTCCATGGTCTACCCGTCTACGCTACTTGCTCGTCGCGCCCTCCCTGGGGTTGATCGAATGCCCTCCTTCTACTTCGATCACCCGAGACGTTCGGCTGTTGCTCCAACACTCAGCCAACGCTATAATCGTGATCGATACATTGCAGACCGCAGCTATGCGAGAAGCCCCAAGGAGGGACGTGTGACCGAGCGGCAGATCATCAGCGACGGCGGAGGACTCGATCTTGGGGTTCTGCAGAGACTTCAGCGGCGGCCCGACCCTTTCGAGCCGGGTGAACCGCGATTCTGGGATGATCCCTACATCGCCGAGCAGATTCTCGCCGCTCACCTTGACCCGCGTACGGACGCCTCGGTCAGCCGCCGGCCCCAGGTGATCGACCGCGAAGTCGCGTGGCTGATCGTGGCACTCTCGCTGTCTGGCGGCAGCGTGCTGATCGACCTGGGATGCGGACCTGGCCTCTACGCCGAGCGCTTTGCCAGGCGCGGGATGGTCGTAACCGGCGTTGACTACGCGCAACGCGCGATTATGTACGCCCGCGATTACGCCGAAGACAACGACCTCGACATCACCTATCTATGCCAGGACTACCTGACGCTCGATGCAGCCGAGGTGTTCGATGCGGCGATCCTCGTGAACGGGGATTTCTGCGCGATGCCACCCGAGCAACGCGCCACCCTGCTGGACAACGTCCATCGCGCCCTGAAGCCCAACGGACGCCTGGCGCTGGATGTCTTCACGCGCGAATACCACAAGTACTACGGCATCGCCAACCATTGGTATGTGGCCGAGAGCGGATTCTGGCGCCCAGGTCGGTATCTGGTCTTGGAAGAAGGCTTCGCCTACCCCAAAGAAAACCTGCACCTGAACCAGTATACGATCGTCGAGGCTGACGGCACGGTCAGCGTATACCGGAACTGGTTTCAGAATTATACGCCGGAGCGAATCACAGCGGAGCTCGAGCAGCACGACTTCGTGGTCGAGCATCTCGGCGGGGACCTACGCGGCGCGGCCTACACGCCAGAGTCAGAATGGATCGGCGTCGTAGCGCGCAAGGTGGAGACCGTCCCACAGCGGAAGCTCATTACACCGCTGGCCTGAGCGCCTCGGGGCCCTACGAGCGGGAGCCACATCCTGGGAGACCACTCAAGCGAATCGTCTTCGTCGTAGCACCGTGTCAGTTGCGCATGGTCGATGTGCAATTCGTCTACGAAGGGATAACCACCGAGCTCTCGGATTTCAGCGAGTATGCCAAGGCCGTCCTGGCTTCCCTGGAGCACGATCATCCTAAGTCGCCCGCCCTTTGCCCCGATTCGCGCCGCTTAGCCTCGATCCGTTCCCGGTGGGCCGCTATCCAGCGGTCGCGCTCCGCCAGGTGCTGGCGCCAGACCGCTCGGCGCGCTGCCGTCTCCGAGGGCAAGATCTCACTGTAGGCCAACTTCATCGAGCAATGGCTCCGCGTCTCCCAACATGCCTTCAATGAGGTCGGCGGCAACGGAACGGGAGGGCTGGTCCGGCTGCGCCTTGAGGGAGTAAAACAGACGAAGCGCCGGCTCTAGTCGAGCCGGCGCTTTGTCTCCACCCCATCTCCCCCCGGAGTTGGTTATCTATACTATATTCGACAAGTGCTCAAAACCATATAACGATTACGTTACTTTCCGACCACTTTTTCCCGGGAACACCAGCCAGGCGCCCTTGACAAGCCCCTGCACGTAGTCCGGAATCGTCCCCACGATCATGAGTATCCCGATGTCGGGCAGCACCCTGAAAACCATGCGCATCTGGTAACCGAGGATTGGGTGATGACGATGAGGGTGATGGCCGTGGGAATCAGGAAGTTGAGTACGACGTCGAAGATCAGTTTGCCGCGCGACCACGTTCGCGACCGCTCGCGCCAACCTTTGAGCCGCAGTAGGTTCCGCGTCTGAAAGACGGCCAGCCCAAGGACGAACACGCCTATTACCCAGCCGATGGTCCGCACCGTCAGCCCGCGCGATGCGGGTGGCGTGCCTCCGAAAACAATCGATTCGACCCCGGCGAAGAGCTGCGGGCTGGTGATGTAATGGTCCATCATATACCCCTCATTGATCAGCAGGACGATACCCAGATCACGATCGGGGTAGAGGTCGACGAAGGTCTTGAACGTCTCGTTAGCGCCGCCGTGATAGATGTGGTTTTGGGCCACGAACCAACCCATGCCGTAGCCCTGCACCGGGGCGAAAAGCCGGCGCATACCCTCTGAGTCCAGAAGTCGCGCGCCTTCGTAGACAGCGTCGTTGTTCATAGCGATGGCGAAGTGCGCCATATCCTCGGCCGTCGACATAATGTATCCCGCGGCCAACTCATAGGCCCGGTGCGGCTGGCGCGCGGGTACGGCAAAGCCGAAGAACCGGCTGTGGCCCTGTGAAAGCCCGGCTCCGCGGGCGAGCGCCGGATCGGTGAAGGTCCGCGCCATCTGCAGTGGATCAAAGAGGTGCCCTTGCACGTAATCGGGATATGACTCACCGCTGACGATCTCCACGATCAGCGCAAGCACATCATACCCGACGTTGAAGTACTGGAAGGTCGTGCCCACGGGGGCCGTGAGACGGGCATCCTTGAGCGCGCGCACGACATCCTCGATCGACGCGTTGTCCGGGAGCGTCACCGCGAACCCGGATTCGGAGAGCCCGCTGATATGGTGCAGTAAATGGAAGACCGTGATCTTCCGAGAGGCCTCCTGGTCGGCGACCCGAAACCAGGGGATATAGGTCTGGACAGGCGCGTTGAGCGTTACCTTCCCCTCCTGCACGAGCTGCGCGATAGCGAGCGCCGTGAAGGACTTGCTCTGGGAGCCTTGTCCCAGATCACCTCGCCTCGCATCAG
>CAZUZS010000151.1:0-5320 GCA_964624795.1 uncultured Calditrichaceae bacterium
TACTTGACATTGTTTCGACTTTCTCAATTTAATTTCATAATGTAGCGAACCGGTATGTGCCCCAAGCACAAGCCGGGCTTTAATATTTGCGGTTTTGGTTCAATGCAAGCATAGGCACCACCTCCTTACAAATAAAATTGTTTATTCTCTCGTTAGCATAATAATAAGAGCATTGTGGTCTTTCTCTCCGACAGCAACTGTGAGATTTCCTTTTACATCCAGGCCTCTAAATATGTCATTCGTCGAATTGGGCTGTGTCCACCAGGTCAGTCCATTATAATGGGCTAAGAGCCCAAAATCACCGGCGGAATAGATATCGTTTATATCGTTCCCCCGTATTCTTTCTTTGAAGAAAGTGGGTAATCCGGTGAAAAGTTGATACTGCCTAATCGGATCTATTCTGAACACTCCGTCGCCACAAATAAAAAGATTGTCAAGAGTTTTGAACCAGACAGAGTAGGGCCGCCTGTCCGCAAAAGGCCAGTTTATTTCCGAAACACCTTGGGCCGGACCAATTTTGAATATCTTATGGTCGCTAACATCAAATTTTTCTGTGGCCGTGCAAAGGACAATTGGCTCGCCGGTTTCGGAATCCTCAACTCCCCAAATATCTGTAATGGGCAAATCTGTCCCGGATTCCAGCTTCTGCCAACTCTGGCCGTCATAACGGACAATGGTACCTCCTCGTCCAACGAAATAAACATTGTTCGGAGATGATCCCCATATTTTTGTAACTCCACCATCCTCTTGAGATAGAACTCCCATATCCCAGAGATGATACTGTGTCCAATTTTGACCATCCCAATGTTTGGGAACTCCAGAGGTGACCCATATATCATTTTCAGAAAAAGCATATATTCCATTTAAAACGGGTATTATATAACTGCCATTATAAAATACTTGTATCCGCTTCACCTCCCATTGCTGCCCATCCCAGTGCACCGCGTTATAGGGCAGCCAGGGTTGGGCGCTGTCGCTGTAGATCTGGCCCACCGCCCAAATGTCGTTTTCATTCACGACAGCTACATCATATAACGCACCACTGCCATAGGGGCTGGGGATTTCAAATGTCTCCCACTGGAAGTTATGGCTGGTGGTGTCCATGGTCGTCACGTTTTGCCCTGCACTTTGCGCTATGCGCCTGCCGTCGTTAATGAGAAACGCCCGGTAGGTGTAATTATGAGCCGGCAATAATCCTTCGTCATAGAGCAGGGTATCGGCATTTAATAACTCTCCCTCCTGTAATAAGGAATCATCCCGAAACAACTGAAAGCGGGTGTTCGGTAGCGATTCGTCCAGTTTTATGCAAAGCTCTGCGTCAGATACACCTACATATTCGGCGGTCAGGGTGACATTAATAGCCGGGCCCCCACTGCGGGTAAGCGGGGTAGTGTTCTTTTCGCAGGAAATGAATATCAAAATTAACAAAAAAATAAACAGCAGATCTTTTTTTCTTCTTCCCATTTTTTTATTCCTGTTCTGTTTTATTTGCATCATGGGCTTGTGGAACGGTCTTTATCATTCCAACAGCTTCATGTTAGTGCCGGAATCATTGCTGACTGGTTTAACCGTTCCGATTCATAAGCAGTCATATTTTGCTCTTATATAAGTATAGTCGCTCGAAAGCGGCAAATGGTCACATATTTTTATTTTTTTAAATGCAAACTGACAGGGTATCAAATTCCTCTTTTATTTTTAATTATTGTGTAAGTGCAAACAAGGACACCTATTATTTGTACGATACAGATTTCTCCTTTTAAATATATGCTAATTTGCTTTAGAAAATTTTAAATTGTCTTATTGACCGCAAAATAAGGAAGAGAAATTCAAAAAAACAAGGATCAATTCCATGTTCCGCTTATTTTTTCAAGAAATGCCAGCTATCATTTATCTGCCACCGAAATATACTGAATTTGACTGAAAAAACGTTAACAACTATGAAGGCCTGTTGAACAATCTAACTTCCAATCCGTGGTTATCCGTAAATCTCCGTTGTAAACTATCGGCGATGGGAATCGCCTCCTACCATGTGCCTAACCACGGATCTGGTGGGAGAGGAATCCATTTCCCGACTATAGACTGGGAGATTTTGAGATTAACCGGTTTTCCGTTATGCGTTGGTAAATTCAAGCCAAAACAAATCAAAAAAAGCCCGCAAATCGCGAGATCTGCGGGCTGAAATTTTGTTTCTGAATATGAAATATTCGATTATTTCAATAACATCATCTTCCGGGTCTGGGTGAAATTCGATTTTCCCGAGACAGCCAGCCGGTAAAAATAGATGCCGCTGGGGACGAACTCACCATTTTCGTTTTTCCCATTCCACATCACCGAATACAAGCCGGCATTCCTGGAACCATCGACCAGCGTTCTGACTTTCTGGCCCAGGGTGTTAAAAATGGTGAGTGTTACATTGCCGGCCTGGGGAAGTTCATATTTGAAAGTAGTGCTGGGGTTGAACGGATTCGGAAAATTCTGCTCGAGGCTGAAGCGGCCCGGAATGGCGGCAGTCGAAGTTTGGACGGCCGTGGGCGGGTTGTCCCAGAAAGACTGGGCGTTATCCGCATTGGTCTCCAGATCGCTGGTGCTGGCACCGCCAATCACTGCAAAAGCAACAATCACAGAGCTATTGGGTGCGATGTTAAACGGCCCCTGCGAGAGCATGGTCGAGATATCGCGGTTTGTCAGGGTCTGGGTCTGAATTCCGCCGCTCAGGTAATTCCATTTTTCAGTATTGGAAAAACCATCATAAATTTCCGCCGAATTGTCGATCGCGCGAAAACCGGTAGCCGCGCCGGTAGTCAGCAGCTTTGTGGCCAAGAGCCGGGTCGGACTGCTTCCGGCGTTTTCTGCAAATCCCATGCGGCGGGCCTGGTC
Organism: uncultured Calditrichaceae bacterium; assembly: GCA_964624795.1. Lineage (GTDB taxonomy): Bacteria > Calditrichota > Calditrichia > RBG-13-44-9 > RBG-13-44-9 > CAZUZS01. Next base: position 2,878 of record CAZUZS010000151.1, read on the forward strand.
GAAGCCGGTCCAGTCGCTTGCGGTGGAATTTATGTCCCAATCGAAAAAGAGGCCTGCATACAGGTTGGAAATCGCGGTTGAATTGTTATTTGCAATCGTGTATTTAAAAATCACGAATTTATTATAATCCGCGCTTGTATCCGCCAGGGTCTCCTGTAAAACCGAAATTCCTATGGGTGACGGCGCAAGCGAATCGACCAACAGGATTGACCCTTCCTGGTTTGCGCGCTGACCGGGCGAAGTAATGGAAATGACCTCCCCGGCAGCCGGCTTGAAATCGTTATCCTCAACCGATTGGTCAGCGCCGCGAATACAATCCGACACCTGTGAAGAGGATGTGCCAATCAGCAGGCCGCCCTCAAAAAGGTTGTCTGTCCCGTTATACACAAACCCAACGCCACCGCCCTGTCCCTGAAATCCGATCCAGCCAATATTTCCCTCGGTTGTGATGGCGGTCTGGACGGGGCCGGTGTTTAGCTCGGCAAATTGTGGCGGATTCACCACCAGACGGAAGAAATCGCGGTCGCTGTATCCGGTAGCGGTAATATTGGTGAACAACCGCAGAACGTAACCGTCGGTCACGCCATTGGCCACTGTGAATTGCAGCGTCACCGAACCGGTCTGGTTGGTGTTCAGGGTAGGAATGGTGCCGCTTGCATTGGTGATAGTGATATTATTGTCATTATCATAAAGCGTGACGTTGACACTGGATGCATCCGACAGGTAGTTGATGAAAGTGATCGTTACATCCACGGTTTCGCCGGCGTTGATAATGCCGTCGCCGCCGCTGTCCAGGAAACTGACATTGGAGATGCGGATGGCGGGGCTGGTGTATTCGGTAACCGCGCGCAGTGCGTTAATGCGGCCCTTCCCCAGCAGGCCGGTGTAGGAAGGATTGGCGCTTTCCATGTCGTCGGAGGTGGTGCGCACCTGTTCCCGCACCTGGTCCACAGTCCAGGTGGGGTGCTGGGTTTTTACCAGCGCTGCCAGTCCTGCGGCCAGCGGGCTGGCCATGGAAGTTCCGCTCCAGAAAGTGGATGAGTAGGAACTCCCGGGGACTGTGCTGAGAATACTGACGCCCGGTGCGTAAACGTCTACCGTTACACCGTAGTTGGAAAAACTGGCCTTTGAATCGTTCGTCTTGTTTGTCGCACCAACGGATAGAACATGATTATAGGTTGATGGGTAATGCGATGTGAGATCGTTGTTGACCCCATTGTTGCCGGCGGCGGCAACTACCAGCGCGCCGTTGTTGTAGGCGAAATCAATGACGTCCTGTTCCAGGCTGGAAGGATTCCCCAATCCTCCCCAACTGCAGTTGATAATGTCCGCGCCGTTTGCCGCTGCGTAAGTGATTCCCTGGTATCCGTAAAGGATCAGGTTGTCGGATGTGGGATGCGCGGCGTTGATGGGCATCAATGTGACATTCCAGCTTATGCTGGATACACCGATCGTGTTGTTGGTGACACCTGCGGCGGTGCCGGCGGTGTGGGTTCCATGGGATGCGCTTTGCGGTGTGGAAGGATTGCCGGTGGGATCGTTGCTGTTGTTGGAAAAATTCCAGCCGTGCACATCATCAACGAAACCGTTTCCGTCATCATCGATGCCGTTATTTGGAATCTCTCCGGGATTAGTCCACACATTGCCGACCAGGTCGGGGTGCTGCCATTCGGTGCCGCCATCCACGTCGGCAATAATGACGCTGCCTTGCTCACCTTTCACCACATCCCAGGCGGCCGGCGCCTGAATGTGTGGGAATTGGGTCATCTGGCTGTAATACTGGTCGTTGGGAGTTGCCTCAAGAGGGTATGCATATTGCGGCTCGGCGTACTCAACATTGAGGTCTTTGGCAAATTCTCCCGCCACATGAATGGGGGAGTCTCCGTTGCTATAACGGAAATAATACACCCGTTCCAGCGCGCTTTTCTTCACGGCATTTGAATTCTGAAGATAGGGGAAGGCGCGGTCTATTTCATTCACCCGGTACTCCGCAATTTTCCGGTCGAGACTGCTGTAGCCGGTTTTTGTTGCGCCGTCCGGCAGTGCGGTATTTTCCCTGAATTTGACTACGAACACACCTTGCACGATCTTCTGGGTGAAGCCGGGATTGGCCTGCGCCGTTCCGATTGTGCTTGAGGCTGAAGTCTGTTGGTTCCTTTTCCCGCCTGCGGAATTTGCTGCTTTTCCATCATCCAAATACATTGTCAAAAAAAGCAAAACCAGCAAACCGGTCAGCGAATACTTAATACCCCTTCGAATTCGGGAATCTGAACTTTTCACTAAAATCCTCCTTACATTGATATTTGAAACACTTCTGTGAGAATGCATAAGTCCTTTTTCCGGGACCAACGAATGTCCCGGATCAGCATTTTTGTCTCAACTCCTTTCTCATTTGTCAGTTGAGTTGGCGTTAAAAGTATTAAAAAAAAATGTTGTTGGAAAG
>CAZUZS010000152.1:0-5201 GCA_964624795.1 uncultured Calditrichaceae bacterium
GGTCCGGTTCGCCGTTCGGCCCTTCCGGGTTCACGTAGATCAGGCCCATCTGCACCGCGGCAAGAGGATTCTCCAGTTGCCGGTCACCGGAATAGCGTTTGTCGCCAAGCCACTCGCTCTCGGTTCCCCAGTAAACGTCTTCTTCCGGCTCCCAGATATCCTCACGCCCGCCGCCGTAACCAAAAGTCTTGAATCCCATCGACTCCATTGCGCAGTTGCCGGCGAGGACCATCAGGTCGGCCCAGGAGATTTTCCTGCCGTATTTCTTCTTGATCGGCCAGAGCAGTCGGCGCGCCTTGTCCAGGTTCACGTTGTCCGGCCAACTGTTGAGCGGTGCAAAGCGCTGGTTGCCGGAGCCGGCGCCCCCGCGACCGTCGCCAATGCGGTAAGTGCCTGCACTGTGCCACGCCATCCGGATGAAAAGCCCCCCGTAGTGACCGTAATCGGCCGGCCACCAGTCCTGTGAGTCTGTCATCAGCGCATAGAGGTCTTTCTTCAATGCCGCGAAGTCGAGTTTCTTGAATTCATCGGCGTAGTTGAATTTCGCGCCCAGCGGATTGGACAGGCCGGAATGCTGGTGCAGAATCTTCAGATTCAACTGGTTCGGCCACCAATCCCGGTTCGATGTACCTCGGCCTGTTGCCGGGCCCTTGCTATCTTTATTCATGATATTTACTCCTTTCGTTGTGTGAATTGTTGAATATTACTACTATGAAAAATCGAATTTAGGTCCCACGATAAACTAAGGAATACAATAAATGATAGCAAATGGAAAGTGGGGGGTGCTTTTTGATTTGAAATTAAAAACGTAAATATTTAAATATTTTTTCTGAAGAAGAAAATATTTTCACCGCGGCCGGTAAGTTCTTTTTGGGCAAAAAAGCCCGTTGCTACCTAAGATGAGCGTAATTTCGAAAAGAGCGGTCAGATGTTGCCGAGACAGCCGCGTCGCGATGAGACCAATGCCTTGAAATATCCTCGCTCGGTACATCTCAAATTTTTCAAAGCAGGTACTTAACCGGAGTATCCACCGGAATTTGGTTACCGCGAAATCTGTAAATGATCTTAAAGCCGAACTTGCGGCAAATAAACACGCCGGTCACTTACTGCAGCGAAGCGGCCGGCGTGTATGGTGATTTTTAGCGCCCCTGTCTAAACAGCGGATCAGCTATTTTGCCTATTTTCCAGACGGGGCCAACCGGCTGAGAACATCCACCATCGGCTGAGCGACATCGGTGTGGTGATGGACTATCTTCCACGCCCCGGCTTCCTGATGATAGATGTTGGTGACGCGAATATCCCCTGCCACTTTCTGTCCCGCGAGATTAAACTGGGCATGCTCCACGCCAACTTCGTATGCTACATCCCCAAAGACACGGATGAGTTGATCCTTGATCTCAATTTTGCCCTCCGAGGCTATTTCGGCAACTTTTGCGAATGACGATCTGACGGCATTCCAACCCATTTCCCGGCCACCGATTGGATGCATTGCGGTGACGGATTCATTTTGCGGCCAGATATCGGCCATGGATCGAGAGTCACCATTTGCCATGCTGTTCAGCGCAGCGTAGAATTTATTTGATGCCTGACGGACTTCATTTTCTGCTGACATGATGTATACTCCTTCTGCTAATGTCTTATGATGGTTTACGGTGCGACCTGCAACGAAACGCACCAACAGTTGATGAGCGTGAATCGCCGACACCTCCCGGCAAGTTTTATCCGGATTTCGTTTAATGACCAGCGTGTCCGCGAAAGCTTCCCAGCCATATCAACGACGCGCTCTTCAGTGGAGGTGCCCATTCTCTGATCCTTTCGCGGATATTATTGTAGAGGGTAACCCCAGCAAGATCAAAAAGTTTCATGTTTGCGGGGCGAGATCAAGCCAGTCACCGGACCGGTCACGACGCGGATGCAGCTGCCACGGATATAGGAAGAGTGCCGCAGAAATGCAGGTAAAATTGTTGCGATGGTTACCTTTATTGAATTTGAATGATTCCCGATTTGAAAAGTCGGTCGGTCATTATTTTCGGGAGCTTACGGGTGGGCGGTTATTCTAATACCACTTGTAAATCCGGAGCCCGATGAGAAAAGTGACAATTCCCACACCGGTGAGGGCAACAATCTCGACCACCAGTTGCGATAATCCGACGCCCTCGATGAAAATGCTGCGAATACCGTCAGCTAACATGGTGAGCGGCAGTGCCTGGATAAATGGGATGGTTGCTTGCGGGAAATTGTGGTAACTGAAGAAAACCCCGGAGAGCACCATCATGGGCATCACCACCGCGTTGATCAGACCGTTACCGATCTCGGTTTTGGAGGTTCGGGCGGAAATCAGAATAGAAATCCCGGTAAATGCGAGGACCCCGGCCAGGAAAATCAGCGCCAGTGCCAAAATGCTACCCTCGATGGTAATATCGAAATAGAAATGTGCGAAGAGATACAGAAGAACCGCCTCCAGGGTGGTCAGAATAATGCGCGCCAGAAATTGGGAAATAAGGAAGCTGGACCGTTTCATTGGCGTGGCAATCAGCCGGCGCAGCAGCTTTTTGGAGCGCTTTTCGATGAGCGAATAGCTGATGCCCCACATGGTGCTCATCATCAGACCCATGGCAATCAGCCCCGGAATCAGAAAGTCGATGTAGCGGGTGCCCTTCTGCGTCATGGGAACAATCTCCGCCGAACTCTCCACCAACGAATCATGTTTGATGGCGGCCGCCAATTGCAGGTAAGTTAACTGCGCATCGCTGTTGGCGGGATCGAAGTGGTAAACGAGAGAGCCATCTTCTTCGGTTAAAATGACCGGAACCGTACCGCGTTTCAACAAAAGCACCGCGTTATCCCAACTGGTGAGGAGAAAATGATAGCGGATCGTTCCCAACTCTCCCTCGCTGACCGTTTTGTCCAGTTCTATTTCCCCGCTTTTCCTGGTGTGAACCGTCTTCCTGGCATCCCGGAGAAAATTCTGCAGGGGTGCGCTTGGATGGGCTTTGCTTTCCACCACCGCGATATTTTTGCTCAGCTCGCTTTTGCTTGAAAAAGCGATTCCCAGTCCCCAAGCGATCAGAATCGGAAATATGATGGACCAGAAGATAATCCCAGGTTCACGGTAATATTCCTTGAATTGTATCAAAATAAGCTGAAATAAAGGTCTGTTCATTTTTAATTTTCTTAAGATTTTCTTACGGATTAAGGTGTCTGCCGGTCATTGAAATAAACAGGTCGTCCAGCGTCATTTTGCGGCATTCCAGCGTCCGCAAATGAACATGCTGCTGCATTATTTTCTCCATCACCGAGGGCAAATTGTCCGCAATGTTATTGACAACAATTTGACCTTTCGCTGTTTTTTCATCCCAGGTATATTCCTGAATGCCCGCCAGTCCCGCCAAGTTCGGCGGGTGATTATTTCCATTGACGGTAAACTCGATGAGCTGGCTGCTGTCCTGGTTGGAGATCAGCTCATCCAGCGTTCCCTGCGAGATAATTTTCCCATTATCCATGATGATAATACGGTCGCACAACTGCTCCGCTTCTTCCATGTAATGGGTAGTGAGGATGAGAGAGGTATTGCTTTCCCGCTTTAATTTAAGAAGGATGTTCCAGATTTCCCTCCGCGCGGTGGGATCCAAGCCGGTGGTTGGCTCGTCCAGGAGCAGGATTTGGGCATTGTTGAGCAGCGCAATCCCCAATGCGAGACGCTGTTTCTGCCCGCCCGAAAGGTGAACAATATAGACATTTTTTTTCTCTTGCAGGTTCACCAATTCAAGAATAGTGTCGATCCTTTCTCCCGGAAGACCGTAAAAACTTGCGAAAAGCCGGAGCGTTTCGAAAACTGTCAGTTTTTCAAAAAAGAAGGTTTCCTGCAGTGAAATGCCCAAAATGCGCCGCAGCTCGTCTTCGTGTCCTTTCCACGGCTTTCCCTGAATGAGAATTTCGCCGGAATCCTGGCGCTGGATGCCCTCGATCATCTCCACCATAGTGGTTTTGCCGGCGCCGTTGGGACCAAGCAGTGCGACAAACTCCCCTTTTTTTATTTGCAGGTCGATGCCGTCCACCGCTTTCACATCCTTGAAATATTTACGCACTCCGCTAACCGCAACATCAATTACCTGGCTGCTCGCAACAGGTACATTTTCCCGATTCGTGCTCATCCGATCCACGTCATCATTTAAATTTCAACTCACATCATATTCAGCTTAATAATTTTTGTTCCACCTCACGAATACCTGCTGCGGGCGATTCCATCGCCGGCCGCTTATTTGAACACTACCTTTGCGGTTGGATCCTCCACGTAATAAAATGCATGACCCGGCACCCATTCGCCGTTTTTCAGGTAGCGGGAGGAGCTGTGCAGCCGGCCGTCCGGTAAAAATTCGGCAGTCGACTCCACCTCAGTAATGCCATTTTCATTGCCGGTCACATATTCGTGGCTTATGAATTTCTGTCCCTCAATGGTCATGGTGCCGTGAGTGTTGAAACCGGCGGTCGTGAAATAGTAATATTCCAGCGTTTTCTTTTCCTTGTTCCAGTAAAGAATGGATTCACCGCCATATTCCCCGTCGTTGATGGAGTGCAGAATACGGATCGCCTTTCCATTCAGCGCCCGTTCCCAGTGAGACACGTCCTGCATGGTTTTGCCCGGTTGCGGGTTCTCAGGCGTTCCCCGCCAGGTTTTGCCCAGGTAGGGCTGAAGTGGCCTTAGCGGTGCAATGAGGGTGTCTTGGGCAGAAACAATACAGAATAACCCACTTAAGATCAGAACAGTGGAAATCGTAACCCATCTATTTTTAAAATCCATAATCGTCCTCCATTTTGTTTAATGCTTTGGCTTTGTCTATTATCTTACAGCGCAGGCTATTTTGTAAGTCGCCTGCAAGTAAAGGCGAATCAATATAGTAAGAAAGCCTGGATGTGGCAAAATTATTTTGCGTGTTAAAAATGCATGGTGCCTGGCATTCGGGGCATGAGGCAAGGGCGGATGCCAGAGTGGCCAGGATGGTTAAAAATCCGAATTGTCTGCTGTCCGATATCTCCTGTTACCAGCGATGGATAAAGAACCTTTGTTAATTGGTCATTGATCATTATTCCCTTATTCCACCTAATCCGCTAACTGCAACGTCCCTGCTAATGATGCGAACCGGTATATTTCTTCTCCCCGGCGGTGATTTTGATGGGAAGCTGGTTCTGTTCCGGGGGCA
>CAZUZS010000153.1:0-1325 GCA_964624795.1 uncultured Calditrichaceae bacterium
GCTGGGTGGTCGTTGAGACAACGGATCATCCGAAATTCCTCGCCGCCGGATTCCAGGAATAGCTCCTTCCCCCGGATGCCAATCTCCTCCAGCGTCTCCAGGCAATCCGACACAAACGACGGGCACATCACCAGCAGCCGCTTTACCCCGGATTCCGCCAGTCGCCTGATCTCCATATCGGTGTAAGGCTGCAACCACGGCTGGCGGCCCAGCCGCGATTGAAAGGAGATCGAGTATTTCTCCGCCGGGATTTGCGCTTTCTTCGCGAATGCGTCGGTCGTGACAAAGGCCTGGTGACGGTAGCAGGTTTTGTGAGCAGGAGAGGGCGCCGAACAGCAGTCCGGACGCTGCAGGCAGTGGCTTCCTGTAGGGTCGGTCTTGGTCAGGTGCCGCTCGGGAAGCCCGTGGTAGCTGACCAGCAGGTGGTCGTAGTTCCACTCCAGGTATGGCGCGGCGCTGGAGGCAAGTGCCCCGATATAATTTTGTTCATTGAAATATGGCGCCACAACATTCATTTTCATCTCCGGCGCCCTGGCCAGCATTGCTTTTTGCACGCCGATGATCACCGATTCGAAAGTGGACATGGCGTAGTGCGGGTAGAGCGGGATGAGCAGCGTTTCCCTCACGCCCTTTTGTTTCAGGAAATCGATGGCCGAGGCGATGGAGGGATTTCCGTAGCTCATGCCCAGCGCCACCGGAACATCTAGCTCCGCCTGCAGTCTCTCCTGCACCTTTTTGCTGATGACAACGAGCGGCGAGCCCTGTTCCCACCAGATGGAGCGGTAAGCCTCCGCCGATTTCCGGGGGCGAAACGGCAGGATAAAAAAACTGACGATAAAGCGCCGCACCAGGTAAGGCACATCCAGAACCCTCTCATCCATCAGAAACTGGTTGAGATACCTGCGGACGTCCCTCACCGCTGTGGAGTCCGGTGAACCCAGGTTGACCAGCAACACTCCCTTCCCACCGATATTCTCATTCATGGACAGTCTTTCCTCTGTTTTATAATCGCTCGTTTTTTTTAGACGGGATTAACAGGAATTACAGGATTATTTTCATCCTGTTAATCTTATTTTGCCATTGTTCAACTTTGATTATGGCCTGGTGATATTCTATCTTGCTTTCCCTTTTTATTATTCGACCGAATGTGTGTGGTTTCAAAAATTCTTCATTATAAAGTCATATTTTTATTTTTCTATCGGGCAATTGAATCTGCAATTCATGGACAATTAAGATACGTTGAACTTGCAACGACGAAGGCACGGGTTGTAATGTATGTTTTGATCAATCGGACACAAAGTTATGCCTTATCCTGTTTATCCTGT
>CAZUZS010000153.1:1425-5089 GCA_964624795.1 uncultured Calditrichaceae bacterium
GCTCCCGGAAACCACGATCCGAGTGACCTCCGCCGGCGCGCCGTATCGCACCGGCGCTAAAGTGAGCCCGGTGCCGTTGGTGACCGATACCCACATGTTCTTGTAACGGTGCAGGCCGCTGTAGTAATGGTTTTCGAATTGAGTGGGGGTAACGGCGATTCCGAACGGGTGAAAGACAAGCTGCCCGCCGTGGGTGTGGCCGGCGACAAGAAGCTGGTAGCCATATTTCTGTGCGGCTTCAATTACCTGCTCGCCCGGCTGGTGCACCAGCAGGATTTTGAGATCGGCAGACGGCGCTGTGGAGAGGATAGCATCGAGCTGCCGGGATGAGATGCGGCGGTTGTAAATATTGGTTATCCCGGTGACCAGTATTTTCCTGCCGCGGTAGGGGATAACCTGGTGCCGGTTATCCAGGAAAGACCAGCCGCAATCCTCCAGCCCCTGGGCTATTTTTGCGCCGTTGGCCCAGAAATCATGGTCGCCCAGGCAGGCGATTTCCCCTAATGGTGCACGGAAACCGCACATCAGCTTTACTCCTTCGGGAATGAAGCGCTCGCCGTTGGTCACCAGGTCGCCCGCAAAAAGGAGCAGATCGCCGTCCGCTGCCTGCATGGTTTTCTTAAGTTCTGCGATCTTATGATCGCCGGTGAAGCGGTCCACCTGGATATCGCCGGTCAGCACAATTTTCAGATCATTGAACTCCGCCGGAAGGCCGGCGATTTTCACATGCTGGGTGGACAGCCGTATATGAAACGTGTCCGAGTAGGCCCTGAATCCCACGTAGATGACGAAGAAACAGGCCAGTCCGATCCGCAGCCAGGCGGCGATATGCTGCCAGTGCGCCCGGACGCCGCTTTTGAGCCAGATGGAAGCAATGCTCAATATATCGATGCCCAGAAACCAGGGCAGCAGCTCCACCACCACGATAAGTCCCAGCCAGAAGGGATAGACGAAAGCATAATCCTGCCACTGCAAATGGGGCTTGAGGTAGAAGAAGTGATTGAGATTCCCGGGGGTGCCGGCGAGCAGAACCAGCAGCGGAAAGATATTGAGAAAAATGATGACCGCCAGCGCGATCAGGGCGGTTTTTGCAGCGGAAATGCCTGAGAGCAGCGAAACCGAGCGGGACAGCCGCCAGCCGATATAAAGATATCCGACGATAAGAAGAATCGAAATTCGCATCAACATCCGCAGGTACCAGGGCATAAAAGCAGCTCCGTCTTAATTGTCCATGCCTTTGAAAATTTGGCGGATTATATTAATAAAGAACGGTTGTGTTTTCCAACAGATTATTGCGTTTGTTGCAAGAAAACGGGATTTGGAGAATTTACAGGATGGTTTCACCCCGACACTTCCGGCGTTAAGCGCGAGATGCAGGGACTCTGCAATTTCCCAAAGTCCCGGAAAATATAAAAAATAAGGATTCAAGCCCGGCCCTTGCCTGCCCGAATCCCTGTTTCCCTGACACGGCTAATTCAAAAAAAGTGATAATGCAGAACAGAAAGCCTACGCGCCGAAATAACTTTTAAAATCAGTTATAAAGTCGCTGATTGACCTGGGTGCATTCCCCGACAAAACCTTAACATTATCAGTTGCCGTGTTTGCAAAATTTTCGCTGAAGCCCTGGTTGAGCTCAATATACCCGTCAACAATGAATTCCGGAAAGCCCATCCCCATCATCGCTTCTTTCGAAGCTTCGTGCGGCACGGCGACATAATTTATCTTTTTGCCCAGAACTTTGGAAAACGCATCGGCTACATCCTTCATGGAAATCGACTGCGGGCCGGTGAGAATATATTCCTGTCCTCTTTCCGCTTTTCCACTTAAAGCTCCGACTGCGCTGCCGGCGATGTCGCGAACATCTATCATCCCGGCTTTGCCGTTAGCCCAGTCCCAATAAATATTGCCGTCGCCTTGAATAGTCTGGGCTGCCATCATCAAATTTTGCATATAAAAAGTGGGTCTGAGTATCGTCCAGGGAAGGCCGGATTCTTTTAGCGCCGTATCAACCTCGTTTATTTGTTTAATGATTCTTGATCGCCCGCTTCCCAGGGCGGAATGCCTTACGACATACGGTTTGGTGCCTGTTCTCAGGATCGCCTCTATAACGTTTTTCCCCTGGACATCGGCTGTCGGGCCGTTCCAGATGCATAAATAAACCTCTTCAATGCCGGCAAGCGCGCCGTCAATGGATCTGCTGTCGTCCAGATCTCCCACATAGATATCGGCCCCGGCATCTTTCAGGGGCTTTGCCTTTTCCTCATTTCTAACAAATGCGCGGACGTTTGCACCCGCTTTGAGCAGCGCCGGAACCAGAATAGAACCTGTATTGCCGGTTGCCCCGAAGACTAAGATTCGTGCCATTTTTAAACCCTCCCTTTATATGATTTGATTTTAATTGCCAATCGGGATTTGATGAATTGATATTGCATACTGGATTGGCTTTTGACATCAAATTTTAAAAATATTGAGCTTTTTTAAGGCTCCTTTCGCCACTGCGGAACCGACGATGGGTGAGGCAGGCAGAAAATCCAAAACCAGTTAAAACGGGATGTTCGCAATATGATATCAAAATCCTAATGCTCCACCGTTCGGATCATGAATTTGGATTAAGTATTTTGCTTAAGCCTTCTCTATAATGATGGTAGCGGGTGAATGTTCCGGATTTATTTGTGGATGCCTGTTTCTTCCTTTGCGCCATTGCCCATACGCTTGCGGGGGCGAAGCGTAATACCGGATGGCGCCCGGTGTTGCGGTTATGGCTTCACCCCCTGCGCCCTCCGAGCGATGAGGCTAATAAGGTAACCCCCTTGTTTCAATTCACGCGACTGCGAGTGCCGCGACGATATAGCCCATCTTCAAGATTGCCTGTATCCGGATTCCGCCCTGCAAGATGGACTACATCTGGCAGGAATAAATAGAACCGAACTTTTTTTCTTTTCACGTGTTTTTTTGAGCGACAGTTTTAAATTGAGTTACATGGATACAGAGGTGTCTTTTATATGAATAGTCAGCTTCTTGAAGCTTTGAAATTAAAAATGCAACCGGTTGCAATCATACTGACGGATGATAAACCGGAGGATGGACTTCACTTTAAAGAAGGAAATCGGTTCGGGTGTGTGGCTTCCATGCTGGTGTCGGCAAGCAGGAAAGGCCGCATGGCCTTTTTCGATCGTCAATCATTCGGCTGTCCCGGCGGGGGAACCGGCCTGGGATTTGGCGACAGATACGGGAATTTTCCCATCGCTTGCCTTCTTTCCACCGGAGATAAGGAAATGGCCGTCCAAATTGGCCGCAGAGGATCTTCCATGGCGGAGGGGGAACGATTTTACAGAACTCCTGAACAGGCAAGAAAATGGGTGGATTCGCTGCCTATGACCGATGTGCCCACCAGGTATGTGGTGTTTAAACCCTGGGACCTGCTCACCGAACAGGATGAACCTGAGCTGATTATCTTTTTTGTAAACGGGGATCAGCTATCTGCCCTGCTGGTGATGGCGGATTACAACCGCGGGACTAACCGGAGTGTTACAGCACCTTTTGGTGCGGCATGTCAATCGATACTGTTTGGCTATGCAGAAACAAAGAAGGAAAATCCCGGAGCCGTGATAGGCTTTTTTGATATTTCGCAACGGTCGAGTGTCGACAGGGAGATTTTGACGTT
>CAZUZS010000154.1:0-4977 GCA_964624795.1 uncultured Calditrichaceae bacterium
TAATGGCCCTTGCCCGATTGCTATTTGAAATGTTGGATCCCAGGCCACAAGATGGTGATGTCATTGATAAGTTTCAAGGCAAGCCGATTGTGGCAGTGGTAATGGTTAATGATGAACGTGGGCAGACCATCATTCGGTGTGTCAATCAACACCTGCGGACGATTTTGGGTTGGCATTTTAGTAGTTCCCACACCATGGGCACGACTAAGCTGCCATCCGAGAAGGTGGAGAATGGTTATCGTATTGCACTGCCGCATACCATAGATGCGTTGGTGGCAAATAGGGGCATGGTTAAGATTCACAATGTGATGTTCTATGCCTATTATGAAGATATGTAAATAATGGCTCGAGTACCACTGTGGTACTCGGGGTTTTTTATGTCAAGTAAGTAACAGTAATATGTTACACACAATTGTATAAATTAGATAACTAAACAATTAAATCAAAGTCAAATGGAGAATGCCCAAATGACGGTATTTGACAGATTGGTTCAAAGGCTTGGAGAAAAGAAGCTTCGGAAATATTTCTCTGTCGATAAATCGGTTGGCATTACGTACACCGCAATTGCAGAGGGTGATCAAACTACCCAATCGCTTAGCCAGTTGTACTGTGATTCCTCCAAGTCCCTTTACTATGTTGGGGATGGCGAGACTCAGGAAATTATTGGTGACTTTCGGGTGTCCGGCTTGAAAGAAGCGGTTCTGAATATGTTTATTTCTTCCGGATTGCGCGAATTGGGCAAGCGCCGGCCATTCTCCGAACAGGTGATCCAGGATGTGAATGTAATCACCGAATGGAACTACCCGGATGATTGCATGAGGGTGAAAAAGGTTGAATTGGATGGCGTTAAGCTCTATGAACGAAAAGTAGTGTGGGAAGGCAATAAGCAAACGGTAATCAGTAACCTGAAATTCAATAATGTCACCCGTAAGGCTGAGTTCAATGATCCGGTAACTGGCAGCCTGTCGGTGGATTATTACAAACTACCACTGGAAAGCGATTTGGGTTCGGATATGCGGGAAGCCGTTCTCAATTACGCTACGGCTATGGCTCTGCGGGAGATTGCAGTAAAGGTCAGGCGCGAGAAGAATATCAAGATGGATGGTATTCCGGAGATTTCGGATAATGCCGATGAACTGGAATCGAGCAGTGATGAATATATGGCTCGATTTGAATCGGCAGCACAAATGCCTTATGGAGTGATGTAATGGAGCAGGACGAATTTGATGAGCTGAAAGAGGACGTGCAGGAAGTATTCGAAGATGATGTTGAGATCACCATTCTGTATCGTCAACTGAATGATTCATCGGTAACGAATGAACGATTTGGAATAGTTGAAACCGAGGCAACGGATGATACGCCCCTGTTGTGTTCGGTCCTGATCAATCCTGACCAGAAAGTCCGCAAGAAATTGGGCGTATCTGAGGAAGCGAGGGCATTGCTCACTATCCCGACTCTGGAATTGGAAACGAAAGCTGTTGTTCTTGAGAGGGAAAAAGGCTGGTTTGAATACGAGGGAAAGCGGTATGAGATACTGCGCATCGATCCCAGGCCGCATATGTTCAACTCCTCTATTGTTGTTCGAATTGAATTGGGTAAGGAAAAGCCGGTAAAGGATTGATATGCCTAAAGGGTTGGTAAAGACAAAAGCGGATGAGGAAATGTGGAATGCGGCCAAAGCCAAAGCCCATGAAACTTACACCAACTTGGATGAGGAGAATGACCGGTTTTGGGAGGTTGTTGTCACTATTTATAAGAAAATGAAAGCTGGCGGGCATACGCCTACGAAAGATGAGATTGAGGACTCATTACAGAAAATGTATACACGGCTACTGATTTTAAACACGGTGATAAAGTTAAATGAATCCAACGATTGAGACATACGGTGACTGGCAAAAGGTCAAAACGGTCGTTGACCGGCTGCCGAAATTTTTTCGGCGGGTAACCGATGATCTGGCGCAGACATTAGCTGAGAAGTATTACACCATGCTTCGAGATCATTTTGCGAAACAGGATTTGCCATTAAAACCACTTTCCAAGTGGTATCTGGAGTGGAAAAAGAAGATGGGCCTGGACACCCGTATACTACTGGCTACCCATGAGATGTTTGAAAATATCAAGATTTACAATGAGGGAACTGGTAGGCGGTTTGTGGGCATTAAGGGTGGCAAGATTCATAAAATGGCAAAGATCGATATCGCACTACTGGCGCTTGTGCATGAATATGGAAGGCTGGATGGTGGACTCCCGGCCCGGCCTACATTCCGTCCTACTGCCGCGGAGTTGAGGGAGATGTTGGATCAGCTAATCCGTGCGGAAATCAAAACAGTATGGCATGAGGTAATGGGATGGTCACTGAACTGATTGTGGTTGACAATGCTTTCTTCGATTTGATCGAACATCGTGTCTCGGTTCGTGGGACAGAGGTACCGGTACGTTTCTTTAACCGGCAACCCAAGCTGAAAGAAGGTCCGGAATATCCATCGCTGGTGATTCAGCCGTTTGCTCCTAAGTCTTCCAATCGCCAGGTGTGGACTCATAAGGTGACGGAACAGATAGATGATGTAAATGTCAAGGTCCATAAGCCGCCGCAATGCAAGCGGTTTGTTTATCAGGTAACGGGTGCGACGGACCGTTTTGATGATTACCGGGAATTGATGCTGGCTGTAGAAAAGATTTTTCCCAGGGCTGATAACAATCAGGTGTTCATCACGATTGCCGGAGAGGAATTCGATGTCTTTTATACCAACATTGATGAGCTGCCCAATATCAATGACGGTGTTTTTCAATTTGTGCTGACGGCAACGATCTATGTTCCGGTGCAAATGCTCGATCCGGAATCGGCGGTAAGTGTATCGGATATGCAAATAAATGTAGGTTCAAACGATTAAGTCAACAGGAGGGAAATCCAATGAATGAGAAGAAAAATGGCGAAGCGAAAGAAAAAATGCCCGAAGGGTTGGCGGCATCCCCAAAGATTACTGCGCCGGTAAAGAAGTTCGGTATCAGGAATCGCTCGAATCAACTGCTGCCGATCACGTATGGTGACCGGAAAAATCGCAAACGGTTGATTTTGCGTTCCCGTCAGATCATACCCGGTGACCAGCTTGATCAGGCTATTTTCGAGACGCCTGAATTCCAACGGCTGGAAAGGGACGGGCAGGTCAGGAAGGTTCAGTAACCAGTTGAGTTTTTAAATCACTGTAATTGCTAAATTGAAGGAGTTAGGAAAATGGGTGAAAAAATTGGATTGCAGGTATTAAAGCGTGAAGCCAATAGCAGCCCGCAAATTACGCCCTCCGATATTAACACCATAGGGTTACTCCTGGATGTTGATCGGGGGCCGATTGGAAAACCAGTGCTGGTTACCAATCTGACGGATGCGAAAGTTGTATTTGGTGGTCCGAACGTGGACAGATTCGGATATTACGTATTGAAAGGACTGTTCGATAATTGCAAAGAGTATGGTGCAAAAGTGTATGGTGTCCGTGTGGCTGGTACTACCACTCCGGGTGTTGCTTCCACCGTAACCGTGAATGAAACCACTACGCCACTATTTGATCTGACAGCGGCTTACAAGGGAGCGGAAGATCCCGGCGCGTGGGGTGATGATCTGCAGGTGGTCGTTGCAGTTAATGAGACAACCGGTGCATTCTCGCTTACGGTTCTCCTGAATTCGGTGGAAGTGGAATCGTGGGTTGATCTTACCCTGGAGACGCTTGAAGCCAAACTCAACCATCCCATAACTGGAAGCCGGTATATCCTGGCGGATTTGACGGTGGCAGATTTCATTCATACACCTGATGCGGGAACTGTTTCTTTAACAGGTGGCACCGATCCTTCCGATGCCATTATAAGTAATTGGGAAGATTTTGAGCCATTGGACAGTGTGCCGGTGGATGTTGTCGCTGTCGCCGGTCCTTTCCAGGGGGATGAGATCACTGCAGCGCTGGATCTTTACTGCGCTGGCCGGGGAGACTGTATCGGTGTGTCATGCTCCGAATTTACCGAGGATCCCGACACCGTGATGGTGACCATGAATGCCGGCGGGCAGACTGCTCCATACCTGGGATGGATCGAAGTGGATGATGGCCTCGGTTCGACCATCTGGGTGCCTCCTATCGGGCATGTGATCGGTGCCGCTTATATCCGCAAAGTCATGGCCAAGGGCGGTTATCCGCACATTGCTCCGGCCGGTTATCTGACGTATCTGCGTGGCGCATTGAATATTCAGTTTCCGACTATCGATGCTTTGAAGTTGGAAGTGATGGTTCATTCCTGGGGAGTCAATGCCATCATGCACGTTCCCAATGCCGGTTTTATTGTTCGCACTTCCCGGTCGACCAATACGCAACCAAAATACTACTCCATCCATGCTCTGCGGCTCGCCAACTATATTGCCAAGTCGTTCAAAAACAGCCTGGGATGGGTTGAGCAGGAAGCGAATACACCTGAAACCCGTGGCCGATTACGTGACAGCATCACGTTCTTTATGAATGCTCTACGGAATGCCGGCGCCTTCGATCAACAGGGTTCTTGCGGGGAGAATGGCTATATCGTGAAGTGCGATGAGGAAAACAATCCACCGGAAGTCCGCAATGCCCGGCAGTTGGTGTGCGACGTGCTCTTTGATCCGGTGGAGATTGCTGAAACGGTGAAGATTAATCTGTTCAATGCTAAAGGATTGAAAGTCACCGTGGAGTAATTTTTCATCTGAGAATAATGTTTTGATAAACAGGAGGAAGTGAAAATGGAAGGATTTGAAACGTTAGTTCCCAACAACGGCTGGATTGTTGAGATCCCGGGACTTGAGACGCCCCACTTCCACAAGCTGCAGGGCTTGAATCGAAAGACCGGCGTGATGACGATTGTCGATGGCGCGACCAGGAAACGATACAAATTCAACGATGAAGTCGTGGATTATGGTCAAATTACTCTGGTTCGTGCCAAAGATAATTCGCCGGCAGATGCGCAGCT
>CAZUZS010000155.1:0-4848 GCA_964624795.1 uncultured Calditrichaceae bacterium
ATAACGGGAAGCCAGTAGGAGAACAGCTCCATGGCATAAAGGCCCGCAGCAATGATGGCAAAAACCGCCGCACCGGTTAAAACAATGCTTCCCACCGGCTTCGGGAATATCAGAATCATCCCGGCGACTAATCCGATAACAAGGATGAGCAAAAACTCCATGACATCGGACATGCGGAAAATAAATTTCTGGTGCAGAAGCTGGTACAAAACATTGGCATTGACTTCCACACCCGGGTAAGCGGCCTGCAGCGGTGTGGTTCTTAAATCATAAAGCCCTGGCAGGGAAGAACCGATCATCACAATCTTGTTCTTGAAATATTCTTTCGGCATAAATCCCATCAGGACATCGTGAAAGGAGATGTAACGGAATGCCTTGAATCCCCCTTCGTAATGGATGAGCATCTGACCGTGAGAATCGATGGGAACGGAAATATCACCCAACTTTTCGCTATGCAGTTGCAGCCGGGAGTTTTTCGGATCATAATTCATCCCGTCCACGTGCATGAGCTTCAGCGCCATTTGCACGGAGAAAGCGGCATAAGCATTTTGGTTGAATCGCAAAAACAAAGGAATGCGGCGAAGCACACCGTCCGGGTCCGGAAACAAGTTAACGTAACCGGCAGTGAAGCTGGCATTCAGGAATTCCGCATATTCCGGCTCCAGCCGTTCCTGGGGAATCAATGAATTAAATAGATTTTCCGGGACCTGCACGGTTAGTCTTTCATAATCCAGGTTTTGCGGTTCGGCTGCCATAGCCGGGCGGAAATGCTCGCTGTCCGCCTGCGAAAAGTAGAGTGCACTGCAAACATTCCCGGCTTCGAACAGCGCCAACTGAAATGCCTTATCCTCGTCCGGATTCTGCAAATCCGGATCGAAGATAAAATCGGTGCCGATCATGGAAACGCCGGAGTCGTGCAGGTAATTGATCAGTTTTTCCCAGTAGGTGCGGGGCCAATGATGATAGCTCCCCAACTTCTGCACGCTGCGCTCGTCTACATCCACAATCACGATCTCATCGATAGGCGTCTTGGGCTGTTCAATTACACGCCGCAAGCGCCAGTCGTAGGCCTGCGCTTCAATCCGGTAAAAGAACGGTTTGAAAATAACCAGCGTCATTAGCCAGACCAAAACACCAGCCGCCAGTCCGGCCAGGATGCCTGAGATAAGTTTTTTCAAGAAATCGGGCTTCATGCTTACTCTCCACGGTTGGGCTCGTTCAGATTTATAAAAACGGGTACTGACTCATTGCGAAAGACTGACAAAATCCTGCCGAAAAGCTTCCTGCCTGCGACAGGTAAACTTCCTTGAAACCAGGTGATGTGGTTAGATTCAAATGGGTAATCAAATTCCTTAATTCAAATAATATTTTAAAGATCGATCAACAAACAAAGTCAATTGAACAATGCGGTACTTCTGCTTATACATTAATCTTTGAAAAAGAAAAATTCAACAAATATTTAAAACTACAATTTGTTGTCAAACTGCATGATTGCCTTCAGACAGCGGTCAAAATCTTCCTCGTTGTTGTAAAAGTGCGGAGAAAGACGAATTTTTCCTTCGCGCAACGAAACGGTTATATCTTGTTTCTTTAAAAATTCATGAAGCGCTTCCGCCCGGTCGTGGTAAAAACTGACAATCCCGGAGCGATGTTCGGCGCGCGTGTCGGTGAACAGCCGGTACCCCGCTTCCTGAAGCCCGGAGACCAGGTATTCTGTGTTGGCGAGAACTTTATCTTCGATCGTTCGAGTGCCGATTTCCAGCATCATTCCCAGCGTGGCGCTGGCAGCAACCACCGCGCTGGTGTTAAATGTGCCCGGTTCGAATCGTTCGGCGGTTTCCGCGAAATCCTGGTAATAATTGAAAAAATCCCAGGGCGTTTGCAGGCTCAACCAACCGGCTTGTGCGGGGTAAACCTCGTCAAATATACGGGGCGCAATATAGACGAATCCCAGACCGGCAGGCCACATCAGCCATTTGTGCCCCCCCGTCGCCAAGTAATCGATTCCCATTTCCTCTACATCCACCTGTAATCCGCCCAATCCCTGGATGGCGTCCACGCAAAATACGATTTCCCGCTCATGGCAAATCCTGGAAATCTCCTGCAAATTATTGCGGAATCCATTTAAGAATTCCACAAAACTAATGGACAAAAGCCGGGTGCGCGGTTTTATATTGGCGAGGATATCTTCAATCTGAATCTTTCCTTCCCGGTTCTGCACAAAGTCGATCTCCACACCCAGGCGTCTTAGGTTCACAAAGGGGATTACGTTTGATGGAAATTCGAAATCATTCAACAGGATACGGTCACCCGGTTTCCAGCTCAGACCCAGCGCCAGGATATTCAGGCCTGCGGAAGTGTTCGGTGCCAGTGCGATATTTTGCGGGCTGGCATGGATCAACCTGCCAATCATCCCGATGAATTCTTGCTTCTTTTCCACGGCCGCCGGCCAGAACTCAATATTTTCCTTCATGCGCTGGCTGTAGAAATCTTCCAGTGCCGCGTGCGCCCTGCTGTTCATTGGCGCGATAGCCGCATGGTTCAGGTAGATTTTATCCGGAAGGTGAGGAAAAAGTTTGCGATAATGAGACCAGTCCATTTTTTTCAATTCCTTTCTGAAACGTGTAAAGTTGTGATTCAATAAGCGAGATTATAAACGGTAAGTCCGTTGCCCGAAAGAGGGGAATGCCGGAATTGTCGCTGGCGGGACGAAAATCCCGCGGCCAGCGCATGATCTTAATATCCATGTGTTCGAACCAATCCAGCGGACTCGCCGGTTCGAAATCCATAATTGGAGAAATGTCAATCGCGACAGTGTGCCGGGGCAGTTTAAGAATCAACCCGATCCCGAATTCATAAAAATAGCGGGGCTGGAACGAGAGTGTTATTCGGGCAAAAGATTTGAACAAAAAATAGAAATGAAGGGCAAAGATCCAAACCGGGTAGCTTTGCCGGAGCTCCTCCAGGGTGAAGGACACACCATTCCCATCATCCCCCCGAAGAGAAAGGATATTCTGGTATAACTTTTCCGGCGATGGCAGCTCTTCGGTAAGGTTGAAGTGCAAGCAGAAATATTCGAAAACATATGAGGGCACTTTCCTCCATGCCTGGCTCCCCCACGGAAACCCGCTTGTTTCGATCTGTTGAGCCGTGAGTAGATATTGCCCGTAATGTAGAGTGCTATTTTGCAGCCAATCCCTGCCCTGGTAAAAATTTCTCAGGTACGAAAAAAGCCCAAGACTTGCCGGATGGCGCTGGAAGGTCCGGCGAAGCAGAGCAAACCAGTCCTGTTGACGAAAGGCGGTAGTATAAAATTTCTCGAGCCTGGAGGCCATATCAATGTCCGAAGGATTACCGAGAAAATATTTTTCAGCAATGGATTCAAACTCACCATCGTGCCCGATTTTTTCTTTCAAATCGATGAGACGGCAGGTCCAGTGGAGTTTATCATTCATCAAACTGATATACTCACGGAGCAGCTTTTCTGCTTCTCCCCACATCTTGCTGTAAATGAGATAATCGATATGCAGATTCCGCAGTTCCCGGTCGGTTAAATCGGGTAATTTCGGATTTTTCCTTTTTAACGAATGGTAGGTAATTAACGGGTCCTGCGCGTCGAATCGATACCGGAGATACAGGTAATGCAAAAACAGCTTATTCCCGGGAGATAATTTCAATGCAGAATAGGTCAATTGCAACGCTTCAGCCGGTTTGCCGGCTTGTGACAGCGCCTCGCTCAAAAGCAAAATAAACCAGTCCTGTCCCTGTAAATCGTCAGAAAAAGGCTCCAGCAAATCCACAGCCGACCGGGCTTGCGAATTATTGAGTAACAGCTTAACCAATGACGACAATACCAGCTTGCGCGAAACATCCTTTTGCAATGCTAACCGGTAATGACGAATTGCGGTATCTATTTTTCCTGTTCTTTCGGCGAGAGAAGCCAACAGGTGGTGTATGTAGCCGTTCGCCGGCCAATTCAAAATCAATTGGCGAATCGTCCTGTACGCCTCGGGCAGAGAACCCATCTCCAGATAGGTATCGGCTAAGGCAACCAAGATGTGCGGATTTTCAGGGAATGGATCATTCGCCTGTTGGAGGATTTCCACGGCACGGTCCCACATGTGTCGGGATTTATATTCGCGCGCCAGGCTAAAAGCTCGTTGTAAATCGGGATGATTCGTTCTGTCTGTCAAACCATTCCTCCCGGCAATCAGGTCGGAACCGGGGTTATTTCGCCACAATTTCAATCCCGCTAAATCGGGGACCAGGCGGTTGCTTCCACAAACATTCGATTTGCAATAAAAAATAAAGCAACCTAAAGATAAAATAATTTTGTACTTGACGCAAATCAAATCGGGCATCGGCTGCAGGATGAGCGATGCTGCAAGATCGATATTTAATGACTATCGCCGTCCAGGAGATTGCCGATAATACAGCGTTCGGGCTAAATGTAAAACGAATGGCCCCAAAAATATTAAATAGAGAGCTGTGCTCCCAAATATGGCAAACCTGTCATCCGTTATTGAGATCCCAGCTTTTCTTAAATCAGATTCTTGTATTATTAAAAATATTTTTATATTTTTGATAGATTATTCAGGTGAGTCAGCAAATACCACCAACCGGTCTTGAATGATGCGGTGCCCCTAAATGATGCATGAATCCTGTTGACGGTGGGAATTGAGAGAGATTTTCGAATATGGCGGTAGTCTTTTATCAGCTTGCTAAAAGAGAAAGCATTTGATTAAATCCCGGAGTAAGCATGAATATATCGCAAAAGTTTCAGCTAATGAGCACCGGTTTGCGCGAATTATACCCCCAAGCGCCGCTGGCACTCAAATATTCCAACGG
>CAZUZS010000156.1:0-4829 GCA_964624795.1 uncultured Calditrichaceae bacterium
TATTTCTTCTCCCCGGCGGTGATTTTGATGGGAAGCTGGTTCTGTTCCGGGGGCAGGGGACAAGTGGCGTATTCCGTAAATGCGCAGGGTGGATTGTAAGCCTTGTTGAAATCAATAAATGTAGTTCCATCAGCTGCGGGCTGGTCGACATAAACAAAACGTCCCGCACCGTAGGTTTCGCTGCCGTTGGTTTTATCTCCAAATATTACGAAAAACTGGTTTGTGCCCTCTTCCATAACCGGGTCGAGCCGGCAGGTTTTCCCATCGATTTGAAAAACCAGCGTTCCCGGCGCTTCTTCCTCGCTCACAGTGCCAAGAATGGTGGGAACAGCTATTCTTTTTGGCGGATCGTACGGTTCAAAGGTTGCCTTGACATGCCATTTTTCTTCGATGGGATACATATCAATTCCCTTGAAATCGCGGATATGTGGATTTTCCGAATCGCGCAGCCGCACGCCATATTGTTCGCCGCGCTTGATGATGTACCAGCTCAGCGAACCGTAGCTCAGGATGGTCGGATTCTCATCCGCATCGCTGTGCAATTGCATTTTCGTTACCGGTTTTCCATCGTTTGTCACCTTGATACCGGATTTAATCTGAACCGTGGTTTCTCCATTTTCCAGGATAAATGTGCCCATGAAATCGGGTGCTTTCCCGGCCGGGAATTGAATATCGTTGGAAGCAGCAGAGCCAAAACTGTTTTTGCCCTCTTTCAGCCAATACAATCCGGCTAGGCTCAGCCAGCCGTTCTTGCGGGTGAGTCTTTCAATCCGCTGTTTGTGCCACTCCCGGACTTGGGCGACGTAATCGTCACTGTCTTTCGATTTGGATTGAGAATTTCCACAGCCTAATGCCAGGGTTAAGCTGAAAACGATAATCCCTGGCAATATTAAAATTGCGAATCTCTTTTCTTTCATATTAGGCCCTCTTTGTTTAATGAGGAAATATCCGGGCAATTAGGATAAATTTGTTCCTACAACCGACAAAAGGGAAATATGTAGGAAATTGGGGATTTGTTCCACAGGGAAATAAATTGTACGGTTTTGGTAGTAGGCCATCGAAGAAAAAGTTCAGAGAACCGTCAAAATCAATGTGTCCGGATTATAAATATCAAGGGGGCTTTCATCAATAAATTGATGGTTTTCTCTGTGGTCCTTCATACCAGATCCGATTCGGCTTGCCGTCGGTGGCCTTTTAAAATCATTGAATCTAAACCAGCAGTGTGGCAATGAGACCGGACAACACAATTCCGTCAAAAGTTCCGGCTCCGCCGATGCTGGCGATCCCGGCGTTCAATTTGTCTATTTCACGGAGATGAAGCAGGTCGGCACCGATCAACGGCCCCAGGACACCCGCCGAGAAGGCGATCTGTGGTGCCGCCGAGGGCATAAAGAGAAAAGCGCAAATGGAAGCAGTTATTGCCGGAACCAACGACGGCATCGCAATCCCAACCCCCGGCACCATCCGGGCGAATTTGTTGCAAACCGCGATGTTGACGGCAATTGCCGCGATAGCCGCAAGAAATGCGGAAATTCCATCTCCGTACAGGCGCATCAATTCGTAGGCGCTGATTGCCGTGGGGATGAGACACCCGCCAACATTCACGGCGATGATGGTATGCTTTAGCGGGCGGGTAAACCTGGGGGCAAGCCGGTCCAGCCCGAACAACGAGAAACGCGATGCATCGAACTGTTCTTCCCTGGGGATTTTTTTTACAGGTATATTTATCAGGCCACCGACAAAAATACCAATAGCGGCCAAAAAAGCGGTCAAAGTGCTGAGGCCCAGCCGCGAAAGCGCGCTGAGAACTATATCCGCCATAAAAAACGGGAGCGAGATAAGTATAAAAAAGATAATCAGGGAAATGCAACCGTGAGGAGTTCGTGTGCCGTTCATATTTGGTCCGTTGTTTGTTTAAAATCGCAGCGAAAGGCAACTCAAGCCGCCGTCCAGTTTCCGGAATTCTGATACGTCTAACTCGATGGTCAGGTAACCAGCCTTCTCAATCATTTGTTGAGATTTAGGGAAACCTTTGGGAACCAGCACTTTTCCATTCACCCAGATGCAATTTGCGGCGTAGCTTTCATCATCATCAATTTGCAGCCGGTTAAAGCTACGGAATTCCGGCAGATCGACGAAATCAGCATCGAGTACCAAATTGTTGTTTTCCAAGTAGGCCACGCCGGATTTCAGATGCAGGCCCTTTCCGAAATGAACCGTTGAGCCGGAAAGGCCAAATTTGTTTAAAATTTTTATCAATTGCGCTGCACCCTGTTCGGTGGTGCGATGTGAAATCCCGATGTAAAAATGTGAACCAACCATCATTACATCACCAGCATCAAGGGTGCCGGGGTCAGATATATTTTCAATCCCGGAATAGAATTCCCGAAGGATTTCTGCAATCTGCGCGGTTTCTCCTCTGCGACTTGGCGCGCCGGGATTGGTGACGATGGCGCACCGCGGTGTTAAGATCGCAGTATCCTCCACAAATGTGGAATCAGGGAATTTTTCGTCGCCTGGAAGGACAGTCACCTGCAATCCGCATTCCTGCAGCGCGACAATGTATTGCGAATGCTGGGCCATTGCTTTTTCATAATCCGGTTTACCGAGTTTGGCGGTAGTCAGCCCGTTAATCATATTTTTGCAGGGTGTTCGCACAATCGCGCGGGTAAACATATTTCTGTCTCCATTTCACTCAAATGAAAAGTCATGTAATCATAATCCTGATCTTAATCGTATTCGCATTCGATCCGATATTTATCGCCCCAATTTTTCTGCCGCTTCGACGCCCGGTCCCGGTTGCTGGCTAATTTCCTGTGGTTTCGAATCCTGTTTCTCCCAAATTCCGGTATAATGCAATCAAGAAAAAAAGAAGAGAGATAAATACAAAAAGCGTGACCGGCAGCAGGTATGTAAAATGGATATTATCCGGGCTGAAAATCATTTTGAATGCCAGGTTACCCCTGCTGAAAAGAAAAAAGTTAATAAAAGTTAAACTTCGAATCACAATATTTATTCCCGCACCGGCGATTGCCAATTGTGCTGCCAGCCGGAGGTTTTTGTGGCCACCCGACCGAATTGTGCGCAGGAAAATTAAGAAAAAGTAAAAAACGAAAAATGAATTAATCCATGGAATAGCGGCTGTAATAATTTTTGCGGGCGGGATGGCAATTAAATTGAACAGCGATGGGCTTAGATCATAAACCGAGGTCGTAAATCCGGGAATCTGCAGTAGCATTCTGTGGATTTGCAGCAGGATATGCACAGCGAATCCAAGGAAGATCAATATGGTTGCCCGGCCCAGGCTGCGACGGTCTTGTTCATCCGGCACCTTTCGCGGCGTGAGATAATCACGGTAAAAATAGATCAGAAAAAGTAACGGGGCAGCATTTCCAAGCAGCAGCAGAATTTGAGTTGGACCACCAATCATTGGTGTCACAAACATGTGGGGCGAAAATGTGCCGAGGGTTTTCAATAAAAAATTCATGCACTGCCCTAAAATGGCGATAAGAATGGCAATTTTTAAATTCATGTAAATTCCCTTTGCTTCTTCTGCGGTCCGAAATATACGGCAATTTTTTGTGAGATTGTCACCTTAATGTGTCTGCATTCCGGATTTTTTATGTGTCCTTACGAGAATGATTAAACGTGAGGTGATTTGATAGTGCCTACAAAAATTGAACATCTTCGATGTTCCTGCTTGCCCTTTTGGGAAGTGCGAAGGTCCTGTTGTCACTTTCTCCGATATACCAATCCCATAGTTGTCACATTTTTATAACAAATTCTGGTGTATCCGCGCACAGAGGAACTTTGCACGGCTGCCGCCGTTTTTGTGAGAAATATATTGCAGGGCCGGGCAATTTAACGAGATACCGGATGGAAGCAGATGCCAGTAGAGGGCAAATAATTTTTCGGGAGAAAGCGATGAAACAAGCAAAAACGATATTGGGTCACAGGCTATGGATTGCCCCGTTTATATTCGTTTTCTTATCTGTTCAATTTATCTTGGGGTGCAGCATGGGCAACAAAGAGAAGGATCAAAAGGTGGACATGAGCAATCAGAATTATGAAATCGCCACTTTCGCCGGGGGTTGTTTCTGGTGTATGCAGCCGCCGTATGACGATCTGCCTGGCATAATTTCCACAACGGTTGGATACACCGGCGGGAACATGCCCAATCCAACCTACGAGGAGGTTTCCACCGGCAAGACCGGCCATTTGGAAACGGTACAAATTGTGTTCGATTCCACAAAAATCAGCTATGCCGAGCTTTTGCAGGTTTTCTGGCAAAATATCGACCCCACCAATCCTTACGGGCAGTTCGTGGATATGGGATCGCAGTACCAGACTGCCATTTTTTATCATAGCGAAAAGCAGAAAGAGCTGGCGGAGAAATCGAAAGAGGAGCTGGCCAAATCAGGGAAATTCGACAAGCCGCTTGCCACCGAGATCCGGCCAGCGACGACTTTCTACCCGGCGGAAAAGTACCACCAGGAATTCTATAAGAAAAATCCGTTGCGCTATTTCAATTACAAAGCAGGCTCCGGGCGGGAGAGTTTCTTGAAGAAGAAGTGGGGAGATGAGAGGAAGCACTGATTTTGTTGTGCCAACTCTTCATAGATCCTTGAAATCATTAAGTGAGCGTGCCGGTCTTAGTCTTTGAGCGCCTTCTTGATTTTATCGGCAGTCTCTTTCAGGTAATAGTTGCAGGCGCCTTTTTTAACATCCGGCTCAAGGTTTAGCTTTTCGATGGTTTTCTTGATATCCTTCTGGGCCACGCCCCATTCCTTGGCTAATTTCCCGGCAGTATATAAATCCTGGCTTGCCAT
>CAZUZS010000157.1:0-3637 GCA_964624795.1 uncultured Calditrichaceae bacterium
GCCCAGAATTCGCGGGATGTAATCCGATTTGAGGATCAGGTAGCCGAGGGCCAGCAGATGGATGCCGAAGAATAGTAATCCGATAAGCCATGTATCATTAAATGCATTGAGCGACAGCATCGCCTGCGCGTGCAGCAGACCTGTTTCGAATGCGTCAAGGTAACCGGCACCGCCCAGGATTTGCAGAACATTCAGCAGGTGATACAGGGCCATGCCAAAAATGGCGGTGTTCACCAGCCGGAACCATGCCGCAAACAGCGAAAGATTTCTGTTCACCGGCTTGAGCAAAATGAATAGCGCCCAGGCGACTATCACGTCGAAAATCACCATAATGATGAAGCTCAAAATACCGGTACGAAACAGGAGCTCGTTCCCCATGATATTAATCGCAGTTGCCGTTGCATCTCCCGGCACGATAAGATTCTGCAACACAACGAAATTTGCAAAGATGCCGGAAATAAATATGATCAGGTAGCTGAATCCCGCGACTCCTGCAACCTTGCGCAGCGATATATTTAAAATTTGGTTTGTCATCTCAGTCCAATCTATTCTTTACCATTAATTGAAATTTAATAAAATTCGAGGTTGCGGAGCAGCAAATCCAAGCACATAATAGCTTTGCTAAAGTTCATGCTCTTCCTCGGGAAACTAAAGTTGTAATCACAAGGCCCAAGCCTAACCCGAAGAGAATAGACCCAACAAAGGCCAGCGGATTTTCTTTCAGGAAGAAAAATCCGACACCCAATCCCATAAGCAATCCACCGCCAACGGCCCATGTGCTTTTATCA
The DNA here is from genome assembly GCA_964624795.1 of uncultured Calditrichaceae bacterium. Lineage (GTDB taxonomy): Bacteria > Calditrichota > Calditrichia > RBG-13-44-9 > RBG-13-44-9 > CAZUZS01. The sequence goes on from CAZUZS010000157.1 coordinate 789, forward strand.
TCGTTGCTGGTTGATTTGTCCATTTTGCTTGTCTCCTCTTCGTCCTGGATTTCAGTCGACTGCACATCAACTTTTTCAGCTTTGGCTATCCGGCACCACGTTTATGACGACATTCCCCTTTTTGTGGCCACTATCGACATAGCGGTGGGCCTCGGCAATCTGCTCCAGCGGAAATCGTTTATCAATCACCGGTTTTATCTTTCCTGCCTCTATGAGCCCTTTGATGAAGGCGAGGTCCTTTGCTTTCTCACTGCCCGGCCGCAGACCTGTGAACGCAATCATCGCTTTTTTGTTACTGAATTTTGCTGTCCATAGCATCTGAAATAGAATTCGGAGTGAAAGGACGGTCGTCATGTAGGTACCGCCCGGACTCAGGGAACCTTTACATTGTGCAAATGAGCTTTTGCCCACAGTGTCGAAAATGAGATCCCAGGTCTCCCCGTTTCTTGTAAAATCCTCTTTGCTGTAATCAATGACCCTATCTGCTCCCAGCGATTTCACCAGCTCAACATTCGCAGCGCCGCACACTGCGGTAATATCTGCCCCGTAATTTCTTGCAAGCTGCACCGCAGAGGTGCCAACCGCTCCCGAAGCACCGTTAATTAGGATTTTCTTGCTGCTCTTAATTTTTCCCGTATCCCTAAGGAAGGGCAGGGCGGTCAAACCGCCGTAGGGGATCGCGGCGGCTTCTTCAAAAGTCAAATCGGCCGGTTTTATGGCCAGCGGCGCATCCTGGGCCAGGCATACATACTCGGCGTGCGCCCCGGAACCGCTGCCGGTTCCGCCAAAAACCGCGTCACCTTCCTTGAATAATTTTACCTCTTTGCCGGCCGCTTCAATTACGCCGGCCAGGTCCGATCCCAATGTTGGCGCTTTTGGTTTTGTTACGCCGGTGGCCATTCTCGCAAAAGGTTGGTTACCCGTTCGAAATATGCTGTCAACCGCTGTAACGGTTGTCGCATGTATTTTTATCAGCACCTCATTCTCCTTGGGGACCGGCTTTTCCACTTCTTTTACCTCAAGCACTTCCGGTGGTCCGTATTTATTATAAACAACTGCTTTCATAAGTAATCCTCCATTGTGATGATCGTTTTTCCCAGCACCTGCCCTTTGCCGATACGCCGCAAACCTTCAGGGGTCTCATTCAGTGGGTAAAGTCTATCGATAACAGGTTTGATTTTGCCGGATTGAATCAACTCCCCCAAATGGGCCAAATCTTTGTTTGGTTTATGGACTAACATCCTCAATTTTTTATCTCCCAACTTTGAAACCAGTGGACCCAGGAGAATTATTTGCAGAATCGCTTTTGGGGTTCCCCCGACCATGACAAAAATGCCTCCGGGATTTAATGCCCGCCGGTATTTGAATATGGAACGATTCGCTACTACATCCACGATCAGGTCATAATATTGACTATTTTTTGTAAAATCTTCTTTTTTGTAATCGATGACATGATCTGCCCCGATCGAGCGAAGCATGTCGAGTTTTCCGGTACTGTCCACTGCGGTGACTTCCGCTCCGTGCAATTTGGCTAACTGTACCGAAAAAGTGCCCACACCGCCGCCTGCGCCATTTATCAAAACCTTTTGTCCCGGCTTTACTTTGCCCTTATCACGAATGCACTGCAGCGCCATTACTCCCGCCTGCGGTACAGCCGCGGCTTCCTGGTATGTCATGCCGCGCGGCTTCAGGGCTAATGCGTTTTCCCGAGCCGAAACATACTCTGCAAACGCACCCCAATTTCCCCCGGATAAATCACCAAAAACCTCGTCGCCCGGCTTAAACCGACTTACATTTTTACCGACTGCCTCAATTTTTCCTGCGACATCGGTGCCCAGAATGGCAAGCCTGGGTTTTGTGATCCCGCTTAACAGGCGGTAAATACGCGGCTTGCCGGTCAGCCAGTCCCAGTCCCATGAATTGACGGATGCAGCGCAAACTTTTACCAGAACTTGGTCATCTCTGGGAACCGGTTTTTCCACCTCCCGCAACTCAAGAACATCCGGTGGACCGTATTTGGTGTAAACAACGGCTTTCATAAACCTTCCGCGAATCGTATTGTAATTTGCCTATTGCTCGCTAAGAATGCAGCGGATGCCGCTGCGAGCCGGAAAATCTGGAAATGTACTGCGAGTTCAAGTTAAATCGACACCAGCAACCTCAAATATAAGGCCCGTTTTCCAATTATGATACCCGAAATCTGCCAATTTGAAGGATCTCAATGAAAGGTGCATGTCCAAAAAACTATAGCTTTTTCTGACCCTTCCCCATCATCCCCCTCCCTTGTGCATAAGGGAGGGGGGAAGCAGGGGTGGGTTATTAAGCAAGCAATTGTTCGATTGAACCATCCATCTGTGAGTTCATACGCCAATTCCTTTTCTTTTCTACACAAGTGCATTCAGATTTCTGCAGAACGGGGAATATTCATAAGTTTTTGAGGGGCAAAACTGCTTAAAAGTCCGGAACAATTTCGGAATTAAATTTACCGGAATATTCTACTCTAAAAAGCTCTCCAACCTCCGGATGGTCAGCGGTGCCGATCCCTCGAAATGGTTGTTCACATACAGCACCACCGGGATGTTGCGGCGCAGCATATCCCTGATCATTTCTGCAATTACGCTCAGGCTGCCCTTCTGGTCCACAATGGTATTCCACCTGTTTTGCGTCCTTTTCTCGATATCCTGGCGGTCGCCGCCCAGCAGCCGGATAATCGATTTTCCTTGTATGTCCTCGCTGAACCGCTGGTAAACTTCATAAATGTGCGGCATGTAAATCTTTTCGGAGAAAACATGAATGATGTTGTGATCGGCCATGAACTGGAAATATTCCTTCGATAAGTAATTCCCGTT
>CAZUZS010000157.1:3737-4815 GCA_964624795.1 uncultured Calditrichaceae bacterium
CGGTACGGTATTTTTGAGAATATTCTTTCAGATAGCCGGCGGCGGTGCGGCACTTTTTTGTATAGACCAGACCGATCCAGGAATCGTAATTCCAGGAGCAGGTCCCGATTTGCAGGCTCATCATCACCTCGTGATTGCTTTCGTGATCCTTAAATTTTGATTCTTGACAGGATATACAGGATGAACAAGATTAGGTATAATGCAAATCCCATTTATCCCGTCCTCAAAACACCACGTCGTGTCCTCGAATCAAAATTCCTTCAGACGGCATTTTGGGCGGCCCGACTGAATGCGATTTTTGTCCCAATATTTATGCCTGCATTTGAACTAACTCTGACACCTCCAGCAAGCCCCCGGTGTCGAGAAACGGGCACGCCTTCGCATGCTCTAGTGCGGCTTCCATGGAATCCGCTTCGATAATCGTGTAGCCGGACATCGCTGTTCTGCTTCCGGAGGAGACAGCCCGGCCTGAGTTTACCGTATGCGTGCCCCTGAACGGATTGGCGGGACTAACCGCCGCATCGCCCAGCGAAGAGAGCCATTCCTTATATTTTTCGAAATTCTTTTTACCTTCCTCGGGATTCGCCGGCGGATTGCCGCCAAGATAAACAATAATATATTGAGGCATGTGGATTCTCCTTTGTCAAAAATTCCAGATTAATATAATACTGAAAAATTTGCCGGCAAAGGAAAAGGCGCCTGGCTCTTGCCATGAACAAAAAGCGGGATATTCACCTGGGGGAAGGAGCCGGTTTTTCTGCCACAATATTTTATTGTTTGTCTGCCTTGTTCTCTATTTGCACTCTTCTTTATTGGCTTTTTGCACAGCTCCGCTGCACGCGCGGCGCGATTTTATTGCGCTGAGCATGCTTACAACAATAATTTTTGAAAATGCACAAATTAAAACCAGATCGCCGGCGCCCAGCCGTCTCTATGAAAGCGGTTGATAAGCTACAAATTTCTCGCTTACAACCAAATTGGAAAAGAAATCACCTGGCTCTGACCGGTATCCAAATCTCTTCCTCCGATGCCGGGTCTTCGTTTTTGTATTTCTCGCCCATAACCGCGAAATGGGGCC
>CAZUZS010000158.1:0-1586 GCA_964624795.1 uncultured Calditrichaceae bacterium
GCGCTTTTTGAGCTTCATGCTCTGATTGAACTTCTCCAGAATCTTATAGACCAGGACGGGAATGTCATCCTTGCGGTCTCTAAGCGGGGGGATATGGATGGGTACTACGCTCAGGCGGTAGTACAAATCATTGCGGAACTGCCCGGCCTTCACCAGTTCCAGCAAATCATGACAACTGGCTGCGATAATCCGGATATCCACCGCTTGCGGCCGCGTCCCGCCAACCCGGATGAAGTTTTTTTCCTCGATGATTTGGAGCAGTTTCACCTGCATGTCTAATTTTAAGTCGCCGATTTCATCGAAGAAAACCGTGCCCTTATGAGCCATTTCTATAAGGCCGGCTTTCCCGGTGGTCCGGGCCCCGGTAAAGGCTCCCTTCTCATAGCCGAAAAGCTCACTTTCCATGAGCGAATCCGGGATAGTCCCACAGTTGATCTTCACCAAAGGCTGGTTTTTCCGGGGGCTTACATGGTGGATGATGCGGGCCAGCATGCTTTTTCCCACACCGGACTCGCCCGTCAGCAAAACCGAGGTTTCCGCCCTGGCCACCTTGACTGATCTTTGGATGACCCGGACCATGGGTTCGCTTTTGACCACCATCTCTTCTATGACATGCTCGTATTGCTTCTGTTCCAGCAGCGCTTCGTAATAGCGGGAGCTCAAGCGGCGGGTCTCTTCTATCTTGGCGCGCAGCTCGTTCAATTCCGTCATATCCCTGACATTGGTGACCACCAAAGCCAGCTCTCCCAGCTCATCAAAAAAGGGATTGCCGGTGACCATCAGGTGTTTGTTATTTTGGACCATTTGCATGATCGTGGAAGAATGACGCCTTTTTAGGACTTCCAACGTCACTGATTTGTCAAAAATCCCTTCCTTGACGAGGTCTCCCATGTTGCGGCCGAGCAGTTCTTCCCGTTTCAGTCCGGTTATCCGCTCATAAGCCTGATTTAAGCGAATGGTGTTAGCCTGGCCGTCGGTAACATACAAACCATCCGAGGACGATTCGATGATGGCTTCCAGCTCCCGATGCAGCTTTCGATACCCTTCCAGTTCTGAAATAATGGCTTCGTATTCCGCAATGTCCTGAAAGACGCTGATGAGCCCGGCCACCTGGCCGTTCATGATGATAGGGGTGCGGTTGGCGATGATGTTGGTGTGTCCCAGGGCCAGCACCGTGCCGATCTGCGGTTTGCCCGTGTCGATCACGACCTTTAGTTGCGGCCAGGCCTTGGGATTCAAGTTTTTGATATAGTTGCCGACAATTTTCGGTCCCTTGTAATTGAGCACCCTTTTGGCGGCCTGGTTACAGAGGAGAAACATCCCCTCCCGGTTTAATACGACAATGCCATTATGAGAGGCATCCAGCACGGAGTGCCAGAAGGCTGGTAAGGACTCTAACAGCTCTCCATCGTGTAATGATGACATAGGGTACGCTCAAATCATCGGGTTCGCGGCGGGCCGGTTCTCAGCAAATCTGCAATCCTTCCAAAGGGATCCGGAAAATAGCTCTTTATATATTGTCCCCAATGTTTGGCTGAGATTCAAGTCCTTTGTGGCATTGATGAATTGCCCCCCGGTTATTTGAT
>CAZUZS010000158.1:1596-4759 GCA_964624795.1 uncultured Calditrichaceae bacterium
AGTCCTTTGTGGCAGAGAGGAATCGGATTACTTGATGGTCCAGCCGCCGTCCACCGTCAGGACGTGACCGGTAACCAGGCCGGCAAAGTCACAGGCCAGGTATAACGCGGCGTACGCCACCTCGTCTGCAGTGGCCATGCGGCCCGCGGGGATGCTGTCCAGGACGTAGCGCTTAAAAGCCGGGTCTTTGAACATCTCAGTTACGAACGGGGTCTCTACGAAGGTGGGGGCCACCGCGTTTACCCTGATGTTGTGCGTAGCCCACTCCAGGGCCAACACCTTGGTCATCAGGTTCACTCCAGCCTTGCTGGCGCAGTAGGCGGCGCGCAAAGGCAGGGCCACGGTCCCGGCCTGGGAGGAGATATTGACGATGTGCCCGTATTGTTGCTGAATCATGTGACGGCCGGCCGCCTGGCAGAGGAAAAATACCGCGCGCAGATTAGTGTTGAACACCGCGTCCCAGTTGTCTTCGGTGACTTCTTCCGGAAGTTGGGGGCGGTTGATGCCCAGGGCATTGACCAGGATGTCCACCCGGCCCATGGCCTCCACCGCCGCCGCCACCAGCCGCGCCGGAGCGTTGGGTTCATTGACGTCCAGCGCCAGAAAAGAGCAGGCGTTGCCCAAAGCCTCCAACTCGGCGCTCAGGGACTTAAGCTTCTCCTGTTTCGTGCCGGAGACCATCAGCCGGGCTCCGGCCCGGGCGAACAAACGCGCCGTGGCCGTGCCGATGCCGCCGCTGGCGCCGGTGATCAGGGCGCACTTGCCCTCCAGATCGAACTGAGGCTTCATCATTTGCCGTACTTTTCCACCCGTACCTTACAACTGATGCCATGGGCCAGCATGTTTTCATAGTTACAGGCCCGCTCGCAGACCTCGGCGATCTGGTGAGAGGCCGCCTTCGTGGCCCACTGGTAGGTAACGGTTTTGACGAACTTGCCTACAGAGAGTCCGCCGGTGTAGCGGGCCGCCCGCATGGTGGGCAGGACGTGGTTGGTGCCGATGGTCTTGTCACCATAAGCCACCGTGGTCTCCTCGCCGCAGAACATGGAGCCGTAGTTGCGGCAGTTGTCCAGGTAGTAGCGCCAGTCCTCGGTCTGCACCTCCAGGTGTTCCGGAGCCCAGTCGTCGCTGAGGGCCACCGCTTCCTCCCGTGAGTCAACCACAACCACTTCCCCGTTGTCGCGCCAGGCCACTGCGGCTATCTCCCGCGTGGGCAGGACCTCGAGCTGTCGCGCCAGCGCCTCCATGGTCTTTTGGGCGATGTCTTTGGACAGGGCGATGAGGCACTGGCGGGCGTTGGGGTCGTGCTCGGCCTGGCCCAGAATATCGGCAGCCAGGATCTCCGGGTCGGCTGCGCCATCCGCGATGACCAGGATTTCGGTGGGGCCGGCCAGCAGGTCAATGCCCACATCCCCGAAAAGCTGGCGCTTGGCTTCGGCCACAAACTTGTTGCCTGCGCCCACCACCATGTCCACCGGCGCCAGGCCCTCCATGCCGTAAGCCAGCGCGGCCAGGGCGTGCACGCCGCCCATACAGTAGATCTCGTCGGCCCCGGCCGCGGCCATGGAATAGAGCGTGGCTGGATACATGCCCATGCCCTTGACCGGTGGCGTGCAGGCCACCACCCGGGAAACCCCGGCTACTTTGGGGGTGACCACAGTCATGTGGGCCGAAGCCAGCATGGGGTAGCGCCCGCCGGGGACATAAGAGCCGCTGGAGGCCACCGGAATGATTTTTTGACCGAGATAGACGCCGGGCAGGGTCTCCACCTCAAAGTCAACCAGCCGCTGCATCTGCTCCTGGGCGAAGTTGCGGATCTGGGTCTGGCAGAAGTCGATGTCCTCACGCATACCGGCCGCAAGCTGCTTCTTAGCGGCCGCGATTTCATCCTCGCTGACCTTGAAGCTGGCTGGGGACCAGTCGTCGAATTTCTGCGAGTAAAACCGGACCGCGGCCTCGCCTTCCTGCCGGACCCGCGCGATGATTTCGGCCACCGTGTCGCGCACGGCAGTCAGGTCCTCCTGGGGTTTTTCTTTAGCGTGTTTCAGATATAAGGCCATAACAATCTCTCTTCCCGGTAAAGATGATTTTGGGGGCCAAGGAGGGAGGCAGCGCTGGGCTTTCCCACCTCTGCGGCGCATTAATTCATATCCAGAATCTTCAGCAGTCTTATCAGGTTCGTATCCCGATGCTTTATCCGTTCATCAACGGAGCCATTGGCTTGCTCGTCGTATTGATAAATCCCGGCTCCCGTTTTGATACCTAATTTACCCTGCTCCACCAACCGGTTAAGGATCGCCGGCGCTGATTTCGCGCAATCCAATTCCGGCGCCAGGTTTTGCATGATTCGTTGCCAGGTATCCAGGCCATTGAAATCGGCAGTGGCAATCGGACCCAGAAACGGCCAGCGGAATCCAGGACCCGCGGTTACCGCGGTGTCAATATCTTCAGCTTCGGCCACCTCATTATTCAGCAAAAAGAGGGCTTCACGCAAAATCGCAGCCTGCAGGCGATTGGCGATAAAACCCGGCACATCTTTTTTCAAGACCACCGGCTTCTTGCCCAACGCTTTCATGAGGCTGACGGTTTGGTCGATAACCTCCGGCGCGGTCTGCGCCATTTTGATAATTTCCACCAGCGGTACCAGGTGGGCCGGGTTGAAGAAATGGGTAATGATGAGGCGTTCCGGTTTGGCCATTTTTTGGGCTAACTCTGAAATCGGCAAGCTGGATGTGTTGGACGCGATAATGGTTGTATCTTTGGTATAATTTTCCAGTTCCTTAAAAAAGTCCTGTTTCAATTCCAAGATTTCCGGAATCGCCTCAGTGATAAAGTCTGCATCAGCAACGGCTGAAGTTAAATTATCTACTAAAATAATATTATCTAGTGTCGCCTCTTTCTTGGCTTGGTCAATAAGACCTTCTACAACTAGCAGGGTCAGGTCATTATCAATTAAGTTTTTTACCCCGCTCCTTACCCGGTCGCTGTTGTCAAATAACTTAACTCGATAATTTCTTAAGGCATAAGCCTGGGAAATACTGCGCCCCATAAGGCCCGCGCCGATAACGGCAGTTTCTTTAATCATGAAATTATTGTCCTTATAATAGCAAGGATTAGGCTATTGCCAGGGAAAGACGCCGATTTGACTAATTATTTGCACTAA
>CAZUZS010000159.1:0-4691 GCA_964624795.1 uncultured Calditrichaceae bacterium
GCTAATCACATCAGTCATCCAGAAATTGGCTTTTGCCCGGAAATTGAACTGAACTATCAGACGTACCGCTGTCTTCTTCCCCAAAAACCGGCACTTCCTGGTCCTTATATTGCAGCTGGTAGAGACGGTAATACAGCCCGCGTTTCTTGAGCAGTTCCTGATGATTGCCGGTTTCCCGGACACGGCCGTGATGGAGAACGACGATCTGGTCCATGTACTGAATGGTGGAAAGCCGGTGCGCAATGACGATGGCGGTGCGATCCTGCATCACGGTCTTGAGGGCTTCCTGGATCAGGTATTCCGATTCGCTGTCGATGTTGGATGTGGCCTCATCTAATACCAGGATATCCGGATCGAAAACGATGGCCCGCGCCAGTGCCAGAAGCTGCTTCTGCCCCTGCGAGATGTTGCTCCCCCGCTCCCGGATATTCGCGTGGTATGCGCCGGGTAGTTTTTCGATGAAATGGTGGGCGTTCACCATCTGAGCCGCTTGCACAACGGCCTCCTCGGTGATACTTTCGTTTCCGAGGCGGATGTTTTCCAGCACTGTTCCGGAAAAAAGAAAGACTTCCTGCTGCACAACCGCCATGTGCCGGCGCAGGTTTTCGGTGTTCCACTGCTGGATATCAACGCCGTCAATCAGAATCTGGCCTTTCTGGATATCATAAAATCTTCCCAACAGCCGGGTGATACTTGTCTTGCCGGCTCCAGTATGCCCGACAAAAGCATACCTTTTCCCGGCGGGAATGCTGAGATTGATGTCGTGCAGAACGAATTCTTCATCATAAGCGAAATAGACATTTTGGAACTCGACGCCGCTGCTGATACTGTCTGCCTGGTGACTTACCTGAGGAGAATCGATAGCCGGCTCGGTATCCAGCAGCTTGAAAATTCGCTCCGATGCCGCCAGCGCCGATTGCAGGATGTTGTACTTTTCCGAGAGGTCGCTAATGGGGCGAAAGAACATCTGCGCATACTGGATAAAAGCGACCAGGATTCCAACCGTTACCAGCTCATTCTCGATATAAAACGCGCCTTTGTAGATAATCACCGCAAGGGCGATGGAGCTGATCAATTCCACTGCCGGGAAAAAAATGGCGTAATAAAAGATTGTCCGCACGTACTCGTCTTTGTATTCCCGGTTGATTTTCCTGAAATTGTCGTAATTTTGCTTCTGCCGATTGAAGAGCTGCACAATACTCATCCCGGAAATGTGCTCCTGCAGGTAGGAGTTTATGCGGGCCAGGAAAAAGCGAATCTGGCCATAGCTTTCCCGAACTTTTTTCCGGAAAAGAAATGAGAAAATGACCAGCAGCGGTACTACGGAGAGTGTCCACAATGCAAGCGGCAGATGAATGGACATCATCATGATCACGATGCCGATAATCAGTAAAAGATCGCCGGAGATCATCACGATGCCTTTGGTGAACACTTCGTTGAGCGATTCCACATCAGATGTCACGCGGGTCATCAGGCGGCCAACCGGGTTTTTGTCAAAAAACCGATGATGTAGGTGCTGCAGGTGAGAAAAAATCTGCTGGCGTAAATCCAGAATTACCCGTTGTCCGAGATACTCGGTCACCATCATCTGGCCATATTTGAAGAAGAAGTTGCCCAGCAACACGCCGCCATAGAGAACCACGATAAACAGCAATCCCTGGTAATTTCCGCGGAGGATGTATTTATCGATGGCGACTTTTGTGAGATACGGTCCGAGAATTTCCAGCCCCATGCCGACGAATATCAGCAGAATGGCAGCGAGAATGAGGTGCCAATACGGTTTCCCGTATTTGAACAACCGTTTCATCAGGTGCGTGTCATAAATTTTGCCAACAACTTTATCTTCTTCCATATCCCCGTATCATCTATTTTAGAAACCGGTGATTTCCAGGCTCTCAGAACGAGCGTGAAAGCGCAGCATCGATCAGGGTTTGCATTGAATTTGCCAGTGAGAGATCAACAGCATTTTAATGTGAACGTAAGATAGCATCTAATCAAATATGTATGTTTATATATCTGTGTCAAACCAAAAGCCCTTGCTGAAGGAAGGTTAAATCAGGTATCAGTTAATCCGATAACCCACCCTCTATATCCCCCTCCCTTGTGCATGAGGGAGGGACCGTGGGGGAGCGTCAGAAAAAGTGATCATTCTTGGATAATCCCTCTTGGGCTAAACATTACTGCCAAACCCTGTTTTTGTCTCCTTCAGAATAAGTTCAACCATTAAATTGCATACTTCACTTTCTGTTCCTGAGGAACTTGGGAAATTCGCTTTTCAGCCACTCTTTCGCCTCCCGGTAATGAGAAAAATGTTTTTCGTCCTTTTTAAAATCACTTCCGTGAATAATCCGGCGCCCGTTATTTTGTTTGATGGGATGCACGATGTGCAGCATCTCGTGATATACGATATTTTCCACAACCAATTCGGGAATGTCCGGATGATCGAATATCCTGCTGATTGTCAGCCGATGGCGCTTCGCATCATAAGAGCCCAGCCGCCGGTAGTTGCGGCGGGCGCTCCATCGCAGATTTGGCCTCTCTAAACTGCCTTCAAAATAGCCGTCGTTCAGGCGCTCGAAGATTTTCTCCAGGCGGTGATTTCTATCGTCCTGAATTTTGCGCCGATACGTGCCTGAATTCGCGATAGCGCTGTTTTGTTGAAATTTGTTTTCCAGTTCCAACAGCTTTTGGTTTTGCCGGGGCGAAACCGGCATTCCGGAAATTTTTGAGAATAGAACATTCGCCAATGTCAAAATGTAGTCGTCCGGCAGATCGAGGCTGGCATACGACACCGACAGTGTCAGTAAATCTGATTTTAATGAAATCCGGTGCGAAAGACGTTGCGATGCGGAGAAGCTCAGGATCAACTTCTTTTTGCGAATCTTCTTAAATGATTCTTTCTCAATCGCAATTTGGCGAAAGAGTTCCGCGTAGCGGTGCGGCCGTTCCAAAATATAACAGGCCAGCCCTTCCAGGTTGAAGAGCGCTGCCCGGCATTTTAACGTGAGATTGGCTTCCGAAAGCTGTTTTTCTTTCAACTGCTTTTTTAACTGATTTAAATAATCAAGAACCTGGCGGGACAACTCCTGCTGCTTTGCAATTTCACCAGCGGCTTGAATTTGTTGAAAGTAGGTCTGCTGTAATTTGATTAGTCCATTTATGGTGTATTCTGTCAAACGTTGCTCATCTATTTTAAAGGAAAGCCCCCGCCGTTGAGATGAGGGCTTTCACGTTTTTGTTCTAGTCAATCCGTTGTTCGTTTCCCAAAAAGTATGCCCGGTCAATATTCAAGCGTCTCGCCGACAGGCAGAATTTGGCTCTTTTGCCCGTTGGCTTTTACGGCATTTACGAAATCTTGTGGTTCCACATCGATCACATCGAACGTTTTATAGTGCATGGGAATCACCAGTCCGGGATTGAGGAATTCCACTGCTTTCACCGCGTCTTCAATTCCCATGGTGAAGTTATCCCCGATGGGAAGCAGCGCTACATCGATCTTGTTCATATCCCCGATCAGTTTCATATCGTAGAACAGGCTGGTATCACCTGAGTGGTATAGCAGCTTGCCATCCATTGTGATCAGGAAACCGCAGGGATTGCCGGTGTAAGTGCCGTCCGGGGCAGCCGATCCGTGGTGGGCAATGGTCAGTTTCACCCGGCCAAACGGGAAATTGTGCCCGCCGCCAATGTGCATCTGGTGAACCTCTACTCCTTTGCTGGCGCAGTAATTGGCCAATTCGAACGGGGCGATGATGGTGGCATGGTTGGCTTTGGCGATTTCCACTGCATCGCCCAGGTGGTCGCCGTGGCCGTGGCTCAGCAGCACATAATCGACCCTGATGTCTGAGGGTTTGGCTTTGGCCAGGGGATTCCCGGTGAGAAAAGGATCAATCACCAGCCTTCCTTTGCTTCCTTCCACATAAAACGCGGAATGTCCCAAATACGTCAGTTTTGGCATCACAACCTCCTCTCTTTATTTTTGTCGCTGGAATATAACATATTCGGTGGATGATCACAAGAAAGCATGTCGCCGCTCCGCGAATAACCCATGCCATATGACTAAGTTTTTAAAAACCTGGAGTGATGGAGCAATGATCAATGACAAGTGACCAGTAACCAGCAACCGGAGGAGACGGATAACCGGCGCATAAAAAAAGGGGAACCCGGTTAAAGATTCCCCTCTTAAATCTGTTCTGAAAGAAGTTTGCGTTTAGAGCTCTGAATAGACGCTCACTTTTGTCCGGTCCTTGTCTTTTCTCTCGAACTTGACATAGCCTTCCATTGTGGCGAAGAGCGTATCGTCTTTGCCGAGCTTTACGTTTGTTCCGGGATGAATTTTCGTTCCGCGCTGGCGAACTATGATGCTCCCCGCAGTCACAAATTCGCCGCCAAATTTCTTGATCCCCAGACGCTTACTGTGACTCTCGCGCCCATTTCGTGAACTTCCTACACCTTTTTTATGTGCCATAATAAGCCTCCGGTCGTTCTGCTTTATGCAATTTTTTCGATCTGGATTTTTGTAAACGGCTGCCGGTGACCATTCTTCTTCTGGTAGCCTTTGCGCCGTTTCTTCTTGAAGACGATCACTTTCCTGTCGCGGCCGTGTTCCACTACCTTTGCAGTGATCTTGATATCGTCCACCAGCGGTTTTCCCACCTTCACTTCTTTATCATTATCCAGGAGAAGAACGC
>CAZUZS010000160.1:0-4603 GCA_964624795.1 uncultured Calditrichaceae bacterium
TTATTTTAGCACTACCAGCTTGCGGGTTTGCACAAAGACGCCGGAACTTAAGCCCGCCTCGCTGGCGCCTTTCGCAGATATAAGGGAAACCCGTAACCGGTAGTAATAAACGCCGCTTGCAAACTGTGTAGCGTCCCACTCATACTGATACCTGCCTGTCGCAAGATTTTCCGTGATCAGGGTGGCGATCTCACGGCCCGTAATATCGTAAATTTTCAGGGACACAAATCCGGGGACAGCGATTTGAAATGAAATATTGGTGGAGGGATTAAAAGGATTCGGATAATTCTGATACAACTCGCAAGACTTCGGAATTTGCGGATTTGATCCGGCGATTCCGGTCGGATCAAGCACATACACAAGTTCCATATCATGAAAATATTGTTGTTCGGGTGGATATAATGTATCGGTGGCGCCGCCAACCGGGAAGGTGAAGTTGTTCAGCGGGCCCTGCGCATGGCGGTCGGTGATTTCCATGCGCATCCGGTAAGTGCCGGGAGAAACCGGATTGCCGTTCACGTCTGTGAGGTCCCAGGTGGCGTGGTGCGTAATATGGCTCGAAATTGTCGCCCCGGTCACGGCATTAATGGTATTTCCGCCTGAGACCGTGTTCCATGTATATAAATACTGAATTCGTCGCTGTGCCCACACTTTCAGCGTTTTCACAAAAGAGCCTGCGGAATCTTCCACCCAGATAGCGCCGATGTTGCGCGGTGCATAATTTCCGCCGGGACTGGTGGTCCTGACCTGAAAATTAACTTCCGTGACACCCTTTGAGGATTGTTGAGCATTTATTGAAAATATTGCAGAGAACAGCAGCAAAAAACTAACTACAAATACCATCTTCCAGTATCTATTTACCACATTTTCCTCCTGACGTTTATTTGTAACTGGTTCGATTTACCGGTTTCTAATGAACGAAAATACGTTTTATGATGACAATTATCCAAGAATAAAAATATATTTGGTGACACTTAAGACCACACGCCTTCTTAAATTTCCCTCTCACGCGTTGAATCCTTTCGCTTGAGTGCTGTTTTTTTCAATTGCGGAAAGGGATCATCCCAAATTATTTTTTTCTTGAAAACAATCTTTCAAAAATATAAATTAAAATAGTTACAAGGATAAGATACGGCAACCTGCCGAAAATATTATGGTGATTTAGAATCTTTTCAAGAATTAAAATGCTTTACAGTTGCAGAAATGCCATTGCTCCAATCATTCAGGTTTGCCTCTTGCTGATAGCAATATTTAGCTGGCGAATTCTTTTGGCGCAGCCGATTGCCAGCGACTCTCTCGGACATATTAAATTCTACTTCAATAAAATGCCGGATACTCTGCGGCTGAACGGAAAAGTAATTGAAGTGGTGAATAGTGAGAAGGTGGCGGTACGGGCTCCGGGAAATTATATAGTGGAAGCGAAATTGCGGTCATATTCTACTATAGTGAAAAATCTTAAAATGAAACCGGGCCAGACGTTAGATGTTTATATCATATTTTTTAAATTAACCGGGCATGGGACATTCCTCTATAAATATGGCAATTTTCTCTCGCTGCCATTGGCAGGCTATTTTTCTGGACGCACTTCTGAGCAGGCAAAATTTGTATTGCCCACCGTGGCTATTGGTGCCACCGAGCATCTGATTTCTTTGTATTTGCGCAGAAAGCGTTTTCGACCAGGCGGATCGTACTTTCATTTACCTGCACATGATGGCACGATCACCTTGTACTTTGGGTTTCCATCTTCTATTTTATACAAAACAAGGTCAAAAGAATTAGAGGTTGAAGTTGATTATATAACGAGGATCAACCGGTATTCCCAGAAAATAGATTACTATATGCTAGGTAATAACATGACAAACCAATATGGTATCCAAGTCGGTGTGGAAAAACGATTGTTTAAAAGGATATCGGTTTCCGGGATGCTGGAATTGTTCCCGTTAGCTAAGTCGAAAATCTTATCGGAAGTTCATTACTCCGAAAACGGTCAACCTCGTACTGAGCATTATGAGAGCCAAGGATCCAGTGCTTTTTATATGTTCCAAACAGGCATAAATTTTTTACTGTTTCCCCTGTACGATCAGAAGTTTTACATACATGCCGGTAGATTCTGGGGTAAGACAATGGAGGCAAAAGGTGGCCCGCAGATTATTGAAAGAAAGCGAACCTGGACGCCAGTCAATTATGATACTTTATTGGTCAGCTCGGCAAAAATGAAAACCGGAGGATGGGATCTTGGTGGTAGCATTCATTCACCAATAACTCAAAAATTCTATTTTTATTTTTCTTTTGATTATTTGCTAAATATGAGCCCGGATTTAAAGCCCTCATCCTTAGATCAGAAGCTTTTTGTTTTTACAGCCGGAATCACATACAAGTTTTAAAGGTGAAAGGAGTTTTTATCATAATGAAAGGCGTTACTATCGTTGCCGTAATTATTTTATTTCAGTCAGTATTCGGACAGGAACTCGTACAGATTTACGAAAATTATCTTCCCCAAACCATCATCAAACGGCAGAGCGATCAGAAAGTATTTAATAATTTGATTGAAATGTATGGTGAACTGGACCCGGATTTGATTTATTTCTACATGTCCAATCTCGAATTCAAATTCGTAAAAAAGCAGCTTGATCCGGATTCCAATTGGTCGTACCAACTGGCTGATCGGACGAAGTTCGCTAAACATGAGAGGCAAAGGTGGATTCATTCCAGCATCGACAGGATCAATCAAAATTATGCGATGTCCCGAAAAAAGAAAAAATTAACGTCATATTTCAAATCTTGGGGCTCTAGCATTGCGGAAAAGGGCGAGGTTGTACCTATAAATATTGACGAAAATAAAAAAGACTTTTTTACCTACCTTTATTTCTCTCGCCAGAAGGGCATTGTGTATGATAAAAATACGGATTATCAAATTTTAATCGATGAAGAGATCTCAAAATTGACAGACAAATTTACATCCCTTCTTGAGGAAATGGACCATCTGTCGCGGGCTAAGCGACATGATGCCGTGGAATTGGCGTTAGCCTACCCCTACCTTTTCAAGGATACCTATCTTAAGCGGTACACCCGAACGACCGATTTCCCCCTTTATGAGTTTATCTATGCCGCCCTAAAGAATGACTATGTCAATAAAAGTTCTGTCTTCATCAGGATTGCCGAATATGCTGGCATATTCTCGGATGAAACCTTTTCAATGGGAGGAACTATCCATTCTGTAGATCTATTTTATATGCGTCATGATTATGCTTACAAAATTAGGATCAAGAAAGCCCCATTTATCACTGCCGGTTTGAAGATTAAAACCAGCTCCAATATTACACTGCTGAATTATGTGAAGATAAGTGGGGGTCTTATGATTAACATGGGTTACTCAAATTCCTTTGAAAATACTGTTTTGTTTCAGGGAGCGGCCACAGTTCCTGGATATAAATTTATAGGAGAATACGGCTACGATAATTACTCAAACTTCAAGTACCGGGTCTGGACCGCCGACTTAGCCGTTCCCCTTTACTATTTCAACAATGATCTCTACATCGAAGCAGGGGTTTATTATATGCATTCCCACGTCTCATTTGATTACAGATACTATATAGATGGCACTATTACGTCGCCTTATAACCTTGAGCCTCCTGATAATTACCATAATGAAGATAGGAATGTTGATTTGAGTCATAGTAGATTTTTGTCGATCATATCCCTTATACATAAATTGCCCAAGGTAGGAACCGTGGGTATCAGTTACCTGACACCAAATATGTTTCGCTTTTCAATAAGCGTTGCTTATGATTTTTAGTCTATACATAAATCGCGGCCGAATTTTTCAAAAATTCTGAGTTTTGATCTAACACGTGAACTTTACAAAGGTATGCTGTGTAGCCTACTCGGTTTGGAATCTCAACTTGTTTATATTATTACCCCGTGAGGGATCAAAATTGATGAGAGTTCAGTCTGCGTGGCAAAAACTATCGTATTGGCATTGCCTGCCCTGCCGGTGATCTACCGAGCTGAAAAGCGATTGGTTATGGGCTGGAAATTAATTGAAACTTGGATCGTCCCTCTTAGCCAGATGCGATGAGACAGCGATTTTTATTACAAGGAGGAATATAAAACGAAACCCAATTTATATTTTTTCCTGATAATCTGTTTTCTGTCCGTCAATGCAATGGGACAGGGTGGTCCCTTAGTCGAAAAATATATTCATGCGGGGATAACGATTCCACAGCACAATAGTGAATTGAAAGCTTACTGGCAAACCGGTCAGAATTATGGCGTTGGTTTCGGCAGGCCAATCACCAACACTTTATCCGGCATACTAAATATAGAATTAAGCATCCTGAAATTGGACAGCAAGCAGTATTTTAGCACACTGGATTGGGTTAACGGAGAAATCTGGGGATCGGCACAGCCAACAAAAATCGTCACGCTGATGATTGGACTGAAGCAGCGGCTGATAGAAAAAGGCGGTTTTCGCCCATACCTGACCGCCGAAGCAGGCTTTATGAGAATTCTCCCGGGTTGGATCAACTGGCACAATGAGCAATATCGGCAGGGTTTAAAGGCGGCGGCGGAGATCTCTACCGGTGCCGGATTTGGTTGCGGC
>CAZUZS010000161.1:0-3332 GCA_964624795.1 uncultured Calditrichaceae bacterium
AACAACCCAATTTATCTGTAAATGTCAGTTATTTACATTTTCCTGAGCAGCTTATATCTTGTGATCCTGATCGTTCTGAAATTAAAATAGGATTTGCGGATATTTTTATCAAGTGAAAAAATAGTTTTAAAATTCTTCGGTTAAAATCATATTGTGGTCCCCTTTTTGAAGCCAGTATATCCGGATCATTATTAGATACGACAAATTCTCTATTATTTTCCCGCGAACTATTGACAATTTTATTCCCTTTTGCTACATTATAGTCGGACAAGATAAAAAAGTAATTTGCGGATGGTTTTCCGGGACGAGGATGGACAAAACCGTGCAGTAATTATTTTCCTTTTTTTAAAATTGCTTGATGGAGGTCGTGAGCGGTGGAGTACCGGAGTGTTGGCCAATATGACGGTTTCGACGGCGTCATGGAGTGCCGGAGAATTGGAGTGATGATTTGAGATATCGTATCTTAAAAACCAATACTCGAAGGCTCCCGCGCAGGCGGTCACTCTGTGGCATTACTCCGGCATTCCATTTCCGGTGAAATACCCGAAGCAACTTCGCATGACCCATCAAACCAATTGACATCAATGGATTGAAAAACCGATGGAGGGTAAGAAAATGAGGAAGATTCAACTCACATTTCTGATGTTTTTATTTCTGTTTTCTTCGGCGCTGGCAAACGGCGTGGCCATTGTGGATGCCACCAACCAGGTGTATCTCAGGCTGCTGTCCAGCGAGGTGAACGTGACGGTGGAGAACCAGGTGGCGATTGTGAAAGCCACCAACGTCTTTCAGAACACGCTGAATGCCGATACTACCATTAAATACGCCTTTCCGCTGCCGGACGGCGCCAGCGCCACCGGGCTGCGCTGGCAGGTGGAGGGCCAATGGTATGAGGCCACCATCACCACCGTGCCGCCCGATACCGGTCTGCCCGGTCCCGGCGGGCCGGCCCAGAACCTGGTGAATTACCTGGGAGCGGCGCCGCTCTATTTCAACGTGGAGCAGACCATCCGGATGGATTCCACGCTGACCGTGGAACTGACCTACGTGCAGTTGCTCCATTATGAATTCGGGGCGGTGGAATTCCAATTTCCCAACGATTACCACCTGATCCAGGGGGATGTGTTGAGTTTGCAGCAAATGGATTTCACACTGAACTCCGCCCGGACCATCACCGGCATACAACTTTTGAGCGGCCAGCCGGTTACCGCGTCCACCAACACCGGCAGTACCGCCTATTTGCAGGCCCAGCTATACGAACAGCCGGCCGGCGAGGATTATCGCGTGCAATACCGGCTGGACCTGAACCAGCTTGGTCTGTTCAGCTTCAGCACCTTCATCCCGGACTCGCTGCTGCCGGATACTTCCGGCGGCTTCTTCCTGTTTGTGGCGGAGCCGGACCCCGCCAACACCCCGGTTATCGACAAGGTATTCACCCTGATCATTGACCGCTCGGGTAGCATGAGCGGGAACAAGATAGTTCAGGCCAGGGATGCCGCCAGCTTTATCACGGACAGCCTGAACGCCGGCGACAGATTCAATATCATCGATTTTGCCTCGGATGTCAGCGGTTTCCGGACGCACCACGTGGAGTACACCCCGCAGTCGCGAGATTCAGCCCTGGCTTACATTTCCGGGCTGGCCGCCACCGGGCTGACCAACATTTCCGGCGCTTTCGATATGGCGGTTCCGCAGTTTTCAGCCGCTAACGACAGCACCGCCAATATCATCATCTTCTTTACGGACGGCGAACCGACCACCGGCATCACCAACACCCAGCAGCTCGTAGATCATATCGATCAACTGGTGACTACCACCGAGACCAATGTCATGATTTTTTCATTCGGGATCGGCACCGGCGCCAATGAGCAACTGCTGACGCTTATTTCCACCCACAACAACGGGCTGGCGGAATTTCTGGGCAGCGATGAGCTCTATAGCAGGATTACCGCTTTCTACCGCAAAATACGTAACCCGGTGCTGCTGAATACCGAGATCTCTTTTAATCCACCCATCCTGCAGGAGATCTATCCCGACCCGCTTCCCAATCTCTATATCGGGCAGCAGATGCTGGTTACCGGCCGCTATTCGCAGGGGGGACAGGTAACCGTCAACCTGAGCGGCACAACCTTTACACAGCCGGTCACCTACCAATATACCGTCGATCTGCCGGATACCGCCGCCCAGCGGTATCAATTCCTGGCCAAAATATGGGCCAAGCAGAAGATCGAGAACCTGCTGGTGCAATATTACGGCTACGATCCCAATTCCACACAGGCGCTGGCATTGAAGGAGCAGATCGTCTGGTTGAGCGTGAATTACGGCGTCATCAGCCCCTTCACCAGCTTTGTAAATCCCCCTGTCGGTATCGAAACCGAAGAAGGCGACGGCATCCTCCCGGTAGCGGAAACGTTCGAGCTGCTGGGCAATTATCCCAATCCGTTCAACAGCAGTACCAGGATTCAATTCAGGATCAACGACGCGTTTCACGGTGTGTTGCAGATCAGGATTTACAATTCATTAGGGCAACTGGTGAGGATATTGGCAATCCGGGTAAACGGCGCCGGGCAGTATGAGGCAGTTTGGGACGGCATGCTGGACAACGGGACGGTAGCGCCTTCCGGGCCCTATTTTTACATCGTGGACTTTGGTGATGCCGTTCTGGGCGGCCGGATGGTGCTGCTGAAATAGGTTCTTGATTCAGGGTTCCCGGTTCAGGGTTGTCGGTTTTTCAAAAGGCTGTATTGACAGTGAGGTTTGGTATTTATTTGCTAAACCTCGTGTCTGCTTGATGGATTATTTGGCTAATTATCAGGAGCCGAATTGAGCCCCTACCCTCTCCAATACCTGAACATAACCTGTATCATTTGTTTGAAAGGTAGCTCCTCCCTTTACTCATTAGTGAGGGAAGGAGCGGAGATGTAAAGAAATAGCGCCCAGTGAAATCCGGATTCACGAAGACAAATGACCCACTAAAGTGCTCCGGTCGCGTCAGCGACGGGATGTCTATAGCCAATGGGAGTCCCATAAATTTTTTAAGTCCCGTCGGGACGATATATAAATCTGTCAGCGAAAATGAGAGATACCCTACCTACCATCCCGATGGGACTCAATTCGTAGAGGTGAACACTTCAACTATAGATATTTCGTCCCTCCGGGACCTGGTTTCATTTATACGCAAATTTCGCATGTCAAACCACTTCCGGATTGCAGGTAAGAAAAATCCGTTTCGGTCTGGGAGAGAACTGAAATGCAATTCGGCTGATTCGAAGATTCTTGATCATTGGCAAAGGCGAGCGATTAAACATATCTGACCTCCCTTCCAAATTTGC
>CAZUZS010000161.1:3432-4554 GCA_964624795.1 uncultured Calditrichaceae bacterium
CACAATGTGGATTTCACTTCTCTAATACAGCAGGGAGCAAGAGTCTGATTTAGATCAATTGTTGAACATTATAATTTAGTCGGAATGGCTATTGGGAATTGCCGGGCGATAGATTATATTCACCCAAACGAAACGGGAAACCCGGCCATGAATAATATAAATTCGAATAAAAATCCACAAATTGACAGGCTGACTGTAATTGCCATCTCCGCCATTGCTATCAGTTTCACGGTTGCCTTTCATGAGGGCATCCACGCGCTGGTTTGCATTTTGGTAGGCGGAAATCTGAAGGAATACTCAGCGCTGTATGTCAACTGTGACTGTGCAAAGGTATGGCAGGCGAAAACCGTTGCGGGCAGCGCCTCCATTGGCAACCTGATCCTGGGTTTTATTTTCTGGGGATTTTTGCGAGCATCTACAAATAAATCTTCCGAGACCAAATATTTCTTCTGGCTGATGATGCTGCTGAACTGGGTCTATGGAGCGGGTTACTGGGCGTTTTCCGGCGTGGCCAATGTGGGCGACTGGGCGGAGGTCATAAAAGGCGCACAGCCGGCCTGGCTATGGCACCTCATCATGGCGGCCTGGGGATTTCTTATTTATATGTACCTGGTGGTGCTGGCCCTGCGCGAACTGGGAAAGATCATCGGCGGGACGAACGGCGAGCAGCTTAAGCGGGCGCGAAAACTGGGCGCACTGTCCTATCTGACTGTGATAGCAGTAGTTCTGTTAGCAGGCCTATTTTACCGTGCCGGCTTTTTCAGCCTGCCGGTGATGGCAGGCCTGGCGGCGGCGGTGGGCGCCACTTCCCCGCTGATCTGGATGATGTGGTGGTTCCGTGCCGACCGCTTTGCGAAACAACCCGGCGCGCCGCTGGAGATTCACCGCCGCTGGGGGTGGGTTGGTACTGCCTGTGTAGTGGTGGTTCTTTACGCAGTAGTATTGGGACGGACGATTTATTTTTGAGAATATCCACCCTGCTGAAGCAGGGTGTTAATGACAAGTTTTTATTAAATTGACACCTGGATTTATCCGGGTGGAATTACTTAACCAGATATTTAAAATGCAGCAATGCAAATCAAGATTCTCCCCAAAATTTTACCGTGCCAGGAATTGGCTGCG
>CAZUZS010000162.1:0-4500 GCA_964624795.1 uncultured Calditrichaceae bacterium
AGTCGGGGCGAGAGGATTCGAACCTCCGACCTCCTGGTCCCGAACCAGGCGCGCTAACCAGACTGCGCTACGCCCCGATTTTAGGCCGAAAATATAGAATATTTCACACCATAATCCAAGCAAAAATGAAAAATCAGAATTAGTTTTTGCAACCTTAGAAATCCCAGTTGCATGTTTCCTCCAGTCCCCTCCCAATCGGCTGCTGCTTGTTCCTCATTCCGGACATCATCAAAAATTGCTTTTTCTTTAATCCATTTTTTGCTATATATGTTAGACCTTATGCTGTGTTCCTATCAAACATAGCAATCCGGAATGGGTAATTTTAACAAATGAGAGAACAACCCTTATGAAACTGAAACTGCACTGGCAAATCTTAATCGGATTGGTTGCAGGCGTTTTACTCGGCTTTTTCTCACGCCTTTGGGGATTTCAAAATTTTGTTGTCAGCGATGTTTCGATACTTGGCACCATTTTCCTCCGCGCCCTGCGAATGATCATCGTTCCGTTGATTGTCTCATCCATCATTTCTGGCGTCACCAGCATCGGATCTGCCGAGAGCTTTGGCCGCCTGAGCGCAAAGACTCTATTCTACTACATAACCACCAGCTTATTTGCCATTCTAACCGGATTGATTCTGGTAAATATTATTCACCCGGGAGTGAACGCGCCACTGGGTTTGCAGGCGATGCCCGAAGAATTGACGGCAAATGTTGAAAAACTGGGAGACACGCTTCTCGGCATCATCCCCACCAATCCATTGCAGGCAATGGTTCGCGGCGATATGCTGCCGATTATATTTTTTTCTCTCCTCTTTGGTTTTTTTATCACGAAGGCACCAACACCGTACCGCGAGCAATTGACCAACTTTTTCCAGGGTATTTTCGAAGTCATGATGCGACTGACCCACTTTATCATTTTGTTCACACCAATTGGAGTTTTCGCACTGATTGCCAAGATCGTTGGACAAACCGGAATTGAAGTATTTGCGCCGCTGGCGAAATACATGGTCACAGTAATCGCCGGCCTTGCAATTCATGCCACCATTACCCTGCCCCTGCTCCTTTATATTATTGGGCGAGTAAACCCTGTGGCACATTTTCGAGCGCTTTCCTCAGCTCTCATGACGGCTTTTTCAACTGCTTCTTCATCGGCAACGCTACCACTCACCATGGATGCCGTCGAGAACAACGCCGGCGTTTCAAATAAAATCACAAGCTTTGTTCTGCCGCTGGGTGCCACTATTAATATGGACGGAACAGCTCTTTACGAGTGCGTGGCGGCAATGTTCATTGCCCAATTTTATGGAATTGAATTGTCATTTTTCCAGCAATTTATTGTCGTCCTCACAGCGCTTTTGGCGAGCATCGGCGCCGCCGGAATACCCATGGCCGGTCTGGTGATGATTACAATTATACTGCGGGCGGTGGGCCTTCCACTGGAGGGTGTCGGATTAATCCTGGCAGTCGACCGTATTTTGGATATGCTGCGTACTTCAGTTAACGTGTGGAGCGATAGCTGTGGCTCTGTAATTATCGCCAAATCCGAAGGCGAGACAGGAATAAAGGTCCTCCGGGATTGACAAGACATTAAGGCTAAAAATGATAAAACATCCAGCGCAGACGCAGGGCAGATCGAAAACGCTTGTCGCATAAAAAAGCAGTAACCGCTCACTGAAGTTATTTTAGTTTATCGATTTCCGCGGCTATCCTGAAATCCCGGTTTGTCAGGCCCCCCGCATCGTGAGTTGAAAACCGCAGCGACACTTTATTATAAACATTGAATAGTTCCGGATGATGATCGTGGGTATTCGCCAGATCGGCGATCTGGTTAATAAATTTCATGGCTTCCCTGAAATCCGCAAATTCCCACTCCTTCTTTATTGCCCCGCCGTCCAACTGCCACCCCTTCAACTCGCGGAGTCGCGATTTAGCCTGCTCTGTGGTTAACTTTTCCATAACATCGCCTCCTAATTATTGGTTCAGAGTCCACATGAATTATATAATATAACATTAAGGACTCGGCCATGTTCCTTAATTTCAGGAGAGATGTCGCATTAAAAAATTTCCGGCAAAATGCAGAATATTTTTAGAAGCCATGAAATGGAAGCGTATGGCAGGAGTTAACATAAAAGGAAGCGGAATCGTGTAGCCCCGCTTCCATACTCATGTTTATTTTGGGATTAATCGATTTCTTTTTTGGAAAAATACCAGTCGGTCACATCGTAAGGCTCCTTTACTCGCTCTTCAGCGTCCTTCTGAGTTACTGGTGGCGGAACGACAACCTTATCCCCGGGATGCCAATTCTCCGGTGTTGCTACGGCGTTCTCGTCGCTGGTTTGCAGCGCCTGCACCAGGCGGAATATTTCATCAACGCTGCGACCGTTTGTCAACGGGTAGTACACCATTGCGCGCAGTGTCTGACCGGGATCGATCACAAAAACAGCACGAACCGCACTGGTATCGGCAGCAGCCGGATGAACCATGCCATATTTTTTCGCGACCTTCATATCAAGATCGGCAATAACAGGAAAAGGAATTTTTATGTTAAACTTCTCCTGAATATTACGAACCCAGGCGATATGAGAATAAACACTGTCGATGCTTAGCCCCACCACTGCAGTATCAATTTTACCGAAGTCTTCAAATTTCTTTGCAAATGCAATAAATTCGGAAGTACAAACCGGCGTGAAGTCGGCAGGATGTGAGAATAATACAACCCATTTCCCTTTGTAATCGGATAGGTTAATGGTTCCGTGAGTTGTATTGGCAGTAAACTGTGGAGCCGGCTCATTCAGCCGGGGTAGCCCCACATATTCAACATTTGGATTATGACTCTCTGCAAACATGATTTCCTCCATCTGAAATTTTGCTTGTATTGAATTAAGTTTCCCTTCAACCAAATTTTAGATAAGTCAACCCGCATAAAGTTACAATCGACTGTTTCCAGGTTTTCGCCAACTAATTCTGCACTGGGAGTGGTAATTCCTTCCGAATATTGCAGGTTTCTCTTTATTCAAGACAATCGATCTCTTCCAAATTATTTCATCAGAACCAATTTTTGACTAATGCTTGTCCTTACATTCCTGCCGGTAACCTGTAGAAAATAGATGCCGCTTGGTAAACTTCCTCCATCGATCCTGAATTGATGATTCCCCGCCTCTAAACGCCCCGAAAACAAGGACATCACTTTCTGACCGGTAATATTGTATACAGCAGCATCTATGACCTCCCCGGTTGACAGTTGAATATCAAGAGTAGTAACATTGTTAAATGGATTGGGATATGCAGCAGAGACACGAAAATCCCGCGGTGGCAAAGAAGGCGAGACAATTCCGGTCACCTGCGGCTCCCGATAAAGTCCGTCCCGGCTGTTATCGGCATGGTAGGTGGAATACAGCACTTTGGCCGGATCGTATGGCACTTCCAGCGACCATGCAGTGATGTTCGCCGAGTTGTCGTTGTAAGAAAAGGCGACCACATCCAGCATTCCGTCTTTATTCAAATCGCCTAGGTTGGCTCCATTCAGGTAGGTAAACCCGACCGGCCGTAATGGAAAACCGGGCACTTCCCCGCTGCCATCCTGATTGTAAGCATGAATATAGCCGGCACCTTCGGGATCTGTTACATTGCTGTCAAAGAGGATTTCGTACTCTCCATCTTCATCTATATCAGCTACCGAAACAAATCCTTCGGCACCGCCGATTTGCTGGAAGGGGAAATTATTTAAAAGTGTTCCATCTTCTGTTAAACCATACATGATAGGCGCCGAAACAACCCCGCCCTGCACGCCAGCATAAATATGGAAAGTCCCGTTACCGTCGACATCCACTGCGGTGGGCGGGCAATAAGTCCAGGCGCCATCTGGAATGATATATGGCCATCCCGAAAACGAATTACCCAGGTAGTCCTGGATACGAATCCCCGGGGCGCTGCCATGTGTGGCAGAGATAATTTCCAGCGTCCCGTTTCCATCCAGATCGGCCAGCAGCGGTGATTGGTAGGAATAATTGGCGCTGCCGGAATAATTCACCGGCCAACCGGTCTGGACGGTTCCCGACTGATCGAACACATAAACACTGTTGTAAGAACAGGCAACGACCTCATTGCTGCCATCATCGTCCACATCGCCAACGGCGGGGGTGACCGCCGGCACATGATCCAGCGCCGCCGGCCAGCCGCTGTTCAATTCGCTGCCGTCCAGTCTCAGGCAATGGATATAGCCGATTGGATAAGCTCTTTCACCAACAATGATCTCCTTGAGCGTATCTCCATCCACATCGGCAATCGCGGCTGCGTTTGATATTTGGTTATTGTTAAAGTTCACCGGCCAGCCGGGCATATCATTTCCTTCGTGATCCAGTAGATAAACCCGCCCGCCGGATGTCTGGCCGCGGGTTGGTTGCACAATTTCCAGCCATCCGTCATTATTCACATCAGCCACCGATGGCGCGGCCTGGGCATAATACGACACGGATTTGCTCCACAATACGGTTCCATCATA
>CAZUZS010000163.1:0-4330 GCA_964624795.1 uncultured Calditrichaceae bacterium
CTATCGGGCGGCAATTTATTGCCGGCATAGATGGGGGTGTCTCCCCTTCCCTCGTGAATGAGGGAAGGGGCCGGGGGATGGGTTAGATGGAATTGCTGTAATGAGTTGTTTTTCTTGTTCTCCGGAACCTAACAACCTGCTTTTTCCTCTGTGTTCCTTTCTTCTCATTACCTTTATTCCTGTGCCAATCTCCTGCAAAATGGGCAGTTTCCTTACCCATCCCTAAATCCCTTCCCTGACACAACAGGGAAGGGACTTAAATCTTATGTCCGCCCCGGTGTCCAGCCTGTCCCCATGGGGCAAAAAATATGGGACATGATCAGATTATAGAGGAGGGTCAGAAAAACGATCATTCTTTAAGCTCCCACCTTTGAGCAAGGCCTTATATGACTGCCATGCTATATCATTTCAATTTTATAAATTCAGGAAACGAATCATCTTTGAATGATCTCTCTAAATTCTTCAGCGTCGTTTTAAACAGGTATGCTGAGATTATTCCGAAAGGTCGGAAGCAACACTTTCCAATGATAGTATTGAAATTGATCAGCAGTGTAAAATGAAACAGGTCGAAATGTGCCGCGTCCTTTAATATTGATACCCGTAGTTCCATGCGTTTTAAATTTGCACCAAAAATGACTTCATCATTTCTTTTTAACAGGGGCCCCGGCGCAGTTTGCCCGGGACCTCCCCGTAATAATCGATGAGACCATTTGGGCGCGATAGAAAAAAAGTTTTCCGATACTTTGTCGATATTCACATCACCGGAATGGATGTGTACGGCGTAGCACCAGCAATAATCATTTATTTCGCCGGCATGGTAAAGATGTGAACATTCAGGAACAGTATGCACAGTTTCACCTTCTGTTAAAGGATCAAAATTCGAACTCCACACCAAATATGGGCAGGGTGCTCCACTGTGTTTGGGATTCCTGCTGATTATCGATCTCGTTCCAGTAGTAGCTGCCAATGTTTTCACGCCCGTACGCATTCCAGACACTCAAATAAAAAACCATGTTTGAATTATGAAAATAGAAGCGGCGGTCGAAGCGAACGTTCAGCGAGTGGTAGTCGGGCATGCGGCTATCGTTTATGCGATTTTCATCGAATATGCCGCGGTTTGCGGCCTGCGATGCCGTCACATCGAACGGGGTGTATGGAGCGCCGCCGGCGTAAATCCAGCGCATGCTGAACTCCCATTTATTGTTCGGTTTGTAACCGCCCTCAACATTGAAGTTGATCCTGTTATCCACCACCCGGTTGCGCCATTGATTATTGTAGTCACGATATCGTGAACTAAAATAAGAGGCGCCGGCCATCCCGTAGATATTTTCCGCCAGCTTCTTCTGCACCATGATTTCAACGCCCTGCGAATGGGCGCGCCCATTGTCCACCAGCGTCTCGTGCGGCAGGAAGAGCGAGGTGAAATTTATTTCATCGATCACGAATAATTCCGGCTGGGCGGGATCCATCGGGAAGTAGTAATATTGTTTATCATATACCTCCACCGTCAGGCGGGTATCTTCGGTCAGAAGATGGCTTACGCCCAGAACAAAATGGCGCGCTTCCGGGTCTTTCATGTCCTTGTGCTCCGCCTTTTGCGAAAGCAGAACCAGCGGCAAATTTTGATGGTAGATCCCGGTAGCAAAGTTGAGCGCCGTTTTGGATGTGAGTTGCCAGGATGCGGAAAACCGCAGTGAAATATTGGTGTTGGCGTTATATGAAAAATACCCAATCCTGACGCCCGGAGTTAACGTCAGCTTCGAAAACGGTTTCCAGCTATAGCTCAAAAATCCGTGCAGCTTGGCGGCAGATTTTTTATCTTTCACCGTTAAAACCGGTGTATCGTTGCCCAGAAGATCATTGTAATGGCCATAGTAGTTGTCATAATCCACGCCTAACAGCTTTCCTTCCACACCAAAATCCAGTTTGTTGGCGTCATCGATTCTCACATGATTAAAATTACGAAGCCGGTATTCCTGCTCCATCGAATTCTGATCGGTGATGATTCTTTCCTCACTGGTGTCCTTATAATAACGGGTATCAAAAATCGAAAAATCATAGCGGGTGATGGAATGGGAGAGTGCGGTATTTGAATATCCCCTTTTGCCCCACAGGTGCCGCCAGTTCAAGCCGGCGGTGTTCTGCAGTATCTGAAAATCATTATACATATTTAATTCATCCTTGACGGCATCATCCTTTTTATTGCTGATTGCATCCAGTCCGCCGATATCCAAAAGCGTAATCCGGTTTGCCGGCGAAAGATCGTAAACAACCTTGCCCTGCACATCACCATACTGCGGAACCGAGGCGGCATTTTCTCCAATAGCGCCGACGATAAAATCCAGGAAGCTTCGCCGGCCGGACAACATCCACGATCCTTTCCCATTGAAAAGCGGGCCTTCCGCCGCCGCTCCAAATCCGCTGAAATTCAAATCCAGTTGGGAGTCGAACTCGTCGCGGTTGCCTTCCCGCAGGCGGAGCTCCATAATGGAAGAGAGCCGGTCGCCGTAATCGGCGGAATATCCGCCGGTATAAAAATTGACATCTTCCACGAAGTCAACATTGAGCATCCCGATGGGGCCGCCGGAAGAACCCTGCTCCGGGAAGTGGTTAATATTGTTCACCTCTATATTATCCACATAAAACCCGTTTTCCAGCGGCGATCCGCCCCTGACGATCAGGCTGTTCTTGGTATCGTTGACTTTGGCGACAGCCGGCAGTCCGTAAATAATGCGGCTCACGTCGCCGGCGGAACCCGGCGCCCGGCGAATTTCCTCGGCGGTGAAATTGGCAATACTTGTTGGCTGTTCTTCCGTTTGAGTGAAATACCCGGCACTCACCACCACCGCCGCTGTTTCCAGCGCCGACATTTTGAGATCGGCATTGACGAAGGTTAAGCGCCCGGAACGAACAATGACGTCGGTGCGGGTTACCGGCTCATAGCCGAGGTAGGAAAACTGTAACGAATAGCTTCCCACCGGAACGTCATCAATTACATAATTACCATCGATATCGGTTGCGGCGCCCATCCCGCTATCCAGGAGTTCCACATTGGCCGCCACAAGCGGAATCTTGGTCTCATGGTCGAACAGCCTACCTTTAATAGTCCCGCTCTTTGATGTTTCCTGTGCGAATAGCGGGTAACCGGCGAATAAATTAATGAGTAACAACAAGAACAACGATTTGTAAAACTTCATGACGACTCCTTTATTTTGGTTTCAACATTAAACTGACTGCTACAAACTAACAAGGCCGGAGCACCGAAGCGCTTTTGCCCATCGGCATGGACACGTAAAGTAGACAAGTAGTTGTCCACGCCCATCGGCGTGGAACACGGGGTGTAAATGAGCAAAACAGGGAATAAATTGAACGGGAATGATAGGGATTTCAGATCGCCTTCAAATCCTGACGATCCAGATACCCGGCGGGTTCAAGGAAATATTTTGCAAATCCCGCAGCGATACCTTGATTATTTTCCAGAATATCTTAAATTAATGAGTAATATTTTGGTGGTTAGAGTGAAAAATTTAAAAAAGCCCCAGCCAGGATACCCCGCAGCGTTACGATTATCATATCCCGAAAAATATGGTTAGACAGATATAATTGCCAGAGGCAGAAGAAAATTCAATCAATTAAAAATGGGGGACGATCTTATGAAAAATTACAGAACGTTGCCAGGTTTTTTAATTGTTGTGTCTATTATTCTGTGTTCGTGCGGCGCCAGCCACAAACTAACCGATGATATGATTTATAAAGACGCCGGCTTCAGTTATAGTCATCTTAAGAATAGCGGTATGGTGATCTGTGGAATTTCCAGCCAGCTAATTCAGCTTGCTCCCGCAGAACGGATCAAGTACGGCTCTCTCCTTTCTAATGTTTTTGTCGAGAAACTCAAAGGCGCCCAGAATATTCATGTTATCAATATGCCGGAATTTATGACCAGGATTGGCAAAGAGAAGTATTTCGAAATAATGCACAGTTTTGATTTGGAGAAAACAGTTCAACCGGAAACGGTCCGTTTTATCAGGGATACGATGCCAGGGGCGAATTACATCCTTTTTGCCTATATTGAAAATGAAAATATTATTGACCGCTCGGTTGATCAGTATATCGAAAACGAGGAAGGCAAAGAGGAGCTGGAAACCCAATATGAAAAAACCTATCTGTTGACAGTTGAATTCCAACTGTTTGACGTCCTTCAGGAAAAACTGGTCCTGAATAATGTCCTCTATAACCAGGCCAAAAGATCCGAAAGCAGAACAACCGGAACCGGCTGCGTCGAGTCGTGTACCAGCAATATATTTCAGAATATTTTATTTGGTGAACCGGC
>CAZUZS010000164.1:0-4196 GCA_964624795.1 uncultured Calditrichaceae bacterium
CGGAGCGGGGCTGTGTGGGAGCAGCCCCGGGGGGATTTACTATTCATTAAGTTCCTAAAATCAATTTTCGGTTTCATGTATAATTTCGACCTTAAAACAAGTAATGATTATCAGCCATTTTAAACCTTTTCGCGGAGGATTTAAAATGGGGAGATTTTTTATTTCCACCTTTAAATTAGAAAATTTACTTTATTTCTTCCGGTGGTGAGAAGATGACATTTATTTATCTCCCGGAAAAGCGCGGCGCTTTCTTCCGGGAGACGTGTGCAAAGGGGAGGGAATAATGAAGGTTGCTTTCACCGCAAATGATGAGCACTTATTTGCCCAAATAGAACCGGTTTTCGAAAGGTCACGATTTTTCATCATCATCGATCCTGAAAACCGGCAACGATATGAGTGCATATATAATCCTTTTTACGACAGATCGGATGCCTCGGGAGATTTAGCCGCACTGTACCTGATCAGCAAAAATGTCAACGTCCTTTACACCGGAAGCTGCGGGGAACAAGCAGCCAGTCATTTTAAAAAGACCGGCATTACTGTGCGCGAAGGATTCTCGGGGAGCATATTGATTGCATTGGATAAACTGAAAATTTCCGAATTGATGTCGTTAAAAATCTCCGAAAGGAGACGAATATCCGGTCACTCCCAATTTAGTAAAATACAAAATGGCGACTAATTTTTGCGGAGTCTTGATTTGTAGGAAAACACTTCCTAAATCCATCCCGGAAACAAACAAAAATGTGGTAGCGCCGGCATTATTTTGTTCTCTGCTTCCGGCAGTGCCAGCCCGCCGGAAGCAGAAGTTCCGGCTCCCTCTCATGACATTCCATTCCCGGTATTCCATCCTTTTTATTCCATTTTCTTATCAGAAATCTGAAACCCGTTCAAAAATCTGATAATATTTTAGAGCTGCATTTTGTGCAGGCCAAATTCACGAATTCCACCCTGTTGAAAAAGCCTATATTTTATTAGTAATGTCTCCTTCTCTTCTCGCAAAATCGGAAATCCCTCCGGCCATTGTGTCTTGGCATTATTCTTGGGTTAACTATTCTGCGGAAGGCCTCAATTGGCGAAAGGAGCAATTTATGAAAAATAAATTTTCGTATCTGTTCTTGCTGTTCCTCGCAATACTCTTCATAAAGTGCACAAGGTCGTTTGATCCTCTGAATGCACACGATACTTTTGCTTACCACGC
Organism: uncultured Calditrichaceae bacterium; assembly: GCA_964624795.1. Lineage (GTDB taxonomy): Bacteria > Calditrichota > Calditrichia > RBG-13-44-9 > RBG-13-44-9 > CAZUZS01. Next base: position 1,199 of record CAZUZS010000164.1, read on the forward strand.
CTATGACAAAGATGGCAAGGAAATCGTAGTGGGCTGGCTCTATATCACATCTCAGGATTCCGGGGAGGTAACAGGTAGCTGGAGCCTGAAAACAGTTGGAAACGCCCGGAATACCGGTCCGCAATACGGTACCGGTGACTTGATTGGAATATTCTCGGACAGCACGATCTCGGTTAATTTGCAGCCTGGCTGGGCGGACAACAACGTATTTCTAAACGGCACTTATAACAGGGAGGAGATAGCAGGAAAATGGATTTGGGCGACTTTCAGCGGCGAAACCGCCGCCGGGACCTTCACAGCTAAACAAAAATGAGGAGGTTTGCCATGTCTTTATCCAAAAGATCACTCCTGATCGTTCTTATTCTTTCATCCGTTCTGTTCTTTTGTGAGCGGGTTACCTCTCCAATCACAAATAGCAAACGCAACCTCACCCCTTCCGAAAAAAGAGTGATTGCATCCGGAAACAGCTTCGGTTTCAAGCTTTTAAAGGAGATTACGGCAGTTGAGGAGAGCAACCAGAATGTCTTCATCTCACCGCTTAGCGTTTCCATGGCATTAGGTATGACCCTGAACGGTGCCGCCGGGGAAACGTTTGATACAATGCAAAACACACTCGATTTGCAGGGGCTTACGCAGCAGGAAATCAACGAAGCTTACTACAGCCTGATCGCACTGCTGCGTAGCCTGGATCCGAATGTCGATTTCCGGATTGCCAATTCCATCTGGTACCGCAACAGTCTGCTTTTCGAGCAGCCATTTATAGATCGCAACAAGAAATATTTTGATGCCCGGATCTCCGGACTTGATTTCGCAAACCCGGCTTCGCTCGGCATCATCAACAATTGGGTTAAGGAGAATACCGGCGGCAAAATAGAAGAAATAATCGACAAAATCGATCCGGTGGACATCATGTTCCTCATTAACGCCATCTATTTCAATGGAACCTGGACCTACCGCTTTGACAAGGAAAATACCCACGCGGACTCTTTTCACATCTCGGGCGGCGGACAATTGGGATGCCAGATGATGGAACAGGAGGGTGAATTCCAATATTTTGCCACAGATCAATTCCAGGCCATCGACCTGCCTTACGGGGATGGGGATTTTCGGATGAGTATCTTTCTGCCGAGAACCGGCATTGACATCGATAATTTCATTGCCGGTCTGAACGATGAAGAATTTGCCGGCTGGATGCAACAGTTCTCCAAACAGGAAGGCATGCTGGAGCTGCCCAAATTCCGTCTGGAATACGAAAAATTGCTGAATGATGTTTTGAGTGCCCTGGGAATGGCGATTGCGTTTGACCCGCAGTTAGCCGATTTTTCCAATTTATACAGCGGCACGGAGCCAGTGTCTATCAGCCGGGTAATGCACAAATCGTTCGTCCGTGTGGATGAAGAAGGAACCGAAGCTGCCGCCGCTACCTCCGTGACGATTTCATTCACATCCGCAGGCGGCCAATTTTATATGAAGGTAAACCGTCCGTTTCTTTTCCTTATCCGCGAGAATCGCTCGGGCGTCATCCTGTTCGCCGGGAAGATCTGTGATCCGGTGTGGGATTAAATCATTAACACCAGGATTAGTCCCGGTGTTGTAGAGAATCAGCCCGGCTTTAAGCCGTTTCAACGGCTTACAAAATTCGAATTTTAAACCGGAGAAAAACCATGTTCAAACATATCATGATTTTGTTGCTTTTGCCGCTTTCCCTATTCTCACAATACTGGGGGGAGCGGGTCACAGAGGAGAGTTTTGAGCAATCCGATCTTTATTTTACCAGCCATTACCTGAATCCATTTGGCCTGTACCGTTTCCGGGAGGTCTCGCTGGGTCTGACGCACGATCCGTTTCTTGAATTGCAGGTAAATCCGGCCAATCTGCCGAGCCTTCCCAAAAATCGGTTGATTTACCTGGATTTTCGCGGCGACCGAACGGAACCTGTCATCGTTCAGCAGGTTTACCCGCTACTGACCTACGCACCGCAGTATATCGACCCCCGCTGGTACAACCAGACCCGCCGCGATCCGGAGCCGATGTTTTCGGCCGGCCTGCTGACCTTCCCCTTCTCCGGCAAATTAAAAAACCTGTTCCTGGGCGGTACCTTCCAGCTCATGCACAAACAGGAGCAGTTCTACTCGGTCCCTTCCTGGATTTACAATTATCGTTACGGCTACGATGTATTTGGTGCGGCGACAAATTCGAATGTCTCCATTCCCATCGAAGACCGCTACCGCGGAGAGGATGAAATGCTGATCAACGGCAATCTGTACTCTGCGTTTGCCGGATACCGGCTATCCGAGAAACTGACGATTGGCGCTTCGTTTAACGGTGTGGCGCACTCGCGGGAGGGCAGTTACCTGAACCTGCGCAACGATGAATACGGCAACACAGACGATTCCGATTGGGGCTACCTTACACAGCGAGGCCGCGATCAGAAATACCACCACATGGATATTGCCGGCGGTCTGGATTACCGGTTCACCTCCGATTTCTCGGCAGGAATCAAAGCCGGCATTTTGTCCGGAAAAGCCGACCAGGATTACCTCTCGGTCGATTCTTCCCACTATATTTACAACCAGCCGAACATTACCCCCGACTGGAGCTACAGCATCAGCCGGTCCACAACAAATCAAAAATGGGAGAACCAAGGGGAGAGCCGCTACGCCGGTTTCAATTTCACAAACCGGCTGGAAAGCGGGCAGGTCCTGAACTTCTACTACCAGTTCACCCGCAACGACATCGATTTGACCAACAGTTCCGGCATCCTTGACAGTTCTTTTTATTCTTACCGCTGGCAGGGCGACACAACCTACCATCTCTCTACCGGAGAATATTCCTTGGCGGACGTCCGCCGCGGCACCGGCAAGCGAAAAAAGAACGCACACGAAGGAATGATCAGCATGTTCTGGAACCTGTCGCCCAAAACCACCCTCACCGCCGGCGTATATTATGCACGCAGGAAAACGGAGATTACCAGCAGCGAGCCGGTATTCGCCAATCG
>CAZUZS010000165.1:0-4180 GCA_964624795.1 uncultured Calditrichaceae bacterium
ATTAGCCGGCAATTTCATAATCTTTTTCCACAATCAGCTTGGGTTGGGTGAAGTGTGCATCGGTAATCCCGAATTTTGCCGGAATTGGCGGCGGAGCCAGGCGGTACAGCAATTTTGCGGAAAATTTCCGGATTCTCTGATCCTCCGGCCGGTAGCGGATGGTAACCGGTTCGCCGGGCATTAATCGCCGTTCGTACAGAATTTGAGTAGCCTGCCAGGGAGGCACAGGACCGTTACCCTTTGCGTCTCCTAATATTTTCATAAACAACCCCGACCGGTCTTCTTTAATGGGGTTTTCTTTCCAATTCTCCCAGACAACGCTTCCGTTGTTGTCGATTCCGATTACTTTAAGAATCACCATGCGGAGCGGCGTTCCAGTGGGAAGCGCGTGTCCCGCTCCGCTATTCGTCAGCGTAATAGCAACCTCCCTGTCGCCCGGATTGAATGCAATTTTCATATCCACCGCATTTTTTAGCAACGTCCCGTTTTGGGTTCCAGGGAACAGATGAGAACGCACACCTTCTTCCTGCGGCATGTGGCAATCGGGGCAGGACTTGCCTGTCTGCCGGCGGTACGATTCCCATTCCTCTCCCGTCGCGCACACTTTCAGTCCACGGCCGTTTTTCATTTCCGCATGGCATGGCAGGCAAATATTGCCATTGCTGAAAAAGTCCCGGTAGGTTACTGCATGTGCTTCTCCCTGAGGAATGGATTGATTACCATAAATGCTATCAGGATCGATTTTGATGTCCCGTGCGGATTGGAAGCCCGAGATTTCTTTTGCCCCATGACAAAACTGGCAAGTAACTCCTTCTTCGGCAGCGTGCTTATCCGGCCCGGTTGGTTTGAAGAGCGAATTCATCGGGGAATGGCATCCGATACATTTTTTGGTGAGCTTCCCGCCGCTGTCTCTTGCTGCCCATTCAACCATCCCCTTGAAAAGTGGATCCTTTTGAACTGATGCATTGGCGTGCATTGATTTCAGCCAGGCTTCATAAATATCATCATGGCACTGACCGCAGGCGCCTGCCGGCTGGAACTGCGACCCGGCAAACAAAATGGAGACCCAGAATAATGAGAATGCGATTGCTTTGATCATGTTTCATCACCCCTTCTGTTGTCCGGAAAAAATTTAATTCGCAAAATAACAACATGCAATGAATTCATTTGCGTAAGTCAAACGAAGGCTATTTTTTATCTTGATTTTTATGCTCTTTTTTCTTAAACTTTTCAGCTTGCTTTCGCATAATTTTAGTAATTTATTCACTTAAGAATCATTAATCAGGAGGTCCTATGCGAAGTTTTTTACTCATCACATTCTTACTGTTTTTTTCAGTGGGATCTGTTTTCGGAGCAGGTTTTGGGCTCTACGAATTTGGTGCAAGAGCTTCTACTCTGGGGGGTGCGGTAGTGGCGCAATCTTATGATGCATCTTCAGTATTTTACAATCCTTCCGGTCTGGCGTTTCAGAGCGGGACACAATTCTACGGAGGAGTAACCCTCATTACGGCGTCAAACCGGTGGATCGGCCCGGAGACAGTTAATGGGACCCCCATATATGGCACTGATAAAGTGTTTGATGCGGAAGACCAACTTCACACGCCGATTGGAGTATATTTATCACATAGTTTTTCCGAAAAACTGGCAGTCGGGTTTGGCGTGACAAATCCTTTTGGTTTAGGCTTGAAATGGAGCGAAGATTTCCCGGGCGCGGTGGTTTCCAAAAATGTTGATTTGAAATCCTACTATTTTTCGCCGGTAATTGCTTACAGATTTTTGCCCAATCTCTCTATTGGCGGTGGAGTAGATATAGTCTACTCTACTGTGAAATTACAGCGGAACGTACTCTTTGCTTTCCCGGATGATCCTTCGACCGAACCGGGGGTGCAGATTGGAGAGGTTGACCTAAAAGGAAATTCGAAAGTTGCTTTTGGGTTTTCGGCAAGCGCCATGTACAAACTTGATAAGCTGTCCTTAGGTGTGTTGTATCGAAACCAGGTGAAGAATAAATTTGAGGATGGAGACGCAACCATAACGCTTTCCGAAACTCCCTACAGGGAATTTCTACAGAACCTGGGCATTTTTGTCGATCAAAAAGCCAGCACCGAGATCACTTATCCGTCATTTTTGTCTGTTGGGGCACATTACAGACTGATGGAAAACCTTGGCATAGAATTCGATTACATGTGGTACAAATGGGATGTTTTCAAGTCTCTCGCTCTAACATTTGACAAATCCGAGCTTAATACCGTGGTGAAAGAAGAATACAGTAACTCATCTCAATTTCGCGTGGGCGTTTATTACGATTTGATGGAAAATCTGCAGGTTCGATTGGGCTACATCTATGACCAAACACCGCAACCCAGGGAATCGATGAGTCCATTGTTGCCCGACAATTCACGAAATGATTTTGCAGTAGGTTTAGGATACAAGACCGGCTCCATGAGATTTGATATCGGTTATATGCTGGTTGATTTTGGAACTCGTAGCACCGTCCAGAACGGGGTAGGTACGCACTTCGATAATTTCAACGGTACGTATTCTTCGGTTGCCAACCTGTTCATGCTTAGCTATGGCATATCATTCTAAACACTTGGTAAAGAAAATGCTCAGGAGATAAATTATGAAAAAGTTAATAATAATACTTAGTATTAGTGGCATTCTGCTTCTTCTGGGGTGCGAGGCAAAAGCGCCAACCCCGGCAAAGATGAATATTACAACGCAGAATTTGATTCTGCGAAATATGGTTGCTGTTGGAAATAGTTTGACTGCCGGTTTTCAATCCGCGGGACTTGTTGAGCAGTTTCAAGAAAACAGCTATCCCAATTTGATTGCCAAACAAATGGGGAATACTAATTTCCAGATGCCATTGATTAGCTCGCCGGGGCTCGGAAGCTCCTCGGTCAAGACTGCCGGATATGCTTCCACACCGCTGTATCTCAATAATCTGGGCCAGATTGTTTACGATTCCATACCTTTGACCACTGCCGCCGCATTGCCATCCAATACGACTCTGAGCAGGCCATATGATGATATGGCAGTACCTGGTGCAACGTTGGCTGATATACTGAATGCCACGACACCTGCCAATTCATCTGATCCGGCAAATTTATTCTTCCAGATTATTTTAAGGAATGTTCCTACCGCACAGATCCCTTATGCTCCTCTTGGTAATATGACGGCAATTGATCAGGCGCTTTTCTTGAATCCCAGTCTTCTTCTATTGTGGATAGGTAACAACGATGTATTGGGTGCGGCATTAAGCGGCACAGCCGTAGAGGGTGTCACAATCACGCCGCAGGCAGATTTTGAAAATATGTTCACCCAACTCATCCAAAAGATCAAGAAGTACAGTCATACACAGATTGTTATGGCCAATATTCCGGATGTGGCAAATATTCCTTATGTAAACACTATTCCTCCGGTCGTCATCAATCCGATTACATTCCAGCCGGTGCTTATCAATGGTAACCCGGTTCCTTGGGTAATGGAAGAAACAAACGTTCAGTATGTTCTGTTGTCTGCCTTCGATAGCCTGAAAGCAGGCGTTGGCCTACCTGCTATGCTTGGGGGAACTGGCCGTCCTCTTGGCGGTGAGTTTACACTAACTACAGATGAAGTCACGACCATTGAGGCAGCGGTGACCGGATTTAACAGCACTATTGGTGCTTTGGCTGTTCAATACCAGATTCCGGTAGTGGACGCCAATGCGATGTTAGCCGATTTGAATAGCGGGAATATTGCCGGTTTTTCTGGTAAATTTGTTTTGCTTGCTCCTGCCAACACCGCCTTCAGCCTGGATGGCGTGCATCCCAACAATGCAGGCTATGCGCTTTTGGCCAACGAGTTTATCAAAAAGATGAATGCCGCATTTGGTTCAAGCATTCCGGAACTTGACGCAACCCAATACCTGGGGCAATATGGTGGAACCAGTGTCGCTGGGATCGCTCCTGGTGCTCTTGCCCATGTAAAAGATATTTTTATGAGCAAAAACTAACGCATACTCTTCTCAGCAGAGAACCCGGCTGTTTTTTTTGCCAGCCGGGTTTTTTATTTGCTCAAAATACAGATTCGGCAGGATAACCTGGATTGCTGCTCTGATTTTCATCACGAAACTCCCTGAAAATAAGAATTGTGCAGAATACCCATATTGATTTCTGCAAATAATTTTGCTATGTTA
>CAZUZS010000166.1:0-4080 GCA_964624795.1 uncultured Calditrichaceae bacterium
GCAGAAAAATGAAGAGTTGATGAATATTTAATGAAGCGCTGAAAATATTTTGATCCCGTAGAATTCCCGGAAATCTGTGTAGGTGAAGATTTTGAGGTCGCAAATCAACCACCGAAACAAAATTGCTATATCCCTCCCTTGATCTTCAATTTGCTTCGGCTTGAGGCTGCTTCCTTTCCTCGTTGCTGCCGCCTCGCATCACGTCCCTCATTTCATTCCTGATTTGCCCGAGAGTGAGACCGGTGCGGGTGATGGCCCAGAATCCGATGAGCCACAAGGGAATTGTCAAAACCAAGAAGACGACTACAGAAAAGCCGGTTGCGGCGGTCTTGTCAATTCCAAAAAGGGTTAATCCCAGCACGGTAAAGAATTGGAAAGTACCTACGTTTGAGGGGGCGTTTGGTATGGCAGTGCCTAAATGAACGATAAGAAAGACCGCGGCGCCTGCCCACACCGAAACATGAAGTCCATATGCGCGCATGACAAACCAGAACGCAAATATCTCAAATGTAAGAATAAGTGCGGTCGTTAAAAGGGCAAAATATAGTGCCGGGGACGCGCCAATATCCGATATGCCAGCGGTTAACCTGCGAATAAAATCGGATAGTAAGCGAAGTGGTTTCCATCCCGTTGTTTTTTGTAGCTGGCTATGCGATGCACCGCTTTTTTTTCGCACAAACAGATACACAAATGAAACCGTGACGATCAGGACGGCAACCCCGAGCACATCTGCGCTGACTGATAAATTCTTTGGCAGATGAACCAGGGATGCGGTAAGGCCAATGCCGACCCCCAGCCAGGCAGCTTCAAAAAAGCGACCGACGACAAGTGAAGGAACAATTGACACGAACTTTTTAGACATCCATCGGGATACAAGGAAAGTTCTGACCAACTCTCCCATACGCATCGGGATTATCTCGTTGGTAAAGAGGCCGGCGTAGATGGCCTGTGTCGTTCGCACTACTGAGATTGATCCGACCGGCCTGAGTAAAAAGTGCCATTGCATTCCCTGGCTGAAATAGCCGAGGATATCACATGCCACAGCCGGCAATATCCACCACCAGTTGATGGCAGCCACACTTCGGGCTAACTGCTCAAAATGTATGTCATGAAAAACCCAAACCAGGCAAGCTGAAGCGACAAGATAACCAAGGATCCGCCCCCATTTGCCCCTTCCGGACTTTTGGAGCGGAGCCTCCATTGCCTCAACTAATTGCCGGTTCGTATCCAATTCAACCCCATTTTCAGCGTGTCAAAGAACTCGGAGCGGTTTCCTTTGTAGGCATGATCCCGCGCCTCAATCATTACGAACTTTTTGGGCTGCTTGGCGAGCTGATACAATGCCCGGGCAGTGTCCGCCTGGACGAACGCATCGTTAGTGGATTCGATATCAAAAAAAGGCAAGGGAGCAACATCCGCTATATAATCCTTACTAAGAAATGTTGGCTCATGCGGCATTTTTTTTGTTATATATGTAATATCGTCCGCCAATTTCCATCCCAGCACCGTTTCGCGTCCAAGCCCAATTGTTACTAGCCCGGCATATCCGGCTTTGTCAGCGGATGCTGCCGCAGCAAGGCATAGCCCGGCACCGGCCGACCAACCCACCAGGATAACCGGTTCGTTTGTTCCCTGCGTGATCCAACTGCTGACCGTCCGCAAGTCTTCCATTATATTCCGAACCTTGAGGGTGGAATCACCATGAGTAAAACTGGACAAATAGCGACGGGTGTCCATTGCGTAAACATTATTGCCCATCTCCGCCATCGATTTGGCAATAGTGATCGAAAAACCATGCAGTCCGCCATCACCTGGAAAATAAAGAATACTACCGGCAGAATGCCCGTCGGTCGAACTTGCAGGGTAAAATGTAATAGACTGCTTCTCCCCGCGTAAAACATAATCATTCGATCCCAGATGGGGCGTTTGCGCGAACAGCGTGCACCAAGACAATATCCCGAATATAAATCCGAACAACAAAAGCTGTTTTAACATTAAATTCCCCTTCTAAAGTCACTTTTAAATTTTCGAGATGGAATTAATGGCGTAAGCGTGCCGGGGTAAATCCAGTGCATTTTGGTAGATGAGATAGCGCGGTTCCCAGTACGACGCAAATTTCGCTTTGTATGCCTTCAATCCTTTATAACTGAACAAAAACTGCATGTGCTGGAAAAAGTAGTGAATCGCTTTTTCCTCGGATGTGACGTTTTCACCTTCCCGGAAACCGGACATTGGCGCCAGGCCCAAGTTAAATGTCCGGTAATCCCGTTCTTTAAAATCAAGCAACACATTAATGAAAATGTAGTCCATCAAACCGTTTGGTGCTGAAGTGCGCCGGCGCATGAGATCCAGCGACACCTCTCCCTTTTTATATGACGGCACGATGTTTACAAAACCAAGTATTTTGCCTTGCCCGTCTACCGCCGCAAACACCTCGGTGGACCGCACATAATTGGGCTCAAATAGCCCCAGGGTGAATTTGCGCTCCCGCCTGCCGGCGATTTGCAGCCACTCGTCCGAAACCTCCTTCAGTTTCGCCATAATATCGGCCGAAACAGGTGGCATAAAATCTTTTATGGAGATTCCCATGGACTTCATCTTATTGAGGATATAACGCATTTCCTTGCCTTTCTTGCCGCTTGTCTCAAATTGATTTAAGTCCACGATGGCATCGTCGCCAATTTTAAGTTTCTTAAATCCCAATTTTTCATAGAGCGGCAGAAAATCCGGCAGTGTTTGATGAAAACTCAATCTCCAGTCATTCTCCTCGCACTTTTTCCGGATACCGCAGACTATTTCATTAATCTCCTCAGGAGGCCCAACCGGATCGCCCAGAACAACAGCAAAGTTTCCGCTTACACTGTAGGCCAAAAATGATTTCCCCGAAGCGGAAAAAAAATAGGATTTATCTGTCCAGATCTTAAAATAGTCCAGGGCATGCTGGCTGTGTTGTTCAAGGATTTTCCGGGCCTGTTCCCGCTCCCTGGGAAGTGTAAGAAATCGATATCGAACCGGCCGATATAAGGCAAAGATTGAATAGCCAATACCGATAGCCGTGATCAGTTTTAATGAATCGAGAAACCACCGGGCGTGTCGTGTGTACGGTATTAGTTTGGAATCCCCTATCAGCGCCAGGTAGCGAAGCGTCTCATAAATTGCTTCATTCCAATGAAAATTGATGCCGAAATCCTTAACATCAAGATACCAGAATCCTGCCGTTCCATAAAGAAATACAATAAACAGAGCAGCCGTAAACCTTAACAATGCCCATCGCAATTCCGGAAGACTGCTTTTTACCGTAAAAGATTTGCGGCTTAGAAAGAGTAAAGACAGGAGAAGAAATGATACAATCGCCTCTTTATAATCCAGACCTTTCGTCAAATGAGAAACAACGGATAAAACTCCCAGCAGGAAAACAATATATAGGGCACGTTTTTTCCGCTTATATATATTTATGGAGGAAATAATGAGAGCAAACCCAATTGCAAGAGCAAATAGCCTGGATATATGGGCGAATTCGAGCGGAATAAAATCTGTTAGTCGAAAAATCCGTTCAGGTACTGGCGGCACTACAACGGAGAAGAGATTTACAAATCCACTTGCCAGCGTAGCAAGCGTGCATAACCATATTATCGCCCTGCGGTTGCCCTCAAAGAAAAATGATTCAATACCTTTATCGGGAATTTTTCGCGATTCACATTGTTCACCCTTTGGAGCTTCCGGTCGAATTATTTCGCTCGAAGCATGAACCTCAAGATTATTATTTGCCATGCTCAGCCTTAATTGAAAAATCGTGTAAGAATTTGATTTTGGGATAGGTGTCCTCTACCACATGCCCGGGTGGCCAAATCATCTGCCCAACTCTTCGTAGCTCCCTCCCAATCCGCCTACGACTTCTGTCAAACGAAAAACCAACTGCATCTATCGATCACAGCAAAAGGCCATCCCGATTTCAGCTTTCCCAATAAAATTTGAAATCACGCATCAATGCTTGTCACGATGCCGTTCAGTCCCGGCTTCACGCTTTTCATGCCGGTGATTTTCCTCTGACCGCCGGTTCTCCCGGTCTTGTTGGTTTTC
>CAZUZS010000167.1:0-4038 GCA_964624795.1 uncultured Calditrichaceae bacterium
AGTGGAAGTCGGTGTGGAATCGGTTACAGATTTTTCCTATCAGTTAGCCCAAAATATGCTGTTTACGACCAATCTGCGAATGTTCTCAAATCTGGTACAGGTGAAGCAAATTGTAGTGAGATGGGACAATATCATAACTGCTAAAGTTGCCAAATATGTTGATGTGAATTTCAACTACCAGATATTTTACGATCACACCATCTCGTCGCGAAGACAGATCAAGGAATCGCTGGCATTGGGGCTGACCTACACTTTCCTGTAACAGTTACAGAATTCCCGCAGGTCGGGAATTGCATGATATGTGAAATCCCATTGTGCAATGGAACAAGAACGTCTGGGTTGGTTCAAATGTTCATGAACCGACTCTTTTTATTACCACAATTGTTCGGTCATCGTGTGCAGGTTGTTTCCCCTGCCATTTCAGAATGTCGCTTTCCAGTTCCCGGATGATCTCTGCGGGTGTATGATTGCGGTTGCGTTCAATGAGCTGTTTCAAGCGGTCTTCGCCGTACTCTTCCAGATTGGGATTCATGGCTTCCGAGTAGCCGTCGGTGTAAAGCACGATGCAATCACCGACTTTTATTTCGATGTTCTCCTGGCGAATGGCGCTGCGAAATTGTTTGTCGGGCAGAAGGCCGATGCCGACTCCGGGAGGCGTAAGCCAGCGTCCGTCATCGCTTTGCCCCACCAGGAGCAGCAGAGGGTTGTGGCCGGCGCGGGAAAAAGTGAAAATACCGCTTTCGGTATCAAGAATGCCATATATCATGGAAATAAAATTACCCCGTTCCACATCATCATAGAACAGCCGGTTGGTCTCGCAAAGTATCTCGGCCGGTTCGATCTGCTCCCGGGACAGCGCTTTTAGTATGCCCTTTACCAGGGTCATGAAAAATGCCGCCGAGATGCCTTTATTCGAAACGTCGCCGATGGCGAAGCCGATTCGGTTTTTATTAAAGTGGAAATAATCATAATAATCACCACCCACTTCCCAGGCCGGTTGGCAGATTGCCGCAATTTCATAATTTGACAGGAGGGGCATTTTCTTTGGCAGGAACTGCTGCTGCACGCTTCGGGCAATATCCAGCTCGCGGATCAGCCGCTCTTTTTCCTCGCGGCGGCGGATGTAGTCAGGAATAAAGCGATCCTTGTTATCGGTCTCCTTCCGCTTCAAAATTATTGCCGACACTCCCATGAGGATAAGAACAATTAAAATAAAATACAGGCCATACCCGGTTTGCCGCAGGAAGCTGTTGCCCGTATCGACAAAAACCACTGACCGGGACAACATCATAAAAGTAAAGTAGCCGATCAGAGTCGTAAGAATTTCGTATCTGACAAAAAACCAGGCAAAGAGCAGGGCGGGAATGAGCAGCGAGAAAATAAGCACCACCGGATTCGACGCTTCCAGTTCCACGCTGAAAAAGAGGCCCACCAGCGCTCCAACAATGATCACCCAGCCGTTTTTCTTGATCCATTTTTTTAGAACGGAAATGGCAAAGAGTCGAAAAAAATATTCATTGAAAACAGACAGGTTTATGTATTTCAACAGGAAAACAGCTACCGGCAAGATGAGCGTAAAAGAGTAGCTGAGTTGCCGGTCTGCCTTCATGGTTCCCTCAAAAAAATCGAGATAAATAAACAGAATCATTACATAGCTGGCAAGAGAGATAATGCCGAGCCCAATGCCCCGCAGGACAGCCCAGCCGCTGGCGAAGGTAAAAAATTTCCCCTGGTGGAAAAGGTCGGTGACGGCAAGCTTCGATGACCACTGCTCCCTGGCTATCGCGTCCGCAACTGCATAGAGGAATAAAATCCCGCCGGCCATGAAGATTGTTCCTCCTACGATGCCGAGCAGCACAATCCAGAAAACCGATCCCCACAGTTCCATGCCGGTGCGTAACACTTGAAGGACCGAGACAAAGATTGTAATGGGTATGGCAATCCTCAAACTGACCGCCTCTTTCCGGGAAAACAGGATAAGGTAGATAATTATCATCACAACGAAGAAGAGTATGATAACGCCGTGCGTGCCGGAAAAAATGGTGGAAAAGAGTTCGCCGGAATGGGAGCTGCTCCTGCTCCCGGATTCCGGCTGCAGAGAAAAGCTGTAATAATATATCCTGCCGGAATTCAACTTTACTGTGTGATAAACCTTCTCCCCATCCAGGTTGCCGGAAAAATTGAACTGGAAATTTTTCCCCAGGCTGTCTTCTTTTACCTCTTTGGAAACAAGGTGCAAAGAAGCGGTATCCGAAACCAGGGGTTGTAAAAAGCGCAGGGCTTCATGTTGCGCCTCCGGCTCGCTGGTGTTGATTGTCTTTCCCACAATTCTGTATCGGGATAATGTATCCTTTAGCACTTGTGACAATTGGTTTTCGAAATCGAGTTTTAGCAGTTTGCCCTGCGCAGATATTTGGATAACGCTCGATTTTCCGCTTGCTCCCCGTTCTGCATTGGACTCACCCGAATTCATCGCAAAATCGGAACTGGATTTCTTACCGTGAATGATTGAAATATCCCAATAGCGAAACGGCTGAATACCTGCAGCATTGAGGTTCTTTAGTATTGAACGATTATCTGCATTAAAAATATTCTGGTCGATGATAAATTTTGATTCAATTTTCAGTTCCTTTTCCGGGACTTTCAGCCAGTAATATTGCATCGCCTTCTGGATTGCATCGTCATCGGTAATTTGAAAATCCGTTTGAGACAGCGGGTGAATCAACGGATAAAAATGCTGGAGGAGGTAGAAAAATAGGATGGCCAGAAGTGCAAAGATGATGTAGCCAAAGTTCTTTTTCATCGCATTCATAATTCGAGTCTCAAAATTTTGGTTTATGAAATCGTTCGTTAAGCAGCATTCCCGGTTGCATTTATATTTTGGAATTCGGGAAAACCCTCAAGATGCAGCGGTTTGTCTCATTCCCGGCGCGAAACCTGCAATAAAATTTGTAGATTTTTCAGAAATCCTTGCATCGGTGATCCGCTGATTAATACAATTCGATTATTACGAAGCCTCGAATCCTATGTTACCGTAAATCGGTTGCCGAAATGGAGTCAAAATGTGTTTTACCTAGATGTCGGGGAGTTGCGGTGCAAGCGGCAAGGAATTCTGTTGTGCTAAAGCGCCGGAACGCCTCCCAGGCTTTTGGCGTGGCGTACAGCATTAAGGATTGACTGCCGGACTGCCTCCACCGCCATTTCAGTAACCAAATCGATTGTCGCGGGCACCTCGCCGGTTCCCAGGGCAAAAATCACGTCGCCGTCAAAGCTGGTGTGCGCCGGAACCACCGACCTGACAATCCCGTTGTGAGACCGTTCCGCTAAATGGTGAAGCCGCTGTTTGCTGAGATCGGCGTTGGTAAGCACTACGCCCAACACTGTGTTAAAATGCTGCGATTCTTCGCGTGGACGCCAGCGAATTGTGGGGTCGTCCTGCGCCAGGAATTTTCCATTGCGCTGCGCTCCGGCTAAAATTGCACCATTAGATTCCACGATGTCGCCAACTGAATTTACCACGAGCAGTGCCTCAATTTCCACACCATCGAATTCCACCGCTGCAACGCCCACACCGCCTTTCATGGCAAACTCCAATCCGGCCCATTTGCCCACCGTGGCGCCGGTTCCGGCCCCCACAGTTCCCTGTGCTGAATTGTTTGCTTTTGCCGACCGGCAGGCTTCATACGCATTATCGGCAGTGGGGAAAGCGTGTGGATCGATCATATACAGGTCGTAGATAACTGCGGCTGGAACGATTGGAATATTCCGAAACGGTGTGGGATGTCCCTTTCCCTGTTCGGCTAAATATTTCATAACACCTGAAGCCGCATCCAGGCCAAAGGCGCTGCCGCCGGTCAGCAGAACTGCATTAATTTCTTCGATCTTGCGTTGGGGAGAAAGAAGGGCGTATTCCCTGGTGCCGGGCGCCACGCCGCGCGCATAAGCCGACGCCCGCGTTCCTTCCGGGCACAAAACTACCGTGCATCCGGTTCCGTGTTCCAAATCCGTGTAATGACCAATTTTGAAGGATTTCATTTT
>CAZUZS010000168.1:0-3966 GCA_964624795.1 uncultured Calditrichaceae bacterium
AGTTGGAGCAGCAACCTCAGGTCGCTCCCGGCAAAACCGACTTCGATAATCCTCTCCCCTTCCCAGACCGAAATACCGCTGATGGTCAACCCCCGCAATTCCGCCAGCACATCCGTGGAAAGTTTCCCCCTCTTTACAGGAGGCCGCAGCAGTATGAAGGGATAGCGCGGATCGGCGGAAAGCTGGAGCTGCCAAAGGCTGCCGCCCGATGCTTCAACCTGCAGCAGCATCTCGTTTTTCTGCTGGGTATAGCATGCCGTTATTTTTCCATCCACAATTCTGGATCGAAGAAATTCAACCTGCCGAAGCAATGTAAAATAGTGCAGTTCCATCACCGGTCATCTCTTGAAGAAATTAAATAATCATGTCGCCGCAAATTCTTCCTTACCTTTTCAATCCGCAATAATTATATAAATTCTGTTGTGAGAAATACAACAGTTTAATATAATATACACATCGGTTTGTCAGTTGATAAACTACCGGCATGATCATGGGGTGAAAGGAAGCCCTTTTAGTAATTGCGAGGAAAATTGATATAAAGAAAATCTCTTTGATACTCGTGGCGGTCTATGGCCTCTGTTTTGGACAGGGACAGTTTGGATTCCTGAACTCCGCCCACTTTGCCCGTTCAATTGCATTGGGTGATGCTTACACCGGGGTGGCCGAGGGAATTGAAACCACCTATTTCAACAGTGCCGGGCTGGGAGACATAGACGAATTGACGGCAAGTTATTCAAACGGGGACGGCTGGGCAACGGAGAGTGCCATCAGCGCCAGCGACATCGCCTTTATCCTCCCGTTGCAAAGAACTAATGGATCGCTGGCATTTTCATACAATAAATTTAAATTGAATAATCTCTTCTTTTCCCAGAGCCTATACCGGCTGCATTTTGGCGAAAACGTGGCGGATGGATTTTCTTTGGGCGGCAGTATCAATTATTATCGAACGAACCTCATGGGCGAGGCAGAGGGCAATGCGTACGATCTCAGCCTGTCAGCTTTGCTAAAAGTCGGACACACAGTTTTCCCGGCACTGAACGATGAGTTTAAAACGGGAATTCAGTTCCAAAATGTTTTAGGATCGCAAGTCAGATACAATAATGATCATTGGTCAGAACCGCTTTTTCAGGCCATTCGTGCAGGATTCTGTTATAAATTAACACCTATTGCAAAACAGATTTTCCACCGGGACTTTCTGAATATTTTGCTTGCCATGGATGTTGCTTTTGAAGGAGCCAGATACAATTTTGCCGCATGGCAACCGAATTTTGGAATCGAGCTGGGGTTTGTCAATTCCATATATATTCGCTATGGACGGGAGAGCAAATTCAATGAGACCTACGCTTCTCCTCAATTTCCCGCGAACCGGTTTGGTCTTGGTGTAAAATTGCCGGTGAGCGATCTATTGGGATTCGACCGATATTTTGCCTTGCTCATGGATTATAGCTATTCTAGTTGGATAAATTCGGATAATGAATACTTTAAATTGATCAAACCTCGACATTATGCATTTACTTTTCAAATTGTTGGCACTCCATAGCATCAGCGGAAATGATAACTTAGCCTCACGAAATCCATCTGCCACATGAGATATCAGGTATCGTCCTACAAATCTTCATCATGAAATTGTTATTTGAACGATCTCCAAAGGAAATTCTTAAACCCTAAAATACATAAAAGTTACTGCTAAAACGTCTTAACAAAGGAACTGAACGACTTATGCAACTCAACACTATTGATCTCATTCTGATTGCCGGTTACCTGCTACTGGTGGCAATGATAGGCTTCTCGGTTAAAAAACGTGCGACAAAGGAGTTGGACTCTTATTTTTTGGCAGATCGAAACGTGCCGTGGTGGATGCTGGGGCTTTCCGGCTGCTCCAGTTATATCGACATTGGCGGCACCATGGCGCTGGTAGGCGCGATGTTTTACCTCGGCCTGAAATCCATCTGGATGACGCACATTTTCTGGGGCTGGCTGATCATCTGTTTTTACATGGCGTTCCAGGCCAAATATATCCGGCGCTCCGGCGTGATGACTTTTGCGGAGTGGAACCAGACTCGCTTTGGCGACAACCGGGATGCCGAATATGCCCGCATCGCCGCCGCCGTTTTTCTGCTGGTACTGATGATCTTCAACCTGATGTTCATGGCAGTGGGAACAGGCAAATTTGCTGAAGAATTCCTGCCGTTCTCCCGCTGGCAGTCGGCTTTGTTAGTGTTTGGAGTGGTAGGAATTTATGTCACCCTGGGCGGATTCGTCGGGGTCATCATTACCGATGTATTCCAGACCATACTCATCGCAGTCGGTGCAATCGTGCTGGGAGTAATGGCATTCAATTCCGGCGTGGGAACCAGTTTCCTGGCCGGAAAGGCGGCCGGCTGGAGTTCCCTTGCCCCAGTCTGGAAGCTGTGGCCATCTTACCTGCATGATACACCCGCCGCCTACCAGCATTATTACGCCTTCGGGCCGCTGATGATGGCCGGTTTTGCCTGGCTGATCTTCCGGGTGCTGGCGGGTCCCAATGTATGGGATTTCCAGTTTTTCCTGACCACCAAAAGCAGCCGGGACGCCTCGCTGGCTGCCGGCATGTGGACGGTGGGCTACACACTACGTTGGATCATCGGCTGCGCTTTTCTTATTTTGGGAATCTACTACCTGGGATCGGAGGCCGGCTTCGATGCTGAGAAAATTATGCCGCTGGTGCTCACCAAGCTCCCGGCCGGGATGCGCGGGCTGTTTATGGCCATTCTGCTGGCAGCACTCATGTCCACCCTCAGCGCCATGATCAACGTGACCAGCTCGGTAGTCACCAATGATTTCCTGAAGCGCTATTTCACCAAGAACCTTTCCCAGAAACAGTTTGTGAGGCTGGGACAGTTGGCATCGGTTGCGGCAATCAGCATTGCATTTGTCTTCAGCCTGTCGTTCAAGGATATCGTCTCGGCCTGGGAGACCATGATCTTTGTGGTGGTGACCATGATCCTGGCGCCGGCGACCATGCGCTGGCACTGGTGGCGGTTCAGCGCCCGGGCGTTTGTGTGGAGCATGATCTGCACGGCGGTGGTGATCATCTTTCAGAAAATCTTTCTCAGCGCCTGGCCGGTGCAGACCTGGCTGGCGTTTGACATTCTGACTTCGTTCGTAATAACGGTGATCATTGGATTTATCACTCAACCCACCGACATGGAAGTACTGGTGAAATTCTATTCCCGGGTGCGCCCATTTGGCTTCTGGAAACCGGTGCGCAAAGAAGCGGAGCGCCGCGGAATGGTGCCGGTAAACGATTCCATGCCCCGCTACGATATGTTGAATGGTTTCCTTTCGGTTTTCTTCCAGGGATCCCTGGCGCTTATCCCGTTTTTCCTGTTCCTGCGCCAGTGGAAAAACATGTTTGCCTGGATTGTGGTATTCTTCGTTCTGGGCGGAATCCTCTATTTCACCTGGTATAAAAAACTGCCGGCGGCGGATGAAATTTAGTATTTCAATGTTTTGAGAAGTGCTTTATCGCCGGAAACGTGGTATTCTGTAGAATTGGTTTGACGGGAAGAAAATATTGATTTATTTTTTCAGCGCAGGCTGCTTCCAAAAGAAAGGCCCTCCCGGTAAAACCGGGAGGGCCTGATAACACATGCCAGTGTGTTTAAGAGGCAGCCTGTGTTTATTTTGCCAACAGCATTTTTCTGACCAACCTTTGGTCACCCGCTCTCAGCTCGTAAACGTAAATGCCGGAAGAAACCGGAATGCCAGCCTGATTGCTGCCATTCCATTTTACTTCATGAACGCCCGCTTCCATAAACCCATTTGCCAGGGTTGTGATTTTTTCTCCGGTTACCGAAAATATTGATAATGAAATCGATTCATCCGCCGGTATTTCAAAAGCGATCGTGGTGGAAGGATTAAAGGGATTCGGATAGTTCTGGTAGAGGCGATAACGGTCAATGATCGATTCCATATTTTCATTCG
>CAZUZS010000169.1:0-2096 GCA_964624795.1 uncultured Calditrichaceae bacterium
GCAGATCTGCAAAAAATACTGATACGCTCCAGCACCCGTCTCTGGCTCCTGGATACCTTGTCCGGAAACTGCCAGCCCACTCCTTTTGATTTATCTCCCGAGATGTATTTCTATGATTACCATACCCGAATCAATGGAAAGGATTTTAACTGGATTGCATTCACAGACCACCAGTTTTTCCTGTTCAATTCGACGAACTTTGAAACTTTGGCCGTACCATACCAGCCTGAAAATTTCTGGACACCAACCCCGGCAGCGAGAAGCGCGGAGATCTCCCAATTTTTCGTAAAAGAAAATACCGATACGATTTATGCAATGAATGGGGATATGTTCTTTCGCGCTTGCCTGAGTCATCCGGATCATGCCGATTCACTCATCGTATTTGCCCACGAACCGGCCAAAAGGATCTATCGCGCCTACCCGGTAGATTCGCAGCATTTCAGCGCCATAAGTTTAGCAGACACTTTGCGAATTTTCCGCTATGCCGATATGCAGCAGGAAAGCCAGGCATATATTCCCGGTTTGCATAATGTCGCCACCATTTTTTCAACAGGGAATTCATGCCTGGTTTATCAACAACCCGGAAGTGAAGGCTACAAGATCAATCAATTCAATCTTTCAACAGCTGTTCTTTCCGGGGAAAACGTGAATGTTTATACCCATGACCTTAAGATGCCGCTCAAGCTACAGCATTTTGCACCGGAAGGAAACGTTCTGTTTTTCGCAACTTCCCAGAGATCTCTCAATTACCTCACCGTTTTGGGCGAACAGCCGGGCACCGGCTTGGCTTCAAATGTTTACCTTCATGGGATAACAAAAGCGGTTAAATGGCTGGATGATGGGAATCTGCTTTGTATCAACACGCGGTTTCGGGCCGAAGATGTGAGTTACAATGTCATTGAATCATATTCGATTTCCGATTTTGCAGCGGACTCCCTGGCACTGATTGATTTCCCACTGTCCAGCGGCAATTTTGAGCTTTATAAGGAGGCGCTTTGCCTCCTATCCGGCAGCCAGGTCGCCTTTTATAATTTTTCAGGTGAGTTGCTCCGGACTTTTATCGGGAATTTTGGAACATGCTACGATGGCGGCGAACAGAACTTTGTTTTGATCGGCAGGGACACGACAAACACCAATTTTAAACTCATAAAATACATACCGGGTGAAACGCCGGTGATTTATGAGAATCCCGTCCGCTACGGATTTTTCCCGTACGGTCTGAAAGGCATTCCGCAGAACTCTCCCCTCAGGAAATACGACGATTACAAATACTCTTTTTTGTATCCCACAAACGGAAATTTGACCCTTTATGTCATGAACCAGCAGATGAACCGGATGACTAAGCTTTTTTGGATGGACTATTCCACAACTTATCAGGGGCCTAATTTAGCGGATTATTCATTCAACTGGAGCGCAGACGGCCGCGACGTGCTCCTTTGCGACAGCCACAAAATTCAAAAATATACCGTATGCGCCGAATACTGAACATTTATTGTGTGTCCCTGCTCGTTCTTCCATTTTATTTGATGGCAGGAAAACCTCATCAGTTGGAATTTGTGGTGAAAGACGCCCTCAAAAGCGAGCCGGTTTTCCAGGCGATTATCGAAGATTCGGCAGGATTCACAAATTGCCTGACCGACAGCAACGGGCGCGCGCTGATTTCGATTCCTAAAAACAAATTTCCGGTTATATTCTTTATTTCCAGGATGGATTTCGATACTGCGAAGGTGCGCATCAAATCGCCGGATGAGGTCAATACTTCCATTTTGGTGAGATTGCAGCCCCATCCGCTTACCGGCCCTGGAGTTTTGGTAGAGGAAAACGCCCCTTCGCAGGGGGATGCAAATGGCATAGCACTGAAACCGTCCCAATTGAACACTGTGCCGTTCTCGCAGGACGATATTTTGCGGGTTATTACGCTCTCGCCGGCAGCAACAATAAACACCGACTACAGCGCTCTCTATTACGTGCGGGGCAGCACGCCGGATCAGAATCTCTTCTACCTGGACGGCGTTCCGGTGATAAATCCCTACCGCATTAAAATCGGGATCGGGGGCGGAACCGGCCTGTTCAACCGCTCGCAGATCGGGAACACC
>CAZUZS010000169.1:2196-3898 GCA_964624795.1 uncultured Calditrichaceae bacterium
CTGGGATTTTTGGCGCAGGATGAAAGCAACCTGATACAGACCGGAGGGAATTCGGCTTTTGGGACATCCAACTTTGAGCTGAACAATTCGGGCTACGGGCACCTACTCTATCTCAATCACCAGTGGCAGGCCGGGCAAAATCTCCGCATCACCCAGATCATCTCGTTTCAGAAAGATCTGACAAAATTGGAAAGCCGCTGGCGGGACGATGCTTCCGGCGGGTCCCGCGATGAAACCAGGGACAATTTCCTGAACCTGGCCAGAAGCCGTTACGGGCTACGCCAGTTTCTGGAATATGATTTTTCGTCCGGACACGTCGTTTTTGGCTGGGGCGCCCACCTGACGCCGTTAAAGGCCATGGCGAACCTGAGCTTGCCTCCTTACTACCCGGTGATTTCCGGACTTAACGAAACAGACACCGTTTCCTACATCGAACAATTTGGCGAATATCTTCAGAAATGGCGTTCCTGGGAATTCACCGCCGGTGTGCGAATGGAATCGGATAATTTTTACAGGCCGTTTCTTGTGCTGTCGCCCCGGCTGGGAATCCATTACCAGGCTTCCCGGCGCATCCGCGTATTTGCCGGTTGGGGCATTTACCGGCAGTTTCCTTCCCTGGAAGCCATGGCATTTCGGTCGCCACCGGTCAATATATTTACATACCAATCGATCCAGGGACGGCAGGCAACGCGATTCGAGAATCATGCAGAAAAAATAGGTAAATCTGAAATTGGGCTCCGGGTTCAAATCGATCCAAGTTTCTCAGCCCATTTTGCGGCTTTCTCGGCCGCCAGCAACAACCTGCTCGGCAGCGAGGCGGGGGAAAACCTGCAAAGCACATATACCAACACCCGCAATGGACTCGCCTTTTCTTCGAAGGGGGTCGAATTCCGGGCGGTCTTTTTCCGGGCACATGAGGAAACGCAAGTGATCGCCGCCTTCCACAACACCCGCCTCAACGACGGCAGCGGATGGGAAAGCTCTGCAACCGATTTCCGCTGGAATTTCGCCTTATTCCAAAAATGGCAGGCGGCAGAATGGATGGAGCTAGGCGCAGTGGTTCACTTCCTTCGCCTGGACAATTTTCCGGAACTGAGCTACTTCCAGTTTGGCCACAGTCAATCGGTCAGCCCGGTGGTTTATACTTCGCAGGCGGTTGTAAAAAGGAAATTCAGCAATTACCTGCGCTTCGATCTGCGGGTCAACTTTTTAATCGGCTCGCACACGCGTTTTTTTATGGACGCGGTAAACATCACCAATCATCGCAATTATTTCGACAGCGCCTTCTTTCGGGAACAAGTCCATGAAAACCAGTGGCGGGTCGTTGAAGAACAGATATACAATCTTCCTTTTCTGCTGTCCGGAGGGCTGGAAATCACACTGTAAAGGAAGATCTCATCGTGTTCAATAGGGGGGAATGGAGTGTTGGAATATTGGGATATTGGTAATTTCCAAATTCCAATCCCCTCTTGCGCCCGGACAATCTTCATTATACCCAGCACCTTATCCACGAAGCCGCCTACTTGGGCCTTTAATCTTTTTTCTTTTTTCTTATGTTCTCAACCCAAGGCGCTATCCACTCCGGCCTTGCGCTTATCGCTCTTCGAGATCCTGAATCACCATCGCCACTCCAGGTAGCCTTCCAGCCGACGCTCACGGGGACGCAAATAGCGGTAGTAGATTCCCGGCGAAACGATCCGGC
>CAZUZS010000170.1:0-3440 GCA_964624795.1 uncultured Calditrichaceae bacterium
GTTAATCCTGTCTGGTATTAATATTTCAAGATACCAATCAAACGGCGGGTTCAGTCATCGATCGCGCCGGAATCATTTCCGGTGTGAACGAAACTCCACACCTGCGTTCCCACAATGAGATCGTGCCAGGCTTGCCTTTTGTCATTTGAGGAGATCAGCCAGAAACCGAGTCCGGCAGGTAGCAGGGAAATGAGATAGCTTCCCCATCGCAAAAGCGATTTGGGAAAAGAAAGCGGCCTTTTTTCAGGTGTAAGAACAACCAGCCCTTTCATCATTTTTCCGGGAGTCTGCCCGAAAATGGTGTGGAAGAAACCGTAATAAATCCCATAAATAATCCATTGAACTATGGAAGGATAAGCCAGGTTGAAATCCGCCACGAACGGCAGGGAAATCCTGGTGTAGTAGCCGCCCCACCACCACTCGGATATCTGCGGAGTGTGATGGCCAGCGCTTTGCACAAGGTAAACCGGGAAAAGCGGGGAAATCCACAAAGAAAACAACCGGCCGCGACTATAAATCGCCAGCAAAAGTCCGATAAGAATTCCCAATATTATCCCGTCGATCAATTGAGCCATGATCCGCTCCCGCAGGCTCGCCGGCTTGATCTGCCGTAGATGGGATGGCTTGAATTCAAATCGGTGCAGCACCGCTATACCCACATTTTCCCCTGTTTGAAATTGGCTGGTAATTTAGCCGCCGTTTGCGGGAAATCAAACCAGCGATGCAAATTAGCGTTACTGCGTGAGAAATAAGTCAGATAGAGAAGTGCCGGAGCATTGGAATGATGTACATTTCCCCTCATCTGACCAAGCTATCAAATGGGGTTTAATCAAGTGCCAAGCGTCTGATACTCTCCCCAAACTCTAATCAGGCGAAGGGCAGAAAGAGGAAACTGGCGAAAATTGACCATAGCAGGCAATGAACGGCCAATGGTTGCCACCAATCTTCTGTTCCTCATTTCATTCCATGTCTACACCATGTTCTGTGCGCCATGCCCCATGCGAGAGGAATCCAAATTTCATCCAGCGTGCTGAAGAGACTATTTTTGCTCATTGGCTGCAAACGCCTGCAGCACCTCATCGGCATGTTCGCTGACATCCACTTTGTCAAAGATTTTGACTATCTTCCCCTGTTCATCGATAAGGAAAGTCTTGCGCTGCGCAACCAGAGAACCCATCAGTCCGCCATTGGCGCCATAAGCTTTGGCCGCTTCCTTTTTCTCATCGCTCAACAGTGTAAAGGGCAGATTGTATTTTTCTTTGAATTTTTCATGCGATTCAGGTGAGTCGTAGCTCACACCCAAAATCACGATGCCGGCATCCTGCAAAGCCTTGTAGCCGTCTCGGAAGCTACAGGCCTCTTTGGTACAACCGGGCGTATCATCTTTGGGATAGAAATAGAGCGCAACCTTCTGACCCCTGTAATCGGTCAGGCTATGAAACTGTCCTTTTTCATCCTTCAATTTAAAATTGGGAGCATTGTCCCCTACTTTCAATTTCATTTCCTTCGCCTTTCCTTCTATTGCCAGTGAAACCAATAACAATAATGCCAACATAGAAGTATATTTGAAAACCATAACATTCCCCTTTCTAAGAAAACCTGTTATCACTTAAAGCTTGTACTTGCAAGCGACTCCGGAGTAAAAACAAATCCGAGCATTGCTGACTCTCCAACTTTCTGCTAATAACAGACATATTGCTTTCAATTGCAGCCGGCTTGATTGCCATTTTAATTCTCCACCGCAAACTTAAATTCACCGCTTTTTCCTTCCAGGCTCAACAAGTGGCCGGATTTCCTCGCTTTTGTGGTAAGATAAAACTTATTGATGAGATTGGGTTTCATTTCAATTGGAACCCGTTCTGCCACTTCAATGCCGTACTCTTCCAGTCCCCTGATTTTCCTTGGATTGTTGGTCAGCAAACGGACAGACTTCACACCCAGGATGTGCAGCATGGCTGCCGCCACATCGTACCGGCGAAGGTCATCCGGGTAGCCGAGCCTGTGATTGGCATCCACGGTATCCAACCCGATCTCTTGCAGGGCATACGCCCGGATCTTATTGCCCAGCCCGATGCCACGTCCCTCCTGGCGCATATAAAGCACAATACCGTGTCCTGTATCGCCGATGTATCGCAACGCGGCCTGCAACTGCTCGCGGCAGTCGCATTTCAACGAACCCAGCACTTCACTTGTCAAGCATTCGGAATGCACCCGTACCGGAACCATCTTGCCATCACCTATTTCACCACTGACAATCGCCAGGTGCTCTTTTTTGTCAATATTATTCCGGAATACATAAACTTTGAATTTTCCATATTCCGTAGGAAGGGTCGCCTCCGAGTAAATCCACACTTCTTTCAGCAAATCGTCTGACATTTTCACTCACCTTTTCTGTTTTCCGCTTCACACTAACCGCAGCAAGAGAACTTTAACCGGCTCACACTTGAAAAGTTCGCTTGTTGAGAATTAGATTCAACAATAAACGCGAAGATACAAACAAAGCGGTAGAGCAAAGAGCGAGGCGCATGGCGCTTGGGGGGGTAGAGACGGGGAAGGCGTAAAAGATAGGAGCAGTGGCTATTATGATTAAGATCGCAGGAACAGAGGTAATGACCGATGACTAATGACTACTGAAAAACCGAAATCAGCCCAAATCCTCCCGGATGAAATCACTGAGGTGATGATTCTGGTTTATCACCGTAAACGTAAATCCTTTCTGCAACCCGTGTTCGGCGATGGCATAAGCGGCTGTATCGATCTGAATCTTCCAGAAATACGGCGCAGACATATTCAAAATAGCCGCAAACAAAGGTTTTAAAACCGCCCGATGAGATACAACAGCGATGCGGCCCTCTTTATGTTTTCTAACCAGATTCATCAAAGCAGCATGGGAGCGCCGACGGACGGTGTCCAGCGTTTCCAGACCCGGGTAAGCCAGCTTTTCCGGCTCGGTAGTCCAAAGCCGCCACAGTTCCGGGTAGTTTTCCTCGATTTCCGATTTCAACTTGTTCTCCCAATCTCCCAGGGAAATATTATTGAATCCCTCATCAATCAGAACCGGAAGCTTTCCGTCAGCCAGAATTTCCGCCGTTTTCAACGTACGGCTCAACGGACTGCTATAGATGGCATCGAATTGCACATCGCCTAGTGTGTCTCTCAGTGCATGCGCCTGACGAATACCGTTTTCGTTCAATGGAAAATCGTGGCGGCCCCGAAAACGGTCTTCCCGGTTGCCCACCGATTCGCCATGTCGCACAAAATAAATTTCCAGCATTTTCAAAATCCCTGTTTTAGCCTGATTCCAAACTTCAATTCATTCCTTAACCCAAATCATTTGAATAATCGCGGGCGAAAAGTACAACTTGTCTTGCCTTATTTGAAACTGAAATCTATATTTCTTCCGATTCCGGCAGCTATCTGAAGCCGACCGGGCCGACTTA
>CAZUZS010000171.1:0-3409 GCA_964624795.1 uncultured Calditrichaceae bacterium
CGTCCGGTGCTGCAGGATGGAGCAGATGTATTTAAGACCGACTTTGGTGAAGATATCCCGGAGGATGCGGTTTTCAGCAATGGAGAAACCGGAAAGACCATGCACAATCTTTACCCGCTGTTGTACAACCAAGCGATTTCCGAGGTGACCCGGCAGGAGAAGGATTACGGTCTGGTGTGGGCGCGCTCCGGATTTGCCGGCAGCCAGAAATTCCCGGTGTGCTGGTCGGGCGATCCGGCGGCGGATTGGGACAGCCTGGCTGCTACCATTCGCGGCGGACTGTCAATTGGTATGTCGGGCGTTCCTTTCTGGAGTAACGACATCGGCGGTTACCGCGGAATGCCATCGCGGGAACTGTATATTCGTTGGGCGCAGTTTGGGCTGTTCTGTTCCCACAGCCGCATGCACGGCGATAGTCCGCGGGAGCCATGGTTTTTCGGTGATCAGGCCGCGTCCATCGTGAGGAAATATATCGATTTACGCTACCAGTTCTTTCCGTATATTTACAGTATTGCCATGGAATCCAGTCGCAGTGGAATGCCGGTCATCCGGGCGATGTCGCTGGCTTTCCCGGAAGATCCGAGTTGCCCGGACAAGGATCTGCAATTCATGCTGGGAGAATCCCTGCTGGTGGCCCCGGTTTATGATGACGGGGATTCGCGCAGCGTCTATTTCCCGGAAGGGGAGTGGGTGGACTTTTTTGATGGAACTGTTTTCAGAGGTTCGGCCAATGTAAGGGTATCCGCGCCGCTGGAAAAACTACCGCTTTTTGTCAAAAAAGGCGTTGTCCTTCCCATGATGGAAAAGAAAAATCGCATTCCCGAAAAAAAAGTTGATCCGTTGATCCTGGAGATTTATCCTGCTGGTGGCGGCGAATTTCTATTGTTGGAAGACGAGGGAGAGACACACATTTCCTGCTCCCATTCCGGCAAGGTTTTACAGGTCAATATTAGCGGGGCAATCAAAAGAAACTACATCTTAAGAATCGCCCATTTCACAGGCTTTGAAAAGGCGATTGTGAAATTAGGTGAAATGGAATATCTATTCTCAAAGGATCAATTCACGAAAGAAGAACGGGGACTTGCGGTTAGAATATAAATTGGAGTAACCGGATTCATTCGAATTCTTATGGCGGCTGAATCAAAATGAAAGTTGACGCCCCGTGATCCTCGAACCATCAATTTCTTGAGATTATCTAATCAATCGCATCAAAAAATGCGGCGATATTTTGTAACGGCGTATTGGGCGGAATGTCGCATCCACTGGAAACGACAAAATTCGGGTAATCCCCGGTTATGTCCAGCAACTCACGTGTTTTGCGCCTGACCCCATCCGGTGCGCTGGTTTTGAAAACACCTACCGGGTCCAGGTTGCCCATTACCAGGATATCTTTGTCGAGGAATTCAAGGGCCGCCGAAATATTGCACTTGTTGCCAAAGTGCAGGCCGGCAGCGCCGGTCATTTGCATTTCCGCAAAAAGGGGATCGGTGTTGCCGCAATTATGAAGAATAATTATGAACCGGTCGTCCTGCGTCGCATCCACAATTTGCCTGACATAATTTGAAGAAAATTCCCGGCACAGAGCAGGAGACAGCATCCCGGCGGCCGGTTCGGCCATTATTACTCCGCCGGCGCCGGCTTTCTTGAATTCCAGGCAGTAATCGGACAGGAACCGGCTGCATTTGTCCAACAATAGGTGAATTGTCTCCGGTTGAAGCAGCATCTCCATCATAATTTCCGTAACCCCAAACAGCCTGGCTGCCAGACTGAACGGCCCAATGCAGCCGGCAAGAACCGGGCGATCGGTAATCTCTTTTGCAGCCAGCTCCGCTGCTTTCAGATACTGCGGAAGCCTGCCTTTCTCAAAATCGGGGATGGACAACTGCCGGGCGGAGTCCATATCCGTGACTACTCGTCCGGAAATGGTGGGCACATCGTTTTCCTTAAAATGGGTTTCAGCGCCGAAAGCCTCCGCCTCTACCGACAAATCCATCATCATGGTAGCTGCTGCCGCCGGAAATATTTCCACCAGGGCTCGTATCGCTTTAAATTGAATTTCGCCATGCGATGCTGCTTCCCTTACGGTTGCACCGATCATCTCAATTCCCGGATGAGTCATGATGGGAATGGCTGCTCTTTTGTTACCCGTCAGAATTCCGGTTTTCCATTCAAACATATTTATATTGTGGTCTCATCAAAAAAATCATCCTAAAATAAATTTTATCCTTCAACGCCAAAATGAATTCTGGCAATTCGTTTGGACGCTATTTTGCCAGGTAATTGATGGAATTCATCAACAAGCGTTTCAGCATAACCGGGTTCATTCCGCGTCCCGGCGTGTTCAACCCGCTTACCATTCCCGGCAGGCAGTGGAAGAGGATCTTTCCATTTCCCAGTTCTGCGGAAAAACTGGCGGCTCCCACATTGCGGTCGTGATCGCGGCCGTAACCGACAAAGACTTCTACATTGCTGCCGTCCAGCATGACTCCGTCCGAGCCGCTTACCGGGGCCTGGTAGTAGCTCTTCATGGCCTGGTTTACCGGCAGCCCGGCAAAAACCGGATTATCCCTTACGAACAACCAGGAACCCATCCAGGAAGCCCGCACGTTTCCCACATGGCCGTGGTAGGTAAATGCTCCGGCATCCGCCAGCTTTTTTGCATATGCATCCACAGCCTCTTCACCATCGGGCAGCAGCAGGAGCGGCATTCCTGATTTTACCTTCGAGAGGACATTTTCATCCACATTCAGCTTTTGCCCGTAAACATCCCATAGCAGACCGTTTTTATCGCGATACGGTTTTCCCCCGCAGTTTATGGCAATAACTGTGTCGCCCGCTTCAACCTTTATGGCGCTGAATTTTGCATAATTTACGGTGAGTTTGGGAATGGTAATCTTTACCACACCTTCCGGATCGTCTACCACAAAGCTGGTGTCCAGCGCGATATTTGGCCCGCCCACCGTCGCCACGATATCAAAATTGTTCAGCACCGTGTCGCCATTAATAGCCACATTCATGACGCGGTCGCCGGGATTCTTGAGTGTGACTTCCGCCAATCGCAAAGTGACTTTTGCTGTCCCTATGGGAAGATCGGTGAAGACGTACTCCAGGTTCCGCCAATAGCCCCAGCTTTCGGTGTAGAAAAGCTTGTCATCATCCGTATTGCGGATATCGGTGGTGGAGTCGACAATCGAGCGCCAGCCGTAAAGCAGCCGGGTCGTGGCAATCAGCAAGTCATAATTGCCGTTCTTTTGGTATGGTTCGGCATCAACTCCCGGAAGCGCATCGATTTCCCTGGTGAAGTCCGGTTCGGGAGTCAATACCCCGATTTTTTTATTTTGCTGGGACGGACTTGACAGATCGACTACCAGAATACTGTCTTCGCTGAAAATGTCTTCATTGCCTTCCA
>CAZUZS010000172.1:0-3397 GCA_964624795.1 uncultured Calditrichaceae bacterium
ACACATAACCCCAATCTATATGTCAAGTGGAGGGTTCTGACCCGGAAATCCTTCTTTGAAGGGGTAGAGCAGGGAGACGATTGGAGCGCATGTGTCGAGTCATTGATCTGTAGTTTTCCGAACCGTGAGCTCGCGAAAGACTACCTGACCGCGCCCAAGATCACGGTTGATATCGACAAAAAACTGGAAAAGCAGGCGGAGCGAGGAGAGACCCCGAAAAATGCCTATCTGGCCCATGTTGTAGAATTAATGCGTTGCCCGGACGGAGTCGACGAGTCGAAAAAGCTTCAGCGTATCCTTGATAGGGAGCTACAGGGGCCAAAGGAGAGAGCGACACTTCGACTGGAATTACTCTCGAAACGCACTGGAGTGTCGATGTCCCAAAAATCGCTCCGAGATTCCGAGAACCCTCTTCGGTCTTGGGCACTGAGGAACTTCCGTTCGTCCCCGAGCACGTGTGGATTTGACCAGATGTGGCGATGGGCGAAAGCTGTCATTCCTTGGGACCGGATAGGGGGCACACAGCAGCCATTGAACAAAAGTCTGGCGGATACTCCGAAAGATTTGTGAGATAGCTCAGATTCTACGATACAAGGGGGTGTGGTCGATCAGTCTGCTTGGGACCCTCAATAGCTGACTGCCGTCCGGGCTTAGCCGCAGAAGGAACCACCCCGGGAGTCGGGCCAAAATGAGCGGCATAGCACTATCCGAGGTTGGATTTTGAACCATCGCATCGAGGATGATTTCACCGACTTTTCGCATATTCGCGGAAAACAGATCGGGGATCGATACTTCTACCATCCAGAGGACGTCTGGCAGGGTCTCGGCAAGCTTGTCTACAATTGTCACTCTTTCTTTATTTCCGCTCCAGTCCTTTATTTTTCTTAAGTGGTTTATGTAGAGCCCCTTTTTAACCGCGACAGAACGAAGCACAACATCTTGCCAATTTACATTTTGGTGTAACCTAGCGATCCACTGGTTGCTATGCGGGTCATAGGGCAACGAATAGAGCACATCCAGCGCGATGGATTCAGCAATCACTCCATCATAAGCAACCTCTCTTGGAAGCAATGCCGCGATGTATTTTACCTGTTGTGGTTCGAGATAGAGCCTCGGAACACAATAATTGCTGCCGAAATTGTCGTCATGTCCGATGAAGCTACTGAGCCATTTATCACTCGGAATATATTTGAAATTTTTGCCAAAATGGAAGTACGCATTATCCGCCCTGGGGACCCAAGTGTCTTGATTAAAGGTATGACCAAAGAAGGGAACGATGTGGCGGCTTGTCGTTGTCGAGCCCGTATTTAACTCAAACCCCAATAGGCCGCCTCCGCCGCTTTCAATGCCCGAGTATAACCATTTACTGTACGGAAATTCGTCCTCACCGATGTCTGGTTCACCGTAGTCCAGATCCCTGAAATTCACGCCAAAGTGGTTCAAGACTGTTCGGATCTGTGCGGTGTTCAGTCCGTTCCCAGGCTTAAACCCCGCTACAAGTTGCTCTGCCACCTGGTTGATTTCTGAATAGCAGATCGTTTTCGATGGGTAATGCATCGTCAGCAACGAACGGAGTGCAACCTGCGCGCATGCCTTGCTGATGCCGTTCTGTTGGCAGTACATTACCCCTTTTACCTTAAATTGCTTCCCGGCCACTTCGAGGTCAAACGTTTTGCCGCCTGGAACACAGTTGTGCTTGTCGGGATATTTGCGGAGAACGGACTCGAAAACTTTACAGAAAGCCTCGTTGCGGGATGGAAGCTCGTCGGCCTTCAGGAGAGCGTATCCGAGAAGATGGCGTCCGTTGACCCTATTCAAGTCAGAGACGGAACTGATTGGACTTCGCCAGAAGGTCAGCCGTCTTATAAAAACTGATCGATGCTTGGCATCGACAGCTTTTAGTTCGGCATTTTCATCTTCAATTTCGCCGTCCGCCTCGATATCTTCCAAAATCAAGGTTTGTGCGTTCTGCATACGCGCTTGTGAGAACAGCCGTCGAATGGCCGAAGGCTCCACGTTTCCGTAAATAAACGTCTTGTCGATGTATTTGAAATTCGAGAATGATTTTTCTGTCGGAATAAATTTTATGGAACGGGTCTTAGAAAGACGCGCAAGGCCCATACGGTCCTCCACAATATCCCAACGCGATTAGTCAAACTGTGTTGTTCGAGCCTGTGTCTTCTTATAGGCCTTTTGCAGCTTTTCGACGAATTTCTGAACAGTTTCTTGGTGTTTGGGCTTGGCCTCTATCGTCTTTCGACTTAGGTGGGAAAACTCTTTTTGAATTTTATCGATTACGCCTTGGTTGCTGTATACCGCGTCTTCAGACATAATCGTCCCCTTTCCTTTTTGCGTAACACATGTTCAGTACCCATGAACCAACTATAGACCCCATTATCACAAACCCTCAAGAAAAATTACCAGTTTTCGTACTTTTTTCGGTTCATATCAGCCCCGAGTACGGTTTCGGAAATCGTGAACGAAGCGCCTTGGCGCCTGACCAATACGCTTCCTTCGTACCGCCAAAGCGCCCTTCCCGCCACTCTGAAAGTGTAATCTTTCCGGAGCAGTTGTCGACTCCAGAGTCTCTAATGCCACTGTTGACCGACTTGGCATGAGTTAAAAAAAATCGGTTCATAATACCTTCAATTCCTAATCATTCAGGGGTATTACGCGAAATCAAAACAGCTTTCCCAATATTTTATATATCACCCCGTCCTTCCGCAACCGCTCGAACTCCAACCCCATATTATCCCTGGCCCACTCGGCGGCTGCTCGTATCACCTGGTCCTGGTAGACGTAGGTGGAATAAAGCGCCTTTTCTATCCGATGGTCAAATATTTTGGGCGGGATCGGAACGTCCGTGCAAGTCATTTTCGGTTTGATTCGCGAGAAACAGGGAGCTTCGGCTTGTTTGGTCGAGTGTTGTTTGATTGAAATCCTTTTTGTGCGCGATCATACACGAGGAAAATCGCTGAAAGGCTCGAACGGGAGCGTTCGAAACTTGTGAGCCAAAGCATTTGTGGTGACATATTGGCGGGTTACAATCGCTACTGGCGAACGCCGAAAAGGTTGAGCGCTGCGAACGAAGGATGCACCGGGGCATGGGGCCCCAGATAGCCGGACCGATTCATGGCTGTCTTTGTGGTCAGTAGTCGAATTCAGTCTGCGGGGGAGCCCTGGCCGGAGCCAGCGTCGGCGTTGTCGCCGGCAGGCCGACTCCTTCTAGGTACCGGCGGACCGAGGCAGGATCGGTGACTGCGGCTACGATTTTCATCTTGCCCCCGCACTTAGAACATCGTTCCAAATATAGGCCAAATGTTCTCGCCAAAAGGGCAGACCAAGAAAGACGATAAGAGCGAGACGCGGAAGCTTGTTCGCCGTCGTGTTGTTCCTC
>CAZUZS010000173.1:0-3323 GCA_964624795.1 uncultured Calditrichaceae bacterium
AAATGCCGGGGCTAACATGAGAGATTGCTCTCCTCGGTCGCTTGTCCAGCGGCAGACAAGAAATAATATATTCGAACGCTTTCCCACCCATCACTGAGGTCTTACAATTTTTCCGGTCCGGATGCCTTTGGTAAAAACCAGATCTTTCTCACTATTAATGCGATGCAGCAATCGACTATAAAAAAAATGACGGGTTTGTGTCGGGTCAAAATCAAAATTCCGGATTTGCCCGTCTTTAATATTCCTGTTTTAGAGGAAAGTGGTCACCACGAGGCAATAAATTTCCCGTAAATAACCCATAGGCATATTATTATGTGGACTTGTTCCAAAGTATCTATTATCTTGAACAGGTAAATAATCAGAAGGAGGCACTCATGTTTAAGAAGTTCATAGTTGTCATCAGCATCTCATGCCTGATGTTTTTTTTAACAGCCGTTGGCGGTTGTGCAAAGAAAGCTGAAAAAACGCCACAGATGCAGCAGCAGGAAACAACCACTCCGCCGGCAGATACCACCGGTAACGATTCGACGATGATGGACACAACTCAGGCGGATACGATGTAACTACTGATAGTCCGGATGTAAAGAATTCGACCAATCCCTCTGTGAAAGCGGAGGGATTTTTTTAATATCAAATTCTATTCGGACAGATGGCCGGGCCAGCCGCTTTTTTATACGTTTACAGCTTTACGGAGCAGAGATGTCTTGCCGGACGAGCGGTTCATGGTGGTTTTTACGGCAATCGACCGCCCGAATACGCCGCCAATGCCTGGGCCAAATTGTTTCCTATCGCACCTGTATTAATGCAGGAAGACTGAATCTAAATCGTCAGCGGCAGCGAAAATGGTATATCCGTCTGCTCCCGCCCACCTGTTTTATCCCAGCCGGAATTTAATCCCAAAAATCAATCACTTTAATTACCCAAGTTGCTGAAGAACGAATAGCCGGTGCTGCCCGGGACGGATCATCCTTTTCTTTGCATTCGCAACCATACTCCATTCAAGTTCCCGCGCGGAACGGCAAATCTCTTCCTGCCGGAATACAAAAAACGACAATTTCATCGGAAATGAACAAAGCTTACCACGCGTACTCATTGCACTGCCTGATCAGGTACGGTTAACGTTCTCTCTATTTGATAAGCATTTTCTGATGAAATCCGGGCAATCATGAAATTCCTATACGCATTATATCATTTACATCTCCTCTGAATAATCCGGTGTCGAATCTTGAGTGTTACATTAAAATTATTTAAGGTATTGCTTAAAATAAATGCTCATTTTTCTAATGCAGCGTATGGTTGACTCTATAATAGATATTACCTTAACCAGGTTAGGGGCAGTAGCAAAACAAAGCGGGATTTCAGGGATGAGTAGGCCATGTAACTACATGGATTGTATGGCAGGTTAATCCAACCCAGTTTACCTCTCCGACGTATCCTGCAGCAGTTAGGAAATAAAGTTAAATATTAAAATTTTCGCAGGATGTGAAATGACAGAACGACTATACTGGACCCCTGTAAAGTGCGCCAGAAGGAGATGAGAGAAAAAGAGAAGTTGGACGGCATCCCCCGATTATCTCATTTCACCGGACTTCAATTTATATACAAACTGCTTAACCGCCCCGTAAATATCAATTGCAGCCGGAAAATCATAATTTGTTAAAATTACGATAATGCAGCCGCTTCTATCTAATGAGCATCATCTTCTTTGTCAGTGTATTATTATCCTGTTTAAGCTGGTAGAAATAAATTCCGCTTGGAAGAAGGTGTGCATCAAATTCGACTTTATGACTTCCCGCCGGCATAAATCCATCAACCGGAGTGGCCACTTCGCTTCCCAAAATATCATATACTTTTAAAGTTACGAATGCGAATTTCGCAATTCGAAATTCTATTTTCGTGGTTGGATTAAACGGATTGGGATAATTCTGCATTAACGCGAAACCGGTAGGCACCGCGTCAACCTCTTTTATTTGTACAGGAATAACCGGAATCAGGTTCAACCTGTTGGTATTAAAACAAGGAATGGCAATTTCATTATCCTTTGCATTAAAACATATATTCGAGGGACCGCTATGCCCGCTCGAAAATAATACCGGTGGATTTGTGAATGTCGAATCGTAAGTATGTATTGCATTCGATGCCCAGGATGAATAATAACAGTTTCCGTTATCATCGAGAGCCAGCCCGTCGCAGTTTCCGTTTGGAGTTAATACGATATCGGAAATTGATGAATCGGCCAGGTCTACGGCTTGAATCGGCGGGTTATTATACCAGGAACAGATTAGCAGCCTGTTATGTTTTTTATCGAATATGACATCCTGCGGCCTTGCCGATATACCGGAACCGACAAAGACTGAATAAGAATGATTTGATAAATTTATTTTAATCAGCCTGGCCTGGATGGAAGCAAGAACATAAAGATTATTATTATCGTCGGCGGCCATTCCATCCATTTG
Source organism: uncultured Calditrichaceae bacterium (assembly GCA_964624795.1). Classification (GTDB taxonomy): domain Bacteria; phylum Calditrichota; class Calditrichia; order RBG-13-44-9; family RBG-13-44-9; genus CAZUZS01. The sequence continues at coordinate 2,457 of CAZUZS010000173.1, forward strand.
GGTTGTTCCGGAAACAGGCAGATACATTACGGTATCCTCAGGATTGTTTAAATTCAAACCTAATATTGCAGTCCCGATTGAGACATAAAATGTATCTCCCACTATGCAATTGCCTAATGCATGTCCGGTTCTCTGCTTAAAGTAGGATTGATTTCCGTTGGAATCTATCGCCACTATTTTACCATCGTTCCAGTTAGAAACCAGATACCTGCTGTTTACCGAATCGTAAACAACACACTCCGGTCCGTTAAGTAAATTTTGTGCATTTAAATGAATTGAAGACAGCAACACGCCTAAAAGTACCCATTGAAAATATCTCTTCATTTCGCCACCTCTTTCGTTTGATTATTCAATGATTCTTACACCTGTCGTATATCCTCAAATTCTTTTCTCTGTTGATTTAACCGGTTGCTTTTCAATGTTTGCTAAGTTTTGATTTTGCATTCCGCAAGCGGATCTGTTCTTCCTCGCTTATCGCATATTTCTTCATCAATTCCCGGCAGGCTCTCGATTGCTTCCTGATCTTTGCATTCAGTTTTTGTGCAGACGGAGAGTCGGGCGATGCGACGATAACCTCTTCCATAAAAGGAAGAAAGGCATGAAAACCGCAGTAATTCAGAAATCCCAGCCGCAGGTGACGGCTGGTGCAATTCTCACAGTTTCCGTGATTGGGGTATTCAAGTTTTGGGCAGGGACAGGTATTCGTCTTTTCCAATTCTCTTTAGCGGCTCCATCTCTCTTTTCGCTTGCCACAATGCAGGCGCTAAAAATACGGAAATTGAATTGGAGATGTTGCGGGGTGGGTGAAAGTCATCACAATAACTGCCTCATTACGACAGGCGGTTTCAATACGCCCATCGGTAAGCG
>CAZUZS010000174.1:0-3305 GCA_964624795.1 uncultured Calditrichaceae bacterium
GGCCATGCCGGCGGCACATTGGTCAATGCCCTGCTGTATCACTGCCCGGATCTAGGGGCCATTGGCGGCGAAATTCGACCGGGAATAGTCCACCGGCTTGATAAAGACACCTCCGGCACCATGGTCATTGCCAAAAATTCGGCCGCCCATGAAGAATTATCCCGCCAGTTTAAGGCCCGCGAGGTTGAAAAAAGATACTTGGCCCTTGTATACGGAGCGCCGCCTTCGGACGAGGGATCCATTCAGCTGCCCATCGGCCGGCACCCGATCGAGCGCAAGCGTATGTCGACCACCACCCGCAAAGGGCGTGAGGCCGAAACAATTTGGAAGGTTCGCGAGCGATTTGACGGCATCACCCTGCTCGAATTAAATTTAAAAACCGGCCGCACGCATCAGATTCGTGTGCACTGCGCAGCCATCGGGCATCCGGTTGTGGGCGACCCGGTGTATCGCCCGCGCAAGTTGTTTGCCAATTTAGATACAATGCTGCCGAAGCTTCCGCCGGCGGTTGTCTGCGCACTCAAATCGATATCCCGTCAGATGCTGCATGCCTGGCAGCTGGGTTTCACCCATCCCGGAGAAAAAAAGTTTCTCACTTTTGAATCGCCCTTGCCGCCGGACATGACTGCGCTGCTTGAATTGCTGAGGAGTACGGGTTGACTACGAGTTGCGGGTTGCGGGGGGGGGCGCTGGCTCATAGCTCGTAGCTCATAGATGATAGGTAAGCGTCAAATTAACCCCATCTTCCCAAAACCAGGGCACCGTGGCATGATGTTGTCAAAAAGCAAGGAGGCGACATCATGCACGAATTATCGAGAAGCGAGCAACTTGAACAAAAGCGTAGCTACTGGAAGCAGCACATCGACAGCTGGCAACAGACGGGCTTAACCCAAACCGAATATTGCCGGCAACATAATCTGAAGCATCACCAATTGGTCTATTGGAAAAAGCGTTTTTTAAAGACCGACACAAATGTCTCCTTCGTTCCGCTCAAATTAGAGGACTTGGTGGAAATCCCGGCCCCGCCAGATCAAGTAGCATTGACTCTGGTAATCAATGATCAATTCAAAATAGAAATAAGAGCCGGCTTCGATGCACAATTATTACATCAGCTGATTTTTGCGTTGCGGAGGTTGTCATGATTCCGCAAAGCTCAACACGGGTTTATTTGGCCCTGGGCAGCACCGACTTGCGCAAAGCGATCAACGGGCTGTCGCTGTTGGTTGAACAGGCCATGGGACTCAATCCGTTTTCCGGCGATTTATTTGTGTTTTGCAACCGGCGCCAAGATATCATCAAGATCTTGTATTGGGATGAGAACGGATTTTGTCTGTGGCATAAGCGACTGGAAGAGCATCGCTTCAAGTGGCCTAAGATAGCCGAGCAAGTGTTGACGATCAATCGAAAACAGTTAAATTGGTTGCTGGCGGGACTTGATTTTTCAACTGCTCATCAGCGGCTTTACTACCAGCATGTAGGCTGATTTTTTTTACTTCTTTTTTACAAAAAAGTATTTACAAAACAACTTCTTTTTGCTACATACTCAGGTATGGATTTGGACCTGAGAAATTTACCCGATGATGCCAACTTACCTAAAGACGTTGTCCTTTCACTTGTTGATCAGATAGAAGTAAAATATCAGGAAAAGATCCACTATTTGGAAGAACAACTTCGCTTGTTTAAACAGGAGCTTTTCGGCCGCAGCAGTGAAAAGCGACATGAGCCGCATCCGGATCAAATGCCACTATTTGAAGGCGATGATGATCATGCAGCCGACAAAACGCAAACAAGTGAGGACACGGTCATTATTGCCGCGCACGCGCGAAAAAAGCGCGGACGTAAGGCCTTACCCAAAGACCTGCCTCGCATTGATATTATCCACGATCTCAGTGAAGAAGAAAAGCAGTGTGGCTGCGGGCAGCGCAAAAGCTGTATTGGTGAAGAAATCTGCGAAAAGCTGGATTACATTCCAGCCCGGCTGCAAGTTGAGCGTCATATTCGGCTTAAATACGCTTGCGAAAACTGTGAAGGCGTTGAAGATGACGGCCCCACCGTCATGATCGCCCCGGTGCCGGTGCAACTGATCCCCAAAAGCAATTCCACCGCCGGTCTTTTAGCACACATTGCCGTATCCAAGTTTGCCGACGGGCTGCCGTTGTATCGACAGCAGAAGATATTTGGCCGTTTGGGTATTGAGCTGCCGCGGGCAGTGATGGCCAAATGGATGGTTCAATCCGCACTACACTGTGCGGGGTTGCTTGATTTTCTGCGAGCCGAAATTCGCAGCGGACCACTGATTGGTATTGATGAAACGCCGCTTCAGGTGTTAAACGAAGCGGGCCGAGATAATACCACTAAATCGTACATGTGGGTATTTCGCGGCGGTGCACCGGATCGTCCGACTTTGCTGTATCAATATCAGCGCACCCGCAGTGGACAAGTAGCCCTTGAATTTTTAAACGACTACCAGGGCTACATTCAAAGTGATGACTTTTCCGGTTATGATCACCTGGATCGAAATCCGAATATTGTGCATTTGGGATGTTGGGCACATTCGCGGCGCAAATTTATCAAGGTAGTTAAGGTCCGCAAAAAGCATCGTTCCAAGCGAATGAATCCCAAAAGTCTTGCTGATGAGGCCTTGGACTATATCGGCAAACTGTATCAAGTTGAAAAAGAGGCCCAGCGGCGGGAACTGGACTTTGTTCAGATTTATCAGCTGCGTCAAGAAAAAGCCAAGCCGCTCTTGGATAAGTTTAAAGACTGGTTGGAGACCAACAAATCGCTGACCCCGCCCAAAGGCTTATTGGGCCAGGCAATCAGCTACACGCTGGCCAACTGGGAAAAACTGATCATTTACCTGGAAGACGGCCGGCTACGACCCGACAACAACCTGGTGGAAAATGCGATCCGCCCATTTGTCGTGGGTAGAAAGAACTGGCTGTTCGCCGGCAGTCCGGATGGCGCCAGGGCCAGTGCCGCTTTCTTCAGTCTTATCGAGACCGCCAAAGCAAACGGTCTGGAACCGTATGCCTACCTGCGGTATATATTTAAAAAACTCCCGCTGGCTCAAACTGAACAAGATCTCAAAGACCTACTGCCGTATAGCATTGACCCCGCCACTATAGCAGTCAGCGATTGATGCTGACCGCCGTGAATTTCCTTACGGCCATGGCCGCTGCCCCTACGGCCAGCCGGTGGGGTTTAATTGACGCTTACAAAACTTCTGGGCTTTGGGGCAGCAACGAATGGCATGGTTGGCCGCTTCCACATAGGCCCAGGCCAGATACCGGTTTCCGTTTTTC
>CAZUZS010000175.1:0-3262 GCA_964624795.1 uncultured Calditrichaceae bacterium
ATTTCCGTGGCAAAGGAGAAAAGCCGTGGAAAGGATTTCCCTCCTACCGTTTCTTGGTTCCCTGGTGGGAGCGATTCCTATCAGCGGTTTTATGCTCAAATAAACTTTTATTTGTTTTCATAAAACGATTACTATATTTTCTTTTCCATAATGGATAACAACATTTTATCATCCAAGGAGAAGTGGTAATGAGGAATGGATTTGGTTTTTTTACTATTTTTGGCTTGATTTTTCTTTTGTTCGGCAATTCTGCGGCGCTCGCCCAGCAGAAAATCACGCCTGTTCTACAATCTGAAATCTCGAAAACAGCAGAAACCCGGGCGATTCCGGTTTGGATTTACTTAACGGACAAAGGCCCGCAGGCGAAGCAGCAATTGCAATCTGTTGAACGCAGCATGCTGCCCAAAGCGCGCCAGCGCCGGCTGCGCAACCGTCCGGCAGACAAACTGGTGGACCGCTACGATATCCCGGTGTTCAGCGATTATCTCCGGCAGGTTTCCGGGATGGTGGAAAAGATACGCCATAAATCCCGCTGGCTTAACGCGGTTTCCGCCGAGGCAACGCCCGCACAGATTTCCGCACTGAAGTCCCTGTCTTTTGTCAATAAAATTGATTTCATATATAGTTTCAAACCGCCGGATATGCCCGAACCGGAGCCGGTGTCCAACAGCCCTAAGACAGTACCAGATAACGAATATTCACTGGATTACGGCCCATCATTGACCCAGAACCAGCAAATACACACTCCGGAGCTGCACGACCTGGGATACGACGGCAGTGGTGTAACCATATGCATGCTGGATGCGGGATTCAATAATTTGCCGCACCAGGCGTTTTCTTCTCTCGACATCCTCCATACCTGGGATTTCGTAAATGGCGACAGCATTGTGGACGATGAACCGGGGCAGGCGGGTACCGGAGATCATGGAACCTGGACGCTGGGAACGATTGCCGGCTATGATCCCGGAAATTTAATTGGTCCTGCTTTTGGGGCCAGCTTTCTTTTGGCCAAAACAGAAAATACCGACTCGGAAACCCATATCGAAGAAGACAATTGGGTAGCGGGTGCAGAGTGGGCGGACAGCCTGGGCGCCGACATTATCAGCAGCTCGCTCGGTTACCGTGACTTCGATCCCGGGCAAACCAGCTACACCTGGCAAGATATGGACGGCAATACGACTGTCGTGACCATCGGGGCCGATATCGCGGCCAGTCGCGGAATCCTGGTGGTCAATTCGGCCGGGAACGAAGGGTCGTCCTCCACCAGCAATCCTAACACCCTGGTTGCGCCTTCCGACGGCGATTCAGTGCTGGCAGCCGGCGCAGTAAGCAGCAGCGGAAGCCGGGTCTATTTCAGCTCGATGGGCCCAACTGCCGACGGGCGAATCAAACCGGATGTAATGGCCATGGGCAGTGGAGTGGTTGCACCCAGCACCTATTCTTCCAGCAACTATACGTCGGTGGACGGAACCAGCTTTTCCTGTCCTTTGACGGCCGGAGCCAGTGCTTTGATTTTGCAGGCTAATCCCAGCTTATCGAATATGCAAATTATACGGGCGTTAAGAGCTACCGCCGACAATTCGGCTACACCCAACAATTCTTACGGCTGGGGAATCCTGAACGCCTACGAGGCGGCGTTTTACTACAGCCCGCGCTTCACGCACATGCCACTGCCCGATACTGAGAATCCCGCCGGACCCTACACGGTGCAGGCGACCATCACCAGCAATTTCCCGCTCATTCCGGATTCTATCCAGGTTTTTTATCGATACGACCAGGGGACTTTCCAGGCGGTCACGTTTCAGAATGTAAGTGGCAACGATTACCAGGCGCAGATTCCTGGTCCCGGAACAACCGCCAATGTTTCCTATTATTTGCGGGCGGTAACGGACAGCGGCACGGTTGCTACCGATCCGCCGCAAGCGCCGGCTGAAGTCCACACTTTCCATGTGGGAGCGGATGTTACCGCACCCGTTATCGCACACCGGCCGCTTACCGCGGTTGCCTACATCAGTTGGCCCCCGGCAATACAGGCAACCATTACCGACAATTCGGGAGTGGACGAATCGCAGGTGTATGTGGAATGGCAGAAGAACGGTACCCCGCAGAACTCTTTTTCGCTATCGCGAACCCAGGGGGACCAGTTTGCCGGTTACTTCAATGAAGATACTACGCAGGTTCAGATTGGCGATGTCATCGATTATCGAATTCACGCCAGCGACCTGGCAGCAATCCCCAATGTTGTATTTGCACCGGATACCGGCTATTACCAGTTTACCGTGGTGGAAACCCGCGGTCTGGTGCTGGTTATCGATGATGAAAGCGGCAGCAGCGGCATAATCGAAAGTCGCGGCCAGACGATCAATTACCAGCCCAAGAATGGCGAATCGGCTTCCAGCGTGATTCAGCACTATTTGCAGGAACTGAATTTCATGGCCACCACGGAAACTGTTTCCGGTACCAATCCAAATAACTGGGGGCAGTACAACCTGGTCATTTCCGCCTCCGGCGAGAATCCTTCACCGCTTGCAAGCTCCACCTACCGCGATGCGCTTGTCCAGTATGTGCAGGACGGCGGCAAACTGCTCATCGAGGGCGGGGAGGTTGGCTACGATGCCGCCTCCAACCCGGGATATCCGACTGTTGCCGGCCAGGTGCTGCATGTAACCGGCTGGAACGGCGATCAGGAAGGGCAATTGCAGCAGATGGCTGCCCAGGCAAATCATCCCCTGGTAACGACGCCAAATACATTGCCGGCAGGTATTGCGCTGGATTATAACTCCAGCTCCGCCTGGTACGATCAGGATGCCATGACACCGGATGCCCAGAGCTACCTGGTTTACGATACCCAATCGCAGCCCGGCGATGCGGGAATCCTGATTTACGATGACAATACTAATCCCGCCAGCGCCCAGATCGTTTATTTCGCGTTCGATTTCAGCAGCGTGCTCGATACTACGACGGCAAAAAACCTGCTGGAGAACAGTGTTACCTACCTGTTGACGGACGAGCAGCAGGTCGCGATTGGTGATCAAACTCCGAAGATCATAAAGGATCTCCGGTTGTTTGCCAACTATCCTAACCCGTTCAACCCGGAAACCACAGTGCGCTTCCAGCTCCCGGCCGCCGGCAATGTGACGCTCACGGTTTACAACAGCCTGGGTCAAAAGGTGGGCGATCTGATGGATGGTTACAGAAATGCCGGGGAGTACAGCGTCAAATGGGACGCGGCCCAATTTGCTTCGGGAATTTATTACATGGT
>CAZUZS010000176.1:0-3254 GCA_964624795.1 uncultured Calditrichaceae bacterium
GGCGGTGCTGGAAATCATTTCCACGGAAGGGCTGCAGCAGCTTTCCACCCGCAACCTGGCCCAAAAGGTGGGCATCAGCGAGGGGGCGGTTTTTCGCCATTTCGCCAGCAAGCGCGACATTATTCTGGGTATCATGGAAGATGTGCGGCGGGACCTGCAGGCTTCGTTGCGCCAAATTTCGACCGACACCAAAGATCCTGATGAACGCCTGTTTGAATTTCTGTGTGCTCACATTCAATATCTGCTGAAGAACAAGGGGATCACCATCCTGCTTTTTTCCGAGGCCGCTCATATGAATGACAGCGAGCTGAAATCGCATCTGCGCACAATCCTGCTGGAACAAAAACAGTTTATCAGCAAAATCATTCAGGACGGGATTGTGGCAGGCCGCTGGGATCCCGAGCTTCATGTGGAAAATGTGGCGATGCTTTATATGGGAATTCCCATTGCCCTGAATATCGAGCTGGTTCTGAATCCCCAGGGGCTGCAGACAGAAAACTTCTGCCAGCGCATGAAATGCCTGCTGGAGCGGGTATTGAATAAAAAATAATATTTTTTTTGTTAATAAAGTAAGTAAACGATTACTTGGACATAATGAAAATCAATTTACAGGAGAGTATCATGATTACCATACCTGATTGGCTGTATGAATTTCACGGGCATAAATGTCCGTTTGTGGTGATGGGCTATCGCATGGGATCGATGGCCTTGAACGAATTGGGGGCAGGCCGCATCAAAAACCACGAGATGTTCGTTTTCTCGGAGATGGGCATCGGACATCCGCAGGGGTGTTTGCAGGACGGCATCCAGGCAGCTACTTCGGCCACCTTTGGCAAGGGGCAGATGCACAAGCTCTTTTACGGAAAAATAGCTGCGGTCTTTTACTATCCCGGCAAGACGCCGCTGCGTATCGCCTTGAAAAATGAATTCAGCGATAAACTGGCGCCCCATGAATTTTTCCGCCTGCGCAAACAGGGCGTGGCGCCATCGGAAGTGCCTGCGGAAGTGGCCGATGACATCGTGAAGCTGGTGCTGGCAGCCCCGGATGAGGAATTGTTCAATCTCAAGCAGGTGGCGGATTTCAGTTTCCAGCCGGTGAAAGGCTCTTTTAACAAAGCAAAATGTGAAGTGTGCGGAGAATATGTTTTCGAGCGTTACCTGCGCCGCAAAGATGGCAAGCTGGTCTGCATCCCCTGTTCGGGGCAGGAACCGGCCGAAAGGACCATTTACCTGCCGCTCGCGAAAGGGGAGTAGAATGGTTTATGCCGTATCTTTTGTGGTGATCTCGCTGGCATCCTTCGTGTTTGTCATGCTGGGCCTGGGAGGTGCCATGGTCTATGTGCCGGTGCTCAAATGGGCAGGTTTCTCGGTGAAGGAGGTCGCCATTCCGCTGGGTCTGCTTCTGAACGGCCTGACCACGCTGCTGGCGCTTCCGGCCTATGCCCGCAATAAGCTGGTAGACTGGAAAGGCGGATTTGCCATGGCGGCTGCGGCATTCGTGGCAGCCCCCGTCGGCGCCGTAGTCACCAATTATGTTCCGGTTAATCTGCTGCTCATCCTGTTTGCGGCAGCGGTTGTCGTTGCCGCCGGCCGCATGGTTTTTATCTCCCGTCAGCCTGAACCGGAAACCATGCTCTCCATGAAAAAGCGGACTGTCATCGGCGGACTGGTGGGAGCTTTTGCCGGATTTCTGGCGGGTCTTCTGGGAGTAGGCGGCGGCTTCATCATGGCGCCCCTGCTCATGTGGATGGGCTACAAGACTAAACAGGCGGCGGCCACTTCGGCCTTTGCGGTGACGTTTTCCTCCTTCTCCGGATTTCTGGGTCATGTGGCGGCCGGTCATTTCAACTGGCTTCTGACAGCGATCCTGGTGGTTGCCATTCTGATTGGTTCCCAACTGGGCAGCCAGTTCATGATCCATAAAGCCAAACCAAAATGGGTGAAGCAGCTCTATGCGGTCGTGCTGCTGGCGATTGCAGTTAAACTCATTGTGGGGGTGATTTGACGAGGCTGATTTGCGCGGATGATCGTTATTTTATAAATTTTATGCCTGTAAAATATGTCAAGGAAACCAGATTTGTCAGATAAGAATATCCATATGCCGGGGGTAAACATGTCCGATCATTTATCGAGGAGCAATCTTGCTTTGGCGTTAAGCGGCGGCGGCGCATTGGCCGCTTACCAGGTTGGTTTTTTGCGGCAGCTTCTGCAGTATCATCCTGAACTCAATTTCCCTATCCTGACCGGCATTTCTGCCGGCGCAATCAATGCGGCCTATCTCGCAAATTACAACGGTTCATTTAAAGAAGCGGTGGACAGTCTGTATGCCTTATGGGAAAATATCATGATTAGCACGGTTTTCAGGGTGGACGCGCCGGCAATATTTTTGGATCTTTTTAAGCGGCTTTTTCATGCGCTCAGTTTCGGCTTTATAGAGCGTTCCCAATTTCGAAGCCTGGTTCGTACAGATCCATTACGGCAATTTCTGGAGGAACATCTGAGACCGGAAAACGGCATCATGCCCGGAATCGAAAGAAACATTCGAAACGGTCGCCTCCATGCTGTCGCTATTTCAAGTACCAGTTATGCCAGTAATCAAACCATTACCTGGACGGAAGGTTGCTGCCTGGTGGATTGGGAGCGGCCCAACCGGGTCAGCCATGCAACCCGTCTGACAATCGATCATATTATGGCATCCGCTGCTATTCCAGTCATGTTCCCGGCAGTTCGAATTGGCCGGGAATGGCATGCCGATGGGGGAATTCATTTTTACTGCCCCTTCTCGGCGGCAATTCACCTGGGCGCCGACCGGGTGTTGTCTGTATCCACACGCTACCAGGCTTCCGGGGGTGAAGGTGAAGAACCAGGCGTTCAGGATTATCCGTCCATGGCCCAGGTCATGGGAGTATTGATGAATGCCGTATTTCTGGATATGCTTGAACAGGACGCCGCCAGGCTGGAACTTACCAACGGATTGCTGGAAAAATTGCCTGAGGAGGCCCGTCACGGAAAACGGGTTGTCAGAACTTTTATCCGGCGCCCTTCCCGGGATTTGGGGGAATTAGCGGAGCATTTTGAACCCGACTTACCCTTCTTTTTCCGGCAGATGCTTCGCAGTCACGGCACCAACAAATCTTCCGGCCGGGACTGGCTGGGGATGCTGATGTTCCAGCCCGATTATGTGCGGAACCTGCTGGAGCTGGGCGAAAAAGATGCGGCAGAAAAAAAAGCTGAAATTGAGGATTTTCTTTCAT
>CAZUZS010000177.1:0-3210 GCA_964624795.1 uncultured Calditrichaceae bacterium
TTACCAAAAAGAATGACAAAATTGTCAGCCAGCAGGTAATGCAGCACGCCTGGGGCCACGATAACCGGGACGTCGTTATGATCACCGAATACGCCTCGTGGGATGACATCAAGGCGGCCCAGGAAATGCAGAACAAATTGATCGAAGCAGCCTGGCCGGAGAAGAAAGCCCGCGATACCTACATGGATAAATTGGGGCGTTATTTTCTCTATCACTCCGACGAGATCTACCAGGGAAGACCGTCCTGGGGGAAATAAGAATAATTGTTAGGACGAAAGAGGGGGCGGCATCGCTGGCGATTCTGCCCTTTTTTTTTACCTGGCGCCCTGAAGTTCAGAATAACCAAAAAATTATTCGCGCCTCCGGCGATACCGCCACTCATGTTCAGCTTCTATTTTTCACATACCTGTTTGTCAAACTGAAAAAATCTTCCAAATCTCTTTTGAATGTTCCTCGCTGTATGATCTGTTCATTCCCTCCCTCCACCTGCAGAACCAGTTCATAGGTGGGATTGGACCGCTTGCGGAACTCAAATGCGATCCCGGCCCCGATAAACATCCTTACGGGAAGGCTATATTTTTCTTTCCTCACAAAATATTTCAGTCGTTTCTTCAGGTGAACCCTTTTCGTGATCAACGGGATTTTTAAAAATGAATAAATAATAACCAGTTCCTCGCCTTTTTTGATAAAAACAGTTTTACGGATAAGTGAATAAAGCAGAAAAACGATTATCGAATACTGTGCAAGTTTCTCACCGAACCAGACGGCCAAAAGAAAAATGACCGTAATCCCCACCAGTGACCAGATATCAACGCTCCAATCGAATTGGACTTTCAAGACCTGGTCATCTTTCTCCAAAATATAATAGACCACGAGGTGCAGAATTCCCTTGTTTCCTGAAAATTTCAGGTATCAAAACTAACTCGTTGTGCTAATTAATTTGCGAATCACGCTTTTAAAACCGCTTGCCGTAAGGCACCACTATGTGGGAAGCGGTTAATTTGTAAATACTTGAGTTTCAGTACACCCCGCTGGAAGCAGGGTGTTAATAACATTTCCGGTGTCATTAACACCTGGATTTATCCAGGTGATGTTAAGCAATGGAATAATTTAGAGAACCGTTTTCCACATAGTGGCCACTCACGTGGAACGGTTTACGGATTAATTCGCACAATGGACAAGATTGCTGTCAGAGTGAAAGATCAATTCGTTTTCGCCTAATGAATTAGCCGGTCGGTTAAATATTCCGTCATTTAAGCTTTGTAAATCGCCCAATCAGAGGGGCATAGTGCCGGAGCTATCACCTGACAACCGGATCGTGCGGGCGCCGAAAATGGGCCCGGCCCTGTTCCCCGGGTGCGGCTGAAACTTCACTGTGATTTTCTTCTTCCCGGCAATCAGCTCATTTTCAATATCATACCGGACATCAATGAACTGCCCGTCTTTTTTGCCGGCGATATTTTCGGTGGCTATCTTTTTCCCATCCACCAGGATATCAAATGTCTTGGAGCCGGTGAACCCGCCCCAGTACTGAATGACCAGTGCCGTGGTGCTTTGCGGAACCAGATTCATTTCAAAAGAAAACCAGCCTCCGCGATCCGCTACCCTGCCCTTTTCATGCTTGAAATCCAGCACCCGCACGCTTTCTCCCCGGAAAGCATGATCCGCTTCCGACTGCGCATCACCGGGCTGAAAAAAATCCACGGTTCTTCTCTCCAGCTCCTTCTTCCGATCCTGCTCTGCTTTCTTTTCCTGTTGATGTCGATTCCAGCTCTCCCGGTTATACAAATCCCAGTACACCGAATAGCGGCGATTATAAACAGCATAGAGCGGCTCCAATATAAAACTGTGTGGCCGGGCAACTTCCGCCGAAACCTGAAAAGTGTTCGCCGCATCTTCTACGGGACGCAGCCATTGTTCCGGATTCCGGTCTTCCGTAAAAAGGACCGGCATGTAACCGGGTTTCTCAGCCGCCGGATCGTCCGACTGCCCCAGAACGCCTGCCATCACCAGCGGTCCGTACATGATCGCCACCCGGTTTTCATCATCCGGCATGGTTTCCAGGCGCAGGCTGAAGGGCATCTTCACCTCTACCCTGTCGCCGGAATTCCAGTTTCGCTTTATGGCGACGAAGCTTCCCGGTGCCTGATCCACTTTTTGCGCTGCGCCGTTCACAAGAATCGTGATACCGTCGTTCGCCCAGTAGGGATACCGGATGTGCAGGGTGAATTCCTGCGGCGCCGTGCTCTCTATTTCGATGGTAGTCCCCTGCTCTTCCGGGAATTTCGTAATCTGTTTTATTTGTACGCCCTTTTCTTTCCAGTTGGCCGCCGCCGCGATAAACTGGCTGACGTAAAGCTCATCTTTATTTTTGTAGAAAATATTCCGGCCGTATTTGGCATGATTTTCCATGCCGGTGCCGATGCAGCAGGTGAAGGAGTCCGGGTTCTGGAAGCTCCTGAACCCGCCCATCTCCAGTGAAAGAAAATAGGTCACGCGCCCGTTCTCCGGGTTTTGCGAGGCAAGTATGTGATTGAACAAGGCCCGCTCGTAATAATCGGCGATTTCCGCACGGGGATGCCACTGGAACAGGTGACGCGACAATTTCAGCATGTTGTAAACGTTACAGGATTCGGTGGTTTCGTCGCTGAGCCGGTTGCGCAGATGATCCGGCTGCCCGAAATATTCGTGGTTTCCATGCCCGCCGGTGACGTAGGAATGATGCCGGACGACCCGTTCCCAGAAGAATTCCGCTGTTTTCTCGTCCTTCGGATCGCCGGTGAGCTCGTAGCGGCGGGCCACCCCGATCACCTTGGGAATTTGCGTATTGGCATGTTTGTTTGGCAGAATATCGATTCCCGCCGCCAGCGAATCCAGGATTGCCTTGTGGTAGAATACGCCGGACAGCTCAAGATATTTGGGATTGTTGGTATCGGCGTAAAGATCGGCTAACACTTCGTTCATGCCCCCATGCTCGCAAACCAGCATCTGTTGAATTTGCTGATCATTCAGATTCTCAACGATTGTGCCCAGCCAGTCAGCAAAGTTCTTCTCGATCTTCAGCGCCTTCGGCAGGCCGCACAGATGATAGGCATCCCGCAGACCGGCCATGACCTTGTGCTGGGTGTAAAACGGCGCCCAGATGCCGTTGAGGTCGAAGGCCTGCGCCCGGATGTCGCCCCCGGCGACTTGTTCTTCCAGGATTTTCTT
>CAZUZS010000178.1:0-3185 GCA_964624795.1 uncultured Calditrichaceae bacterium
ATTTAAAAATAGCTCTTAAGATTAAGAGCCTGCAACCTTATTTTAAAGCTCTGAAAAATTATAGGGTAATTGAAATTGGTCCCGGGGGAAACCCCATAATAAATCATTATCAATGCGGAGAGTACATTCCCGCAAATCCAGGAGATCCTAGAATAGAAAAACTTTCAGATGGTCTTTCGGTGCTCCGTGAAGAGCACAATCTTGGGGGAATAGTGGTCTCTTTTGGAGTTTTAGATAGTAGTATATTAGCTAATGTTTCTTATGAGGAGGGGAAAAATCTTGCACTTAGTTATACCTCTGAATTGGTAGATGAGATACAAAGAGTAATATCTCCTTTTGGGATCTTAGTAGGTCTAGGTACTGAAAATCTTTTCGGAAAACCAAAAATTTCTATGCCTAACTTTGAAGGCTGGGGGGGAGTATATTTCTCAAAACAATTTTCAAAAAGATAGAATTATTTCTTGGAATCCTTAGAATTATCCTTGTAACCCTTCAACATATTGATGAACTCTTCTGGAAAAGGCAGAACTATCGTAGAATTTTTTTCTTCCGCAATGTCATTCAGCGTTTGATAAAATCTAAGTTTCATTGATGCCGGCGATTTGTTGAGAATGTCGCCTGCTTCCCTCAGTTTTTGCGATGCCTGCTTTTCAGCTTCCGCGTTAATAACTCTTGCACGTCGGTCTCTTTCAGCTTCCGCCTGATGAGCCATCGCGCGCTTCATATTTTCGGGAAGTTCTATGTCTTTGATTTTCACGTCGGTGACTTTGATTCCCCAAGGATCCGTTTCTTTGTCTACAATTTTCTGGATTTGTTCACCAATCTCTTCGCGCTTTGCAAGAACGTTGTCAAGTTCCGCTTTTCCGGTCATGTCCCTTAAAGCAGATTGCGCCAATTGAGAAATTGCATATTTGTAATCTTCAACTTCGAGAACCGCCTTGTCCGAGTTCGTTACCTTGAAGAAAACGACCCCATTGACTTTCATAGGTACGTTGTCTTTTGTTATGACTTCTTGTGCCGGAATATCTGTAGCTATAACACGGACATCAACCTTAACAATTCTGTCTATGAAAGGAATTATCCACCTTAATCCTGGTCCAAGAGTTTTAACATATCTTCCAAGCCTGAATTTTACTGCTCTTTGATATTGGTTAATAACTCTGAGACCTATTAAGAAAATGAACAGGATTATTCCTCCGATAACATACCCTGTCGCACTCATGATTTTTGGATGACTCAAAAGTATATAAATATTGGCATGATAAAACTTATAAGCCCAAATAAATAGGAAATAGAAAGTGCCCACATTGCATTGGGGTTCTTTTGACAAAAGAACCTACACTGGTAGAAAACTCCAGATTGATGCTCGTGGCACAAATGATGCCCACTTCGCATAATGGTATTGCACGGGATTGCTAATCCCGGCCCTTCGGGGCTCGCAGGTTCGATTCCTGCAGTGGGCGTTTATTTCAAAACTTCAAACTTGTCCCTGCCGCCTTCCTTGGCTTTGTAAAGCGCTTTGTCCGCGCGGACTTTGAACTTCTGTTTGGTATCTCTTGGCTTGAATTCCGTTATTCCGCCGCTGACTGTGAGGTTGAATTTTTTCAGGAACCTATCTTCATGGATGGCTTTCTTCAATCTTGATGCAAACCTTTTGGCTTTTTCCAAGCTGGTTTCGGGAAGCAATACAACAAACTCTTCGCCGCCAAATCTTGCAACTACGTCGGACTTTCTTGAAGTTTTCATCATGACTTTTGCGAGCTGCGCGAGCATTTCATCGGCTTTCATGTGGCCGTAAGTGTCGTTGATTTTCTTGAAATGGTCTATGTCGGTGATCATGAAAGAAAGTTTTTCCTTTTTTCTTTTCGCTTTTTCAATTTCCATGTCAAGCACAGTTTCAAGGAATTTGTTGTTGTACAAGCCGGTTTTCTCGTCTTTGATCGCGGCCTCGTAAAGTAGGGATATGGATTGGTGCATTGCCTTGAACATCTCGTTTATTTTTTCCTGAAAATGCGGATCAAGCGCAGAAACTTTGTCTTTTATGTCATCACCGAAAGCAGGAGCCATAATCAGAATAAGGAGTTTTGGAATATAAATGTTTTGAATCACCGATTATTTTTTATATAGTTTTATTATAAAAGTTTTATGATTATCCCTGATGAAGTTTATGGAGATGAAGAAGTCAATGAAAGTATTCTGATTGAACTTATTAATTCCGCGCCGATGCAAAGATTAAAAGGTATTTCGCAACATGGGGTCCCTGCAGGTTATACCGACCGAAAAGGATTATTCTCAAGATATGAACATTCTTTGGGCGTTTTAATAATTCTAAGAAGATTGAACGCCGGAATAGAAGAACAAATTGCAGGTTTATTGCATGATGTTTCTCACACTGCATTTTCGCATGTTATCGATTGGGCAGTAGGAGATCCGACAAAAGAAGATTATCAGGATAATTCCCATTTGAGAGTTATAAAAAATTCTGAGATGAAAGAAATCTTAGAAAAGCATGGATTTGATTATGAAAATATTTCGAATATAGAATCATTTTCCCTGCTCGAAAAAGATGCCCCTGGACTTTGCGCAGACAGAATTGATTACACTCTAAGGGAATTGGGGCATTCATTAGAAGAAGAGAAGGCATTTGAATGTTTCCAGAACTTGATTAATGTTGACGGACAAATTGCGTTCGAAAATATTGGAACCGCAAAAAAGTTTGCAGATTCTTATATGAAACTTCAAACAGAACATTGGGGTGGAGAAACGGCAAGAGCGAGTTATTATCTTCTTTCCAGAGCAATAAAAAGGGCTATGAATTTGGGCTTAATTTCTGAAAAAGATTTTATGAAAACTGATTCAGAAGTCTTAGGGATCTTGGAGAGCAGCAACGATTCTGAAATTTTGGACAAGTTAAAAACTTTGAAAAAATTTGAGACCCTGGAAGATGAAAATGGTCTGGAGCTGAAAAAGAAATTCAGATACATTGATCCGGAAATATTTTTAGATGGAAAAATTGTCAGACTTTCGGAAATTGATGAAGTTTACAAAAAGAAATTGGAAGAAGAGAAAAAGAATGCTGAAAATTATAAGAAAGTTAAGATAATCCCGAAATTATTTTGAAACCTCCCCAACTTTTCTTGTCTGGAGATAAAAGTTTTTCAAAACTCCAAGGGCTTGCTGTTTCA
>CAZUZS010000179.1:0-3181 GCA_964624795.1 uncultured Calditrichaceae bacterium
CGCATCAGACAAACGTCTCATACGGAAGAGACGATGCGGACATGCGCACCTCACATATTATGGCACCAGTTCTACGGAGCCGGATCGAATTTTTGGATCAAAGCAAGGAAATGGAAGCCATTTCAATCTTTAACGTAACCGGATAAGCAAGATATTATTTCATCCGGTACATCCTGTTAATCCTGTCAAAAAAAGTTACTCTATTTGTTGTTTTTATTTTACTTTTTTACCACTTTTCGGAGTAGACTCCGGATTGAAAGAATTAATCTCTAACTCCTTTGCCTGGTATATTTTTCCTATCCCGGTACTGATCATAAAGTACAAGATATACAGATATAATTATAATGCCTGTGGCAACTAATAAGGCAGTAGTGATCTGTTCATTGGCGAAGAGCCAGCCAAGGAAAACTGCAATTATGGGGTTTACGTAGGTGTGAGTTGAAATCCGTGTAACGGATGTATGTCCAAGCAACCATACATAGGCGCTGAAAGCAATCACTGAACCAAAAATTATCAGGTATGAAAGCCCAAAGAAAGATCTTAATGTAACCTGGCTTAAATGAAATTGGGATGGCTCGCCAATGATAAAACTGGTTATCAAAACCAGCGTACCACCGAAAATTAATTCCATCCCCGATGACAACATGGGAGACTTTGGAACATTTGCAACTCTTGAATAAACAGCGCCTGCCCCCCAGGAAAGGGTGCAGGTAACAATTAATGCAGAGCCAAGAAAATCATTATTTGATGTCGTGCTACCTGCAGCAGAAGCAATAAGATAAAAAACGCCACCGAAACCGAGAAATAATCCTAATATTCCCCTTGTTTTTACCCGTGTATCTTTTAAGAAAAGCCATTCTATTCCCATAATCCATAAAGGTTCCGGCGTAACAAGTACCGCTGCGCGCCCGGAAGGTACATATTGTTGCGCCCATGCCAGTAGTCCATGCCCGATCAAAAAGAACATTGTTCCTAATGTAAGCAGTGGGAAAATATTTGCCCTTTTGATCTTTTCTTTGCTCTTAAACCGGCTTAATAAATAAAGAATTATCCCTGCTGTCAGGGATCTTATTCCAATCATCATTAACGGTGGGATTGTTTCGATTGCATAGCGGATTGCAAGGTAGGTTGAACCCCATATTATATAAATGGCCCCAAAAGCCAAAAACGTTTTTAGTTTTTGCTGTTTCATAATTAACCCGTTGTGCGAATTAGAATGTAAAACCGTTAAAACGGTTTTAAGGTTTAGTTTTATTTGGGTAACCTCGCGATTAATCGCGGGGTTAATAAAATAATATGGTGTATTTGAGCTATTTTAACAGTTTACATGATTCTGTCTCTAACTCACACAACTGGTTAATAAGTAAAATTTTATATATTAAACATATAGATATTTTTTATTATGTCAAAAAAGGAGTAAATAAAAGTAAGCAGTTCAAAGATTAAAGCAACAACAAGAAATAATAACAAACAAGTTAGAAAAAAACAAAAAGTCAAAAAATAAAAGTTAGTCAATAAGCGCGGGCCAACAAGCTGCCCTCAGTCAACTTTCTTTTCATGCGTATCTCCCGTTTCTCTCATGCGGTTGGAACGAACCGCTCATACGGAAGAGACGATGTTGCGGACATGCGCACCTCACGCAATTCTATAAAGCCAGACTGAATTTCTGGATCAAAGCAAGGAAATGGAAGTTGTTTCAATCTTTAACGTAATCGGATAAACATGACATTATTTTATCCGGTACATCCCGTTAATCCTGTCAAAAAAAACAGGTCAGGTTCTATTCTCACTTTCCCTTCCGCTTTATGTTGTTCCGGTATTCCGAGGGGGTTTGCCCGGTGTAGCGTTTGAAAATGGCGTTGAAACCGGACTTGGAATTGAAACCGGCTTCCAAAGCGATTCCGAAAAGCGTGAGATGGTCCTTGTTGCTGTCCAACAAATCTTCTTTCATCTTCCCAACCCGGTAATGATTTATGAAATCGAAAAAATTTTGATTGAGATTGGTATTGATGACTTCCGAAATATTGTGGGTGGAAGTTTCCAGGTTTGCCGATAGGTCCCGCAAGGTAAGCTCCGGATTCATATAAAGATGCTCGTGTTCCATCAACGATTTTAGTTTTTCCAGGTACTCGTCCGCCTTTTCCCTGGTAAGCCCGGACTTTTGATATTTCCGGTCACCGGTGTCGGGGTTTTCCTGTTCCACGATTTCTGCGGCCAGGTCTTTCGCGTCATGTATATTATCAGATATTTCGGATTGAAGAAATATCTCGGTCTTGAACATGCCGATGTAACCGGTTGCATAAACAAACAAGGATGTCAGAAGCGGAACCAGGACCTCCAGCGGGCGCCAATCAATTCCACCGATTGTCAGCACATTATCGACAAATACGATGGACCATACAATCAACGCCAGGATGGTAAAATATCTCAACCAGGAAAGATTTATTTTCTCCAGAGAGGAGAAGGTGAGTTTTATTTTGTTTGCGTATTCTTTAAAGACATAAAGCGCGGCGATCACATAAACCATGCCCTGAACGGCCAGCAGCATACCGGAGATCGTGAGATGTAGCGGCGGCATATTTTGCTGCACCTGCAAAATTACCGCATACAGTTCTTCTTTGGAAAGAAGAAATATTCGGAGGTAGTAGAGCTTAAAAAGGATGAACGGGACAAAATGGAGCCAGTGTGGCTGCGCAAATTTAAGGCGGGTATCGGTCAGTTTGCCGACATAGGTCAGGTGAAGGGGGCCGAAGAGAAAAGGGAGCCCGTCAAAAAGCAGCAACAAATGGGGATAGTTGACTGCGATTTCCGGCACCCTGAACAGCATCACCTGAACAATAAAAACAGAGTATAGAAAAATCAGCCAGCCAAGAATTATGTTTGCTTCGGATTTGCGGTATTTGGTGAAAAGAAGAATTGTCAGTAAAAATCCCTGGATAACCCCGAGTATAAAAATGATACTCAAGATATCAATCGATACATTCATATCAGAAATTACAGCAGCGGGGCGAATATTTCAAGATAAAAGAGCAGAAAGACGTAAAACCTTGCTGATGGGTGGTTCAATCAAGAGTTAAACTTGCCAAATAACCCGCCCCATTTTCCCTGCCCCGGAGGGGCATTTGGCTATCGGGCGGCAATTTATTGCCGGCATAGATGGGGGTGTCTCCCCTTCCCTCGT
>CAZUZS010000180.1:0-3053 GCA_964624795.1 uncultured Calditrichaceae bacterium
CTTACGGACCAGCCACTGTTTACACTATTCTTTTATCTTTCCGGTCAGTTGTCAAATGTGAAGGTTTGTGCCGAATTCCCCGGGGAAACAGCAAGAGTGCGCGCTTCCCGATTAAAATCTACAAAGAGAATGTTTTTCGCATGATGTTCGCGTAACGCTGGCTCAAATCGAACGGCGTCTCGATGGTTTTGAGCTGCACAACCCAGGAACGTTCCCGGACCTTCATAATCTGTTCGATGGCGTCCACATTTATGATAGTTGTTCGGTGAATTCTAAGAAAGTTGTTGGATGGCAAAATATCGATCCATGCTTTCAGCGATTTCCTGACAATTATATTTTGTCCGCCAAACGTTCGTATTTTCGAATATTCTTTCAGGGCAGTGATGCACACAATCTGGCTGAATTTCACTAATTGCAGGCGGTTGCCGATTTTTACCAGGATGTGGTCTTTGCGCAACGGCGTTTCTTCTTCGCCTTCCAAAGACTCCTGGCAAATTTGCTGCATTTTATCCTTCAATTTCTCGTGTTTTTGAATCCGCATTTTTACCGCCATCAGGAGGTCTTCCGCTAAAAAGGGCTTGACGATATAATCGTCCGCACCCAGGTTCATCATCCGGCGCTGGTTCTGCAACCGCGAATCCGAAGACAAATAAATTAACGGGATGACCAGTGTGGCATCGTGCAGGTTCAGTTCCTTTATTAAATCGGCACCTTCTGTTTCGGATTCCAGGTTGCAGATAATCAAATCCGGGAGATAACGGCGGGCAATTGCAGCGCCGTTCGACCGCCCCAGCGCAATATGAACATTGAAGCCGTTTGTGGAGAGAAGAGAGTCGAAATTAATTTCTTCGGCCTGTTGATCGTCGATTACTAATATTTTTTTCATCCCTGCCTTCGATTCGGAACTAAATCATCGGACGGACCAGCACCTCCCTGCAGGAAGTATAAAGTTCGGTGAAATAAAGATCAATAAATAATATTTTTTCTGCCACGCCGAACCGTATCCGTCAAAATATTAGAGTTCCAAAAAATCAAGAATGCCAGTTGTTAATGAATCAAATCTGATCCCGAAACGGACACATCTTGTTTTATCGTACGCGCTTGCGACAAAATAGTCGCGCTGGTTGAGATGTTTTTCCCATTTTTAAACCGGAAACCTTACATTGATTTTGTCATTTTTACGGCCCTTGAATGATCATTAAAATTGAAAGGTACCAAATATGAGATCACACGGTAATTGTATCACGTCGTTTCTCATCCTGTTTTTGGGCGTGCTCGCCGCAGGCAGCACTTTTGCCCAGGATAAGGTAACCCTGTCGGCATCTGCGGATTTTGTCAGCCGCTATATCTGGCGCGGCGCCAATGTGAACGACGCTCCAAATGTGCAGCCATCTGTTTCCCTGGGATTCAAGGGATTGGAAGCCGGATTGTGGGGTTCATCAACCCTGTCCGCAAATAACACCGCGGATGACAATTATGCGCTCAGCCAGGAGATCGATGGCTGGATCAGCTATGCCTGCAGCCTTCCAAATGGCATGGAGGTAAAGGGGCTGCTGACGGATTATTATTATCCAAACGCGGGCATCAAGATCGGCAACTTCGACAATTATGATGATGCGAACGGTCCCGGCGCTCACCTGCTGGAGGCAGGTCTTGTTATCACAGGGCCGGATGCCATTCCGCTCAGCATTTCCGGTTTTGTCAACATTTACAATGATGAAGGGAATAACACTTATTTCCAACTGGATTATTCCACCGAGGTGAGTGGCACCGGCCTGGATCTGTTTGCCGGAGCCGCCGGCGGCAGCACGAAAAATCCGGCGTACTACGGGACAGAGAAATTCAACTTCGTTAACCTGGGATTTAAAGTAACCAAACCGGTCAAATTCTCACAAAATTTTTCGCTGCCGGTTTCCGGCACGTTTATCCTGAATCCGAGAACTGAAATCGCTTTCCTGGTCCTCGGCTTCTCGCTCTAACCTAAAGATACAACCTCATTTAAGACCAAATTAAAAAGGAGAAAAAATGATTGAAATTGGAAGTACCGGTTTTATGCTGGTCGCTACCAGCCTGGTGATGCTGATGACACCAGGTCTGGCATTTTTTTATGGCGGTCTTGTCGGAAGAAAAAACGTTTTGGCAATCATGATTCAGAGCTTTGTTTCGCTGGGCTGGACGACGGTTCTGTGGTTTGCGGTGGGATACTCCCTGTGCTTCAGCGGCGGCGAAGGCGGCGTTATAGGAAACCTGCACCTGGCATTTCTCGCGGGAACTTCTCTGAATGACGTATTCACAGGCAACAATGCTATTCCCCTTTACGTTTTCGTTGCCTACCAGATGATGTTCGCCATTATTACACCGGCGCTAATCACGGGCGCATTTACCAACCGGGTACGTTTTCCCGCGTATATGCTATTTCTGACGCTGTGGTTATTCTTCGTTTACTTCCCGCTGGTTCACATGGTATGGGGCGGCGGCTTGCTGGCAAAATTGGGCGTTCTGGATTTTGCCGGCGGAATAGTGGTTCATGCCAGTGCCGGAATGGCCGCGCTTGCCTCGGTTTTTTATGTGGGAAAAAGAAAAATATTCGACCGCGGCCCGCACAGCATTCCGCTGGTTGCCCTGGGCACCGGTCTTTTGTGGTTCGGCTGGTACGGTTTCAATGCGGGCAGCGAGCTAAGAGTCGATAACGTCACTGCACTTGCTTTTCTCAATACCGATGTTGCCGCATCCTTCGCGGCAATCACCTGGCTGGTGGTCGCGTGGATATTGGAAAAGAAACCCAAGTTTGTGGGGCTGCTCACCGGGGCGGTTGCGGGACTGGCAACAATTACACCCGCGGCAGGTTTTGTGACGACCGGAAATGCTGCTTTAATCGGCATCATCTCCGGGTTTGTGTGCTATTTTGCAGTCGCCCTTAAAAACAAGCTAAAATGGGATGACGCGCTGGATGTGTGGGGCGTGCACGGCGTAGGCGGCACCATCGGCATCATCATGTTAGGCCTTTTCGCATCTTCCTCGGTCAATTCCATGGTTACCACAAACGGATTATT
>CAZUZS010000181.1:0-3021 GCA_964624795.1 uncultured Calditrichaceae bacterium
CCAGATATGCGGTGTCAGCTCGGGCTCGATCCATGAAAGATAGTTTTCCGGATACCGTTCCATCAAGCCTACAAACCAGGGATCGTTCATCACCTGGCGCGCCATCGACTGTTGGGGATTGTCATCGATAACGCAAGTTACGGTGTATTTTTCGTCGGCATCAAAAACATTCACATTTATCTGCGAACTGTCCGCCAAAGCCTGGGAAACGGTTCCTGCCGGGAAATTAATGCGCATTTGAAAATGCGAATCCAGGCTGGCGGGTTTAAATTGCTCTGCAAACCGGTTGCCTTCGAAACGGATAATATGGTATCCATTCGGCGTACCGTCCCGCTCATCAGCAATGGGAATGCCGCGGGAGTCCGGAGGCCCCTGCCACCAGGTGCCGGATACCGCCGCACAGGTGAGCTGATGCAATGGAGACTTCCCTGACCAACCATACGATTCACCCAGGTAATAATGTTCGATGAGGTGCATGTGACCGGCCAGCGCCAGTAGGTGATCGCGTTCGGACAGCTCGTTGAAGAGCGAGTCCCTGTCCATCACCTTGATGGTAGGATTGTCTCCTTCAGTTGCAACGAAAGGAATGTGCATGCAAAGCACAATCAAGCGGTCCTCCGGGACGAATTTGAGGTCGTTCTGCAGCCAGGCAAGCTGCTTTTCCCCGATCTTTCCCTGGTATTTTGGAGATGGAATGCTGTCGTCCGAAAGCCCCAGGTAGTCCACATCATCCAGCACCACGAAATGGACTTTTCCGTAATTGAGAGAGTAGTACGGCGGCCCGAAGTATCTTTTGAACGTTTCCAATGCGTGCGGATCATCGGCGGCATCGAAGTTCATATCATGATTTCCCGGAACATTGTAAAACGGAATGCCGATTTTGGAAACAATGCTGTTGTATTCAGAATAAAGCGAAAGATCGTTATAGACGATATCACCCAATGTGATCCCGAAGGCAGCGTCGGTTCCCACCAGCTCTGCACAGACATCATCGCGAATGTAACCAAGCTCTTTCTCGTCCCGCCCCTGGGGATCGGAAAAGACCACTGTTTTGAAAGTGTCGCTTTCAGCCTGTCTGAAAAGCGGGAAATAGAGCATTTTTGGAATTTTGCCGGTTGGTTCCACACCGGGATATTTCAGCACAGGCGAGCCTTTGGGCTGGTGAATGTAATAAAATTGCGGAAGGTTGTCTTCATTTACGGGAACCTGGTAGCCGGCGGGTTTGGAAATGAAGATCACCGCCTCGGCGGAAAGCGGAAGCGCAAAGCGACCGTCGTCCCCGGTGGCGACTACATCGGCCTGGTTGGATACGGCCACACCGGGAATTCCCGGTTCGTCCTTGTCCATTTTTAAGTTATGATTCTTATCTTCGAAGACAATTCCTTTGACGGTAGCAGTTATGCCGTTAAAAGTAATTGTCAGTAAAAAGAGTGCAATAAGCAGGAAAAAAATCCTGGTATCGAATCGTTTCATCGAATTCTCCTCAATATTACAATTGGCAGCAGAATAAACCACCGCAGCGGATGGTAACGGTTAATATAAGCTGGCGTATCAGGAAATCTCTGCAAAAAATAAAATGCCGTATTTTTGCAGGGCATAAATTTACTTCCCTTCCTGACAAACATTAATCTCCGCAAAAAGGAGTATCCGCGTGATATGGAATGTTATTGAATGAAACCGGTTTTGATACAGTCATAAAAGTCACAAATCATTTTTCAACAGAATTTTCTAAGACATGATTTCATTAAAAATAAAAACCATTGACATTTTATTAAATATTAAAATATTTTCATAGTCGGAGGAATGAATGAAATTGAAGATAAGCAGAATATCCCAATCATTGCTTTTAGCGATCATTTTTTTTACTGGTTGTTCACACGTTTATTATAAGGCAAGGGAGCCTCGCCTGAGATTCTATGACAAGATAAACCGGTCCGCCGAATCGCAGGAAGGCGTAATTATTTTAACCGATGGGACTCAATACCGGGGGCGATCAATCAGCATCGCATCGGATTCGATCCGCTGGCAGGATGCGGAAGGCGGCCGGGAAATGGCGGTACCCCAAACGTCGGTGATGGAAATTTCTTTCCGCAACCATAACCAGGGTGGAGCTGACGGCATCAAAATCGGGACGATTGCCGGCGGCATACTTGGATCGGTTGGACTCCCTTTGATGAGCTCCAGCCTGGCAGAAAAAGATCCGGCCATCTATATCCTGCCCGGCGCCGGATTTGGCTGTATTGCCGGATTTACCGTCGGGGGGATTTGGGGAGTTAACGAGCGTTTTGTATTCACACCGCCCGATTCGCCTGCAAAGTAGAGTGCCGATGCCCGGTGAAAAATCCCCGGCCCGCAGTCGTTGATCAAATGGACTTGAGGGTTCATTACACAATCTCAAATAACGATCCTAATTTTTGTTTGGCAAAAATAAAATCCGGCGGGGATAGCATTTAATCTACGATTTCTAACCTAATGTCAAATCTTGTCAGAATGTTTATAAAACAAAAAACCCCGGTGATTGGCCGGGGTCTTTATTACAATCCTGGGATTGCTTAAGCTTTGCGAACTGTTTTAGCCTGCAAGCCTTTGGGGCCATTGGTTACTTCAAATTCCACGGTGTCGCCTTCATCCAGCGTGCGATAACCGCCATCGTCTTCGATTGCGGAATAGTGAACGAATACATCTTCACCTTCTTCGCGGCTGATAAAACCGAAACCCTTGGAACCGTTAAACCATTTGACTTTGCCTTTTTCCATCTCTTGGCATCCTTCTGCTTATTGTTCTACTGTTGTATCAAAATTTATGTTAGGCGTGTGCTGAAAGTCTCTCTAAAGAGGTAACCCATTTCAGGCCACCCTCATTCATTTTGCTACAAAAAATTTGCGCAATAACTTAACATAGTAATTTTATAAAACCAAATGAAATCGTAAATATTTGCGATTGGCGCAAAGGCATGGCGCAGGGCATATTGCCCATTAGATTCATCAATGGGATGTCATTAGTCATTTTACTCATACTCCT
>CAZUZS010000182.1:0-3009 GCA_964624795.1 uncultured Calditrichaceae bacterium
AAATCAATATTATTGATAATGAATCACTAAAAAAGGAACTTATGGAATTTAACCAGCTTATAGAAGGGTTTGCAAACAATACAGTTAATAATAACACCAATCTGGTAGATCAGTTTGTTGTAAGAAACGTGATGAAGAAAAGCAACTTTGCATCTTTCTCTTATTCCAAAAAATTGAGAAGCAAAATTCAAGAAAATTCTCAGATGAATTTTATTAATGTTAAAGACGAAAATCTTAAAAAGATTGCAATTCAAAATCTCAATGAACCCAAATTGAGACTAGAGTTAATTAATGATGTTGTTTTTAGAAATGGTTTAGCCGAATTACAAAAAACAGGCGATGAAAATTTAAAGGCAAAAGCAAAACAATTGTTAAAACATATTGAAACAGAATTAAACCGATGATGAAAATATTTAGAAATGTCCGTAAACAACTCGCTTCCGAAAGCAAAGTAATGGCTTATTTGCGTTATGCCATTGGCGAAATCTTACTTGTTGTTATTGGTATTTTAATTGCGCTGGAGGTAAACAACCGGAACCGGGATCGCCTTGCGCCAAGAGAAGGCAAACATATCAAGCGAAACATTCACGAGGAATTCATCAAAAACCAGGAACTTCTCAAAACCGAGCACCAGTTGAATCAAGACGCCTTCAAAGTCAATTTGATATTGGTTATACTGAAACAGAATTATGATATTGCTAGCATGGCAATTAAGGTGAAATAGATGGATAAGGCAAAAGAAAAATTACTGTACGAAACATACAACAGGTTTGTGCAAACAGGCATGAATATCGTTCCTCCCAGCGAAATTGACACGTTTGTCGATGCTGATATTATGGGATATGGCACAACGTTAGATGAAAAAATTTTATCGGCTTCCGGTTTTCTGGAATTGGTTGAAAGACAAAAAGAACAGGCTAATAATATCGAAATGAAGTTTGATATTAGCCCGGTGTTACGGCGCGTTCTGGCTGATGAAAATACTGCTGTTTTTGTAGACGAAATTACGGTTTCAATGCTAATAAATAACGAAACCTATAAGATGCTTCTTCGCTTCTCATCGGTTTTGGAATACCAGAAAAATAAATGGCTCGTTGTCCATTGGCATGGCTCAAAACCGGGATATGAAGAAGGTGGTGCAGACACCTGGCATATTGACGAGCATAAAGCGAAAATCGAAAAACTGGAAAAAGAAGTCGCCGAAAAAACTGCCGATCTTCTAATGAAAAACCGCGAGCTTGAAATTGAAGCTTGTCTTGAAAGAGTTCGCACCAGTGCGATGGCTATGAAAGAATCATCCGATATGGTGGAAGTTTGCAGGATTATTTCCGACCAATTGCAGTTGCTTGGAGTACATGACATTCGGAATGTGCAGACGGCTATTATTAATGAGTCGAAGGGTACATATCTCAATTACCAATACTTCACTGCATATAAGAAAGGCACAATTGAAGAAACAGAATACAAAAAACACCTAAAAGTGCATGAGATGGTTCGCGAAATGCAAGAGGCAGCAAATGTTTTTTTTAGTGGCAGTATGAAAGGTAAAGAATTAGAGATATTCCGCGAATACAGAAAACAAGACAAGCAATTTCCCGATCCTCAATTGGATGAATCCGCCGCATTGTACTATCATTTCTATTCAATTGGTCAGGGCGGATTAGGCTTGACAACATATAAAGAAATAGATCGGGAAAGTCTTGACATCTTCAAACGTTTTCATAACGTTTTCCAGTTGGCTTACCGCAGATTTATAGATATCGAAAATGCGATTTCCCAGGCAAAAGAGGCACAGATTGAAGCTTCGTTGGAAAGAGTAAGATCCAGATCTATCAGAATGCACCATACTTCCGAACTGCAGGAAGTAGTTAATTTAGTCGCCCGGGAATTGCACAAAATGGAAATGGATATAACCGGTGTTTTCATTGCTATCAATAATCAAGACGTTGGTAAAGAATTTACATTCTGGGGATCATCCGGCGTAGTTGAAACTTATGTTCAAAAAGCGGCTATTCCGTTTCTGGATCATCCAACATATATGGCATTGACGGAGGCTGTTAAAACAGGAGGGAAATTTTTAGTTGAGGAATTCACAAGGGAAGAAAAAATAGCGTTCTTTAAACATTTGTTTAAATATCCGCCTTACAATTCATCTACTCCTGAGTGGAAAAAACAGGTATTGTCCCGGGAAGGTGGTTACACCAGGTCCGTTTGTGTCTCTCGTTATACAACTATATTTGTCGTTAACCATCATGGAAGAAAATTATCTGATGCGGATAATGAAATCCTGAAACGGTTCGGAAAAGTTTTTGAACAGAGTTATATAAGATTTCTGGATCTACAAAAAGCAGAAGCACAGGCTCGTGAAGCGGTAAAACAAGCTGCATTGGACAGAATACGCGGTGAAATCGCCAGTATGCGAACAGCAGAAGATCTGAATCGGATTACACCCGTTATCTGGCATGAACTGAAAGCACTCGAGGTTCCTTTCATTCGTTGCGGCGTATTCATTGTTGATGAAGCGAATGAAAAGGTTCAGGTTTATTTAACCACGCCGGATGGCAAAGCTTTAGCCGTATTGAACCTGTCCTTTGACGCCAATGATTTAACCCGCAACACTGTTGATTATTGGCGAAAGAAAAAAGTCTACAAAGAGCATTGGGATAAGCTGGGATTTATCAACTGGACAAAATCGATGATGGAACTCGGACAGGTTCAGAATGCTGAAACTTACCAGGGTTCATCAGCGCCGCCGGAATCTCTTGATCTTCATTTTGTTCCTTTCGGGCAGGGAATGCTTTATGTTGGAGATGTATCTCCCCTAACAGATGAAAAGCTCGATTTGGTAAAAACTTTGGCTGAAGCATTCTCGATTGCTTATGCAAGATTTGAGGATTTCAAAAATCTGGAGGAAGCAAAAAACAAAGTTGAAGTTACTTTGGAGGAATTGAGATCCACCCAGGCGCAGCTTATTCATTCCGAAAAAATGGCATCATTGGGTGAACTCAC
>CAZUZS010000183.1:0-3008 GCA_964624795.1 uncultured Calditrichaceae bacterium
CGGCGCCGGTGGTTACGGGCAGCCAATCCTGACCGGCATCCGCCTGGACAAGGTTCCTCTGATACTGGAAGGCGCTATTCCGGCGGCCCTGTTGGCGCTGCTGGTCCAGGGTCTTTTCGAATTGTTTGAGTTGTATTTAGTGCCGAAAGGCTTGCGGATTAAGTCGGAGAATTAGAAACCGTACGCCAGGTCGATCCGGTTTGCGCGATCGATTCGAGTCACGCCATTTTTCCAATCTGCTAAAATCCCAAATGAAAGAAGCCGAAAACGGCAAATGCGTATGAACGGACAATAACAATTTTGTTTGAGGCTACTTCAGGAGGAGCATCGTTTTGGTCTGCTCAAAATGCCCGAACCGCAAACGATAAAAATAAAGTCCGCTTCCTAAATTATCCGCGTTAAAATGGATGGTGTGAAGGCCCGCCGCCATTTGCTTCCTGATCAATGTCGACACGCGCTTTCCCAGGACATCGTAGATTTCCACCACCGCTTCTCCCGAGGCGGGCAGGTTAAATCCGATTCGGGTTGTCGCGTTGAACGGATTGGGGTAGTTCTGAAACAGCCTGAATTGGCCTGCAACCGGGTCGTTTCCCGGATGCACGCCGGAGGATTCGGTAACAATAAAAACAATCGAGTCGGAAGCTGACATGCCCTGCGGATCGGAAACGGAAAATGTAAAGGTCACCATTCCCGTGAAACCGGCACTTGCGCTGAACGACAGCTCCCCATCTGCCGGATCATAGAAATACTGCAACGCGGTATTACTCACTCCGAACGTGAAAGTGAGCAGCGAATCCGGCGTCTGCTGGTCATCCACATATCCCCAGATGTTCATGGCAAATGAGCTGTCATTTGGCAGGATGAGTGAATCCGGCACGCCGGTGATTGCCGGCGGTGTATTGCGGGGCAGAACGACGAAAACCGCCGAATCGCTGTCCTCGAGGCCGTCCGGAGTTGAGGCCCTGAAGGTGATAGTGTCTGCGCCGGTCCAACTGCTGTCGGTTATGGAAATCGTGGCTGTCCGGCTGCTGTCGATCTCCACCGCCAGGTGAGCGGAGCTGTCCGCAGTCCAGGAAACCGAGTCGGGCAAATAAGCAGGATCGATGATGTAATTGTCCAGGTAAATATAAGCAAACGTATCGCCCTGCGTGATTGTCTGGCCGGGTATGTTTCCCACCAGTTTGGTCAGCGGCGCTTCATAGTGTATGACCAGGTTTTGGTCGCCGGTGAAAGCATACGAATTGCCGGTCAGCATATTCTGGCCGTTCAGTGTGAGCACCGCCGGCTGTATGGTTCCTGTTATAAAATTGCCAATCTCCCAGCGAATGGACCCGGTGTCACCATTGGTTCCCGTAATCCGAAGGTTCCAATTTTTCACGGAATCCAGGTTGGAGCGAATATCTACAGAAAGAAAATTAAAAAACCCGAATGGAATATAAAAATATGAGTCAATTGTGATGGGAGGCGGTTGAATTGAATCAAGACTTTGATCAAGACTATCAGTCGCCCCCAAATATGTGCCAAAGGCGACATGATCGGAGAAATTCCCTATACTGACATGCATTGGTATTTTCCACGGTTTCACCGCCGTTACTTGGGCTGTCACGTGCTGAATTCCGCACAGGATGAGAAAGTGAATTAGAATTATCTTTGTGATTGATCGCGGCATTTGCTATTTTGTTTCAGTTTTGTAAAACATGAGCACCCGGCTAAATTTACAGGAAATTTAATAAAAGCTGAAGGTTAATGGTCCAAAAATTTTCTAATCATTTTGCAGAAGCTGCCGATAATATCGTGTTGAAAAAGATCGATTACAAGATGATCCGCATGATCGCCAGACTCTCACATACCTGACCCACTTATTTTCGGAGGATTCCCATGAAACTTAAAACCGTTTCTCTTGCCTTTCTCATTTTACCGCTTTTTCTGGTTTGGTGCAGCAAGTCGCCTATCGAAAAGGGGGACGCTGCAGCCAGCGAAGGAAATTACGGCGAAGCGCTCAGGCAGTATTTTGAGGCGGTGAAGCAGCAGCCCGACAACTCCGCTTTGAAGGAAAAAATCGCGACGGCCTATTTCCGGCAGGGCGAGAAAGTTTACGAGCGGGGACGGGTGATCCGGGCTTTTGAAGACCGCGTCAGCAAGGGAATGCAGTATGTTCCGGATTCCCTATCCGCGGCAATGCGCGTGAATCTCTCCGATGTCTATTTGAAACTGGCGCTGGCCTACAAAGGCGCCACACCGGAAAATCCGTTCCAGAAAAAGCAGTATTTCGACCAGGCGCTGAGCAACCTGGAAACTGCCCTTGAATACGATTCGACCAACCAGGTCGCGAAAACAGCCATGAAGAAGATGAAGGATGAAAATTTCCAGGAGATGCTGGATAAGGGCCTCACAGCTTATAAAAAAGGTCCAAATGACCCGGTTCGGTATATTGCCGCGGAATACTATTTCAGCAACGCATTAAAGCTCGATGCCGGAAGTGCGGAAGCTTCCCGCTACCTGAAGCTCACCCGGCAAAAGTCCCTCAACCTGCTGGACCCCGGCCAGGAGGTTCCGATAGCGATCACCGACCAGATGGAAAACGAAACATACAAGGCGTTTCTGGTAGTCGCCCATAACCAGTCCCCCGATCCGATCAAGGTGGCGGCAGGTAATTTTTTCCTGTTATCCGATGACGGTAAAACCTTGCAGGGAAAGAGCAGCGAAATGTTTGCCACTCCGCTGGAAGCAAAAACTATTGCGAACGGCGCGGAGACCTCCGGTGTAGTTGCGTTCCCGCTCACACCGGGCACAAAGTTCACCCGCCTGGAATTTCGCAGCTCGGGTAAGGTGATGGGCTATAAGAATCTCCCGTGAGGTGAGAATCGGACCGGGTTATGGACGTCAGACCATAACTGTGTGCAGCATTTTGATTCATAGGAATTCTGATCTGTTTTTTGCGGCCGGATGGTGCAATGCGGAGAACAGAAAATTTGAAAATCCGGACATTATCGGGAAAGGTATTGGAC
>CAZUZS010000184.1:0-3004 GCA_964624795.1 uncultured Calditrichaceae bacterium
ACGCCTTCGGCGGGAATTACCAGATGGTTCGTGTTTATGTCCATTCGCAGGCCGGACTGGAAACGCTCGCGGGAATGGGAATCGATTTCGAAGGCAGCCGCTACAAAAAGGACACCTTTCTGGATCTGCAATTATCGACCAAAGAAATATCACGTATTGAAGCTGCCGGTTTCAGCACCGAAATCCTGGTCGACGATCTTGAACAATATTATGCCTCCCGGCTGGTTACCCGTAAAGGGATGGGGTTCGGTTACGGCTCGATGGGCGGTTTCTACACTTACGCCGAAGCGATGGATCAACTGGATTCCATGCGCTACGAATTCCCTAACCTGGTGTCGCGCAAAGACACTATCGGTTACTCGGTATTGGGTGAGCCGATTGTGGCAGTCAAGATCAGCGACAACCCGGACGTGCAGGAGAACGAGCCGGAAGTTCTGTTTACCGGTTTGCACCATGCCCGGGAGCCGGAAGGCATGACCGTTATCCTTTATTATATGTGGCACCTGCTGGAAAATTACGGCAACGATCCGCAGGCCACCTACTTGCTCAACAACCGGCAGATCTGGTGCGTGCCGGTGGTAAATGTGGACGGCTATGTTCACAATCAGCAGACCAATCCCAACGGGGGCGGCATGTGGCGCCTGAATGCGCGGGACAATAACGACAACGGACAGCACTTTCAGGACGGCATCGACGGGGTGGATCTGAACCGCAATTACGGCTACCAGTGGGGATACAATAACAGCGGCTCCAGCCCCACTCCCGGCGACGAAACATACCGCGGTCCCTGGGCATTCAGCGAGCCGGAACCGTCTGTTATCAGAGATTTCTGCAACCAGCACCAGTTTGTCAGCGCATTCAATTATCACACTTACAGCAATTTGCTGATCCATCCCTGGGCCTATAATGACATGATCACGCCGGACCATATCTTTTTCCACACTTTCGGGGTGGACATGACGCGCTTTAACGGCTACACGCTGGGAACGCCAAGCCAGACGGTGGGCTACCCGGTAAATGGGGACTCCAACGACTGGATGTACGGCGAGCAAACCACCAAACCGAAAATCCTTGCCTTCACGCCGGAGGTGGGCAACTCCAGCGACGGGTTCTGGCCGGCTACCAATCGCATCATTCCGCTGGCGGAGGAGAACCTCTATCCCAACCTCATCCTGACTTATGTAGCCGGGGAATTTCCCCGCATGTACGACGAGCAGATTACCGCCTTCGGGCAGAACAATTTTGTCGATCCCGGCGAATTTGTGGAAGTGACGCCTTCGGTAACCAACTTCGGAATGGCGCCCACCTCGCAACTGAGTGTGAGGCTTATTCCGCAGACAGGCCAGGTCGAAATGCTTGACGACGTCATCGATTTTGCGCCCCTGGCGACTTTCGATTCGCTCACGGCCACCACGCCCTGGAGATTCCGGGTAAATTACGATACGCCGGTAGGAACCATGCTGCGCTTTGACGTGGAGCTGGCGGACAATGGCACAGTGGTAAACGTTGACAGCCTGTTCGTCCCGGTCGGCACTTATACATTGACCTTCCGGGACAGCGCGGAGAACGGCTTTTCGCAGTGGACATCCAACGGGGGGTGGGGACTTACTACCCTTTCATCCCATTCACCGTCCCACAGTATCACCGATTCCCCGTCCGGAAGCTATTCCAACAACGCCGATACCTGGATCAGATCCGGAAATATCTCACTGGCAAACGCCAGCAGCGCGGTGCTGGAATTCTGGACCAAATGGAACATTGAAGCCGGCTGGGATTTCGGACTGGTCGAGATTTCCACCAACGGTGGTTCAAGCTGGACACACCTGGTGGGTCGTTACATGAAATCCGCCAGCGGCAACGGTGTCCAGACCACCGGTTTGCACGGCTACGACGGCGCGCAGGAAAGCTGGGTGCAGGAGTCGATCGACCTCTCCGCTTACGCCGGCCAGAATATCCAACTGCGCTTTCGGCTTATGTCCGATAGCTGGGTAACCGGCGACGGCTGGTATCTGGACGACATTGTGGTGAAAACGCTGGATGCCAATACCAACATTCCACCCTACATTAAGACCGTAACAAACCTGGGCAGCCAGCCGTTTACCGGCGCTGCTTACCCGGTGGAAGCCGTAATTTTTGATGATGCCGGTGTGGATCATGCTTCGCTGTTCTACTCCGATGACGGCGGCGCCAACTACACGGAAGTGGCGATGACGCAAGCCGATTCGCTCCATACCGCGGAGATTCCGGCGTTGACCTCAGGCATAGTTGTGCCCTACTACGTCCAGGCGTGGGATGCC
Source organism: uncultured Calditrichaceae bacterium (assembly GCA_964624795.1). GTDB lineage: Bacteria > Calditrichota > Calditrichia > RBG-13-44-9 > RBG-13-44-9 > CAZUZS01. The sequence continues at coordinate 2,298 of CAZUZS010000184.1, forward strand.
ACCGGCGCTTTCAGCTACGCTCCTTACAACGCGCCGCAGGGCACTCTTATGCTGAACATTGTCACCGCCGGAACGCCGTCCATCTCCGTAAATCCGGTGGCGATCAACGACACGCTGGATCAAAATACCGGCACCCACGATCTGAATCTGCATATTGCCAATACAGGTCTGGGCGTGCTGCAGTTCACGATAGATGATTCGGTTTATTCCGGAAGCAACTGGCTGCAGGTGCCCGCCAGCAACGGCACGGTGGCCGGAAATGATTCACTGGAAGTCACGGTCCGGATCGATCCTTCCGGTATGAATCCCGGCACGCTTTACCAGGGAGAACTGGCGGTAAATTCCAACGATCCGGCAAACCCGCTGGTAACTGTGCCGGTAAGCATTTTCGTCCCGCAGCAGGTTGGGATTTCGGATAAAAACCCGATTCCTACCCGGCTTGAATTATACAGCAACTATCCCAATCCTTTCAACCCGGGGACAACAATTTCTTTTGATATTCCGAAGACCGTCTCCGTTTCACTGGAAATTTATGACGTGCTGGGGCAGAAGGTCGCCACGCTGGTAAATAAAAATTTATCTCCGGGCCGGTATTCATTCTACTGGAATGCACAAAATGGCAACGGGAAACAGTTGTCCAGCGGGATTTACATCTACCGGCTGAACGCCGGAAAGCAATCCATTGTGAGAAAGATGCTGCTGGCGAG
>CAZUZS010000185.1:0-2993 GCA_964624795.1 uncultured Calditrichaceae bacterium
GGGTCAATCTATCAAGCATCCTACTTATTCCTCATTTACCTCGCATTTTAAAATAGCAATATGCGTACCACTAATTGTGGTAATTAAATAACCGTTTAAATATCAATCGGTTATGCGAATAATTAAGCGTCCGGAGTTTCAAATTAGTTACAATTATGAAACATAAGTATTATTTTATGGGGAATTATTCCCCTCCGTTTCCGAAAATCATCGCCTCATGATGGATCTTTTTGGCTGAGGAGGCTGAATTGCGAAAATCGCTGTAACTTAAATGGAGGGAAACCACATGCAAATTCAGTAACTGTACGGAGACCGTGGCGGGCGCCTGAATCCGGTCAGAAAGGTTTTGCGCGCGAGTCGCGGGGCGCGATTAAATAAGAGCACAATTTTTCAGGTGAGAGCTGAAATAATCATCTATAATCAGATAATCTGCGCGTTCCGCCGGCAGATTGTGTCACCAATGAAGAAACGACAACTGCCTGTCCTTCTTCATTATTGTTCTAAAATCTTTAATTGGCATAACAAAATGATCTTTTACAGGTTTTGGCACGAGCGGCATTAATCAGCTTTTTCTGATTTTATCTTCCCATCCAGCCAGTTCACCCACGGATCTAACCCCTCGGCGGTGCGGCAGGACACTTCGAAAATGGTCAAATTCGGGTTTATCGATAAAGCGTTTTTGCGAACCGCCGCAATATCGAATTCAACGTAGGGCAAAAGATCGGTTTTGTTAATTACCATCACATCGGCGACCCGGAACATATTGGGATATTTTAGCGGCTTGTCGTCGCCTTCGGTTGTGCTGACAACTACGACCTTTAACTCCTCTCCGAGATCGTAATTGGACGGGCAAACCAGGTTTCCTACATTCTCTATAATCAGTGCATCTAGCTCGTTAAGGGTGAAATTGCCCAGGGCATTTTGTATGAGGCTGGCTTCCAGGTGGCAACCGCCTTTGGTAACAATTTGAATTACCGGCACATCAAACCGGGCAATGCGTTGTGCATCCAGGTCGGTCTGGACATCTCCTTCCACTACCGCAATGCGGTAGGTATTATGAAGCTTTTCAAGGGTTTTCTCCAATAGGCTGGTTTTGCCGGAGCCTGGCGAGCTTAGCAGATTAAAGACAAAAATCCGGTTCTTTCTGAAAAGCTCTCTATTTTCAGCAGCAATCTCGTCATTTTTTCTTAAAATTTGTCGCTCAACGGTGATGACTTCGCCCATTTTACTCTACCTCCAATTCAGTCACTTTTAATTCCTGTCCTCCTGTCACCTTAATCTCCGGGGATTGGCAGTTCGGGCAGTTAAATTGATAATTTTTTATCTGAAATTTTTCATGACATTTGATGCATTCACCCTGTAAAGGGATACTGATTATTTTCAATTCTGCCCCTTTATATGGCGTATCTTCGATCAGGGCATCAAAACAGAAAGAAAGTGATTCCGGAATGACCGCGGTTAGCTCTCCAATTTCCACAGTTACCGAAAGTAATTTTACGTCCGGTTGGCTGCTCGTTGAATCCCGCACAATATCGATAATGCTTTCTGCTATTGACATTTCATGCATAACCGGCCCCTTTAAAGGAGAGGAATATAAAAGCATGTCCCGGTCAATTCAACAAGAGATTAACTCCGTTTGGACCAGAGATACGAAATCATGTTTACAATCATTGATTAATACAACGGCAGGAACGCTCAGGCACCTTTCACCATAAGCGTTAATTGTTTAAGCTTTTCATTCAACTTTAGCGACCGTCCACCAATCATCAAAAGTGTCGTGTGAGGAGATAAGAGTTCGCCTATCACTTCCGTCAAAGAGTCCGGTGTTTCGCAATGCCTGATAATCTTCTTGTTGTGGTTGATTTTCCGGATTCCGTCGCCGACCAGTTTTGCGTCTTTTCCCACCGTGATAACGGTATCGATGGGCAGCGCCGAAATATAGTATCCCAGGTTGAGGTGAATCTTATCGGAAGATTTACCCAATCCCTCCAGGCTGCCGAGCACCAGTACCGAATTCTTCGAAAATTTCTTAAACTGAACCAGTGATTCGCATGCTTTGGTTACGGCGTTAATGGTCGCATTGTAGGTATGATCCAGTATGAAAATATCACCGAGATTGATGAAATCTCCGCGGCCGGGCAGCAATTTAAAATCCTGTTCGAGGCCTTTCTTTATCTCATCGAATTCGAAACCCAGGATGCGAGCGGTGGAAATCGCTGAAAGCGCATTGGATACTGAAGTGGAGCTGTAAATCGGCAGGTGAAAGGGGTAGTAATTGTTGACGACGAACCTCATTCCCTCCGGGCCTAAATAATTAATGTCCGAGGCATAGAAATGCGCACTGTTGTTAAAACCAAACTTTATGATCCGGCGGGTTGGCGAGAACGATTCCATTCCGCTAACCAGCTCGTCATCGATATTTAAAACAGCGAAACCGGTTGAAGGAAGCTGCCGGATCAATTCAACTTTGGCATCGGCGATAAGAAATTTATCCCCCAGGTTGGCGAGGTGCGCTTCACCGATATTAGTAATAAGGCCGATATCCGGCTCTGCCACTTCCACTGCCAGTTTAAACTGTTCACGGTTTATGATGCCGAGTTCGATGATCGCGTAGCGGTAATCCTGGTTCAATTTCAGAAGGGTGGATGTTACCGTCGATGCCGTGTCGCAATCCAGCGGCGTTTCCAGTATTTTTCCGCGCTGCGAGAGAATCGCGGAGAGCATTAGTTTAGTGGTAGTTTTCCCTTCCGCACCGGCAATCCCGATTACCGGCAAGTTGAAGCTTCGGCGGATTTCCTGAATTTTGCGTAAATTCAGAAGAACATAGTCGGTATATTCCGGCGATGTAATAAGAGATATTTCTTCCGAATATAATTTTTCCATCTCTTTTTTTGTCATATTTCCTTCCGCCGATCTAAAAAAGGTGCAAAATATACGACCGTAAATCCGCCTTTACCACGACTTTCTGAGGAAATCACACAAAACCATCGCTT
>CAZUZS010000186.1:0-1259 GCA_964624795.1 uncultured Calditrichaceae bacterium
CTCTCTTTTTTCGAAAATTTGTTTGATTCCGAATTTGAGGATAAAAAGATGGGCGCCGTAAATCACTAATGCAGATTCACCTAACACTCCCAATGGCTTGTAAATGGGGAGTGTCGGTTTCAGATCGATAATAAAAAATAACAGGAGTATGACGCCAATTGAGGTGACCAGGTAACCCAGGGTTGGCGGCATAAAGACACCCCCGGACTCCAGGCGCGGGTTGATTGTGCCATCCCAGGCCGGCCAGATGAGATATCCAATTATGAATAAAACCAGGGCCGCGTATAAATAAACGGCCTTCCCGAAATTCGGCTTCGGCAGCCGCCGGTAGCGAATTTCATAAAAATATGTGCCGAGCAGCGCCATTCCAAGCCAGGGGAATATGGGAAACCAGCCATCGATGATCCAATGGTTCAGCACCGATGTCTGATTGGCAACATGTCTGGCAATCGTCCCGTCCAGATAAATTTCCAGCGGATAATCACTGTAGCCTAAAGTTTTCTGCAAAACCGGTGTCAGGAGAAAAATCGCGACTACAATCAGCCACTTGCCGGAAAATTGCAGGCGGCAAAATAAAAAAGCCACCGGAATGGAAATCCCGATCAGGTACAGAATATCGACAGTCATAAAGGGGTAAATATTCCAGATATGGACATCTATCATCACCCCCATGAACAAAATGACGATGCCGCGCAGCAGAAAATATTTAAACGGCCGGTTCTTTTTGGCTGCCGAGTATGCGACCATCATTCCGCTGAGCAGCACAAATAATGGCGGCGCAATACCACCGGCATATTCAACAAAACGGGGTGGGGGACTGTTCTTTGAAAAAAGATATACCGCCGTATGCCCCATGACCATCACAAAAATGGCTAAAAAGCGGAGGACGTCAACTGTTTGATCGCGCTTGTATTCTTGCATTTTGAGAGAGGATCATCCCTGATTAAATGTCTGGGTTCAATTCCAACTGTTCTTTACAACTCCTTTACTAGCGCTGCAGTGAAATTTCGAGAGAAACCGTTAAAACGGTTCTGCGAAAAACTATGCATTTCCTCAGCACCGGGATTAATCCCGGTGTTAATTATAAAAATATTACCTCTTCTTTTTTTGGTTCTCCGAAATAATTAACCATAACTTAAATCGCCAGTCGTCCCTCCTCAGATTTTCGTCAAATGCTCTTATTTCATTAGGCAGTGAATAGATTGGTCCGGTTTCTTTCCGGCAATATTACGCTCTTACTTTCAGGAAGTCACAGTGCT
>CAZUZS010000186.1:1359-2971 GCA_964624795.1 uncultured Calditrichaceae bacterium
TTTTTAATTTTTACTATTCTGTTAGTGACTCTCGAAGCCGTTCATGCCACGATCAGGCGAGATCGAAGCGGTCAAGGTTCATGACCTTATTCCACGCCGCTACGAAGTCGTTCACGAACTTCTCCTGCGAGTCCTCACACCCGTAGACTTCCGCCACGGCCCGGAGCTGCGAGTTCGAGCCGAAGATAAGGTCGACGCGGGTGCCCGTCCACTTCAGCTCGCCCGTTGCACGATCACGACCTTCGAACACATCTGCATCTTTGGAGGTGGGCTTCCATTCCGTGCGCATATCGAGCAGGTTGACGAAGAAGTCATTGGTCAGTGTCCCTGGCTTCCTGGTGAAGACGCCGTGTTTGGACTGCCCGAAGTTAGCACCCAGTACGCGCATACCGCCAACCAGAACCGTCATTTCAGGGGCGGTCAGCGTCAGCAGTTGGGCTTTGTCAACCAGCAGCTCCTCCGCAGAGACGGCGTATTTGGTTTTTTGATAGTTGCGGAATCCGTCGGCTGCCGGTTCGAGAACGGCGAATGAGTTCACATCGGTTTGCTCCTGCGAAGCGTCCGTGCGTCCCGGCGCGAAGGGAATGGTCACATCGTGTCCGGCGTTCTTTGCCGCCTGCTCGACACCCGCGCAACCGCCCAGGACAATCAGGTCGGCTAACGAAACTTTCTTGCCACCTGACTGCGTGCTGTTGAACTCCTTTTGGATTCCTTCGAGGGTTTGCAGCACTGTCTTGAGTTGAGCCGGCTGGTTAGCTTCCCAATCCTTTTGCGGCGCAAGGCGAATGCGCGCCCCGTTGGCACCGCCGCGTTTGTCGGAACCGCGAAATGTGGAAGCCGACGCCCAGGCGGTAGAGACCAGTTGAGAGACTGACAGGCCGGAAGCGAGGACCTTTTTCTTGAGATCTGCGATGTCTTTCGTATCGATCAGCTTATGGTCGACTGCCGGTACCGGGTCTTGCCAGATCAGTTCCTCCGCCGGGACTTCCGGGCCCAAATAACGCGAACGCGGGCCCATGTCGCGATGGGTCAGCTTGAACCACGCCCGGGCAAACGCTTCCGCGAACGCCTGCGGGTCTTTGTGGAAACGCCGCGCAATCGGCTCGTAAATGGGGTCCATCCGCATCGCCATATCGGCGGTGGTCATCATAGTGGTGACCCGCTTCGATGAATCTTCCGCATCCGGCGCAAGGTCTTTGTCTGCCACGTCCTTCGGTATCCACTGCCAGGCGCCGGCGGGGCTTTTGGTCAACTCCCAGTCGTAACCGAACAGCATGTCGAAATAGCCCATGTCCCACTTGGTTGGGTTGGGTGTCCAGGCGCCTTCCAGGCCGCTGCCAATCTGGTCCCTTCCCTTTCCGCTGCCATAGCTGCTCTTCCAGCCCAGACCCATCTGCTCGATGGGGGCGGCCTCAGGCTCGCGACCGACAAGCTTCGCATCGCCCGCGCCATGGGTTTTGCCGAAGGTGTGTCCGCCGGCGGTGAGCGCCACGGTTTCTTCGTCGTTCATCGCCATGCGGGCGAAGGTCTCGCGAATGTCGCGTCCTGAGGCGACCGGGTCCGGTTCGCCGTTCGGCCCTTCCGGGTTCACGTAGATCAGGCCCATCTGCAC
>CAZUZS010000187.1:0-2959 GCA_964624795.1 uncultured Calditrichaceae bacterium
ACCCAGATGCCGCGCCAACTGCACCGCGGCCATCCCCACCCCGCCGGTGGCGGCGTGCACCAGCATGCGCTGTCCCGCCTTGACGGTGGCCAGGTTCCTCAGCGCGTAGTAGGCGGTGGCGAACACGACCGAGGTGGTCGCCGCGGCGGTGTGCGACCAGCCGGCGGGCGCCTTGACCAACAGCCGCTGATCGGTCACGGCGATCGTGCCGGTGCCTTCGGGGAACAGCCCCATCACACGGTCGCCCACCGCGAATCGGGCTTCGCCCGGCGCGGTTTCGACCACTACGCCGGATGCCTCGACACCCATGACGGCGTCGGGGTCGGGGTACAGGCCCAAGGCGATCATCACGTCGCGGAAGTTGGCGGCGATGGCCGACAATGCGACGCGAACGCGCCCGGGCGACAGCGGCGCATTGACCTCGGAGTCGTCGGGAATGGGCTCCAGCCGAAGGTCCTCGAACGTGCCGCGACTGCTCATGCCCAGCCGCCACGGCCCCTGCGCCGGCGGCACCAGCACCCCGCCGACCGCGCGGCTGCCGTGCACCCGCGCGGTGTGCACCGTCCCCCCGCGCACCACCACCTGCGGCTCACCGGCCGCCAGCACCGCGGCCACCGCCGAACCATCGAGCGGCGCATCGGCATCGACCAGCACGATCCTGCCCGGGTGCTCGGTCTGCGCCGAACGCACCAATCCCCACACCGCCGCACCCGCCAAATCGGTGACGTCCTCCCCCGGCAACGCCACCGCACCCCGGGTCGAGATCACCAGCGTCGCCGCCCCGTCGCGGGCCAACGACGTTTGCAGCACGTTCAGCACGGCGCGCGTAGCGGCATACACGTCGGCGACGACGTCACCGGCCACCGGCGGAGAGGCGAACAGATACGCCGCGGGCTCGACCTCGGCGGTGTCCACCACCGTGGTTCCCCACGCGAACACCGAAACCGGGTGCACCTTCTCTGCGGGCTGGGCGGACCAGACAACCTCGAAGATCCGGTCCGGACCCGAGTTCGACGCCGCGGCCAGCAGTTGCTTATCGCTCACCGGGCGCGCCACCATCGATGACACCGACAGCACCGGCAGCCCCAGCCCGTCGGCCAGTTCGATCGACATCGAGGACGGACCCGAGGGCACGATGCGCGCCCGGACCGCCTCGGCGCCCGCCGCGTAGAGCGACACGCGCTGCCAGGAGAACGGGACCAACACCGAACCCTCAGCCAACTCGCCCTCCATCGAGGCCAGGACCACCGCGTGCAAAGCCGCATCCAGCAGGACCGGATGGACACCGAAGCCGGCCACGGACAAGCCGGCGTCCGCGGGCAGGGCCACCTCCGCGAACACTTCGTCGCCGCGACGCCACATCGACGTCAGGCCCCGGAACGCCGGCCCGTACCCGTAGCCGCGTTCGGCCAGCCGCTCGTACCCGTCGCCGATGTCCACGGCGACCGCCCCCGCCGGCGGCCACACCGACAGGTCCGCGTTCGGCTCCACCGAGCCCACACCCAACACGCCCTCGGCATGCAGAAGCCAGGCGGAGCTCGCCTCGGCGCGCGAGAACACCGAGACCGTGCGGGTACCCGATTCGTCGGGGCCACCGACGATCACCTCCACGGCGACCGATCCTGTGGCCGGCAACACCAACGGCGCAGCCAGATTCAATTCCTCGACCACACCGCAACCCACCTCGTCGCCGGCGCGGATCGCCAACTCCACGAACCCCGCACCCGGGAACAGCACCGTGTCACCGACGGTGTGATCGGACAGCCAGCCCTGCACGCTGGCCGACAACCGGCCCGTCAACACCACACCGCCCGACGTCGGCAACTCGACCACCGCACCCAGCAGCGCGTGCTCGCTGGCGCCCAGCCCGAGACCGGCGGCGTCGGCGGCCCCACCACCGCCGCCGGAGAGCCAAAACCTGCGCCGCTCAAAGGCATAGGTGGGCAATTCGACGAAGTTGGCCGCTCCGATCGCGCCGCGCCAGTCCACCTCCATGCCGGTGACGAACGCTTGCGCGATCGCGTTGGTCAGCGTGAGGGGCTCGGGGCGGTCCTTGCGAATCACCGATGTCGTCAGCACGGGCGCGTCGGGCAGCGATTCTTCGATCGCAGCCGTCAGGCCGCCGCTCGGGCCGACCTCCAGGAATCGGGTCGCCCCGGCGGAGTGCGCGAAGCGGATGCTGTCGGCGAACCGGACCGCTTCGCGGATGTGGCGCTTCCAGTACGACGCCGACGCGAAGTCGTCTCCGGCCAATTGCCCGGTCACGTTGGAAATGATCGGAATGGCGGCCCCCGCGCTGGCGAGCCCAGCGGCGACCGCCCCGAATTCGTCGATCATCGGCTCCATCAACGGCGAGTGGAAGGCGTGCGAGACCGCCAGCCGGTGAACCCGCCGGCCGTCGCCGCGGAACCGCTCGGCGATGGCGGTCACACTGTCTTGCGCCCCCGAAATCACCACGGAGGCCGGCCCGTTGACCGCGGCGAGATCAACCCGGTCACCCAACAGCGGACGCACCTCCTCCTCGCCGGCCTGCACGGCAAACATCGCCCCGCCCGCCGGGAGGGCCTGCATGAAGCGACCGCGGGCGGCCACCAGCACCGCGGCGTTCTCCAGCGAGAGCACGCCGGCGACATGCGCCGCGGACAGCTCGCCGACCGAGTGGCCCATCACGAAGTCCGGCCGCACGCCCCAGGATTCAAGGAGCCGGAACAGCGCCACCTCGACCGCGAACAGCGCCGGCTGTGCGAATTCGGTGGTGTTCAGCAGGTTTTCGTCGTGGCCCCACATCACCTCTCGCAGGGGGCGTAGCAGGTGGCGATCGAGTTCGGCAACGACGGCATCGAACGCCTCGGCGAAAACCGGGTGTTCGGCGTGCAGGCCCATGCCCATGCCGAGCAGTTGGGCGCCTTGGCCGGGGAAGACGAAGACGGTCTTGCCCGCCGGTGTGGCGGTGCCGCGG
>CAZUZS010000188.1:0-1368 GCA_964624795.1 uncultured Calditrichaceae bacterium
CCGCCATTGTAACCGCTGTTTGTCACATAGATATTGCCGTTAGCACAGCACACGCCTTCCGGCGCCTGGCCCACTGTTATCCGATTTATAACCTGGCCGGAATTCACATTCACTACCGCCGCCCGGTTTGTGAACAGCTCACTGACCACGCCAACCGAATCGTTTATCATCGCCATGTTGTATGGATTCGTGCCGGAGCCAATATCGATATGCCGGATTGTGGCAACCGGGTTCAGGCGGAAAACCTGCACATCGTTGACACCGGAATTTACCACGTAGCCGGTCTGGTTTCGGATCACAACCTGGTTGGTGTACAGTCCCAGGGGAAGTGCATCAACAATGGTGCTGTGGTTTTCCAGGTTCACAACCGACAGGTTCTGACCCAATGTATTGACCACGTAAGCAGATTTGGGAACGGTTTGCCCGGCGGCAATCCCGGTGATAAGTAAAACAGCGAAAACAACAATGCGACCAAACTTCATGACTTTGCGCTCCGGGTTAGAATATTCTTTTTATCGATACGGCAGTCAGAAACTCCCTGCCGGGCATCGGGTAGCCGTAGATCAACTGGTAGTTCTCATCCGCCAGATTTTTGATGCGAAAGGATATTTCCGCTTCGTAATTGCCGAATTTTTTACGCGCGCCAAGTGAGATACTGAAAAGATCGTAGGGGTCGAGCCGCGTGTCACGGGAATTTGCTGCAACTGTTTCCCTGGGCCCCACCGCGCGATAACTGGCGGTGCCGTGCAAAAAACGGTAGCTGGCGGATAGCGACAAATCCAGTGTGTAGGAAGGCACGAAAACGATTTTCTTCCCATCGGTGTTGCGCTCCCCGCTGCGATTTATTGCTTCCATACGGTGGTAGGCCGTGGTCAGAACCAAACCGCGGCGATTCAGCGGCTGCTCCACGAACAGATCCCAGCCATTCTGTTCGGCCTTCAGGAGATTTTGCGGCTTCCAGACCCCCAGGCTGCGCTGCCAGTAAATGAGCCCTTCAATCTCTTCCGAGAAATGGTGGAGTTGCACGCGCGGCAAGAACCATTTGCCGGAACGAAAATTAATTCCCCAACCGGTAGACTTCTTCTTTTCCGGCTGAAGGTCAGGATTCCCCATGGCCCGGGCATCGCCGCTCCAGAAAAGGCTGTTAAAATCAGGATAGCGTACCGCACGGGTCAAACCGGCATAGAATGTCACCGACGGGAAGAAGTCCGGGCTTACGGATGCATGAACGGACGGATAACCGGCGCCGGCTTTCCCAAAATATTTTTCAAAACGGAAGGACGGCTGCAAAACGAGATTCTTCCACAAATAAGGCGCACGCGGGAACCGCCATTCCATACTCTGAAATAGTGAAAAACTTTCGCGGGC
>CAZUZS010000188.1:1468-2883 GCA_964624795.1 uncultured Calditrichaceae bacterium
ACATACCATGATGGCGAAGGCAGGAATCGTTGGGTTAGCAGGAAGCCGGTTTGGCGCTGCCGGACGCTGGCGCCATAGACGAGATACTCGTTGAAAAAGGAAGACGGTAAACCGCGGTTGGAATCGCCGCCGGTCAGGAGGAGTGAAGATTCATAAGGCCCGTGATGATATAACAGTTTGCCGAAGTAGTTTCGGTTCCTGAAATAGGCATTTTCGCGGACAAATGTGCTGCCCTGGTAGTTATACCCGAAATTCTGGCGGGAGTAATTTTGGCTGTAACGGGTCAGCAGCGTAAGATCTCCTGACTGCACTGCTGAATTGACCGAGCCTTCCACAAATCCGAAACTGCCTGCCCTGCTCCCGGTTTGAAGGTGATTATTCACCGGGGTTTTTCTGGTGTAGAAAGAGAGGACACCGGCAAAGGCATCGCTCCCGTAGCGGGCGGCATCGCCCTGCGTGTCGATCTCGATGCGCTCCACCTCGCCCAGCGGAATCCGGCTCAGGTCCACATCCCCGGTCTGGGGGTTGTTCAGACGCTGGCCGTCCAGCAGTACCAGCACCTGCCCGGAGCGGCTTCCATGAATGCTGATCCGCGAACCGCTGCCCTCGCCCTGCGTGGATTCAATCTGCACGCCGGCAACGGTATGCAGGACTTCATCCAAACCCAGGGCAGCCATTTTACGTATTTCACGGGCCGAAATTACACGGACCGGGCGCGCCTCCGTGCCATCCTCCGGCCGCTCTCGTTTGGAAATCACAACTACCGAATCCGCTTGCAGCGGTTGGGACTTCAGCCGCACATAGAGTCGCGCGGGCACATCCGGGTAAATCTGGACAGCATTCCGGGTAAGGGTTTTGCGCCCCAGGTAAGAAAACCGGAGGCTGTATTCACCCGGTAGAATATTCTCAATAAAATAGCGCCCGTCTTCATCTGAGTAGGCAAAGTAAGGAGTGTTCAGGACTTCCACCCATACGCCGGCCAGCGGCTCCCCGGTGGACGCATCCACCACCCTGCCCTCCAGCCGGACGTTGCTCTGCCCAAACAGCATATTGAACAAAACGAAAAATGTAGCCAGCAATGAAATTCTTGCAGTAATCAATATCCACCTTTGACGGTACCGCCAAAAAAAATCCCCAATCTTCGCAAAGGAAAATTGGGGTTTATTCAAGGTGAAACTCGCTCGACTGCTAACCCAACCTTCCCGCGAAGGTTGTTACGGGTTAATCATTCCAGCGGGTCTCCTGACTCTGGGATCATCCTACTCATTCACCTTCCCATCCACAGCTTTTTCCGGCTTCGACGAAAGTTGGTCTGAACTTTCCTTTTCCCGGTAAGGCTTCAGGACAGTGGTTATTGAATTTTCGTCCTCCATTACAGTTGCGGGGCAGTGGCGGCTTCTCACCGCGCTTCCCAT
>CAZUZS010000189.1:0-2882 GCA_964624795.1 uncultured Calditrichaceae bacterium
ATGCGGTACGGCCAGGCCTGGTCCCACCAGGCATTCACAGCCTGTGGAATTTGGGGGCCAAGGCGCGGGCCGGCATAGGCGCGCAGCGCGCCAGGCCAGACGACCAACAGGGCTGCAGCCAGGAGGAGGCGGATGAGGTAAGAACCGCCGGAGTTTTGCCGTAAGGGATTTCGGAGATGACTGTGCATAGAGGCCTCCTTCTAAAACGGGATAGCTGGATTACTGACGAGTGCACCTGAAAGTACTGTCAGTGGTAAGCAGGGGATAAAAAATGCAATACAAATTTCACTTTATGAATTATTGCATGAATAGTATGAGAAAGTCAATGATTCCGCTCATGCTCTAATTTTCGACCCCTTAATCTTTGCTATAATGAAGCGGGGGCATTTCGCTTTACATGATTACCTAACCCGGGCAAGAAAAATAAAAAGATCAGTCTACTTAAGGGAGAGAATACGATGAAGGGATACAAGAATGTAACGATCTTTGCAATTCTATTCGTATTGCTGGTCACCAACCTGACCGGGAGCAGCGCACTGGCCGGGAGCAAACCGCCCATTCAAACCGGCGGATTCGACCAGGCGCCAAGAACAGCTATTGTCTCCGCTTTCGGCGCAGAGCTGGAGTCCATTAAAGCGCAGGCCAGTATCAATAAGACAGTCGTGTTGGACGGGCGCAGCGTATATATCGGCACGCTCTATGGCCACAAGGTATTGATGACCCTTTCGGGCGAGTCGATGGTCAACGCATCCATGACAGCGCAGGCGCTGCTGGATCATTTCAATGTACAAAGGATTGTCTTTTCGGGCATTGCAGGTGGGGTGAACCCCAACCTGAATATCGGGGATGTGGTGATTCCGGCTCAATGGTCGGAATACCAGGAAAATGTCTTCGCTCGGGAGACCGCGCCTGGCGTATACACACTTCCGCCCGGGTTCCAACAGTACCTGCCCAACTATGGCATGATGTTCGCGCAGCCCGTGTCTATCACCACGGTGGATGGGACACCCGACCAGGAAAGCGATTACATCTGGTTCCCGGTTGATCCAGGTCTGCTGACAATCGCCCAGCAGGTCGCCAGCAGCGTGGTGCTCGACAGGTGCACGCCATCGAATGTTTGCCTCAGCCAGGAGCCGATAATAAAAGCCGGTGGAAACGGTGTTTCCGGCCCGACTTTCGTAGATAATGCAGATTACCGGGCTTATGTCTACGCCACATGGCAAGCTGATGCCCTCGATATGGAGAGCGCGGCTGTGGCGCATGTGGCTACGGTCAATGACGTGCCCTTCATCGTGTTCCGCTCGCTCTCAGACCTGGCCGGTGGTGGCCCTGGTGGGAACGAAGTGGGCACATTCTTCCAACTGGCAGCCAACAACAGCGCCAAAGTCATGACGGCCTTTATCCAGGCGTTGCCGGATAAGTGATGCACGACACCTTAATGAAGTTTTTGACCGCGAATTAACGCTAATCCAATCTGAACTGAAGGGCGCTAAACCCCTACAGATTGAGGAGGCGACCCTTTTTAATCACCTGTTCCACCCGATTGGCGCCAAATTCGTAGGCCAACTGGCGATAATCGTGGGCATCCACGATCAGCAGGTCGGCCTGTTTGCCAGCTTCGAGCGAACCAACGCGCTCGCCCAGGCCAATAGCGAAGGCAGCATTGATCGTGGCAGCGTTGAGAGCTTCCGCCGGCAGCAGCTTCTGGTAGCGGCAGGCGATCGCCATCACCAGGGGCATCGACGGGCAAGGCGCCGAGCCGGGATTGATATCCGTCGCCAATGCCAGGGCAACCCCGGCATCGATCTGGGCACGCGCGTTGGCGAAATCCCGGCTGCCCAGGTTAAAATTGACCGCCGGCAGCACGACTCCGCAGGTGTTCGAATTGGCCAGGCGCTCGATTTCCTCTGCCGGTGTGACGTCCAGATGATCGACCGAGATCGCCCCCAGCTCGACGGCCAGATCGACGCCGCCCAGGGTCTGGAATTCATCGGCATGCAGTTTGGGGAGCAGGCCCAGCGCCAATCCGGCCCTCAAGATACGCTCTGCCTGCTGGCGGTCGAACACGCCAGCCTCGCAGAACACGTCGCAGAACAGCGGCACCCTATCCCGAGCAAAGTGCGACGTCCGGTACCACCCGGCGACTGCCGGCAGCATCTCGTCGACCACCAGGCTGACGTATTCCGCCGGGCGCTCTTTGTATTCCGGCGGGAGGGCATGTGCTCCCAGGAAAGTAGGCAGCAGGTCGACCGGGTGCGATTGGTCCAGGACCTCGATCGCCTGCAGCATCTTGAGCTCCGTGGGAGCATCCAAACCATAGCCGCTCTTCACCTCCGCGGTGGTGGTGCCCAGGGCCAGCATGGTGTCCAACCGGGCGCGAGATTGGCTGACCAACTCGTCCAGGCCTGCCTCCCGGGTGGCTCGCATGGAGCTGACGATCCCGCCACCGGCCTGCATGATCTCCATATAGCTGGCGCCCTGGATGCGCAGCTCGAACTCGTCCAGGCGCTCCCCGGCATATACCACGTGGGTGTGCGGGTCGACGAATCCCGGGCAGACAACTTTGCCGGAGGCATCCAGGGTGCGGGCAGCATGATAACGGGCGTTTATTTCCGTTGTGCTGCCCACGGCAACGATGTGCCCATCGTGGATCGCCACCGCCCCATCCGGGATCAGCCCCACATCGCGCATTGCCGAGCCACGCCGGGGTTTGCCCCCCGCGGCGCAGGTCACCAGTTGGGTGGCATCCCGGATCAGCAGGTCGATTTCTTCTGGCATCGTATTTCCCTTCTGCTATACGAAATTTCGATGAGCCAGACACCGAGTTTTTTTGAAAAACTCGGTGTCTTAAATCATAGGTGTCATCGCGAGGCGGCGCTCTC
>CAZUZS010000190.1:0-2854 GCA_964624795.1 uncultured Calditrichaceae bacterium
GAATAGCGGCCCGCCGCAGCCCGGGTGTCCACCAGCCGCCGCACCTCCTGTCCTAACAGATTGTAGATAATTAGCTCCACATCGCCGGCACGCGGCAACTGGTAATAGATTCTGGTGGTGGGATTGAAGGGGTTGGGATAGTTCTGGCTTACCGAAAATACTCTGGGTAAGAGATCCTGTTCTCCAATGCCAGTCAATATGTCTCCGACACCGCGCACGTAAACGTCAAGGGTGTCGTGCGCCAGGTCGTTGCTTACAAATCGCAGTATCCCGTTGTGCACGCCGACCTGCTGCGGCTGGAATTGAACTGTGATATTCTGAGCGGTAAAGGAATTTAAGGTGAAAGAGCTCATATCAACGCTGAAAACAGTGTTGGTGGAAATTACATTCGACACCTGCAACGGATTCATCCCCAGGTTCTGGATGCTCAGGTTCTGCAGTGAAGTGCTGTCCACATAGGTGGTGTCAAAAACAACTGTGTCGGTGCCTGCTGCAATGTAAGGGGCTGCAACTCCCAGGTAGATATCATCAATAAACCAGTCATCATTAGGCGTGAACTGGCTGGGCGAACCGATACTGCGCAGCCGTACCTGGAACTGGCTGTGGAAATAGCTTCCGCCGCCGTTGGGAGCGGATGCCAGGTCTATTATCTCCTGCTGGAACGGCTGCACCTCGCTGCCCGGGTAGCCCCGCACCAGAATCCAGTTGCCCAGGTCGTTCCGGAAGTAGACCAACAGACTGTCGCTTCTCTCCGGCGCGTTCCCCTGACCCTGAGGTTGATAAAAGTAGGACAACACGATTCCACTTCCCTGGTAGGCGCTCAGGTCCACGGGGTGAAGCTCCATCACATCACCACCATCCGGTTTGCCATTCAGATTCAAGGAGTTGGGACCAGTTGGGGGATTTAATGCCCTTTCATTGATGTCGGCGTTGGCGTTCCCCCAGATTCCCGGATTCGGCAAGCCGGCAATGGCAAAGTTGTCACCGATCGGTGCATTCAGCGGTGTAATCAGCAACACTGTCGGAGTGCTTTCATTTTGAGGCGATTCATTGTCGATTGCGGTGAAATACCAACTGTGGAATCCCGCTGGCGGATTTGTGTAAACGGCGGAATCCAGCGCCGCGGTATCGGCAGATGTTCGGCTGAAGGTCTGCACCAACACGCTGTCCAGGTAGAGATTCAGCCCGGCAAAATCGTCCATTGGTGTGCCGTCTATGTTGGCAGCCGGATTGCGCCACGAAAAATGCACCCGGTCTCCCAAATTCCTGATGCCGGGCTCTGTGGGCAGTGTAGGTACCGGCGAGCCGCCACAAATCCACGCCGCATCGACCAACTCGCTTTCTGTGCCGCTGCTATCCATCCGGGCATATATTTGGTAGTGGTAAACCTGGCCGTCATTCAACCCGCTGTCCATATACAGCTGCGTCCCGCCGGCTACCGAATCGATCCAGATACCGTCCCGTTTAATCTGGACGGAAAAGTCGGCTGGCAACAGGGTGTCACCGGTTACCAGCACCGTAGGATCGTCCCAGTATAGCTGCATGGATGTCGGCATGGTGTAATCGCTGTAAGCGGCAAGCGCAGTTGGCGGCTCGGGTATTGCATTTTCCAGGCCCATTGCCTCCCAAAACTGCGTGTGATAAGTGCTGGTTCCGCTGTTATTCCCACCGCTGGTTGTGCAACCGCCATGGGTGTGAACCCCGACAGCGAACCCGGTCGCTTCATCTATTACCGGGCTGCCCGAATTGCCACCTTCGGTATCAGTCTGGTAGCGCATTGTTGTTCCGGAAGATCCCATGTTTGGTCCAACGTGGGTCTGCTGCACCTGGTTGAGGGTGGGATCGTTATAGTCCACTCCGTAGCCCGTGATGCGAATTGAATCCGGCGTGAGATCCTGAACCACCCGGAAATAGGCATTCTGGGCGGTTTTCGGCTGTAAACCGGTGTTCGTATTGTTGTAAACCTCGAACACACCAAAATCATTCCCGATGCCGCCATTTATGAAAACCTTGCTGGAGATTATGACCGAATATTGATCGTTAGGCCCGGGATGTTGGACTGTACCGGAAGAAGTGGAAGGCGGAACATTAAATTCCAGAACATCGGCGCCGCTGCCATCCAGGCAGTGCCCGGCAGTTACCTGACGGCCGTTGGAAATGATCCACGCCGTGCAGCCAATACTCATCAGGCGTCCGGTTGCGTCCTGATTTGATGGAATCCGGTCATCGGTAGGTCCGCACTGGCTTTCGATTGCGGCACCTGATCCCCACCTTCCCGCAATCAGACTCTCCATCATCACAAACACCTCATGATCGCCAGGAGCAGCATAAAGCTCAATTTCGATTGTATTTCCATTAAAATATGCGCTGGAAGATCCCCATTGCCTCAAGCTGGTGGCATCCAGTTTCTGCCATGCGCGATCTTTCTGAGATGTAATGATCATGTAACTGTTCGTTCCCAGATTTGCATCGGCAAACAATAAACGCAGCCAGGGAACGTTTGGAACCACCACCTTTTGATGGTAAACCAAAGCCGCCTCGCCGGAGGGTTCCGGCTGACCCTCGAACTTGCCGGAATACAGGAGATAATCCATTTTTTGCTGCGGTATTTCCGCCGTCTGCGAAATCGCCAGCGAAGTGAGCGCCATTAACAATAGCAACACTAAAATAATCGATCTTCCCAAAACAGTCATCTTCTCATTTCTCTGCATTTTGCTCTTCCTTTATTTTGTGTTCCTGGTTAACAAATCCTTCATCAGAAAGAATTTACAATTATCAAAAGCGACACCAAAAGATGCCGCAGCTACTTCATCAGAATCATCTTCATTACCCGGCTGTAATCGCCGGCACGGAA
>CAZUZS010000191.1:0-2832 GCA_964624795.1 uncultured Calditrichaceae bacterium
TGCAAATTTAACGGTTAGAAGGTGGTATTTCAAGCTATTTTTGAATTGGAGGATAACATCTTGAACACCGGTAGCCTTTATCTGAAATTGTCATTCCTGAATTATTTTATCAGGAATCCGGCAAGACACAAGATGAAAACCTGCCTAATACTTGTGGCGACGGTAGTAACTTCTTGACCGCGGGGAGGTCTGACATCTAAGATGACTCTGCCGTTCCGATAAAAATTCAATTCTTGACAACAGGACTTTCCGCAGGTTAAAATTTGATTGAAATGGAATCTCTGCCCTGAAACATATTTTATCGCGGCCGGAACTTTATGATTTTCAAAAAATAACTGTAATTGTCAATATCAAAGCGGATTCATGAAAAATAAATTATCAGACAAATTGGATAATATTACTACCCAGCCGGGTGTGTATCTTTTCAAGAATGGCGATGAAAAGGTCATCTACGTTGGCAAGGCAAAAAACCTTCGCAACCGCCTGCGGAATTATTTCCAGGATGCCAGAAACCTGGATCCCAAGACACGCGCCATGGTGCGGCACAGCGCCGACCTGGAAGTGATTCTGGTGGATAATGAGGTGGAAGCACTCATCCTGGAATCCAATTTAATAAAGAAACACAAGCCGCGTTATAATATCAACTTGCGGGATGATAAAAGCTACCCGTACATCCGCATCACACATGAACCTTTTCCCCGGATTTTTGTCACCCGCAAGCTTATCAAAGACGGCTCCCGTTATCTGGGGCCGTACACCGATGTCAAATATCTCCGGCACATCATGAAGATGCTCCGAAAGATATTTCCCATTCGCTCCTGCAAATGGTTTTTGAATGACGATGTAATTGCCAAACGCAAGGTGAAGGTGTGCCTGGACTATCATATCAAACGCTGCGAGGGGCCGTGCGAGGGCCTGGTGAGCGAGGCCGAATACAACCAGATGATTCGCCAGGTGGAGAAATTTCTGAGAGGACAGACCCGGGAACTGCTGAGGGAGCTGCATGAGAAGATGCAGGAAGCCTCCGATGCTATGAATTACGAACGGGCCGCCCGCCTGCGCGACCAAATCAACATGATCGAAACCTATTTTAACAGTGCGCAAAGAGTTAGTCTGCCGGATTTCGAAGACCGTGATGTGGTGGCACTGGCGTCCGAGGGAGAAGATGCCTGCACCGTGGTTTTTAAAATCCGGGACGGTAAGGTGATTGGCCGGCAGCATTTTTATTTGCAGGGCGTGGATCAGAAATCGCCGGAAGAAGTAATGACGCAATTCCTCCAGCAATACTATCTGGAGCCGGACTACCTGCCACAACAGGTGCTGCTCTCTGAAAACCTGGGCGAGCACGAAGCGCTTTTAGGTGACTGGCTTTCCAAACAGGCGGGTCATAAAGTTGAACTAGTAACGCCTCAAATCGGGGAAAAGAAAAAGCTGGTGGGACTGTGCCAAAAGAATGCACGTTACCTGCTGGACGATCTGCTCCTTCAGAAGGAGAAGAAAAAGGGATATGTTGCGTACAATGTCCGTGAACTGCAGAAAAACCTGCACATGGAGAATCCGCCGTTGCGAATAGAGGCATTTGATATTTCCAATACCCAGGGGAAGGACGCGGTGGCGTCCATGGTCTGTTTTGTGAATGGCAAGCCGCATAAAAGCGATTACCGGCATTTCAATATCCGCAGCAAGGACTCGCCGGATGATTTCGCCATGATGCGTGAAGCGGTTTATCGTCGATACAAACGTTTGCTTGATGAAGGCACCGATCTGCCCAACCTGATTCTGATCGATGGCGGGAAGGGACAGCTTTCCAGCGCTGTGCAGGTTTTGCAGGAATTGAAAATCGAAGATCAGCCGATCATCGGGCTGGCGAAACGGCTGGAGGAGGTGTATCTGCCGGGGATGAGTGATCCGCAAAACATTCCAAAAAGCTCATCCGGCCTCAAGTTGCTGCAATATGTCAGAGATGAATCCCACCGCTTTGCGATTACCCACCACCGCAAATTGCGGGACAAGAGAACCATGCGCTCCCCGCTGGATGATGTTCCCGGAATTGGTCAGCAGAGGAAACAAAATTTGCTGCGAACATTTGGATCCTACAAGAAAATCAGGGAGGCCTCACTGCAAGAGCTCATTGAAAAAGGCAAGCTGCCCAAAAATGTGGCGGAGAAATTGAGCGCCCACTTCAGCGAGGAAGCTGCTTCCTGAAATCCTATTCTCAAACTACCGTTTAGGAGGGGAATCCCTTCCCCGACATCTTTTTTATCAACCACGGAAATGCACCGGAATTCAGGGGAGAAATTAGAAATTCTGACCGGATCAACAAGATATGCAGGATAAGATTATGTCTATCAGGCTGGCTTGTGGAATAGAATTAATGCTGGTTTACTGCCTCATTTTCCTTGCATCGAAGCAAGTGCATTCCTTTTTCTTAACAGGACGAGTTTTTGAGTCATGCAATCGTTTATATGTTGCAGCAAGGTGACTAAAAATTGCGAAATGATTTTGGAAGTCTATTTTATGAATAATTTGAATGAATTAAAAATTCACGGTGATCTACTGGATTTGAAATCCTTTTTCATCATGTTGATCCTGTTAATCCTGTCAAAATTCAGGAATAGCGTGCATAATCCCGTTGATTTTTATCAAAATTGTTCTAAATTAAATGCATGTTAACCAATCCCAAAATTGTTGGCAACCGGGAATTTTTGCACCTTCACAAGATCGCCTTCTTCTGCTCCCGTAACTATCCGGAGCACATCAAAGAAAAAGCGCTTGCCTGGGCAAAGGAACAGTGCGATAAGGGAAATTGCGTCATTTCCGGTTTTCATTCGG
>CAZUZS010000192.1:0-2823 GCA_964624795.1 uncultured Calditrichaceae bacterium
AAGGGAAGGGCGGGGGGAAGGGTAAGGAGCATTCCGCCCTCGGGTGGGAATTTACCAGAAAATCCACTTTTCGCTTGACAACTTCATCAAAAAAAAGAAAATTTGACTGAACAAGAAGATAAAAGACGCAGCTATATTGCTGATCTTTTTCTGCGAAACAAAGGTGTTCTGATAAACCTGGTTTTTTTATCGTTCATCCCGCAACGGCGCTATGATATGTAAGCCACGCAAGCTGTGAAAAGCATAATACGCGAAAGTGCTTGTTACAAAAGTATTTGATTAAAATCGAGGCCAAAATTGATTGCTGAAAAAAAGCAGAGAGATCGTTAGCATGACAGCGATTGACAAAGAAATGGGTATGGCAAAATGATAAATTTTTAGCAGACCGGGAAAAAAAATGATCTCAATTTTTGGGAGATATTATAACGGCAATATGCGCCGGGGCGACCTGGTTGAGGTGCTTCCATACAGCCAAATCCGAAAAACCCTGGATGAAAAGGGGCAATTAAACAATATGCCCTTTATGCCGGAAATGCTAAAGTATTGTGGTCGGAGATTTAGGATCCATAAACTTGTGAATTATGTCTGCGTAGAAGGGAAAAGGATGAGTTCATTAACGCGTACCTTTACCCTGGATAAAGTGTATTGCGACGGATCCGGTCATGACAATTGCCAGAAGTCCTGTACTATTTTTTGGAAAGAGGAATGGCTAAAACCGTGTTCGGATACCTCTGGCAAGATTCAGGTGGCCAAAGCGCCGGCTAAAGATGCGAACCCCTACATCACATTCGATGAGAAAGAAAACAGGTATATTTGCCAATCTACCCAATTGTCGCGGGCAGCTACTGAAATGAAAGGATTTTCAAAAATATATCATTTATTAAAAGAATTATTAACGGGAAATCGAAAATTCGGGAAATTCCTTTTGGATTTCTTAACCTATATTATTCCTAAATTATTTAAAGGTTCGAAAAGCCAGAGCTGCAAGATTTTAATAACTGATCGTTTGAAGACTCCAAGTCAATCGTTAAATCTGCAGCCGGGGGATTGGGTTGAGGTAAAAAGTAAAGAAGAGATCAGGAAAACACTGGATAAGAATGGGAAAAACCGTGGATTAGCGTTTATCCCTGAAATGTATCCTTTTTGCGGAAAGAAATTCAGGGTATGGCAAAGGTTAGATTTTGCGATTTCTGAGGAAAGTGGTCACATGATGAGAATGAAGAATACGGTGCTGCTGGAAGAGGTTAAATGCTTTGGGATTTGCACATTTGGCTGTTCCAAAAATCTTCATCATTGGTGGAGAGAAATTTGGCTTAGCAAGGTCTGACTTTTCGACAAAATTTAACTCTGCAGCCCTGCATAACGGAAATATAAAAGGATCTTTTTTGAAGTAATGGATTGTCTCTGTTCAAAATCCGGCAATATTGGTAGTTTCACAGGAATCAAATTTGACAAAACCTCTTCCGCAGAAAGGGGAATGTGGTATCCCCTGCGCGGAAGAACCGGCAATATATCCTTATGAAGGTCAGGGAATATTCAGGCAGATATTGGAATATCGATTTCCCAAATTGATTCGGGAGGACTTCCCCGGGGCGGGAAAACTAAAGGAAGAACTGCTTCTATTGGGAGCAAATCAGGATATAAGGAATGATATTAACTATGCGGTTATGCTGTATGGAGAATTGCCAGACGGATTAAGAGCAAATCCTGTTATGAATCAGCATGAAGCTCATCCGAAAGGGGGAGTAAATGGGAAACGGAAAAATCGTCTTTGTGGATTCGCTGGAAGACGAGCGATGGGATCGATTTGTGGAAATGCATCCCAACGGTTGGATATATCATCTATCGGCATGGAAACTTCTCCTGGAAAAATCCTTTTCGCATATAAAGGGTTTCTGCATCGCCCAAATAAGTAATACGAATAATGAGATTTGCGCAGGGTTGCCAATATTTGAGGTGAACAGTTTTCTAACGGGCAAACGGCTTGTCAGTATTCCTTTTGGAACGCTTTGTGATCCTCTTTATTACCACGAAGACGATTTACGGGTTATTGCCGATTGTGCGATTCAGTTGGCTGACAGCCACAAATGTTCATTTATTGAAATAAGAAGTTACAATTCCATTGGGGTAAAGAAAGATGAGAGGTTTAAAGCACATCTTACTTATAAAAATCACTATTTGGAACTAAATGATGATTTAGAGTCAATCAAAAAGAGATTTCATCGTACTTGCGTCAGGCAAAGAATCACCCGCTCCCTGAAAAGCGGCTTGAGATTAAAGGTTGGTAACAGTCTCCGGGATTTAGAACAATTTTACTCCCTTTATCTTATTACACGGAAAAGAATTCGATTACCTCCAATGCCATTTCATTTTTTCAAAATTATGTGGGAGCTTTTTCAATCCTCCGGAAAGGTATCGTTGCTGCTGGCAGAACACGAAGAGACCGCCATTGCGGCGCTTATCATGTTTAAATATAAAAATCGGGTCTCGGTAGAATTTGCTGAGTCTGATGGCAGTTACAAGAACCTGAGCCCCAATCATTTCTTGTTTTGGAACGCCATTACCATTTCAAAAGCGGAGGGATATTCGGTTTTTGATTTTGGCAGAACCTCGCCTGAAAATAAAGAATTAATGGCATTCAAAAATCACTGGGGAGCGCACATAACCGACATACAACATTATTATAACTATAGGGCTTCTAAATCTGATATCAGCTTCCCGGAGGATAGATTTACATATTCGATGGTGAAGGCTATCGCCGGTTTTCTGCCCATGTCTTTATATCCGGGCTTTGGAAAAATGTGTTACCGCCATATGGGATAG
>CAZUZS010000193.1:0-2776 GCA_964624795.1 uncultured Calditrichaceae bacterium
TATTTTTTCGGGATACGGCTTATTTTCGTTCATGGCAAACCAGAGCATCCGGTTAAACAAATCATCACCGCTGCAATTGATTGTCTTAAATCCCGGTTCCATGCTTTTCTGCCAAATCTGAAACCTGTGTGCCGGTCACTTTGATAATGACCATGGTTAAATCGTCTGCCAGTGGTGCATTGCCCGCCCAAACCTGCCCGTCTTCGTAAAGACCGCGGACGATCTCCTCTGCCGGCTTTTGCGCGTGCTTTTTAAGGGATTCAATGATGTTCTCAATGCCGTAAGTCTCGCGCCTTTCATCGAACAGCTCGTGCAGACCGTCGCTGGTCATTGCCACAACGTCGCCGGGAGCAAGCATTAGCGAAGTGCCGGTATACGGAAAATGCGTGACTGCTCCCAGCGGCATGGCTTTCAGAATATGCTGCTCGCATTGCCCGCTCTGCGCCCGGTACACCAGCAGCGGCGGCATGCCGGCCGAGCTGTATTCCAGCCGGTTGCCCTCAATGCGGGCAATTGCCAGGCACATGGTCAGCATGTGCAGATTCATCTGCTTGATGGCGCGGTTGGCGGAATGCAGAATGTCCTCCACCCTGGCGGTGCCGGAAAGGATGTTGAGCAGACCCTTGGTGGCGGTGACCATGTTCCCGGCTTTCAGGCCGTGGCCGGTGGCATCCCCCAGCGCGATCATGAGGGTGTTGTCTCCCAAAAGGAAAAAATCGTAGTAATCGCCCCCCACTTCGGTTGCGGTTTTCATGAATGCGGCGATATCCAGACCGGCGATGCTGGGAACTTCTTTGGGAAGAAGGGAGAGCTGGAGCTCGCGGGCCGATTCCATCTCCTTATTCTTGCGATCATTTTCCAGCGCGATGGCCTGTCGCTCCAGCTCCAGCTTGTGCGCATTGCGTTCCTGCTCTAACGTTTTCGCGGACAACTGCCGGACGTTAACCAATTGCACTTCCAGATCCTTGTTCACATTAGCAAAGTTGTAGGAAAGGAAAACAGACATCGACACCGCCAGGCACATCATTCCGTAGACATAGACCTGGCGTGCTCCGAATACGCTGCCGAGAACTGCGTAATCCACGAGAATCTGGAGTACAATAAATATCGCCATAGCTAGAAAGCCAGCCAGCAGCAATCCGCCGCCCCTGTGCTGCCTGGTGTGCCGGCTGAACCCGCTAAAAATGACTTCCAGCAACGTGAAACCAAAGAATACATAATTCAACGCCAATACATAATTGATGTTAAATCCTGCAGTGATAACAAGGCTCAGGACAATAAAAAAGGCCAGGAATCCCCAAGTTCTTTTTGGCAATTTCGCATAATTCATTTCATAGACGGTCAGCAATCCGAAGAACACTGCCAAAGTAATTGAAAAGTAATTCAGTTTTGCAAACAGGATCAGGTTTGTGACACTTCTGATCAAATTCAGCTCATAATGGAAATAGGTTATGCCGGCAAAACCCAACATGCAGACGGCGTAGAACAGATTCTGGCGCTGCTTGCGGAAAAAGCCGTAGAGGGTAAAATGGAGGAAGGCCAAAACCAACGGAATCAGGGTAAAAACCATTTGATGCGTTGTGGTTGTTCTTACGACGCGCCCCGCCTGGAATGCGTGGCCCAGGCTGGCCAGGGTGATGAGAAAGCCCGGCTCGAAGCCCATCCCGGCCTGTTTTTTCCAGTCGAAGTTGGCGTAGCGCACCGCGATGAGCTGCTCGTACTTCGGATCGATCCTGATTTTTCGCCAGCCAGAGCCGGCATCGGGCTTAATGTTGGCTGCCGGCGATCCGATCGTGCCGGTTGAATAAAGGAGCCGCCCGTTGTAGTAAACCTGCGATGCGCCCATCTGATCAATGCGGATTGCCAGGGTATGATTCCACAGCGAAGAATCGACATACATGTGGAAACGGAACCAGCCAATGCCTTCCCACCTCGGCTGGGAAGGCTGCGTCCAGCGAATATAAGGGTCGGTCACGACCCAACTGCTGTCATCGAAAGCTGGCATTGCCCAGGCAGGATTATCACCAGGATGGTATCGCCAGAGGCTGTTCAGCGTCAATGGTTGCCGCTGCGGCAGGAAACGCCTGGCTGTTAGAATAGGCCGCCCGTTTTTCATAATGTTGAGCCAGTCATAGACGGTAATCTGAACAACAGTGTCGCTTGCCACTTTAAACCGAAGATTGGTAAAGGTTTTCCCGTCTTTATTGAGGGCCTCGCTCCACCACGAACCGGCAGTCACCTTGAATTCAATCTTTTGCCCCTTTGGAAAAGAAAGATTTGCTGTCCAAAGCGAATCAGACTGGCGGGACATCGGCACGGCATCAGCATTCCAGTTGCCTAATTGGGGAGTATTGCCGGTCAGGTAAACCTGCTGACCGATCGCCGGGGCCTTCAGAAGGACGACAAATTTTACCGTGCGTTCCGGGAGCGGGGAATGGGAGCACATCATGAAATTGATTGCCGGCAGTAATATCAGCACAATGAAAAGTAATCCTTTGTTCCGGATGCTTGTTTTGCTAAGATTTTTCACCACTGTTCTCTTTGCGATACCTGACGCCCTCTCAATGTCGTCCAGCCGAAAATCCTCATTCATTTTAGAATGATCTCTTCTCGGAGCATTATTCGACCCGGCGAAAGAATTTATGGTGCTTCTCCGCCTGATGTTTCATTTATTTAAATTTTACGTAATTTTCCCGCGCTTAGATTATCTCAACGCCTAATTTTCAGCTTCAAACAGAAATTGCGGAATGAGACACCACTGTGTTCCACAGTCTGC
>CAZUZS010000194.1:0-2727 GCA_964624795.1 uncultured Calditrichaceae bacterium
GCGCTCAGCCAGTCTGCCAGAGCCGACACCGATTTCCGCAATTCGCAGAACTTGCCGACCGCAACCAGCAGCCGGATTTCGTGCAGACCCTGATCCATGTATTTGCGTGCAGGATATTCATCTAATTTGAATCCCTGCTCATGGCAGTAGGCGGCGCTGCGCAGTACGGAGAGCCGCAGCTCGCCGTCCCGGCAGTCAAATCCGTTTTGCCCGCTGTTGACCACTGCCATCCCGGTTTCGCTGTCTTCTCCTTTCCCTCTCAACAGCAGCCAGCGGCCATGCACATGCTCCTCGCCGTCGGCGGGTCGCTCTATAACGCCGCCGGGAATTTCGCACAGCACGCTTTCATTTTTAAAAATGGTGGGGAAAGACAGTTTCAACCGCTTGCGCTCCTCATTCCAGTGAACCCGCAGGCGGAATTCCAGCACCGGCCAGTCGGTGTAAGCAATCGTATCCAGCACAATTTTGCTGTGCCGGAAAGTGTGAACGGATTGGCGAATGGTGCGAACAGGACCTTCTTCAATAATCCGGCAAATGTTCGGATCTGTCTCGAATTCACCTAAAATATTGCGGTAGCTCCAGCAGTTGGTTCCCCACGAATCGCCGCTATCTTCCACCACCAGCGGTTTGAGAAGAGCGCCTGCCAGACAATTTTGATTTTCGAAAAACAGTTGATCGACCAGTCCCGTTTTCGGATTGATTTCAAAATGGACAGCCGGCGATTTTGCCTCTGTTTTCTTTTCTCCTTTAATAGCTTCCAGGTGGTAATTCGCGGCGCCAATGGAGGGCAGGTTTGCCATAAAACATATTTTTCTTCGCCAGCCGTTGAACGGCAGCAGGGCTTCGGGCTGCTCCTCCTGGCAGGCAATTTCCTTCCCCTCATTATCAAAAAGCTTCATGTGCCAGATGCCGTGCCACTTGGGCCGGTGCGAGATCATGAATTCCACTTCCACCGGGACGCTGGTCAGGCCCGGATTGCTGTTCAGAACCGTCACAGGCAGATAGAGATTTTTGATTTCCCCGCTGTCAAAAGCGGTTGCCGCCGCTAACCGCATCTGGCGCACCGATTCCGACACCTTTCCATAGAGTGCCAACGCATCCTGCTCCGCCGGTTGGGTGCAGCTACCGGGAAGAATATCATGAAAATCGTTGAACAGGTGATTTTGCCAGGCCTCATCCAGCTCCGCTTGCGGGTAGTCCTGACCCAGCAGCCACCAGCTTGCGGTACGCAGGGCTTCCGACTGCAGCAACTCATGCAAGCTTTTCTGCGCCGCCCGTTTGAGGCGGGAGATGGATGTGTAGCACCCGGTGAATACCCGTTGCAATCCGCCTTCGAAAACCGGCGCTTCGCCGGCCAGATGCCTAACCGCTGCATAAAACCTGTCCGGGGTGCTGTGAACGATCTCCACCCGTTCTTCACGCGCAATAAAATTATCGATAATTTTCAAATCCTGCCGGGTGGCGCCGCCGCCGTGATTGCCGATTCCCCAGAACACCGGTACGTCACGGCTTAATTCCAGCGCGAGCTCCACACCCTCGTTCAGCCGCTGCTCCATGTTTTCGTATTCGGTGTGGTAGAGACCGACCGAAATCCGGTAAGCCAGGATTTCCGAACCGTCCACTCCACGCCAGCGGTAAAGGTCGGACGGCAGCGGCAGGTCCGGTTGCTGCGGACGCATGTGGATATACATTTTGTAGCCGGCCTGAACCAGTATCTGGGGGAGGCCGCTGCTGTGGCCGAAGGAATCGAAATTGTAAGCGATCTGCGGTTCCACGCCAAAACGTTCTTTGAAAAAGCGGCGCCCGAAATAGATCTGGCGGATCAGCGATTCGGTTCCCGGCAGGTTGACATCCGGCTGCAGATACCAGCCGCCGCTGATGAACCAGCGCCCGGCTTCCGCCAGTTTTTGGATTTCTTTGAAGAGGCCGGGATCATATTTCATCACCCACTGATACAACACCGCTTCGTTGTGATTGAAAATCAAATGCTCATGTTCGTGCAATATTTCGACTGCACTGCGAAAAGTAGCAAGCGTTTCGGCAGCGCCTTCTTCCCAGCGCCACTGCCACACCGGGTCCAGGTGGGCGTTGCAGATGAGGTGAATAGTTGGACGGCTCATGTCTTCTCCGGTTACCAAAACGGAGTTCAAAATACAAATGGGAGTAATTCAAAACAATCGGAATTGCAACTGGTTTGCGGATCCTACATATAGGTAGCAATTGGCTCATTAATGTTATTTACCTGCCGCATAGTGGTTCCTTCGAAATGGGGAGCGCAGTGTGCCGATTGAAGGCGACATGTTGCATCATGGTGATGGCAATGCCAGGGATTATGCCATGAAATCTTTGAATGTCCATTGGTAAAGATTTCTTGCTTCTTCCCCTTCGAAATGATATTGCATCTGCTACCATTTATTTGGTGTGGTCTTATAAAATGATAAAAAATTCTCTTGACATATTTGCTTTTTTTTTTATACTTTATGGCAGCTAATTCTGAAAAAAGAAGGTTTTTATAAATACAATTAGGATCGGATGCGCCCGCAGTGTTTGTTGACTCAATAATTGAGTGAAGGAATTGGCCTGATTGGGATGATAAATATTCTTTGCTCCAGGTTTTGGACGGGTTAAAAGCTGAGTGAGATACCAAGTCGCGGAGCCGGCTAAACTGTGCTTGTTTATATGTCATAGATTGAGGTAATTCAATGGTTAAGCTTTATTTAACAGTCC
>CAZUZS010000195.1:0-2641 GCA_964624795.1 uncultured Calditrichaceae bacterium
TTCACAATCCCACTCGTCCCAAATGTCAGTTCGATCGCAGAGAGAAATCTATATGCTTAGCCCCGGCATTTTCTGGAGGAATCCCTAAGGGACATGCCGGGGATTAAGAAAAGCTAAAACAAATCCCAAGCCCTTCAGGGCTTTCTAAATCAAAAGGCCATGAATGGCATCCTCAAAGAGCATGGCGCTCTTTATCCCCGGACTATCCCGTAGGAATGCCTTCGGCAAGCGTCCGGGCTAACCAGCTATCATTTTTCAAAGTAATCCGTAAATAATACCATTGGAAAGTCAGGAGAATTCAACAATTCCCTATTGATTAAGCACATTTAATTCTTCCAATGTTCTTTTCAGGGGATTTATGATGGTAAAGCCGACAATCTCATCGGATGCCGGATCAATGCGCACGATAACGCCGCTTCCAATATCAACACCTTCGGCTGGTTCGGGTGTGCCAATCGAAATATATAGCACATCTGCTTCGGCGTCATAGTCCCATTGCAGATTTTCTTTTTTCTCTAATATTTTTAAGGTTTCCAAAGAACTATTCTCCTCCTGTTATATTTTCGGCTATAATAAGCCGTTATCAGAAATCCATCCTCATTTCCAACCTCCTTGTATACGACATGGAGAAACTTATTATCCGAGACCGGACTCTTTTCAAAAGATCTGATTGCTATCAATTCACCAAAATCTCCAAGCAGAATCATATCAGGTCGTTTGATTGTATCCAAAATCCTTTGGCTCTGCCCTTTCATTTCAGGATGTGTTTGCGCCACGTGTTGAAGCCTTTCATCAGTCAATCTAATTGGTATGCCGTTTTTAGAGAATACAATTTCCATAGTGAGCTACCATGATTTATTCAACATTAATAATATAGCACACTATTTTTGCTTTTTCATAGGCAAACATGGTATTTTGTTTTTAAATATCCCTAAATATAATGATCATGTTAGCCCCGGTATCCTGACAGGCTGCAGCATTCTTACGAAGGAATCCCTATGGGACATGCCGGGGATTAAGGAAAGCCAAAACGAATCTGAAGTCCTTCAGAGCTTGCCGGTATCATAAGGCCATGAATGGCCTGGAATCAAAAGAAATGGATCATTCATCCCGGACATAAATGTCCGGGCTAACCAGCTATCCACACAATTCCCTCCTTGTGGTCTGTCATTTTCCCAGCGGGAGCACCATGTGCCAACCGAAGGGAGAAATCTTATGATCAATTCCGGCACCAGGAAGAATAGCTGCTGAAACAAGTTCAACATGACCAATCCCGGGTCCGCCGCTCCCGGACCACGGGAAGATATTACATTACTTTTACACTATTACTCCTGAGATTTCCCTAACTTATTCCGTTAATTTACGGGCAGCCGGTTTCAACCGGAAATATACGGGAGAGAGAATGATGGAAATAGCAGTGAAACCCTTCAGCAGGGAAAAAGATAAAATAAAACGCTTAAATGAAACGCTTCTTCGTTTTCGCACATCGCAAAGCGGAAAAGCGGCCTGGCAGCTTGTCAATACCCTGGTTCCATACGTCCTTCTCTGGGCCCTGATGATTTACCTTTTTCACAGGGGCGCAGCATTCTGGCAGGTTCTTCCCCTCACACTTCTGGCCGGGGGATTTCTGGTGCGTAACTTCATCGCTTTCCACGATTGCTGCCACGGCTCGTTCTTCCCTTCCCGCAGGGCCAACAAAATCACCGGCTACTTTACCGGGCTGCTTACTTTCACCTCGTATTATAAATGGCGGCACGACCACCTGCTGCACCACGCCAACTCCGGAAATCTCGACCAGCGCGGCACCGGGGATATTTGGACTATGACGGTCGAGGAATACCGATCGGCCTCTTTCCGCCAAAAACTGGGTTATCGCTTATACCGCAATCCTCTTGTCCTGTTTCTCCTGGGCCCGTTTTATCTCTTTTTAATCGCCCAGCGATTTCCCTCCGCCGGCGCTTCAAAAAAGGAGCGCCGAAGTGTTCTCCAAACCAACCTGGGCATTGCCGCCATACTTCTGGTGGCCGGCTTTACCATAGGGTTGAAAACTTACCTGCTCATCCAGCTTCCCATCTTGTTGTTCGGCGGTGCAGCGGGCGTATGGTTGTTTTATGTGCAGCACCAGTACGAGGAAGTTTACTGGGCGCGGCAGGAGGACTGGGACGTCGTGCGCGCCTCACTGGAAGGCAGCTCTTATTACAAATTGCCAAAAATCCTGCAATGGTTTACCGGGAATATCGGACTGCACCATATTCATCACCTGGAATCACGTATTCCCAATTACCGTCTGCAGGAGTGCCAGGACCAGGTGCCGCTTTTCCGGAAGGTAAAGCCGCTCACCCTGCGCAAAAGCATCAATTCATTGAGATTTAGTCTGTGGGATGAAAAACGGGGAAGAATGACCGGTTTTCATGCACTCAGGAACAACCCCGAATAATCCCGTTAAGAATGCTTTCGGCAAACGTCCGGGTTAACCGCTATCATTTTCCCATCAAAAGGATTATTTCCTTACTTAAGGAAGAAATTATGATGGTTAGCCCCGGCATTTTCCGAAGGAATCCCTATGGGACATGCCGGGGGTTAAGCAGAACCAAAACGAATCCCAAGCCCTTCAGGGCTTTCCAAAAAGCCGGGTATTTGT
>CAZUZS010000196.1:0-2618 GCA_964624795.1 uncultured Calditrichaceae bacterium
AGAAGACGGTGATTTGCTCCATGAAAATGATGTTTATTGTTACAAGGACAAATATTATTCAGCTGATGGGTTAAAAGCAGAACTTATCAAAGATGGAAAAAAGAACCCTGAAAAATTGGGTATATACTTAGACGAATGAACATCAAAAACCTAGGGTAAACGTGTAAATTACGCAATCCTAACACTTTTTTTCTTTTTTTCAATGATAAACACTAACATGATACTGTTTTTTGATAATCATATCTATTAATTATCGGCAATATACTATTCATTATTATTATTATTATTATTATTAACGTATAGTTATTAAAACAGTTTTTAATAAAAAGGTATATAATAGTAGTAGTATTACTAATCATTAAAAAAAATGAAGCCGAGGAAAAAAAATTATGAAAATACGTGTTCAGTTAATGATAGAACGCAGATATTTAGCTTTCTTAGAAGCTATGCAAAGAAAAAACAAGGATAAAAATCTTTCTGAGACCATCAATTATATGATACGGCATATAATGATGCTAGAGGAGACAGCAGAGCCAGTTAAGGAAGAAAAAACAACTAAAAAACCATCTATTGATGATTTAGAAAAAAAATATAATATCAAAGGAGTGTAACTAGATGAAAGAAATAATTTTGATAGATACAAAAAACGAACAGCAAAGAGGTGTTTTAGCAGAGGATGTTTATAACCATGGTACTAGAGTTGCAACAATACCAGATAATCTGAATAATGATAACTACCTTGATATTGTAAGGATGTATCTATTGAATAAAGAATTTAGATGGGATGTTTTTATGATAAGGAAGGTGAAGTAATTATGCCAAGTGATTGGGTATTCATAGCTATATCAATTCTTTCCTTAGCAGGTATTTATCTCATAAGTCAAGCTAATCTACGGAATTATTTTAAAAAGATGAATTTCAAACAACAGATAAAAGTAGAGAACCTTAAACTCAAACAATTAGAAAAGGAACTAGGATTAAAAGGAAAAACTAGAAGTGTTGCATCCGAGCCAGCTAATAATGATATAAGTGATTTAGTCAGCTATTCCATAGACCGATATATGAACAAAGATGAGGATGATGATTCCAGTGATTGGCTAACAGATATTATCAGTAACGCTGCTAAAAATAATCCTGAACTGGTGCAACAGGTAATAGGTCGTCTTACCAGTGGAAAAGGTGGGGATGAACAACAACAAATAAAGGTACTCGGTGATTAAATGAAAATATGTTCTACTTGCAAACAATTTGGAAAATATTATGACGAGTATCCATGTTGTGATTGCATTCATAGAACAGATTACCAAAATTATTTTGAACTGGAGAGTGATGTATTGGAAAAACTTAGTTATTGCCGGATGCACGAAACCCGGTATCATAAGGAAGATGGCTGCCCATATTGTAACCTCTGTAAGAAAAAACAACAGAAACTATTTAACCCTTGATGTACATAATTATACATTGAGGAAGTATAATCATGGCTCGAAAAGGACTTCCTAAAAAATACGCTAAGATGGGTTTTAAAAAAGGTTGGCGTGAATACAAAAAAGCAAAAGGTAAAACTAGACGACCTTCTAGGAGAATTAAAACCTCTACCCGTAGGAGACGGACAACCTATAAAAGAACCAGTTCAAAGCGTACAACTAGGAGACAAACAAGTATGAAATTAGGAAATCAAGCCCTCGTTGGTGGGCTTATTGCTGGAGCAGTTAGTGGTTTAGCCACACGGTATCTTAATATACCATTTGTTGATGACATCGCCATACTAGGATATGGTATGTTCAGCAACAATAAAACATTACAAACAATCGGGGCTATTGGTCTCGGAAATGACCTTGTTAACCGATTTGCACCCGGTATGGGTGGAAATGGTGGTTCTGGGATTCTAGGACAGTGATATTAAATGGCGGCACATGATATTTTAATAACACTAGCAGACAGCTCTGGAAGAACTGTTCAACAAGAAATAGGGGACTGTGACGATACCACACTTCATTATATTACTTGGAAACAATGGGGTGATGACAGTTATTTTAAAGCACGTCAGAATTGTTTTATCACTGATGCAAAAGTAACAGCAACTGGTGGTACTGTGGTTCGATACAAAATCCTTATGAACGGTAAAGATGTCGGAGTGGAACTCTTTAACGCTGGACTTGGTGCTACAACCGTAGGAAGAATACCCTCGCCTATTGGTATGATTCCAAAAGACGCAGAAATCAGAATTCAACAAATCTAAAGTTTAGGAGGTAAAAAAATGCCTACTAAACCTCTTAATTTTTTCTATGCTAAAATAGAAATAGATGACACTGGAAAACCTCTTAGTGTACTCTCCCGGCGACCTGTTGCTCTGTATGGTATGGATATGCAATGTCAAACATTTGGTGTGGATATTGGAGACCGTAACGGACAGGAACTCGAATTAAGCGTAGGAGCTAGTTACAGCCAGAATAACTGGGTTTATCCTATCTCATTAGAAAGCATCTGGGCAGCTAACCATAGTGCAGGAAGCACCGGGTATCTTATTGTTGTAGGATACTATGAAGGAGAGACACTATGATAACAAATGCACTAAGCACAGGTGATATAAAGACACAAGCCGACAACAGCAACGGACA
>CAZUZS010000197.1:0-2609 GCA_964624795.1 uncultured Calditrichaceae bacterium
CCCCATGCTCCTCGCTTATTTTATATGAATATTTAAAAAAATAGATATTGATCACTCAACTAATCTGTTAAATTTCCGATAATTTGCATCACACATCAGGAAGATGAAACCCAAAAAGGAATTTGAGTGATAGCACCGCCCGAACGCCGATGGTTTGTTAAGGGAATGACCGGCGCGGTTAACCAAAGGGCGTATAGCAGCAAGGCAGTTGTTTTAGCAGAATATGAGGTAGAAGTGCAGTTCTTTCGCATCCACAATCGTTCACATCCTGGCGCAGATACCGGCGGTTACGTCCAGGGTAAATGCATGACTTCACAGTGGCGGATAGCAAAAACGGTTCTTCCGCATGTGCCTGTCGCCAACCATTCCTCAATATCCCTGTGCCCCTATGCCTTTATACCTGCACGCTCATGTCCTGCCAGTCAGTTGGTCGGTGAGCCGTTCGAACCAAATACTCAAAACCCGGGGAATATCAGGAACCAGTGATACAGAAACGAAGACGGAAATTATCGGGCATTTTTGTTGCTGTGGACGCGGCCCTGGCGCTGTTCGCCTTCCTGTTTATCTATTTTTTGAAACGGGATACGCTGGATCTCACCATGCCCTACTGGAAACTGTTGCTCTCTTTCCTGGGGTGGTGGCTGGTCATTTCACTGGTGGTGGGGAAATTTCGTATTCACAATTATCACGACCTGCCGCACAGCCTGCTCATCATCCTGCAAAGCAATATTTTTATCCTGTATGCCATGTCGCTGATGCTGGTGCTTATGGGATTGCCCGCTTTTTCCCGTCTGCAGGTATTTGGAAGCTGCCTGCTGCTGGCGTCGCTGGAGGGCACTGTTTTCTCAATCTATTACATCGTGGGCGGCAGAAACGAGCTGGTTGAGCTGAACCGCGGGAACGATGTTCATATCCACTGGAGGCGAATCTCCGCCAAGCTGTTTATTACTTATTTTTTGATATTCAATTTTTCCT
Organism: uncultured Calditrichaceae bacterium; assembly: GCA_964624795.1. Classification (GTDB taxonomy): domain Bacteria; phylum Calditrichota; class Calditrichia; order RBG-13-44-9; family RBG-13-44-9; genus CAZUZS01. The sequence goes on from CAZUZS010000197.1 coordinate 976, forward strand.
TTTTTGTCGTCAACTACATCAAGCGCGGCCATATTCGCCTGCTGGAGAATTACGATATACTGCTGATGTTGATGTATGCATTCTGGCTGGTTAGCGGTGTTATTACACGCAAATTTGAACGGAATGTGTACCGGAATTTTGTTTATGCCATATCGCCGCATCTCAAATCGGCGGCCATCATGGCGGCCAGCATGTCGGTAGTCGTGTTCGGCTTGCGGCTGTTCGACTACTCCCGCGGACAGATATTCGGCACTTATCTGCTGCTGCCTTTCCTGGAAGCGGCATTCACATTCTTTTACCTGGCGATATACCGGCGGAACGGCCGCCAGGGCGATGTGGAGACGGTGGAAGGGGTGCGCCAGGCGTTACGCCAGGAGAAGCTGGAATTTGCTCATCGCAACGGGAACAATCACCACAACCGGCCGGTCCAGCCGGTAACGGAGAAGCTGGAAAACCAGTATCTGAAGCTGAATCCCGGTCTTTTCGAACTTATCCGCGAGAATATCAACACCGAAAAGATAGATCGCGACGAGACGGCTGTGTTGAGCACCCATACCGAATTTAATATCGAGAACCTGGATGATAACTCTCTTGATCTCTTTATCAATCTGCACCGCGTGAACGATTTCCGCTATATTAACCGTTACTTTCTGGAAGTTCACCGCAAGTTTTATAACGGAGGCTACTTTGTGGGCCGGGCGGACACCATCCACACCTACCACAAGCTGTTTATCAAGAAATATCCCGGCTACCTGGCGCGTCCGCTCTATTATCTCAATTTTATCTACGCCCGGGTATTGCCCAAGCTGCCGGTTGTGAAAAAGCTCTATTTTGTATTAAGCGGGGGGAAGAACCGGGTCATTTCCAAAGCGGAGCTATTGGGGCGTCTCTATTTTTGCGGCTTTAAAGTAGTTGCGCTGCGCGAAATCGGCTACAGCCTTTATTATATCGCGCAGAAGGTGAAAACACCTTCTTTCGACCGCAACCCGTCTTACAGCCCGGTTATCCGTTTGCAGCGGGTGGGGTATAACGGGGATATTGTGCAAATCTACAAGCTGCGCACCATGCATCCATACTCCGAATATGTGCAGGAGTATGTTTACGAGCATCACAACCTGCAGGATAACGGCAAGTTCCATGACGATTTCCGGCTCACCGAATGGGGAAAGCTGTTTCGCAAATTGTGGATCGATGAGTTGCCGCAGGTGGTTAATTACCTGCGAGGCGATCTTAACCTGGTGGGTGTGCGGGCGTTAAGCCGGCACTATTTCAGCCTCTATCCCAAAGACCTGCAGGACCTGCGCATCCGCTTTAAGCCGGGCCTGGTGCCGCCGTATTATGCGGATATGCCAAATTCGTTCGATGAAATCGTGGAAAGCGAACGCCGTTACCTGCTGGCCAAGGAAAAACACCCTGTTATGACCGATGTAAGGTATTTAAGCAAAGCAGCCTACAATATTCTGTTCCACCATGCGCGCTCCCGTTGAGGGCTTGCGGGCATCCTTCCAAAGATATTTGTTATTAGCCATTGATCAATAGTCATTGATGATTGATAATTGTGTCCGGTCGCCGACCGGGATAAGGTTGGTGAGTTCATCGAACCACGGTTGGTGAGCCTGTCGAACCATATCGAG
>CAZUZS010000198.1:0-2554 GCA_964624795.1 uncultured Calditrichaceae bacterium
TTTTCCATTATCCACTCGTAGATCTTGTCCGTAATGGGGACGGCATATTCTTGTCTGAGCGCAAGATGGTCCGCTGTTCCGAGGATATCCAGCTCGGCGGCTTTGTATTCGATTCGATACAGCTCGACTATCCATTCCAGCACCGTTCTGTTCTGGGACAGTTCGCTGAGCGCTTCGAAAAACAGGCGACGCGCGTGACTCCAGCATCCCACCCGTACACGGCCGCCGTTTTTGTCATCGCAAATTTGATTGTAGCCGGAGTAGCCGTCTATCTGGAGATAGCCGGTCGTTTTTCCGAGAAGCTTCTTTGCGATTTTGCCGCCTCTGGATTCGCTGAAGTAGTAAACGATCGCGTTGATAGAAAGCATCATCCAGACCCAGCCTTTTGCGCAGCCGCCCTTTTTCTGAATGGCGAGCCCGGTTTCATCGGCGCTGACGTAGGGGTCTTGCCGGGTGATCTCGAAGAGCCTGTTGTAAATAGGAGTCAGCAGCTCCGCCGAGCGATGATACAAGCTGGTCAGGGTGCTGCGAGAAATGGGGCATCCGGAAAAGCCAAGCATTTTTCCGAGGCGGTTGTGAGGCAAGCTGAATTCGCAGCGGCTGACCACGTCATGGGCATAAACGCTGGAACCGTAGTGTCCGCCCTCTATCACAGAAGGGGGAGCGAGCGCAGTGATGATGTGCTCATTGTCGTTGGACGCCAAGGTCTGAAGCTCGTACTCCACCACGACGAGATGCTCTCGGACGTGCTCTATGCGCCGGACAATATTCTTGGCATCGCCGTTTTTACCGACCTCCCGAAAATCGTCGAGGGTGTAACCCTCGGGAAGGTCATCGGCTTTGATAAGCACCTGCTCCCGTATCACGGGTAGATTCTTTCGCAGCGTTCTGTTCTTCTTTCGCTTGGGCTCGCTCTTGGCCCGGCCGCGTTTGCGACGCTGTTTTTTTGCCTCTTCTTCGGTGATGGAATTCTGTTCTGCGGCCGAATCGCCGTCGTTATCTTGGCCGAAGAGCTCTTCCTCCTCAACAACGCGGCGCACCTCGCTCTGAATCGGCGGCAGTTTCTCCGATTTCCGGCCGAACAGCATCTTCTGAAATTTGGCTACCTGGGCGGTGAGCTTTGATACTTCCTCGGTGAGTTTTTTGTTGCTTTCGGTCAGGTCCTCGTTGGTCTTTCGCAGAATCGAAATGACCGCCCGAGCTGTAGGGCCCAGCTGTTTTTCGAGATCGGCGATGTCGTCAGGAAGTGTCACTCATCAGTATAATTCACATCTAAAAAGATTAAGCCAACCAGATCAGCACGTGATCTCCGCGTGATCCGTTTTATTTGCATTTTTTTGGCTCCCAGCGCTTCTGGCGCCGCACTTTGCTCAGATCAACACCGTCGAGCAGCATCGAAAGTTGCCCGGCATCCAATTGAATTCGCGTGTCTCCCTCGCCGATTTTGGGAATTTTGTATCGGCCAAATTCTAATCGCTTGTGCCAGACGACAAACCCGCCGCGATCCCATGTCAGAATCTTCACAGTGTTTCCGCGACGCGAGAAAAACACGAACAGATGGCCGCTGAATAGATCCAGTCCCCAATCTCGAACGATGCCGGATAGACCGTTGAAGCTCTTGCGTAGATCGATCGGGCCAGACGCCAGATAAATCTTCACCGACCCGGGAAGGCCGATCATCTTCCATGACCCAGTCTCGACAAGATCTCAGCAATCCACGCCGCATCCGAAGATGATGAAAACTCGATCTGCGTATTGCTCATTGTGATACGGCACGCTCCTCGAGCAGGTGGTTCGACCGATGACGAGGGGGTTACCTCCACGAATTGGCAAGGTACTGCGTCGATCTGCGCAAGACCCCGTCGTCTACGAGATTGCCACACGCGTCCTTGAAATGTTTTGGGATTGATACCACGAGCCTGAGCAAATTCCTCCTGGGTCTGACCGCTCGCGCGCCATTCATCTACAAGACGATCCCATTCACCGTGGCTTCGCTTCGCCGCGCGTTTCTTCAACATCGCATCCTCCGTCCAGGTTTTACGGTACACGTCTACGATGTTTGGGCGACCGGGCGCAATGTATAGCCGGCTGTACGGTTACGAAACGACGACATACCTTTTTAAACTGCTCTAGCTGAAACCGACGTCTGTCGATCTCCCCGTCTCAGACATCCCTCGTTTTGCGTGAAAACAGCTCCCTCGATTAGCGTGAACGGGCTCACTTTTCATTCAAACCAATAGGTGTTCACGTCGGAGGACTTGCGACAATTCCCAGTACGTGGTGTGGATATCGTCGCCTTTGAAGAATATATGCTGCAGCCCATCGAGATTGCTAAGAAATTCGACGCCCTCTTGGACCAACAATACTGTTCTCTCAAATCCCAACCTTCCCTGACATAGCCCTGCTTCGTGAACAACATTCTGTCGTGGTCGCAGCCTACCGGAAGCCGTGCGATCTTCCGCGGTTACAACGAGAACCGCAAATTCCGATCTCTCGATCATGTCCTTAACGACAGGCACGATAGACTTTCCCACACGGGTTTCTGTCTCGTAGG